>DAOPOH010000005.1:0-134829 GCA_035357855.1 Candidatus Cloacimonadota bacterium
AAAATCATCGACTATTTACTCGCCAAATAGCAACTACATTTCTTGCAATAGACCTATTTTTATAAAGTTTAAATAAAAGCGGCGTAGACTTTAGTTCAGTAATTTAATAAATTTCAATCTATGTTTTTCTTCTTTTCCTTCTTGCCGCTATTTTTTGAGCAGATTTTTTCAAATCGGATTATTATATCTTTGAAAATCCATCACTTTGGGAAGGAGACCTGCTTCAATGGCAGAGCAAAGAGTTTTGCAGGGTAAATTCTCGGAATAGATTTGCTCGCGGGATAGAGTCATCAAGTCAAGACCGGGAATTGATTTTGCCATAGCGTAAATAACTTTCAGCCACAGGTTGTTCCAAGTGACCATATGCTTATTTTTGCTAGCGGGTAAATTGTTATATCGGATTAAGTAATCCTTAAAATTTTGGATATAACCCGCGGATGGTTGCAAGGTTTTGAGATTTGCCATAACGGCTTTCAGGCGGTCTGCATTAGGATTATGAGCCGGTTTGGTGTATTTTTTTGCCAGAATTTGCTCCAAATCCCGCCGATAATAAAGGATAAGGTCATCCATTCTGCCGGTTAATCCTGCTTGATTGTGTCTAAAAACTGTCTTCATGTTTTCCTCCAAATTTTTCTGTAGCTGCTGCTTTTTCTTATTGAAAGCTAAAAAGTTAGGCATTTTTTTAACTCATTATTCCCGTTTCCTAAAACAGCAGCCTCTATTAATATATACCGAATAAAATGGGGGCTACCGAATAAAAAAGTGCTAATTTCTTTAATTAAAAATGGAGATGCGGCTCTTATCTGAAGCGGGGGGTTAGCGGAGGGTTAACGGAGGGTAAGCCTCCGTTGACCTCCCGTTGAATAGGGGAAAGAAGCATTCTTAGATGCAGTTAAGTTCATATTATCGGAATATAACTTTAATTTTGCGGAAATGTATTAGGAAATGAAAATTATTGTTTCAGGGAAGGGTTAACTTTTAGGCTGATTGGCGTCTTGCAAGGTCACAACGGCAAGTGCTGTTCCGTTTTTTAGAGTGATTATCTGCTCCGGTTCCGTGACGCTGTTGCTGATACCGCGTGATTGCCAATTGAAAAGAGTTAACTCGTCTAAAGGATAAAACAAACCGAGCGAGGAAATGAAAGTTGCGGAAGGAGAAATTGCAAGGAGTGAAAGTATTGTGCCTGTCGGGAAATCCGTTTTTGTCGTCTCAGCCAAAAGAAAAACGATTTGCGAAGAGGAAACTATTCTGCAGTTGATATTTGCCCGATGGGCTTCCAGCAGATTTTGCACCAGCGCCAGCGCATGGTCAAAACGCCCGTCTAAAGTATTGTATATATATACTTCTTTGATGCTGTTTTGAAGGCAATACTGCACAGCCAATTCAGTGTCTGTTTCATTTTTGTGCTGCGAATGGGGTAGGACCTTTATTTCTGCTGCTTCAATCTGTTCCTTTTCCTCCGGGTTAAGGGAATCGAAATCACCTATTAAAACTGCTGGTTTGATGCTCAATTTACGGCACATTTGATATCCGCCGTCAACTGCAATAACCAAATCTTCATCGGAAAAAGAAGAATACGGCACAGCCGGTTTCAGAGGCGCAAAAGGAGTGATTAACCGCGCGCAAAAAGAAGCAATCATCGGAATGAGTAATAATCCTCTTCCGACGCGGGATTTAGATAACGGGAAGGATTGACTTTTTGTCCGTGCAGGATGATTTCATAGTGGAGATGCGGTCCCGTAGACATTCCGGTTGAGCCCATCAGCGCAATAATTTGTCCTTTGCGGACTTTATCACCTTCCGCTACTTTGAAGTTGGAAAGGTGTCCGTAACGGGTTTCAAAGCCGCCTTTGTGCTCAATTTTGATTAGTTTTCCGTATTCGGGATCAAAACCTGCCAGAATAACTTCTCCGTCTGCAGTGGCGTAGATAGGAGTTCCTTCCCGATTGGAAATATCAAGTCCGTAGTGATATGCCAAACGATGATAAAAAGGATGCATGCGCATACCCCAGCCGTCTGAACGACGACCAAAAGTAGGCCAAATGGAAGGACCGGATTTGGCAGGCAAAATATCCGGTAAAGCGTCTTCTTCTTGTGGTCCGCCATAGTTTGCACCGCTACCCATATAACCGCTGATGATGCGGAGCTGATCTTCAATTGAATTCACACGCGCATCCAAATAGGAATCGTAGACAAAAGTATTATCGGAAACTGGGTCGGTTTTGTCACCTTGATAATAAGGATAAAAATGGTCGGCGGAAGAGCGGTGCTCCAATAAATGCATAGAATCAAGCTTCTGATAGACGGAATCAACTACTGCTGAATAATAATCAAGTTTCCGGCGTAATTCCAAATTTTCTTTTTCCGCTTTTGCCAATTTCTGCCGCGTTTGCCGCCAATTCTGCCAATTATAAATATACAATCCCGCTAAAATAAGGACAAGGACACACAGCAGAATTCCGAACCAACGCGGGAAAAATGATTCTTCCTTTGCGGGGCGGAAGCCTTTCTTATCATCGGAGCCTTTTCTGTTCCATGTTTTTAGTGGTTTAATAATTGGCATACTAACTTTATCCATATTCCTGAATTTTTAAGCGGCATCTTGCTGCCGTCTTTTTTTATCTATTATTTCCTTAAAAAAAACTGCGGATAATCAGTCAAGCAATTTTCCTTGTTGGGCAAAGCAATCAGAGCGAAGTGTATTTTTTTATTGACTGAAAATTAAGGTGAATAAAAAATAAAATTAAGGGAAAATATTTGTCCGAGGTAAAAAAATGTCGGCACGAATACTCATTGTAGACGATGACAGATTATTAAGAGAAGTGGCGGGAACCTATTTAAGCGAAAATGATTATGAAGTTGATTTAGCAGAAAGTGGAGAAGAAGCAATGGACATTTTTGAAGCTGGCAAATATCAAGTGGCTGTAATAGATATGGTTATGCCGGGAAGGGACGGAATTGAAGTTATGCGGGAAATGATTGCTGCAGACCCCAAACTTTTCTGCATTCTGATGACGGGATACGCAACAGTGGAAAATGTCTGTAAAGCCGTTACTAACAGTGTTTCTGATTATATCATCAAGCCTTTCCAATTGTCTGAACTTTTGGAAACTGTGCAAAAATATATTTGACAAGACAGATTTGATTGTGGATTATTTCAACTGTTTAATGGTAACTCCGGAGAAAGCGAAAGAGTTAAATCCGGGTTTGCCCGTGTGGTTTAATCCTATTTGGATGCAAGCGGTGGGGGGGCTTTATTCAATCACTCCTAAGGTGCTGATTGTTACGAAAAATGATAATCCGGTTGCCTGGCTACCTTTATACGAAAAGCGATTTCTTCACTTGAGCCAAGCCTATAATCCCACTTTGGTTTATTACACACCGGTGTTTTTTACCCTACCGGAACGCAAGAATGCTAATCGTAATCAGCTTCTGCAGTATGAAATTATGCTGCGGATGGGGGAATATTTAAAGCGGCACTACACAAAGGTGCTTTTAAGTATGACACCTGAAGTATGGGACATTCGCGGGTTCACGGAAGCGGGATTGAATGCCGTTCCGCGTTATACTTATATTCTAAATTTGAAGGTGCCAGCGGAATTCTTTTTGAGAGAAGCGGCAAAAATAAGACGAGCAGAGCGTGAAGGTTATGCTTTTTCAGCCGGAAAAGCTCCGGAGCGTATGTTGGAATTGGTCTACGCTATGTATGAACGCAAAGAGCATTTTTTTCCGCAAGACAGGGAAGGGGTGCTGCGGTTAATGAAAACAGGCATAGAAGAAGGGATTTTGGAACAATATAATATCCTGCGTGATAATGAGATAGTAAGCTCCATAGCGATTATCAACGATCGTGAACAAACAGCATACGGTTGGTTGATGGCAACTCAACCGGAAGAAATGAAAAAAGGAGCAAGCCTCATCTTGTATAAAGAATTGTTTCAAACACTCGGCAAAAGGTTTATGGCTTTTGACTTATGCGGCGCAAACAGCAAGGGACCAACAAGATTGAAAGCAGCGATGGGAGCGGAACTTAAGCTGTTTTTCCGGATCATCAAATAGCTTTTTCCTATTTGGGCTGACAATTGGCTTGACACAGAATATAGTTTCAGCAGTGATAAAATTAAATTTAATATTAAAAGTAAAGGGTTATGCAAACAGATGTTGAAAATAGCTGTTCTCCTGGGAGGCAATTCTCCTGAGAGGAATGTTTCTTTGGTTTCCGGTGCCGAAATAGCTAAGCAATTACGATTGAACGGATATGAAGTTACGGAGATAGATCCGGCAGATTATGCAGATTGGCTTGAACTTCTGCAAGCTTTGAAAAAACAAGCACCTGATTTAGTGTTTATCGGTTTGCACGGAGGTGAAGGTGAAAACGGTATTTTACAGGCAATGCTGACAGGCTGCGGTTTTGCTTTTACCGGTTCTGGATATAAAGCCAGCGCTTTGGCGATGGATAAACTTTTATCCAAAATAATTGCCAAGCAGATCGGCATTCCCGTTCCCGATTTTTGCTCTCTTAATAAAGAGCAAATAACGACCGGCAATGTTAAGTCTTTTACCGAATTACTTAATGAATTGGATTTAAGAAGTCAGACAGGATATTTAGTTGTTAAACCTGCAGAAGCGGGGTCGTCTGTCGGAGTGCATATTATTTCTTCAGAGACTGAATTGAAGGAAGCATTAAATGATGCTCTTCAATTTTCCGATAAAGTATTGGTGGAAGAATATATAGACGGAAGGGAACTGACAGTCACGATTTTGGACAAGCAGGTTTTACCCGTAGTAGAAATCAAGCCCCATCAAGGGTTTTACGATTATCCGAATAAATATAGTGCAGGAAATACTGATTATCATGTGCCGGCTGAGCTTCCTTCCGGTTCCGCGGAAAAAGTGCAGTCTTACGCAATGCGCGTATGGCAGGCTTTTGAGTGTTCCGGTTACGGAAGAATTGATTTCAGATATGACGGCACTGACTTTTATTTTTTGGAGGTAAATACCCTGCCGGGAATGACACCTTTAAGTTTAACACCGATGGCTGCCAAAGCTGTCGGAATTGATTTCGGTAATTTATTGAATCGCATAATTCAGGCTGCTTTGTCTGATTTTAACAAGACTTGAACCTTTAGTATCGGAGGAAAAATGCGAAGACCAACGCTTTTTATCTTAATAATACTTTTGATGGCAGGCGGACTTTCGGCACAAACCTCGTCTGTTTCTGCCGTCTTTATGCCGCCTTCCATATTTGTAAATTCTTTGAATACTGCTCAATTTGATCCTGTCAATCCTGAAAATCAGCCATTGCTTACCTCTCTTGTAATCACAAACAATACAAATACTCCTTTTCGCTATATGCTGACTTTGAATATTAATTGGAATAATGTGCAGATGGTCAGTCAAGTGCGATATAAGTCAAAAGAGCAATTGCAGACAAGCGTTACCTTGACGAATCGGGATTTCATCAATAAAAATGAAGGCGATAAACTGTATAAACCGGAAGGAGACATCAGTTTTGATACTATAATAAACAGCAATCCCATTCTTCGGGACGCTTTGCAGGCAGGAAATTTTCCGGACGGGACTTTGACTTTTAATTTCAAGATTGAGCCGATAAATGCAGATGGCGTCAATCCTAATCCTTCGGACTTTGTGACTGTGTCATTTACCGTTACCATTAAAAATATAAGTGCAGTTTTTTTGAGTTATCCGGGTAAGCCCATAGGACAAAATCCGCCGGTAATTAATCTGCGACCGATTACTTTTATGTGGAATTCAGTCAGTTCAGCTTACGATCAGCCTTTCCGTAAATACAGATTGATTATACGCGAATTTACACCCGCTCATCCGCCCACTGCCAATTCTGTGGAAACAGACGGCAGAAAAGTATATGAAGGGGAATTGACATCCAATGTTTTCACCGATTTTTTGCCTTTTCAGGATAATTACATTTATGCGTGGCAAGTATCAACCGGTGTCTTTACCGAAAGCGACGCTCTCTCCAATACAAATGACTCTTCTGCAGAAACTGCCAAAAGTGATTGGTATGTTTTTCGGTATGTTGCCGATACTGAAACTTCAGGGAGTTTTTCTCAATTAAAAGCAGCGTTGATGATGCTCAATAATGAAACAATTCAAGATACTTTTGCTCAAGGTTATGATGTAACGGGTGCAGTGTTTTATGAAGGTCGCGTTTATACGGGACAGGAGGCTGTTGATTTAGTTAAAGATTTATCGGGAAAAGAAATAGAAGTGGAACTGCAGGATAATTAGGAGAGAAAAATGAAGAAATGGATTTGTTTGACCCTCTTGTTGGCAAGTTTTTTAGCATTATTTTCCGCGGAACCGATCGCTTATTTGGTTAAAAGTAAAGGGAGCGTGCAGTTGTATCGTAATCAGGAAGCGGTTAAATTCACAAACGGCGAGCTGCTTTATGACAATGATGAGATTTTTACTAGTAAAGATGCTTATGCGGCAATTAAATATGCGGACGGCGGCGTCACAGTTAAAATCTTTCCCAATTCAATAGTTCGTTTTTCTGCCGTCAAACAAAATAAGCAGCTGAATAAAACAACTGTCATTTCGGTTGGCAGTGTTTTCTCTCAAATCAGCAATAAAATCAAAGGGATATATCAAGCGGAAACGCCAAATACGGTGGCTTCCGTAAAAGGGACGGAATTTATCATTCGTTACAATGCGAATAATGTGACGCAAGTTATAGTTTTGGAAGGCGAAGTTATCGTGCAGAATAAAGACAGCGGAAAAGGTAAAAATGTTGTGCAAGGTTATTCTGCTGAAAGCGGTTCAGACGGTGAAGTTTATGTCAGAGAAACAAAAGTTGGTGAAGTAACGGATGCTGAGCAGAAAGAGATTGAAAGCGTAAATCAGATTTCTCCAAAAACTATAAGAATCCAAATTATTGATGCTAACGGGAACATCAAATATTTGGAAATTACCTATTAAGAGAAGCTGAATGAGATGAGTATGAAAACAAATAGCACAATAAAAGCTGTTGGCTGTGCCTTTTTTCTTGTTCTGGCGCTAAACTTACCGGCTTTGGTTGTTAATCATATTCCTCCTGCAGCATTAGAGCCAAATCAAGAAACGGAAATCAAAGCCGAAATTCTTGAAGGTTTATCGGATGTGGAATCGGCGGAAGTTATGTACCGCGTAAGTAGGAGTGCCGTATATAATTCCGTGAAGCTGGAACCGGAAAACTTGAACTCTCTAATGATGAGAGCATATTTGCCCGTTCCCTCAGGAGCTGATGAAGCTTATGAATATTACTTCAGGTTTACCCTGAAGTCGGGTGAAGTGCAAACCTATCCTTTATCGGAAGCGGAAACTCATCCTTTCGTTGTTCAAACTGAAGTAAAAGCAGGAAATTTATCCCGGGATTTTATCTTATTAAGTGACGAAACTTCTTTTTCTGCCAAGGACGGGTATACTTTGGCAGTGTCGTTGTTTGCTTTGGAAGGGCTTTTGGATAAGGAAAGCATAAAAATATTCGTTAACGGTAAAGATGTAACAAATAGAGCTTATATCGGCGAAAACATGTTATTGTATCGTGAGGGCTTACCTAAACCGGGAATTTATAAGGCTTACATAACAGCTAAAACAAAACAAAGCGCAGAAATTTACAGCGATACTTGGATTGCAGAAGTAAAACCTTCCGCAAGCATTACTAATTTACCACTTAACTTACGCGGAAATTGGAATGCCGGCACGAATATAACGGCTACCGCTAATGATAAAGAAGCAAGCACTTTCGGTTCCGATACTGATGACGGGTGGACAAGCTTGAATTTATTTGCCAATTACGAAAAATTAAAATTACAAGCTCAAACTTATATTTCAACTTTACAGCAGGAAGATAAACAAAATGTGAACAGGTTTCTGTTCGGAGCTTCTCTTCCTTCTTGGGATACTTATGCGGGAGATTATACTCCCTATCTGAGTAATCTGACTATGCATGACAAAAATATCAGAGGCATCTATACTAAACTTCACACCGGCAACTTTGCCCTAACTTTTACTCACGGTGAAATAGTTCGCAAAACTGACGGCTATAAATATGTAAATCACGTTACAAAAGAAACTGCTTATACAGGAGGGACTTTCAAACAGGAAGCTTTCGGAACCAGATTGCAATTGGGAAAAGAAGAAGGCTTTTCCCTCGGCTTTACGACTACGAGAAACAGAGATATTATCAGTTCCCTGGATAAAAAATATATTATGACCCCTGATTCCGTTCAATTGGTCAATCCTCAAGATAATCTCGTCTTCAGTATAGATACCAGAATAAATATTCCGGGAACTAAATGCGTATTGGGCATAGAAGGAGCAGGCAGTCTTTACAATCGCAATACTCTTCCCGGTCCTTTTACCAATGCCGAATTAAATGATTATCTTTCCAAAGACGATTCCCTTTCCATAAATCCTGCTGATTTTGCCGATATTTTTATCATCAATACCAATATGGAACCGCTCCCCATTTCTCTCAAGTTATCGGGATTTGAATCTATGTTCGCGTGGAAAGCTTTTTTAAGAAGTGTGAGCCATAACAATTTACTTAATGCCGGTTATTCGCAGACCGGAGCTTCTTTTCATGCACTCAGCACTAATTACATGCAAAACGATGCTTCACAACTCATTATCTCGGACCAGTATACTTTTAAGCATTATTTGGCTCTGAGCGGGGGTTTTACTCAGCAGAAAGATAATCTTTCCGATACTAATTTGGAAACAAATACGAACAACAGTTTATTTTTGCAAAGCATTCTTCGTATTCCGCGCTACCCGTATTTATCTTTTGCTTATACGGAAAACTGGGCAAAAAATAAAATGAACGACAAAATAGAGCTTACAGATTCCACTTTGTATATTCCTTATAAATCTGATAACAATTTGTTTTCCGCAGGTATCGGTTATGAAATTTATCAGATATCTTATGCCCCTACAACGGTTGAACTTAATTGGCGCATAGGTAACAGCTCTCGTAAAACGGAAATGGAAGCTAAAAGCCTGAAGAAATTATATAATTACGATACAAATAATATTTCACTCGGAATTATCAGCCGCTTTCAATCAATTCCGCTTAAGACCGAATTTAATTTTATCAATAATGTGCAAGACGGTTCGGAAGCAGATTCTTCTTTAACTCGAAACAATTTCGGGTTCTTTATGCGTGGTGAATACGGTTTTTGGGAAAACAGACTCAATCCCTGGTTGGAATATCATCTGACTACGCTGAGCGGTGATCAGGATAAGCAAGCTTATAATTATTTAACTTTGGGTGCGAATGCCAATCCTTTTCCCGCTACTTATATTTCAACGGGTTTGGGTTGGCAAATCTATAAAAATCATGATACCCAACACAAAAATTATACTACGACGATCTGGCGATTGACTTTGACCCAAAGATTTTAGGCTATAGATTATAGATATTTGCATAAGGAGAAAATACAAATGCGGATTCTGCGTAAGATTATCATCCCGGTTATCATTTTTTTGTTTGTGGAAATTCTTTTCCAGTTCTCATTCTTTTCCAATTTGGAACACAAAGTCCAAGATGCTTTCTTTCGTTTAAGAGGTGCAGTTCCCGTCTCTGACAGTATTGTAATCGTAGCTATTGACAATAATACTTTTCAGGATTTGAATCTTTCCTGGCCCTTTCCGCGTGAACTTCAAGCTAAACTTATCTCTAACTTAAAAAAAGCAGGTGCCAGGCAAATTATCTTTGATCTTGAATTTACGGAATACTCCAATCCAAATGCTGATGCAGCTTTGACTCTTGCCGCAAAAGATGCAGGCAATGTTATCATGGCAGGAAAATTAATAGAAGATGCATCTCGCCCTCACATACAACAACTTCTGCCTCCCATTCAACCTTTATTGGCTGAACGCGTCAATTGGGGCTTAGTCAACATGAAAGTTGACGGAGACGGTTATCTACGCGGTTACGAATTATTTAAGAAGTTCGATGACAAGCCCATCTACTCTTTAGGCATTGCAGCTTTGGCAAACAGAAGAGTTTCACGACCTGATTGGGAACAAGGTGTGAAAACCGGTAACGGATATTTGAATGTAGCGGGAATTCGCATTCCAGTTGTCCGCGGTTCTCAAGCTTTGATCAATTATTACGGTCCGACTGATACTTTTAAGCAAATCTCGTTTTCTCAAGTTTTGGATGACGATTCATTGAATACTGCCGGTTTGGACCTCAATTCTTACAATGAACTCGTGGAAAAAGGCGTATTTCAAGATAAAATCGTATTGATTGGTGCCACAATAGATGAATTGCACGATCAATTTTTGACACCTTTCCATTCACGCTTAATGTCTGGAGTAGAAGTTCAGGCAAACTTCTTGGAGATGGCTCTTAATGGGCACTTTTTGCGGCATTACAGTCCTTGGCTTCTTTTGTGTATAGAACTTTTGGCTTGCATTCTGATCTTTTTGGCGCTCGCAAGATGGAAGCCGCAATATTCTTTAATCATCACTTTGGGGCTTATAATTGTTACTTTGGTCATTTCGTATTTGCTTTTTACCGGCAATGCTCATTTGGTTGAGCCGCTTAAATTTATTTGCATGTTGACATTGATTTATGTAGCCTCTCTCGTGAGCCACTATGTGAAATCACAAAGAGACAAGCGCTTTATCAAAAATGCTTTCCGGCAATATATGGCTCCGGAATTGGTCAATGAACTCTTGAAAAATCCGCAGAATTTAAAGTATGGCGGTTCTCAACAGGAAATTACTGTGCTTTTTTCCGATATCCGTTCTTTTACTGCTTATGCTGAAAGGCACAAACCTGAAGAAACTGTGCAAATTTTAAAAGAATATTTTACAGCTATGGTTCAAATTGTGATAAAAAATCACGGTATTGTGGATAAATTTGTCGGAGACGAAATTGTAGCGTTGTTCGGGACGCCGATTCCGCAAGAAGAACATGCTTTACAGGCTTGCCAAACTGCTTTGGATATGCGTGACGAACTGAAAAGACTGCAAAAGAATTGGCTGGAACAAGGGCGTGATATTTTTGATATCGGCATTGGAATCAACTCCGGTACGGCTATTGTCGGTAATCTTGGTTCGGAACAAATTTTTGATTATACCGCTATCGGTGACACAGTCAATTTGGGCGCTCGTTTGGAGGCTTTGAATAAAGAAGTGATGACTCAATCAAAAATTATTATCAGCGCTCCCACTTATGAGAAAGTTAAACACGTAATGGATGCACGCTTTATTGATAATGTTAAAATAAAAGGAAAAGAACTTTCTGTTCCTGTTTATGAACTTATCGGTCGGAAAGGAGAAGTGCAATCTTAATCATAGAATCCCTAATCCTATAATTATTATAAAGATATGGCTAAGAAATTGCTTCTTCATCTAATTAATTTTGAAACGAGGCAAACGAATGCGTAAAATAGTACTTAGCATCATGGCAATATCGGCTGTTTTTATTTTATGGGGACGGAGTTTAGAATTGAATCAGAAGGGGGGACAAGAGTGGCAGATTAATTTCAAATTACCTTCATTTTCTAATTATCAGTGTGAAGAAAAAGGTCGTCAAATCAATAAAATTACTCTACCTGCTGATGCTGAAGGGGAAACTTGGGCGGAAAATATGTCCGGCATGCCTCAAGTGCAAAGCTGGCTTTACATTCCTGAAGGTTATGATGCGGAAATCGGTTTGAGCGGTGAATCCATTCGCACTTATGAAGATGTTGATTATCAGGAAAGGGACGCTGCCCTTGATCCTTCAGAATGGCTGTCTATTTCTCAGCCAATGTCAATGCGCGGAAATCGCCTTATTTCAATCTGTATAAGACCTTTTCGCTATGATCAAAACACTCGCGTGCTGGCAACTTTAACACAAGCCGATATCAAGGTGCAGTTCGTTCCGCAGAAAAATTATTCGTCGGCGATTAATCATTTGACACCCGCGACAGCATCCTTATTGAAGTCTATTTGCTTAAACAGAGATGCAATCAGGCCAGATGTACAAGCTCCGGGAAGTTATGTTATTTTCTATAACGGAACATCTCTAACAGGTTTATTGCAGCCTTTGGCTGATTGGAAGCATGAAAAGGGATATGATGTCCATCTGGTCAATGTCTCCACGCTTGGAACAACTAATGCAGATATTAAAAACTACTTGCAATCCGCTTATGATAACTGGCAAAATCCCCCCGAATTTATTTTAATTTGGGGAAGAGGAACAAGCGGTCCAAATTATGTTCCGACATACACGGAACTTTTCGATTATAATATGGTCGGTGATTACAAATATACTCTTTTAGACGGGACAGACCTGATTCCTGATGCGTTTATCGGAAGAATAACTTTTTCCAGCAACGATGAACTTCAAACTGCAGTCAACCGTATTTTGGCTTACGAAAAACTTCAGGGTGTCTCTAGCTCCAATTGGTTGAATAAAACTTTTCTCGTAGCGGATGTCAGCTCATCGGGATTATCATGCCAAACTACTATCAATTATGTAAAAAATCTCTTGCTGGATTACAATTCCACTGCTCAATTAACTGAAGCCTTTTCAGCACCTTTTCCCAGTCAAATTAACGCTGCCATTAATTCCGGTGTTGGAATGTATTGGTATCGTGGACACGGAGATTTCAGCGGGTGGAGCTCTACCGACATCAATAACTTGAATAACACAGGAAAATATCCGTTTTTTTGCTATATTACTTGTTTTACGGCAAACTTTGGTTCAAGCTATGTTTCTCAAGCTGAAAGAATGCTCAGATTAGGTTCTCCTTCAGTTCCGAGAGGAATGATTGGTGTTATAGGCGCTTCAGGAGGAACTCATACTTGCCTTAATAATATAGTTACTGCGGGGGTAGCTTTCAGCTTATACAAAAATGAAATATCACAATGCGGACCTGCAATGGTAAGAGGAAAACTTGCCGTTATGGCGAATTATCCTCAAAATCCGGCTAATTACATCAATATGTATATGCAGCAGATTAATCTGATAGGCGATCCCGGAATTGATATTTGGCTGAAACAAGTTAGCGAGATAAATGTTCAAACTTCTTCCATTTTATTCGATACAGGCGGAAATATAATAGTGCGAGTAACCAAAACAGACGGAACTCCCGTTGAAAATGCATGGGCTACTTTGACCAAAGGAGCGTCTGAGATATATGTCTGCGGCTTTACAAATGAGGAAGGCTATGTCAGATTAAATTATGGTTCTGCAGCAACAGGGACAGCAAAATTAACTGTTACCAAACCTAATCACAGACCGTTTCAAACAAACCTATCCATCGTGAGCGGGAGTCCTGCAGTTTCTTTACAAAATATCTCAGCTTTACAGCAATGCCATGCCGGTTCCTCAATTTCTTTTCCAGTAACTCTTGGCACCAATGAGCTCACTTCTTTAACGAATGTGCGTGGAGTGCTGCAATCGCTTGATGACTTTGTTACCGTCAATCAAGACTCTGCATCTTTCGGCAATATAGGACCATTTTCCCAAGCTGCTTCCGATCGGAATTTTCTGATAACCATCGCATCGGATACCCCCAAAGGTAAAACTCTTTTCCTGAATCTGCATCTGACTACCGATTCTTTGACCTATGATTTGCCTTTTAACTGCGTGGAAAACGGTCCTAATTTCGTAATCGCTTCTGATTCTCTAAACGATAATTTGCTTAATCACGGCAGTAATAGTCTGAATCTTACTTTGCATAATTTGTCTTCCGTAAATGTGAGTGGTTTGCAAGTACTTCTGGAAAGCTCCAATCCTTTAGTTAATATCCAAAATTCGAATCAAACAATTGGAACTGTCAATGCTGAAGAAACAATAACCATCCAGAATCCTTTTGTTATTGTTGTATCTGATTCCGTTCAGGAAGGGATCCCCGTGCGATTTAAACTACAGTTGTTTAACTCCTCGTGCTTTGAGCAGTCCTTCAACTTTACAAAAATGGTGGGAGCTTCTTCTGCTGACGATTTTACGGGACCGGACAGTTACGGCTATATCTGTTACGGTCCGGGGGACAATAATTATATTCCCTACAACTGGCTTGAAACAGATCCTTCCTTGGGTGGTGCCGGTACGGATTTATATCTTTCGGATGTGTATATTGAAGGAGACGGAGCTGTAGCCACCGTCAATTTGCCTTTCCAATTCAAATTTTATGGCGTTTTATACAGTCAAATCTCAATCTGTTCAAACGGTTTTATTATGCCCGGAAACCAAACCAGCATAGAATGGATGAATTGGCAAATTCCCGGTCCTTTAGTCCCGCGACCTATAATTGCCCCCTTTTGGGATGACCTTTTAACCGATACTTCAAGTCGAGTGCTCTATTCCTACAATTCTAATCTGCACGCCGAGATTATCCAATGGCAGAATATGAAAAACCGATTTAACCCTTATCTGAGAGAGACTTTTCAAGTTATTTTGTATGATCCCTCCATCCATTTCAGTCCGACTGGGGATAGCCCGATTTTATTTCAATATAAAGTTTTCAATAATGTAGACAGCGGCAATTACGGAGTAGATTATATAGATCACGGACAATACGCAACCGTCGGAATTGCTGATCATACGGGACAATACGGCATCTGCTATACTTTTAATAATCAGTATCCGGTTACCGCACAACCTTTAGCTTCTCAAACGACATTGTATTTTACCACTGTGGAAAATTATCAGATTCAATCTGAGCCGGTTATTTTCAGTAATCATTTGCAGGAAATATCAGGAAACGGGAATAATCTTGCCGATGCAGGAGAAACTTTAGATCTTGCTTTCGTGATTAAAAATATCGGCTTGGGCTCCATTCCTGCTTCTCAAGTGACTTTAATGGCAAACGATCCTTATACCGCAATTCTTCAGAATACTGCTGAATTAACTACTTTACTGAATAACCAAACGGCAACTACTTCCCCCGCTTTTACTGTTTATATTGCTCCCGATTGTCCAAATCAGCATATAATTCATTTCAATTTGCATATCAGCTCTGCTTTTTCTTCTTATGACTTGCTCTTTGACTTGATGGTTAATGCTATACATATCAATTGCTTGAACTTCTCTTATACTGATGATAATAACTGCTTTGCCGAACCTTCGGAATTGGGAGAACTGCACTTGACTTTGCAAAATGTTTCTTTTCTGGAAGCAGTGAACTTATATGTAAGTGTAAGCAGCAACGGTAATGCAACGGTTAGTCCTACTTTGCAAGTTGTCAATATCTCTGCCCAAGGTTCATTGCCTCTCACTTTTACCGTGCAAATCTTCGGCGATGTAACCCAGGGAAGTCTGATAGGTTTTACTATGCATATTTACCAAATAAGTGGATATGATTATACTACTGCTTTTTCTCTTTTGGTCGGAATTCCCGATGTTTTTTTAGAAGCTGATTTTGATGAAGAGGGTTTAACTTCCGCTTTCCAGACTTTTTATAACATCAATCTTCAACCTGCACAGTATATACATGCCTCAGGCCAGGAAGCCCGCTTCCTTACCTCTGCTGATATAGGCAGCAGCTTCGCGTATCTAAATACGATTAACACCAACGATTTATTGGCTGCGCGTGTGCAATTTACTTGGTTTTCAACTTTTACGAATTGTGCTTTTAGTTTACAGGCTTTGTATTCCAATCAAACTAATCCCGTCACTTTATGGAGTTCTCAGGATTATACCTCTGCTCCGAGAACTGATACTTTTATTCTGGATAATATTCCTTCCGGTGCTGAATATGCCATTTTTATTTTTGTAACACACTTGGACGGTGAAGAAGACGGCGTATTTGTTATGGATGATGTTTCCGTTCTTACAATGCATCATGTGCAAGGTTTTGTTGCAGGACATGTTACATTGGATTTGTTTCCGGAGCAAGTAGAAAATGTCCAAGTTCGTTTACGTTATAGTCCTGAAGTATTTTCTCCCGATGCAGCCGGCAATTTTATCTTACCGGCATATCAAGGTTTGAATGTTCTTTATGCAACTTTAGAAGGCTACTACAATACTGCGGATTCTGTTACTATAATGGTTCAATCCGGACAAACAACAGCAGGAGCAGATTTTTTCCTCCAAAGATTACGCGCTCCCGTTAATTTGACTTATGAATTGCAGGCTAATCAGCTTACCTTAAATTGGGAACTGGAAGGTGAACAAAGAAAGTTAAAAGCAAATGATGAACAAGGTAAAAGCGAGCGTTTCCTCACACCGAATTATTTTAAGATTTGGTTTAATTGGGGTAACTATCATTTAGAACAGATAAATGCTTATCAGACTTATACACGAATATTGAATATGTCGGGTGAGTATCATATTTATGTTCGGTCAGTCTATTTGTTCACCGGCTCGGAAGAGACTTTTAGTGAGCCTTCCGACACTATTGATTTTAATTTTACACTCAATGGAGATGAAACTACACCTCAGCCGATTTTTGCCTTGATGCAGAATTATCCCAATCCTTTTACTAAAAGCACGACAATCAATTTTTCCCTTCCAGTAAAAAGCAAAGCTGAACTTTGCATTTATAATCTGAAAGGCCAAAAGATAAAAACGCTACTTAATTGCGAACAAAATGCCGGTGTATATGCTTTTGATTGGGACGGTAACGACGAGCAAGGCAATTTTGTAAGTTCTGGAATTTATTACTGTAAATTACAGTGGCACAATAAAACTCTAACGAGAAAAATGATAAAATTGAGATAAGCTGGAATTAAAGAGAGCGAACAACACGGAAACCGATGTCGCTTCCTTTCGACCATGGCGGCAAGTGAAAGCGTTTTGTGCAGCGTATATCCACAGCGGAAGATTGGAAACTTCCTCCGCGCAGAACGCGTTGATCTCCGTGAGCCGGACCTGAAAATTGTTGCGCACTAGAATTAGCATAAGGCTGATAATAATTCCAACACCACTCCATAACATTTCCGCTCATATCATATAATCCGAGACTGTTAGGTATTTTTAAACCTACCGGATGAGAATAACCGCTGCTGTTATCTGCAAACCATGCAACTAAATCGGGATCATTTCCTCCTGAATAAAGAACTGAATTGTCTTTTATACCTGCTTTGGCAGCATATTCCCATTCCGCTTCCGTAGGTAAGCGATACCCGTTTGCCCTAAAATCGCAAATGATCAAACTATCCTTAAAATTATAGCAGGGGATTAAACCGTCTAATTCGCTTTTGGCATTGCAGAATTCCACCGCATCAAAAAAGGAGACATTATCTACGGGACGACGATTGTCCACAGAGTGAGAAGGATTGGTGCTGTTCACCATCATCCACTCTTTTTGCGTAATTTCGTATTTGCTGATGTAAAAATTGGGTATTGTGATGGAAAATATGGGGAATTCATCTGGTTCAGCTTCAGCTTCCATACTTCCCAGCACAAATTCTCCTCCGTTGATGCTTATCATTTCAATCGGCTCATTTTTGACTTTGGGAACTTCATCTTCGGCTTCAGGCATAATGTCGGTCGAATCCTGACTTTGTTGATGAAAAGCGACTTTGCGACTTTGGAAAAAATATTTTCCCGCCACAATTAAAATTACTATAAGGCATACTATTGCGATGATTTTAAAGGTTTTGCTTAAAGGCTTGATTTCCTCTTCCCGCTCTTCTTCAATTTCTGCTGTTTTTGGAGAGGGACGCAAAGCTGGTTTTTCTGCGACTGCAGGACGAATTGGCGGTTCTTTTTTCGGCGGAAGAGGAGTTTCTATGTGAAGTATAGGAGCAGGTTTTTCGGGCTCCGGAGGCGGCGTCGGCTCCGGTTGAGAAGGAGTAATTATTTCGCCCGCAGGCTGAAAAGCAGGCTTGAGCTCTTCAATTGGAATTTCTTCCTCTTCAGGGAAAAGATTTTCTTCCCAAGTTTGGGTTAGTTTGAGGTTTTCATCAATTTCTGAATAGTCGCTTTCCTCTAAAAAAGAGGTAAAATCCACTTCATCAGAAGTCTCGGGAATTTGAGGTTTTTCAGATTCCGGAGGAGGAGTAATTTCTTCTTTAACGGGTTCTTCAGATATGGCTTTTTCTTCAGGTTCCGTATATAGTTTTGGTGTTTCTTTTTCAACTTTGTTTTCAAGTTCGGGCAAAGCAGGTTCCGAAGAAACTTTGGCTTCTTCCTGCGCAGGATAAATATGCGGGCTGAAAGTGGAAATTTCTTTCTCTTCCAGCAAAGCGTTACGAAATTCTTCTATGCTCTGAAAACGTTTGATAATTGGTACTTGCAGAGCTTTACGAAGAATGGTAAATAACCAAAACGGGACTTGCGGATTAAAAATAGCGGGATCAAGAATCATTTGAGAAATAGTTTTTTCCTTAGATACAAGAGGATTTGTCAGGTCTGAAAGATGCCAAGGCAGCCGATTTGTCAGCATTTGATAAATGATAACACCTATAGAGTAGATGTCACAAGCCGCGTTTTTTGTTTCTGAATTAAGCTGTTCGGGTGCAAGATAATAGACAGGATGAATGGTAAAATTATTACCTTCCATACAGACAGTTTTCGAAAAGGGTTTGCCAAAACCGTCCACAATTACTGTATTATCGGTTTTAATATAGATGCAATCGGGGTTTAGCTGACCATGGATAATGTGTTTAGCGTGAGCTGCCTGAACTGCATCCATAATCTGCAAGCCATAATCCAGAGCAGTATTAACGGATAAATTAAAAGTGGGGTTTTGGAAAAGCTCTGTCAGTGTTTTGCCGTCAATGTATTCTTCCGCCAAATATACGCTTTGTCCTTCTTCAAAAAGTTCATACACGTGCCTAATGTTCGTGTGCTGCAAAAGCTGCATTGTCCGCGCGTAGAGCAGGAAATTATTCCTTAATTGCTCATCTTTTTCTCGTTCAGGTGCTAAAGATTTTATGACCACAAGCTCGCCTGTAGGTTGTTTGATTGCTTTCAGCAGCGCATAATTCCGCGTTATGGCAAGTGTTTCAACAATTTTATAAGGTAAATTTTGGAGTTGGTTATCCATCTATTATTTTGTATAATATCAAGGTTTGGGAAGAGGAAAATCCACAATCCTTCCGCTTTTAATTACAGTCTGCGGGAAAGAACTACCCAAATGATAGGGAAGATATTTATAGGACGGAATGTCCCAAATTAATAAATCAGCCTGTTTTCCCACGGTTACTGAACCGACTTTCTGCTCCAGATCGATTGCTGCGGCAGCATTAATTGTGCAAGCAGCCAAAACTTCCGCCGGAGTCATTTTCATTTGTAAACAAGCTAAAGCCATTACCAAAGGGAGAGAATCGCAATTACAACTGCCGGGATTAAAATCCGTAGCCAAAGCTACAGGCAATCCGGTAGCCATCATTTCCCGAGCAGGTGCATAATTTGTGCTTCCCAACGAAAATACGGTTGCGGGTAATAATACAGGAACGACGCCCGCATTCTTCAAAGCGTGAATTCCCTTTACGGAAGTGCGTGCTAAATGATCAGCCGAGGTGCAACCCATTTCTGCAGCCAATTCAGCACCGCCTATGGGTTCTAATTCATCTGCGTGTATTTTCAGCTTCAGATTGAGCTCTTTCGCTTTGGATAGGATTTTTCTGCTTTCCGTCAAATTATATGTATGCGCTTCCGTAAAGATGTCGCAAAATTTGGCAATGCCTTGCTCGGCAACAGCGGGTAGCATTTCTTCGCATAAAATACGGATATAAGCGTCATGTTTATCTTTATATTCTTCGGGAAATTCGTGCGCACCTAAGAAAGTGGGAACAACATCCAGAGGCATTTTATCTGCCAATTCACCGATTACTTTCAATTGCTTAAGTTCACTTTCCGTGGTTAGACCGTAACCACTTTTTGCTTCAATTGTGGTAGTTCCTTGAAACAGCATTTTCTCCAAACGCTTGTATGCAAGCTTAAAAAGTTCCTCTTCGGAAGCGTGGCGAGTTGTTCTGATAGTGGATAAAATTCCCCCTCCGGATTGGGAAATTTCAACATAAGATTTACCCAACAGACGCTGCTCGAATTCATCTTCTCTGGTGTGAACGAAAATCGGATGAGTGTGTGCATCTACCAAGCCCGGAGTAATTACTTTACCGGAACAGTCAATTTCAGAAATAGGGTCAAATTCGGAAGCAATTTCTTCTGCGGGACCGATGGCAATTATCATATCCCTGTGCACGGCAATTGAATGATGCCTTAAAACATCAATATCCTGACATTCTTTTCCGAATAAAGGCTTTCCTGAAAGCGAAACGCAAACTAATTCATCGGCATTGCTAAGCACTAAATCTGTCTTCATTATAGGCCCCTTATACGCAATATTTGTCTTTCTCTCCGAACTTCCCTTTTTAGTCAAGCAGCTTTTAAGATTGCCTTCAATTTTAAATATTCATCTCTTTACAAGATTGCAAGTGAGAGCATCTTCTTAAGGAAAGATTTATCTTTTTTCCGATAAAATAATCGGAGGAGAGTGGTTCCTGTCGCTTAATGTTAAAGAGCAACGGCTTGACAATATCTAACTTCTTGCAAGGTTTCAGATAATATCATTTCTCTTGACGAGCAAGAAAGGATTTGTTTAATGACAAAAAATGGAATTTACAAATAAAAATAAGCTGATACGCTACGCTTTTTTTACAGCATTAGCGACGACTATTTACTGGTTGGAAAGCATAGCAGTGCGAGTTTTGCCTTTTCCTTTTTTGCGGATTGGGCTTGCCAATGTGGTAATAGTTTATTTACTGATGCGCGGGGAAGTCGTATTTGCCTTAACGGTCAATATAATGAAGACCTTGTTAGGCGGCTTGGCTAGTTTAACTTTAATGAGTCCGGCGACGCTTTTGTCTTTATGCGGAGGCATAGGTTCGTTGATAATTATGTGGTTGCTTTATATTTTACCAATCAAGTTTAGCATTTTGGGCATCAGTATGGCGGGAGCAGTGGTGCATAACATAATTCAGGTGTTGTGCGTGCGCTGGCTGATTATTCCGAAGGATTCAGTGCTTTATTTATTGCCGATTTTGATGTTGCTCGGTTTGGTAACAGGCTTGATAACAGGCGTAATTGCTTATGAATTAAGTAAAACGCTGGAAGGAACAGAGGAATGTCCCGAAGCAAGCATATAAGTTATTGGGAAGAACATCGGACAGCAATAAACCGAATTGGAATTGCGCTTTGCATCATCATCGGTATAATTTTCGGAATAATATGGTTTTACAGTGATGAATTGCCGCCCACGAGCGAACTTAGAAACTTTACTATGCGCTCCGGTTCGGAAGTTTATGATCGGAACGGCAAAATGATTTATTTATTTGCCTTTGAGCGCCGAAAGCTTGTTTCATTACACGAATTACCGCCATATTTAATTGATGCTTTGATTGTCACGGAAGACAAGAACTTTTATCATCACTTCGGAATTGACATCTTAGGCAATATAAGAGCGCTTTTTATTGACATAATCAGAATGGATTTTTCTCAAGGTGCCAGCACCATTACTCAGCAAATGGCACGTAATATGTTTTTGACGCTGGATAAAAAAATCTCTCGAAAAATCAAAGAGATTATTCTTGCCTTGCGGATTGAGAGGACTTTCACCAAAGATGAAATTTTGGAGATATATTTTAACAAAATTTTCTTCGGCGGGCAAATCTATGGAATTGAAACCGCTTCTCTTTATTATTTCGGTAAGCATGCCATTGATTTAACTTTGCCTGAAGCTGCTTTGCTTGTGGGCATGATTCAAAGACCGAATTATTATGATCTGAAAAAACATCCGGACCGTGCGATTGAGCGACGTAATTTTGTCCTTGCCAACATGCTGAAACAGAAAAAGATAACCGAAGCGGAATATGAAGCCGCCGTCAAAGCCACAATCAGTCCGGAAGTGACAGTGCTCAAACATTATGCCACAGATTATTTTATTGAGAACATTCGGCAGTATCTGGAACGGAAATACGGCACGGACAAATTGTTTGAAGGCAGCTTGAGAATCTATACCACTATGGATTACAATCTGGCAAATTATGCCGACTCAGTTCTGAATGCTCAATTGACCAGAATTGAAAATGCCTACGGTTTTTCCAAAAAGCTTAAAAGCTACGAGCCTTCAGCTACGGATATAGTGACCGATTATTTACAAGGCGGATTGGTCATCATGGATAACAAGACGGGATACGTGCGCGTAATGATTGGAGGGCGAAACTTTTCACACAGTAAATTTAACCGTATGACTCTGGCAAAAAGGCAGCCCGGTTCCGCCATCAAGCCCACTTATTATACAATAGCCGTGGAAAAAGGTTACACGCCTGCTACCGTAATCAACGATAAACCGATTATTTTTACCGGCTTTACCGGTGGAGAATGGCGTCCGCAAAATTATTCCAGAGAATACTATGGACTTGCACGCATGCGGACCGCTATTACTTATTCCTATAATGTTTGGGCTGTCAGAGCAGTTTATGACATCGGTTTAGACGCTGTGTCCGACGCTTTTCAACGTTTCGGGATAAATTATAATGTAAAAGATTATTCTGCAGCTTTGGGTTCTTATGAAGTGGTGCCCATCCAATTGATTTCCGCATATACGGCTTTTCCTAACGGCGGTTATCGCGTGAAGCCTATTTTTATAGAGAGAGTAGAAAACAAGGACGGCGAAGTTTTGGAAAAAGCAAATGTTCTGAAATATAAAGTATGTGAACCGGAAGTGGCATATATCATGAACAGCATGATGCAGTCTGTAGTGAATAGCGGCACTGCAACAGCAGCAAGACAAGGATACATTTGGCCTGCTGCCGGAAAAACAGGAACAACCGACGATTATCGTGACGCTTGGTTTATCGGGTTTAACGGAGAAATGATATGCGGTATTTGGAGCGGATTTGACAAAGCGAAAACCATGGGAAACGGCATGGCGGGCGGAGTTGTCTGCGCTCCTGCTTGGGGTCCGATTATGCGCAAAGCAATTTTACTGGAAAATAAAGGACGCTATCCCGCTGCGAATGATCCTCGTTACAGTTTTTCCGAACCGCCTAATATTGTGCATGTTCCCATTAATCCGGTAACAGGTTTCTATTCTGAAAAAGGGATTGATGAAGTCTTTATATCAGGAACCGAACCGCGTGTAAAGTCGGATAGTTTAGTCTATAACTTTTATCCTACTCGTTACAGGTATTATGATCCCGTTCCTTACGTAGTCAGAGCCGGCTCTTATTAAAGAAGAGGAAATCAGCAAGAAGGAGTATATATGAATTTAGCAATTTTTGATGATAAACCTGAACTTTTTTATCCACTTAGTATGACCAGAGCCGTTGGTGACCTTCGCTGCGGCATTCTAAAGCTGAGACAGCGTTTGCAAGCTCTATTGTTCGGCGAAGAAGACACTGTCATCATTGACGATGATTTAACCGAGCTATACCATGTGAGACATCCTGAATGGCTGATTAATTCGGTGAAAGGCGATACCCTTTTCGTTAATTCAAGAGTAAAAGTAACTCCCGAAAGTTTGAAAGAGCTGAAAGACCTGCGTCAGAATCAAGGTTTGAAGGATCACTCGGGACAAATAATCGCTTTTCGCAAAACTGTAAATCAAACCTCTATGCTGATTTCTGACCTTCTTTCTCAATCCGAAAACTTAGAAATGCCGAAAACTTCAGTTCCTCTTTATGCTAATCTCGCTGACCTGATTATGGATAACGCTCGCCTGATTGAATTTGACTTTGAGCAGTTTTTTCATGATACGGATAATTATATTGAAACTGAACCGGGCGTCACCATTCTCAATCCTTATCAGGTTTGGATCGGAGAAGGAACTGTTTTAAAGCCCGGAGTTGTCATTGATGCCTCTCACGGACCTGTAGTAATAGACGAAAGAGCGGAAGTGTTATCAAATGCAGTAATTATTGGTCCTGTTTATCTCGGTAAAAAAAGCCTAATAAAAGTCGGAGCCAAAATATACGGAGGAACTTCAATCGGTCCGGTATGTAAAATCGGAGGAGAAGTCGAAAATACAATAATTCAGGCTTATTCAAACAAGCAGCATGACGGTTTTTTGGGTCATGCATATCTTGGAGAATGGGTCAACATAGGAGCCGGAACCTGCAACAGTGATTTAAAAAACAATTACAAACCGGTGGCTTTTTATTCTTATGCTAACAAAGCTAAAGTCCAAACTGATTATCAATTTTTAGGAGCGATAATAGGTGATCATGTCAAGACGGGCATAAACTGCTCTCTCAATACGGGAGCTGTGATAGGTCCCGGATGTAACCTTTGGGGTAAAGACTTAATTTCAGATTATATTCCCGCTTTTTCTTGGGGAGAAGGTAATAAACTTATTCCTTATGAGTTGGAAGCTTTTCTGGAAACTGCTCAATCGGTTAAGCAAAGGCGGAATCTTTCTCTATCGATTCCGGAAATCGCTTTGTTCCGTAAGCTTCGGGGAAAATGGTATCAGGAGAGATAAGTGCATGAATTTATAGAAGTCGAATACCGTTCCGGTAAGGTGGAATATTTCCTTAATCCCAATAATCTTGATCTCAAACCGGACGATATAGTAATCGTGGAAGTAGAGAGAGGCGAGGATATTGCCCAAGTAATTCACTTGGCGATAAGCAGTGAAGAACTGGAGAAGAAATATGAAAATAAAAAGATTTTGAACATCAAAAGGCTGGCTACCGAAGAAGACAAACAAAAGCTGCTGCAATTGGCTGAAGATGAAGCAAAAGCTACGAGGACTTTTCTGGACACAGTTGTCCGCTATCCTTTTCAAATGAAACTGATTGACACAGTCTATCAATTTGACGGCAACAAACTGACTTTTTTCTTCGTAGCGGACGGCAGAATTGATTTTCGCACTTTTGTGCGTGAACTTGCAAATCTTTTTAAGACAAGGATTGAACTGCATCAAACTACAGGGAGAGATGAAGCACGCCGTTTGGGAGGATTTGGCATGTGCGGAAATCCTTATTGCTGTGTCAGATTTCTCAAGCAGTTCAATCAAGTTACGATTAAAATGGCAAAAGACCAAAACCTTTCCGGAAATCTTTCCAAAATTTCCGGTCCTTGCGGACGGTTGCTTTGCTGTCTCAATTTTGAAGAGGATTTTTATGTGGAGCAAGGAAGAGATTATCCGCTTTTAGGAACTTGCGTGATGTTGGACGGGCAGAAGATGTTTGTCTTTAAGATTGATGTCATCAACGAAAGAGTGTATCTCACTTCGGAAGACCAGTTGCTGACCGATATTCCCTTGGCGCAATATCTTGAATTGGAAATAATTGACCTGCCGATATCCGAGGAAAATTGATCTCAGTTTATTCGCAAAATCCCGAAGACTTACAAGACGCAATTCTGCAAGCAGGTTTTCCTGTTTTCCGATTCAAGCAGCTGATGCAATGGCTGTATTCAAAAGCTGAGAATGATTTAGCTTGCATGACTGATTTACCCAAAGATTTCAAAACTTTTTTAGCCGAAAGTTACAGTTTTGCTTTACCGGAAGTGCAAAACACTTTTCATGCCCGGGACTGTTCTTCCAAATTCGTTCTGCAATTGCAAGACGGAAATTTGATTGAATACGTTCTCATGCCGGAAGAGGGCAAAAATACTTTATGTTTATCTTCGCAAGTCGGTTGTGCTTTTGGCTGTAATTTCTGCGCTACCGGCAGACTCAGTTTAATCAGAAATTTGACAACTGACGAGATCATCGGTCAAATTATTCTTGCCAAGCGTTTTCTGCAAGCGGAGAAGCTGACCAATCTTGTTTTTATGGGAATGGGTGAACCGTTGGCAAATCTGAATAATGTGCTGTCTGCAATCAGGATTGTGCACTCAAATTACAGCTTACAATTTAGTCCGCGTCGCATAACCGTTTCCACTTGCGGGTTGGTTCCCAAAATTTATGAATTGGCTGATACGGGCGTCAAAGTTAAGTTAGCCGTTTCTCTAAACAGCGCAATAGACAGCAAGCGCAATCAAATTATGCCTGTTAATAAAACTTATAATTTGGCGGAATTAAAAAAGGCGGTAGTTTATTTTCGCAAGAACAGTCCTTGGCGCATTACTCTTGAGTATATCATGATTCCCGATTTCAATATGGGTGAAGAAGATGCCAAAGCGCTGCTTAAATTTGCAGGAGATCTTTCCTGTAAAATAAATTTAATTGCCTATAATCCGGTAAAAGGTTTCCCGTGGCGAAATCCCACACGTCAGGAAGCTCTCTCTTTTCAAGATAGATTGAGGGAATTACCTGTTGCCGTCACCATTCGTAAAAGCCGAGGCACGGACATTTCCGCTGCTTGCGGTCAATTGGCTGCTCAAGTTAAACTAAAAAGAGGTCATAGTGAAAGAAATTAAAGAAATAGCCGTTCGGCTTTTTGGAACGAATAAGCGCTGTTCCTGTGGCGGAGGACATGAAATCTGTTTGGGATGCGGTGTCTGCCGAGCCAAAAATCCCGATCAATTATGGAACGAACGAGAGCCTATTGCGAACTATATTGATTCCACATTATTAAAAGCGGATGCCAGAGAAGAGGATATCAAAGCCCTTTGTTCCTATGCAATCAAAGCGAAATGCAAAGCCGTATGCATAAACTCTCATTATTTGCCTTATGCGAAAAGCAGGTTAAAAGAGCGTTCCGGGCTTTGCACAGTTATCAATTTCCCCCTTGGTTCCGGCACGAATTTAGCTGTTTTAGCAGAAGCTGAAGCAGTTTTGGATGAGGACATTGACGAATTGGACATGGTGCAAAACCTTCCTGCATTGCTTTCAGGTTACTGGATGGTCACTTCGGAAGCCATCAGAGAAGTCAAAGCTCTTTGTAATGAGTGCGGAACTCTGTTAAAAGTCATTCTGGAAACTTGCTTCTTAACGCGTGAAGAATTGATTATTTCTTGTTTGGTAGCAAAACAAGCGGGAGCGGATTTTGTCAAGACTTCTACCGGAATGGGTCCGGCAGGCGCTACGGCAGAAAATGTTAGATTAATGCGAACTGTGGTTGGTCCGAAGATGGGTGTTAAAGCAAGCGGAGGGATCAGGACGCGTGAAGATGCTTTGCTGATGCTTAAAGCAGGTGCAAACAGAATAGGAACCAGCAACGCCAAAGCCATAATTGAGGGCTGAATGCAGGTCAGACTTGCCGGATACAATCTGGATAAGCAATTGATAGATAAATTGGATGAAGGTTCTGCCGCAACACCTGAAACCATTTCAGCGGCTTACGCACGCATCAGTCGCAGCAGTAAATCCGTAACTGAATTGCGCTCTCAAGCTTCTGCGGATGTTGCCAAAGCCCGTTCTTCAAATTGGGAAATAGTTTTTGAAATGGGTCATGCTTCAGTTGCAGAGCATGCTGTTTTCAATTTTGACCTGATTGGCGTTTCCCGTTACCTGTCTGAATTTATCCAGCGCAGTCGTCTGGCTTCCTTTACCGAAAAATCACAACGGTATGTTACTTTGGACGGAGATTATGTTTTGCCGGCGGAAATAGGCTCATCTCCTTTTCGCGAAGAATTTACAAAGCTCATAGAGAAAGCTTTTACTCTCTATGCCGAATTATTTGCCGAACTTAAAATCAAAAAGGCTACGGAACGAGACTGGGATTCCAAACGCGCTTTGGAAGGTGCGGCAAAAGAAGATGCCCGCTATGTTTTGCCGCTTTGCACCCGCACTCAAATGGGGATGACAATTAACGCTCGAAGCTTTGAACTTCTTTTACGAAGGCTTTGTTCAGTCCCTTTACAAGAAGCGCAAGAGCTTTACCAAAAGCTGTATGCTGAGGTCAAAGATATAGCTCCTTCGTTGATCAGGTTCATCAACACAGACGATTTTACCTATAAAAAATTGCGTAGCGAATATGATGCGAAAATAGAAGCAGGCACATATAATCAAGTGAATTTACTCTCTGCCACTGCAGAAGCGGATACGGAAATTCTGACCGGTCTCTTATTTGAGCAGCAAGGCGGCAGTTATCAACGATTACGTCTGAAAGTTGCAGCCTTATCAGAAGCTGAATTAAATGCTATATGGGATGAGTTTTACGCAGGAATCAAACCTTGGCACAAAATGCCCCGTGCCTTTGAAATGGCTGAATTTACTTTTGAATTGACTATGTCCGCCAGCTGTTTTGCCCAATTCAAAAGGCATCGCATGTGCACAATTCTCAAAGCACCTTACAATCCGAAGGAGAGTTATGTCATCCCACCCTCTATACAAAAGCTTCCACAGCTGAATACCATTCCGGAATTTTTAAAGCAAGCGGAATTGCTTGCGGGAAAATTGAATGAAATTAATCCTCTGCTTGCTCCCTATGTTTTGACCAATGCGCATCGCGTTCGCGTTTTGGCGAAAATGAATCTGCGCGAACTTTATCACTTTACTCGCCTGCGTTCAGATGAACATGCTCAATGGGAAATCCGTAATCTTGCTCAATCTATGACTGTTAAAGTCAAAGAACTTTGTCCTTTTTCCGCGCGTTGGCTGATGGGGAAGAGTGAATTCCCGCAATAATTGAGCTCGCATTTAATTTTATCTCTTTTCGTTTCTCTTACAAAGCTAATGTGGTAAAAGATAGAAAGAGGGAATTATATTGACAAAAAAGAGTGTTTTTTGAGTTTGAAAAACTTGATGCGTCCCTGTAGCTCAGTCCGGATAGAGTGGCACCCTCCGAAGGTGAAGGCCGGGCGTTCAAATCGCCCCAGGGACGCCACTTTTGATAAGCGAGTAATTTATGCCGTCTGAAATCCTCATTTCCCTTTCCGAAATCTCCAAACAAATTGCAGGAAGACAGCTTTTCTGTCCTGCCAGTTTTGGCATTAACCAAACGGATAAAATAGGTTTGGTAGGCGTTAACGGAAGCGGCAAAACAACATTACTCAGAATTATAGCAGGTTTGGAACAGCCGACAACAGGAGAAATCGTTTACCGAAAAGACTTAACTGTTGGTTATCTTCCCCAAATACCCGTCCTTGATTTCAATCTGGATGTGCTGACACAAGTTTCGGACTGCACAAATCTTGCTCAGGAAGAAATTTGGGAAATTGAGCACAAGGCAAAAGCCATTCTTTCTAAAATGAATTTTACCGAATATGATATGCCCGTTGCTTTACTTTCAGGAGGGCAAAAACGCAAAGTTGACTTGGCAAGAGTGCTTCTCAAAAAGCCTGATGTTTTGCTATTGGATGAACCGACCAATCATTTGGATTTGGATACGATCGAGTGGCTGCAGGATTACCTTCAAAGCTATCAGGGCGCGGTTTTACTCGTAACGCATGACCGTTATTTTTTGGATGCGATTACAAATAGAGTTTTGGAAATTGACTGTGAGGAAATTCACATCTACGATGGCGGTTATGCAGATTTTGTGGCAGGACAGATTATTCGTCAAACTGACGCTGCTCGTAAAGAAATACGTCGTCAAGCTCAACTCAAAAAAGAATTGGATTGGCTGCATAGAGGTGCCAGAGCTCGTGCCACTAAACCTAAAAACCATGTGGAACGCGTTAAGGAATTGCTCTCCAAATCCTATCTGATCAGCAATCAGGAATTGAGCATTTCCTTTCAGACAAAGCGTTTAGGTAAAACTGTTCTGGAACTGCACAACATTTCCAAATCCTATAACGGTAAACTTTTGTTTCGAAATATTGATCACAATTTCCTTCCCAATGAGAGAATTGGTATTATCGGTCCAAACGGTTGCGGTAAAACCACTCTTTTGCGAATTATAGTTGGTGAAGAAAAACCAGATACAGGCTCAGTCAAAGTCGGCGTCAATACTCAATTCGCTTATTACAAACAGGATCAGGATGAACTTAATGCCGATATTTCCGTGCTGGACTATGTCAATCAATTTGCCGATGTAATTAAAACTGCGGACGGGCAGAAATTCTCAGCTTCCGAAATGCTGAAGCGTTTTTTATTTGACGGCAAAATGCAGCAAATGAAGGTTAAAGCTTTATCCGGAGGAGAAAAAAAGAGGCTGCATTTACTGGTGTCATTAATGTTCGGCAGCAATTTCCTCTTACTGGATGAGCCGACAAATGATTTGGATATTCGCACTTTGGAAATTTTAGAAGACTATCTTGATGCCTATAAAGGCTGCATTGTAGCAGTTTCTCACGACCGCTTTTTCTTAGACAGAGTAGCGGAACATTTGTTTATTTTTGAAAACGGGAGCTTGCGTAAATTTGCCGGAAATTATTCTGATTATTTACTGGTGCGTCGTTTTCAAGCTGAAGAAGCCGTAGAAAAAGAGATTGCCAAATCAGGGAAAAAGGATAGTAATCGTCCCGCAAAATCACCATCAGCTCTGTCTTGGAAAGAAAAACAGGAAATGCTTGCTCTGGAACAGGCTATTTCATTAACCGAAGAAAAAATTAATCAGTTGGAACACAGGCTGCAGAGTGAAGCGGCACAGCTTTCCTATCTGGATTTTCAACAGATTGGCAACCGAATAGAAAGCTTGAAAGAAAAATTAACACAAGACCTTGAACGCTGGAGCGCTTTAGCGGAAAGGGATGTTTAAACCGATAAAATGAATATCTTGTATTGTTGGTGCTGAAGGGGGGACTCGAACCCCCATGAGCGTATCGCTCACTAGTCCCTGAAACTAGCGTGTCTACCTATTTCACCACTTCAGCACAATTCTATTTTTCCAATCTTGATAAGGGCTGTTTTTGTCAAGCAGAAACTGCCTTTTTGTCTTTATAGCGTTTAGCTGCTGCCACAAATTCCCTAAACAGAGGATGAGGGTTTGTCGGACGGGATTTAAATTCGGGATGGAACTGCACTCCTATGTAGAAATCATTTTTTGGATATTCCATAATTTCAACTAAAATACCGTCAGGAGACATACCGGAAAAAACCACTCCCTGATCAAAAAGCTTGATGCGATATTTATTGTTGAATTCGTAACGATGACGGTGTCGTTCTGAAATCCTATCAGTGCCGTATATCCTATTAGCAAGCGAATCTTTTATCAGGCGACATTCGTAAGCACCCAAACGCATGGTTCCGCCCATCTTTTTTATGTAAAGCTGATCTTGCATCAAGTCTATTATAGGATCGGGAGTAATCTCGTCAAACTCTGTGCTGTTGGCATCGGGAAGATTACACAGATGGCGTGCAATTTCAATTACCGAAACCTGCATTCCGAGACAGATGCCGAAATAGGGAATATTATTTTCGCGCGCGTATTGAGCGATGGCAATTTTGCCTTCAATTCCTCTTACGCCAAAACCTCCGGGAATTAAGATTCCGGATACTCTGTCCAGTTCTTTTTCCAATTCTGAAGGTTGAAATGTCTTCTCCGAATCCATCCATTTCAGGTCAAGTTTAAGTTTATGATAAGCAGCTGCATGAATTAACGCTTCTTCCACACTTTTGTAGGCATCCTGATGCTTAACATATTTCCCGCAAACAGCAATGCGAATTGTATCTTCCGGATTTTGGATATTTTGGATAAAGAGGTTCCAATCCGAAAGTTCGATTTCTCTTATGGGAAGATTAAAATGCCGGCAGATTACTTCCGGCAAACCGTCTTTGGCGTAGACCAGTGGCACTTTGTAGACGGAATCCACATCTATGGCATTAAAGACCTTCTGCCTTTGGACATTGGTAAAAAGAGCTATCTTATTATAGACATCTTCACCGAATCTTGTTTCCGAACGGCAGAGCAAAAGGTCGGGTTGAATACCTATTTCTCTTAATTTATAAGCACTGTGCTGCGTAGGTTTTGTTTTCAATTCTCCGGCGGAACGAATGTAAGGAACATAAGTCAGCAGGATGTAAAGCGTGTTTTCAACACCCAAATCCAACCTCAGTTGACGAACAGCTTCCAAAAAAGGCAAGCTTTCTATGTCACCGACAGTGCCGCCAATTTCTGAAATAATGATGTCGTAATTGCCGTCCAACTTACAAATGCGCTCTTTGATCTCATTGGTCACATGCGGAATAACCTGAACGGTTTTGCCTAAATAATCGCCTCTTCTTTCCTTTTTAATTACCATATCGTAGACTTGTCCGGCGGAAGAGCTTGACCAATGCGTTAAATTCTCATCTACAAAGCGTTCGTAATGTCCCAAATCAAGATCGGTTTCAGCTCCGTCATCGGTGACAAACACTTCTCCGTGTTGGAAGGGACTCATGGTGCCGGGGTCAACATTAAGGTAGGGGTCAAACTTTTGCAGGCAGATTTTATATCCCATTCGCTTTAACAACAGACCTATGGAAGCGGTGGCAATGCCTTTTCCCAATGAGGAAAGCACTCCTCCCATCACGAAAATGTATTTCGCCATTTTACCTCCGCTCAGACTAAAGGCTTTAGTTCAGCAAGTGCTTCCTTGATTGCGTTTATCGTATAATCCAAATCTTCCTTGGAATGTCTGTAACAGATATAACCGTGATGATAGGGCTGCAGGAATACTTTTCGCCGGATCAATTGCGTATAAAATTCATTCCTCAGCTTTTTGTAGAGCCCCGTTTCATCTCTGGGGAAAGTGATATACGGCATCCAAGGCGCACCGGTAAAATTTACCGGCAATCCGGAATCGTCGACTATTTTTTGCACTGCTTGACCAAAATAGTGCCCTTTTTCCAAAATCGTTTCCAATATGTGATCTCTTTGCAGAATCTCTATTGTTTTCAATGCCGCCACTTGACTGTCACTGTTGGGGAAGAAAGTGGAGGAGAGGAAAACTTTATCGGCGAGGACATTCATAATTTCTTTTTTCCCAACTAAAGCACTGATTGCATAACCGTTTGCCATCGCTTTTCCTATTGTAGCCAAATCGGGAATTACGCCAAAATATTGTTGTGCGCCGCCCATTGAGCATCTGAATCCGCTTCTGATTTCATCAAAAATTAAAACTACACCGTATTCGGAGGCAAGTTTTCTCACTCCTTCCAAATATCCCGGCTTTGGCATTTGCACCGGTTGCGCATTTTGATGTCCGACAGGAGTGATAATTATACCCGCCAAATCCGTAGCGTTAGTTTTGACTATTTCTTCCAATTGGTCTAAATCATTGTAATGGAATTCAATAATGTCTTCGTAAAGTTTGGGAGGAATTCCGCCTTTGACTTCCACGCACCAATCATGCCATCCGTGATAACCGCAACGGGCAATTTTTGTTTTTCCCGTATAAGCTCTGGCTACTCTAATTGCGATAGTTGTAGCATCCGAACCTGTTTTTACTATTGAAGCCATTTCACAGCAGGGAACGACTTCAATCAGTTTATTTACCAATGCATTTTGGAGCGGTTGAGTGAGGGAGAAGCAGAAGCCTTTTTCTTTTATCTGACGGCATACAGCTTCGTCAATTTCATCTTCCCGATAGCCTATGATGATAGGTCCGTAAGCGCATAAATAATCAATATACTCATTACCATCCACATCAATAACATGGCTGCCTTTGGCACTGTCAAAGAAAATCGGATATTCGCCAATGACAAAATTATAGGGACGACGGATACCTGCAACGCCACCGGGAACGAGTTTTTGGGCTTCTTCGAACAAAGCGAAGCTTTTGGTCAAATTCAATTTTTCGGTCATGATAATATCTCCTTCTGTAATCCTGATTATTTCATTTCCCAAAGAGAGGCGATTCCCATTCCGCCGCCTATGCAAAGAGAGGCAAGACCGCGTTTATTATTGCGCTTTTTCATTTCATGCAATAAAGTGACAATAATTCGCGCACCGCTGCAACCGATCGGATGTCCCAAAGCAATGGCACCTCCGTTGACATTAGTTATGGAGGAATCCAATTCTCCGATTCCTTCTTCCCTTAAGCATTTCAGCACTGCCAAAGATTGAGCTGCAAAAGCTTCATTCAGTTCCGCCAATTCTACATCTGCCATAGTCCAATTTGATTTTTGCAAAACTTTGCGGATTGCTTCCACGGGTCCCAAACCCATCAGAGAAGGCTCCACTCCTGCAGTCGCATAATCAACAAGATAAGCCAAAGGAGTTAAACCCAGTTCTGATGCCTTCTTTTCACTCATAACCAGAAGCAAAGCTGCACCGTCATTGATTCCTGAAGCATTTGCCGCAGTAACTGTTCCATCATTTTTAAAAGCTGGTTTCAATTTGGAAATGCTTTCTACGGTTACTCCTTTACGGGGCATTTCATCAGTTTGAACGATTATCGGGTCACCTTTTTTCTGAGGAATAATAACGGGAACGATTTCATCTTTAAATCTGCCGGAGTTCATTGCAGCTTCAGTTTTGTTTTGACTGGCAGTGGCAAAAGTGTCTTGTTCCGCACGGGAAATATTATATTTTTCCGCCAAATTTTCTGCCGTAATGCCCATGTGGTATTGATTAAAGACATCAGTCAAGCCGTCATAAACCATTAAATCCACCATATTTTTGTTACCCATTCTTGCACCCCATCGGGCATCAGGTAAAATGTATGGAACTTGACTCATGTTTTCCGTTCCGCCGGCAAGAATAATATCGGCTTCACCCAATTTAATTGAAGCTGCAGCCAAAGTTACAGCTTTCATTCCGCTGCCGCAAACTTTGTTGACGGTAAAAGCAGGAACTGTAACAGGAATTCCTGCATGAACGGAAATTTGACGAGCGACGTTTTGTCCTTGTCCTGCTCCGCATACATTTCCGACGATTACTTCATCAATCATTTCCGGCGAAACACCGCTTTGTTCAAATATTGCTTTTGCAACAAATACGCCGAGTTGCACAGCTGATATTTCTTTAAACACGCCGCCAAAACTGCCTATCGGTGTCCGCAAGGCATTAGTTACAACGACTCTGTTCATTACTCCTCCTGAAATCATTTTTTTTCATAAAAAAAGAAGGATATATTTGGTCAACCCTTTTTCCTGATCTAAACTTGCAATTATATGAAATTTAAGTGATAAGCAGTTCTGATATACTTTTCCTCTGCTGATTAAATCAGCCAAGAACACATTGCTTTTCTTCCTCTTAATTATCGGAGGGTTAACGGAGGCTTTCCCTCCGTTAACCCCCCGTTAACCCCCCGTTGATATTAAGAAAGAGATGATATGTTGAAATAGAATATATTGCAAAGAAAAAAAAATTAGATTATGATGAAGTGAGGGGAATTAAATATTTTGAACAGGATATTCTTTTTTATGTTTAGTTACTTTTCCTTTGTCAAAAAGATGTAATTATGCGAACAGTATATTGTTAACTGATAATATCGCCATAGCGGTTCGGGAGAAAAGAAAGATTTGATGTTTAATAAAATGGTGTTAACTCATCTTATTGATTATTTTAATAGATAGGAGGAATTACGTAGAGTTAAAAATAAAAAAACTGCTTGACGATTTTGACAACTCTTAGAAACGCTAACAAAAGCTGAGAGAAATAAGAGTTGAAGGATTTGTATTTTGGCGCAACTTATTGAAAAATATAGAATAAACTCTTGGTCACGAGAGCATGGGAGGTTTCAGTGCGAAAGAAAGCATTGATACTGATATTATTATTAATAGTAGGTGTGTCCTTTTTATTTGCCGGCACGACCGGTAAATTAGCCGGGAAGGTAAAAGATGAATCCGGCAAAGGGATTGCCTATGTAAATGTTATGGTCTTTCAAAACGGAAGACGCATAACAGGCCAGCTAACAAAAGAGAACGGCACTTATATGATCATCAATATTCCTCCCGGAGAATATGAAGTGCGTTTTCAATTACAGGGTTATGCATTAGTTATCGTCCCTAATGTCAGAATATATGTTGACCAGACTACCACGCAAAATGCAACTATGACTAAAAAAAGCATTGTTCTGGACAAAGTTGTCGTAACAGCTACTTCTAAGGGTCCGGCAAAAGACGAAGTGGCAACTACTCGAAAAATTGACACACAAAATATTGCTAATATGGCTGTCAGCGATGTTCAGGATATTGTAGCTTTACAAGCCGGCGCTTCAGTGGTCGGAGGCGAACTTCATGTCCGCGGTGGGCGAGCTAACGAAGTAATTTATACCATAGATAATATGTCCGTTTCCGATCCTGTTGACGGAGGTACTGCTTTGCAAGTGGATCCTGATGCCATAAGCGATATGAAAGTCATGACCGGCGGTTTTACTGCGGAATATGGCAATGCTCAATCCGGAGTTGTTAATATTATTACTAAGGAAGGGGATCCTTTCTATTCAGGAAAATTGGAATACAGCACTGATCGCTACATTGGTCAATCTCGAAATGAAGATGCGGTTAAATTTGCCATCGGAGGACCGGTCGTTCCATTTTCTAACGATGATTTGAGGAAAGATTTTACTTTTTACTTAAACGGCGGTGGTAATTGGCAGGACGGCAGGTTGCGTAAGTATGCAAAAGGTAATCCTTATAAAGATTTTGTGTGGAAAGGCAGACGCATTCTGTCAAACGAATATCCGGATGTCAATCCTTTTGAGGAGCGCAAGTATGAATACGGCACGCGCGAAAATCCTACCACTTTTTTAGAGAAACTTTTGGGAATGCAATTTGCAGACAGATTTTATAATTCCTATAACGTTAATTTTAAGACTAAGTATCAAATCAGTGAATTGCAGAAAGTTACTTTTGCCGCTCGTGCGGATCGTTCCACCAATGATTTATTCAATTATTTATGGCGTTATGCACCTGATTATAATGGCGAAGATGAAACAATCCAACAACAGTACGTGGGTTCTTATGATTGGGTTTTGAATCCGGCAATGAACCTGAAAGTTAAAGCCAGTTATTTCCAGAAGAATTATACTCTCGGGCCAAAGGGTATAGATAGACACGGTTACTTCTTTTACAATGACGATCTGAAGAATTTGTATGCCAATTATTCAGACAGCTTGTGGAACGCTTACAAGCCCACTTATGTTGAAAATGTATTGGACGGAAATTACGGTTATAATTCTATCGGAATAGACAGAAACGGTGACGGCAGCTATATTTATTATACAGGTTTCCTTAGTGAAACGGATTGGACATATTTGGTTGAAGGTGAACCGGATCCTTATCCAATCCAGGGATTTGTCCCTCCGGGAACAATCTATGAGAATTTTATCGATGACCAAACTTCAACTATAAACGCCAGAGCAGATTTTGAATGGCAGTTTAACGATATCCATCAGTTCAAATCCGGTTTGGAATTGATTCATCATAACATCAAAAAGAACCAAATCTTTAACTTCCTGAAAGTAGACGAGCCCAGAAGAATAGCTTACTTGAACCAAATTTACAATATGGATAACTATGTTAATTATGACAGCTTAAGCGGTGGTATATATGTTCCCGAACAGTTAGTCGATGTAGTTATTCCTTCTGACGGTGCTCCGATCGGCATTTATTATCCGGAAGATTACCTCAAGGCTGCTTATGCTGCTTCCGGTGACAGAGACGGTTATAAAGCTCAGCCATGGCAAGCTGCATATTATTTACAGGATAAAATGGAATGGGAAGGGATGATTGTCAATGCGGGATTAAGATTTGATTTCTGGTATCTGGGCAAAGATTATCAGGTTCTGTTGGATAACGGTTCCTATATGACTGCTCCGCGTTACGAATATAAAATCAGAAATGAACAAGGTTTTGTGGTTGACACTTTGGTCGTGGTAGGTTTTGACAAAAAAGATCGTTTCCAAATGATGGTTTCTCCGCGTTTGGGAGTATCGCACCCCATTTCTGATAAGGATGTTTTGCGGTTCGCTTATAACTACCAGAATCAGCTTCCGCAAATGCAATTTATCTTTACCAGTAAAACTCCCAGTGACGCTAATTTAAGCGAAACTACCGTGGTGGTGGGTAATCCTACCCTAGAACCGCAAATTACTATTACGTATGAAGTGGGGTTAACTCACCAGATTAGTGAGGATTATTCATTGGATATGACCGCATATTACAAGAATTTGTATAATTATGTAAGCACGCGGAAAATAACGGAAAATAATGTTACATATTACGAGTATATTTCAGAGGATTACGGCAGCGCCCGCGGAATAGATCTGCAAATGGAAAAAAGTTTATCCGATTTTAATGCGTGGTCAATCGCCTATTCTCTGGGTTGGGCAACAGGAAATAATTCCGAAACCGTAATTCAGGACGAACAAACCAGCTTACGGGAATTTCCTTTGGACTGGGATGTCCGTCATACTATTAATCTTAACTATAATTTTAGGATCGCCAGAGGAGAAGAGTTTATAGTGCCATTCACGAACTTTATTCTTCCTTTTGATGATTTTTCCGCTAACTTTACTTGGACTTATGCTTCCGGAACGCCTTATACTCCGACAACGGGAACTCAGAATACTCCTTTAGATACAAACAGTAAGCGTAAAAAAGCAACTCAGCAAGCTAACCTCAGGTTAACTAAAGGATTTAATTTCCCGTTCGGCAATTTCAGAGTATATATGGATGTGGAAAATCTGTTTAAGTATATGAATATCAGCAGTGTGTTTCCCAGAACCGGTTCGCCTTATGATGACGGAGTAGATTTGGGCGAAGGCGAATATAATTATACTTATAAAGAAGTGCAATATATGCATAACAAAGCTGTAATTAATCCGGCAAATTTCAACAATTTCAGAGCTGTCACTTTAGGTGTAAGCTTTAATTTCTAAAATATTCCTGAGGAGGATCAACATAATGAAAAAGAGTATCGTAAAAACGATATTAATGCTAATGGTAATCAATCTGGTATTTGTAACGGCAGCCATTGCCCAAACACCGGCTCCTGCATCTGCACCTGCTAAGGGCGGTAGCGTGATTGAAAATATAGCCATCGTAATTTTTGGCAGCGGACTTGTTAAATGGTTTAAAAACGGCGGTTGGGCTATGTGGCCAATCCTTTTCGTTACTCTATATGCTCTTGCTTACATTATCTGGAAATTTATTGCTCTGATGTACGGAAAAATTCGGATAGATACCTTCATTGATACTATCGTTCCTTTGGTTAAGCAAAAGAAATATAAAGAAGCAGAAGAATATGCTAAAAAAACCAGAGGTCCCGTAGCCGCAATTATTTATGCAGGTCTGCAAAAAATTGATAAGGGTGTGGAAGGTTTTGAAAAAGCGATGGAAAATGCGGCAATGATTGAAATGTCCTTTTTGGAAAAGGGTTTTACCGAATTGAGCGCTGGTATAACTTTGGCACCTATGCTTGGCTTCTTGGGAACAGTCAGCGGAATGATTGCTGCTTTTGAAGCAATTGCTGCAGCCAGAGCTGTGGACGCCACAATCGTTGCAGACGGTATCAGAATTGCTTTGATAACGACGCAATTCGGTTTGTGCGTGGCTATTCCCGTTCAGTTCTTTAATAATATATTTGTTACAATGGTTGACGGTATAGTAATTGATATGCAAAGAGCATCTGAGGCAGTGACTGAAGCATTGGTAGAATCAATGGCTTAAGGGGGAAAGATGAAAATTTCTCGCAGGCGAAAACGCGTTGCGGATATTCCCAATGCGTCAACCTCAGATATAGCTTTCCTGTTGATTATATTCTTCATGTCAACTACGAAATTTGATGTAAAAGAAGGAATTTCTTTGGTTCTTCCGCCGGCTGCGCAAGAGGGATCACAAGTAGTCAAATTAAGTGACAAAGACATGACCAGAATTTTGATTACAAACACAGGTGAAATTATGTGGAATGACGCCAATTTGGGGGTTTTTAACAGCAGTGTTATAGAGAGTAAAGTCAAACAGGCTCTGGCTGCCAATCCCAAAATGATTTTTTCCCTTAAAACCGACAGGGAAGCTAAATATAACGATATGATTAGTGTGCTTGACAGATTGAAAAGCGCAGGCGCAGAAAAAATATCCTTATCAACTAATTAAGCAGGAGTAAAAAGATGGCCAAAATTCAGATCAAAAGAAGACCGAAGGTTATTCCTCAGGCTTCTCAATCCGATATAGCGTTTTTGCTCCTCCTGTTCTTTATGGTAACCACAGTTTTTGTGCAGGAAAAAGTCTTTTGGGTTGACCGTAGTCGTTGGCCCTATGCTGAATCTATCCAAAAAATTCCTCGTAATCATACTACCACAATTTATATTAAAGCTGATGAAACAGTTTTAATTGACGATATTCCCTATTATGTGGAAGATATTGAAAATATGAGAATTGCCGGAACTGTGCAGAGAAAGTTTAATGAGGACCCGAATTTGATTGTCTGCTTCAGGACTGACAGGGAAACAAAATACGGAGTTTTATCAGACGTGATGAGGCAATTACAGGATATCGGCGCTTTGAAAGTTACTTTTGAAACACAAAGGAAAACGGATTAGGAGGAAAGATGGCTGAAAGCATACGCGACTGGAAAGATTTTGCCAATTCACAATTTGATAAGGCTACTACTTTATCTTTGCTCCTGATGCTGTTCCTTGTTATGGTTACTCCAAGGGTTGAAGTAAAGAAACAGACATTTACGACGCAGCAAATGCAAGCGGTTGAATTACCGGCAGAGGAAAGAGAAAAAATGAAACCGCCTGAAGAAATTGCCAAACCGGTAGTCAATATAGTTATCAATGAAGAAGTTTCTGCCGGTGAAGCTTCTGATCCGAATGTATTGGAAGATATTCAACGTCGATTGGGTTTGGGCATTTTTGAAACTTCAAACGTAGGGGGCGGTAGTTCAGGCGGAAGCGAAAGACCTTTTGATTTTGTCCCTTACGAAGATCCTCCGGAACCGATTAATCCTATTCCGCCAACGTATCCTCCTTTTGCCCAGAAATCAGGTATTCAAGGAACTGTTATTCTGGAAGTTGATGTCTACAAAGACGGAACAATCGGTAATATTACAGTCAAAAAATCTCTCATGAGCGGACCCGGCGGTTTGGATGAAGCAGCAATCAATGCGGTGAGAAAATGGAGATTTCAGCCCGGAAGAAGTGGCGGTAAACCTATTGATACTACTGTGATCATTCCCATTGAGTTCACTCTTACTAATTAGAGAGGAGCATAAATGAACAAAAGTAAAATAATAGTATGTCTTTGCCTGACTTTGGCTTTTTGCATATCAATTGCATCTGCCTCTCAAGTAAACAAAATGCCGGCGGCAAAGAAATTTGACCTTACACGCTATCATAATGTCGGCAATATTTGGTTGCGTGTCAGTAATTACGGTTTCTTCGGTTCAGGTGATGATGCCAGTCCGCAATGGCCGTCTCTTGAGTATCCGGGTGGAAGTGGTGTTGATTATTTATATCAGGGAGCGTTGTGGTTCGGAGCCAAAAAATACAGAAGAAATACTGCAGGCGAAAAATTATATTGGCTTGCTACACATCCTTCTGCAGACAGTCAGCAAACAGTTACACAAAACGATCCTCTTTGGCGTCCCAATATGCAACCTGTAATCGATACTTTGGTAACTGTCGGTTTTGACGGTGATGATGACCTCTATGAATTTTTGCCGGCATATAATCCTTTGGAAAGTGGTGTTGCAGCTATATCCGATTTTTATGACCTTTATAATCCGGTAGACCAAATAGCTACAGCTTCTACCCGAACTCAAAAACGGGGTGTGGATGATGACGGAGACGGTCTTATTGACGAAGATTTCGTGGGTTATACTTTTCCTTTGCGCAGAGCAGCAGAATTACCTGCAAGGTTTTCTATGTTCGGCGGGCAATATATAGCCGATACTGATAACTATGTTGTAGTTTCTGAACCTGCCAATAATGAAATATGGTTTCCTTTGGGGTTTATGGAATTGTCGGATAGAAGCAACAGATATTATAATTTTACCGATCCTTATGATGATGACGGAGACGGTCGTAAAGATGAAGACGGAGCACCTGTATCAGAACAGGATTTTATTTCTTATTATTACGATTACAGTCCTTTCGGAACAAGCGGCGATCGCGATTGGGGCGGTTCCAGAAGCGGAAATAAACATGTTCCGCTCAAAGTGCGCGTGCGTCAGATGTCATATCAATGGAGTTATGAATATATTAAAAATCTGGTTTACGTTGAATTTGACATTACTAATATGAATATCAGCAATAACCCCGCTCAACAGGATACTCTTTTTGATTGCGCTATGGGTATTTATATGGATTCTGATGTGGGACCTCAAAGTTACGGAGCGGAAAAAGCATCTGATGATTTATCCGGTTATGTGATGGGAACAGGTTATGAATTTGCTTACACCAGAGATGATAACTTTGACAATGGTTTAACTCCCGGCTTGGTTGGCTCTCGTGTTTGCACACCAGATCCGGAAGTTCTGCGATTCAGTTGTTGGTATTGGAAGGTGGGTGACGGACCGGATGATAATAATCCTCAAGCATTTCCTGCCGGTTCAAGAAAAACAGCAAATGAGAAATACTGGCTTTTAACTGGTAGAAATCCTGATACGGGTTCGGCTACAAAATATCAGATTCTGAGAGGCGGTCCTTCCGGTGACCAACCTGAATATATCCAACCTTCAGCTGCAGATACCAGATATTTATTTGCTTTCTACGGTGCTCAACCGGGAACAGCAGATTATCAAGATCCTGCCAAAAAATGGGATCTTGCGCCAGGCCGCACAATGAAAATTGTCATTGCTGTCTTTCCCGGAGATGATTTGGAAGATTTAAAGAAATCAGCCAGTTGGGCTAAGAAAATTTATGGAACCGCACAAACTTTGACTACGGTTGTGTTACCGGATACTTTTCCGCATTACAATCCTCCGGAACCACCTGCTATTCCTAATCTTTATGCGGAATTATCTAATGACGGTAACCAAATCGATCTATATTGGGATAACCGTTCGGAATTTTCTTATGACACGCAAACAGTCGGCACCGAAGTTATCGGTTGGCAAGATCCAACAACTTCAAGTTATATTCCCGGTTTGGATAGTGATCCCAATCATGAGGATCCCCTGATTCCTTTTTCAGCGTTTCCGCAAGAATTTCTGCCTTCTGCCGGAAATGTAAATTTGATAGGAAAGGTGAATCCCTTCACAGCCTACCGATTACGACACGATTTTCAGGGTTACACTATCTGGGGCAGATCCGGAAGCGGTTCTCAGGAAGATTGGGAGTTCATGGACCGATGGGATAAAATTGATACCATTATTGACAGGCATGATTATACTCGAATAAATCAGAACTTCCCTCAACTATTTGTTGACTACGGGGGATATACTTGTGTAGATAGAGGCTTGCCCAATCCCAACGCCTTCAATGCACCAGATGCGGAAAAAGCCAAGTTCTTCCATTATGACAGTTTGTATGCTTTTGTAAACTGGAAACCGGGAGAAACATTTTACGGGTGGCCTCTTTACAATCCGGATGTGGATTGGACTCAATCTCTGCAAGATCAAGCCAATCAAATAGAGAACGATCATCCCGAATATACGGAAAAGGAATTAAAAGATCAGCAGGCTTTATTGTTTAAATATCCCGGGTTGAGGAATGAGATTTATCTCTCCTTATACGACGATAAAATGATACCTTTAGATAATCACGGAGGGCAGGTTGCCATCTCTAATCCGGATAAATTATTGGCTTTAAAGAAAGAGCGTTTAGCACGAAGATATTATAATTCTTCCATTTATTATCCCCCTAAGGGAATTGAATATTATGTTGCAGTAACTGCTTTTGATCGCGGAATTCCCGCTAATAATGTAGAATATTTGGAAACCGGGCGGGATGCTGATGCTAATATGAAAATCTTTTTCCCCGGTCCTTTAGCCAAGAAAAAGATGGATAATATTATGGTTATTCCTAATCCCTACGTCGGAAGCAGTAAGTTTGACGGCAGAAGGGAAAATGATAAAAAGGGCGATAAGAGCAAAAGACTTTGGTTTATCAATCTTCCCGAACGCTGCACGATTCGAATCTATTCTTTAGCCGGAGATTTAGTGGATAAGATTGACCATAACGGAGCTTATCAAGCCGATATTATCAATATCAGTAAAGCAGCCACGCAAGGTTACGCCGCCAGCGGGATTCACGAATGGGACCTCTTATCTAAACATAACCAAATTATTACCAGCGGCGTTTATCTGTATTCGGTAGAAAATAAGGCAAACGGCGACATTAAAGTCGGTAAGTTTGTCATTATCAAATAGGGAGGAACTGTGAAAAAAAATATAATCATTATTCTTGCAGTTCTGCTGAGTTTAACAGTTCTGTCCGCAAAGCCGTTCGGAAAAACGGGAACGACTGCATTGCAGTTCCTCAAACTAGGGATAGATGCCAGAGCGGTCGGAATGGGTGAAGCCTATACAGCTGTTTCCGATGATATTTCTTCTGTGTGGTGGAATCCTGCAGGCTTGGCTCCTGCTCTTAATAAGCAGGTTTTCTTCTCTCACACGAATTGGCCTGCAGATATTTATCATGAGTTTGCCGCTGCTTCTTACACGAACGGAGTTTCTACTTGGGCACTTTCTGCAGCTGTCTTGCATATGGACCAAATGGATGTAACGGATGAAGAGTTTTTTGGTCCAACCGGTGAGACTTTTACTAATAGTGATATTGCAGTCGGTTTATCTTATGCTACTACTTTTACGGATAAATTCTCTTTCGGCTTGACAGGTAAATACCTGAGAGAAAATCTTTATATTTATGATGTTAACAGCTTTTCTTTCGACTTGGGTTCAATGTATAATACCGGTTGGAGAAATCTAAAAATCGGGATGTCCTTAAGGAATTTCGGGCCTGATGTCCGCTTTAAAGTGGATAATGATGATGATAACAGCTTTGATGAAGATCCTTTTGACTTGTTAGATAATGACGATGACGGCCTTATAGATGAAGATGGGGAAGAACTGGATAACAAAATCCCGATGAATTTTTCTTTGGGTTTGAGCTGTGATTTGATGCGTCAGCAAAATTCATATTGGATAGCATCTGCTCAGCTTGATAATTGTATAGATAGAATGGAAACCTGGAATGTGGGAACCGAATATAAATACGGTAACCTCTTCCTGCGTTGCGGCTATCAAATTAATTATGATACAAATGGTGCGAGTATCGGTTTCGGAGTCCAGATTCCGACCCGCTTTGCCATTTTTAACGTCGATTACGCTTACACAGACATGGGCTATTTGAGCGAGAACTTCCTGAACAGTGCTCATCGTCTGTCAATTAAAATGAAATACTGATAAACGAGAAACAAAAAAATTAGGAGGTAACTAATGAAAAAAGATCTATTGCTGGTCTTGGCGCTGACGATATTAATCAGTGTCGTTTTTGCTGAAGATTACATGAAACCGGGTCCCCGGCAAAATGCTATTCCCATAGCAAATGAACCGACCCGAATACTTCAACCCAGTCGTTCGGATACTTGTATTTATCAATTCAGTATTAATCCTATGACGTTGATAATGTCTTACTATGATTACATGATTGGCGGTTACAATGATTTACCGGTTTGTGTTCAACCTGATCCGACTTATGGTGGATATTTTTTAACGTTTCATGTTACACGAACAGCTAATGCTCAGAGACGCGTATTTTATGCTTACATAAGTGATACGGGAACGGTTGAAAATATCGGTGAAATTACAAACGCTCAAAATTGGGAAGGTTATCCTTCTCTTTCGGTAGATCCTGTTTCCGGAAAGCCGATCTATGCATGGCATACAGATTTACCGGACGGACCTATTCCGGATCCAGCTGACGAATATGAAGTGCAGTTGGCGTGGGACGCATTCTTTTCCGGTTCTGCCGGTCTGCTGAGTGATCCTCCTTTTACCGTTATTGACAATCCTATTACGATGCCGGAACCTTATAACACAACTGATAATGAATTTATCTGGCCCACCGTGCAGATTGGCCCCTCTCCAAATGCCGGAATGCGCAGGGTATATGTTTTAGCTCGTAACGCAGTTACTCACACAACTTATCCCAGTGAAAACCCCTATATTATTTTTGCCGATTTTAATGCCGATATGCTGGAAATGGGAACTCCTTTGGTTTGGAATCATACGACTATTCCTACTATGGATGCTTGGAATCATGATACTGTTCTTTTCCGGCGCCCCAATATGGCTTTCACGGTTGGCAACGACGGCAAGATATATTATGTAGGTTATCATATTGCCAGTATATTGACACCGACTGAAACTGATCTATATGAACCGGATTTAGATGCTTTTGTTTGCGATAATTACGGGGAAGGCACTTGGCAACGCTACACAGGTGTGAGCCGGTGGAACAGTTGGAATCCGCATGATAATTACGGCAGTGGTGAGGGAATTTTCCAAGTTCCTGACGGCAATCCAGTTCCCGATGACTCCGTTTTCTGGGAAATTTATAATTCTTCTCATTTGAATGCGGTAATGGACAACGATAACAGTATGATCCATCAGGCCGTTATTTATGCTCATCTCTACAGGGGTATGGAAAGCGGTGAGATTAAGACTTACTGGCATCCCACGCAACAAACGGTTCGTGACTTGGTTTATGATGTAAATACGCACGAATTTTCCGTGCGTGAAATCTATCCTATGGCCGGAACTCCGACTGACATTCTACAATGGAATGCTTATGATACTGACGGAGACGGATTAGTTGACGAATTCTATACAAATCCAGATGACCCGGATGATATCAATAACGGTTATCCTCTTATGGTTTCCACTTGGCCCTTCCCGTATTGGGATTATACAGTTCATTCAGAGGCTATGTATTTCCATTACAGCAATGTCAAGATAACCGAACCAAACGACCAAGGCATGATGGCAGCGGTTTGGCAAGATTGTGACAGAGCTCGTCTGTATAATCTATACCCTACGGAATATCCAGAATATGCTCCTTTCAGTGACACTCCGGAAATATTCATTTCCTGTTCTCCGGATTACGGGATGAATTGGTCTGAACCTATTTCTCTAAACAAAGTGGAAACTCCCCAATTGGCAAATATGAAACCCATGTGGGTATATCCTGCCGATAAAGTAAAATATGTCACCACAACTGACGATCGTAAAGTCGGCAAACTCGCTCTGATGTTCTATGATGACATCTCTTGGGGCGCTTATAACATTGAAGGACCTGTCGGTCAAAATTCCGGCGGTTATGTAAAGTTCTGCGAACTGAATATTACTTTCCCTAATTTCACATCTAATGAAGATCATGTGGCTCCCGCTCTTAGTTTCCTGAAGAATAACTATCCCAATCCTTTTAACAGCGAAACCACGATCAGATTTACTTTACCGGAAAAGGGGAATGCTAATCTGAGCATTTACAATACCAAAGGTCAGTTAGTTAAAACTCTGCATAATGGTATGACTAAAGCCGGCGAAACTTCTTTGACCTGGAACGGAACCGATAATCAAAATCAGCGTGTCTCAAACGGGATATATTTCTACAAGCTGAATGCGAACGGAAAAGTTGAAACTCGTAAGATGATGCTGCTTAAATAAAGCCAAATCAGAGTATCTTAATAAAAAACCGGTTGCCAAAGCAGCCGGTTTTTTTATTCACAAGGAAAATAGAGGGAAACCTGTAAGCCGGATTCTGTCCTCAACATTATGTTGAGTGATGTCCATTCCTCTGTGCCGGAGCTCACGCCAGACCTCAAAGTCTTCATTACTGACCGGCTAAAGCTGCCTACCCGAAAGCATGATTGCGCGAGCAACGCTAAGCTTTCCTATTTGGCATTGCACCGGATAAGGCATTCCTGACCAATTCCGTCACCGAAATTGTCGGTGGTCTCTTACACCGCCTTTTCACCTTTACCTCTCACCCGAGGGCAAAGAGGTAGTTTGTTTCTGTGGAGCATGCTCTGTCTCACAACAGGTTCCCGTTAGGAACTATCCTGCTCTATGGTGTCCGGACTTTCCTCCGCAAACGCTTTTTACATTAATAAATGTATTAATGCTTCCGGCGGACATCCGGTTTCCCTCTATTTATATATTATAGCAAAAAAGGATGAGTGCTACAAAAAAATACAGGTTTATAGTTTATAATTTAATTTAAAAAGATGAATACTATTTAGAATTGCGAATCTGTGCATGAAAGGAGAAGTTACGCGTAAAAACTTATTTTTGTTCCGCACTGTCAGTTTCTTCTTTTTCTTCAGGAGTAAATTCTTGCAGTTCTTCATCGTCAAACTTGTTCATCAGAATCCGCCCGCAATTTTCGCAATTATATATCTTATTTCTTAAGTCAAGTTCAATGCGGATTTGGGGGCGGATGACAAAACCGCAGCCTCCGCAAGCACCGTTTACATTATAGACGACCGCACGATTATTCTTGTTTTTCAGCAGATTGGAATATTGCTTGACCAAAGCGTCAGAATGAAGTGAACGAGCTAATTCTGTCCTCCGATTTCGCAGTTCTTCAATTTTGCCGTCCAATTGACTGATTTGCTGTTTTAGGTCATCTTCTTTATCTTGTTTGCGTTGTTCCGCTGCTTTAAGTTCTTTCTGGCAGTTTGCCAATTGCTTGTTGATTTCCGTTTCTGTGTCCATAAGTTCCAGCAGTTGAGATTCCAGCTCGCTGTTTTTTTGCGATAGGTTGGCTATCTCACTGTTTAAAGCCTTATATTCTTTATTTGTTTTGATATCGGACAATTGGTTGCCATATTTTAATTTCAGGTCGTTGTTATGTTTGATTTCATTTTCCAGTTCTTTTTGTTTTTTGAGAATCTCGTTTTTCAAAGCCTGAGTTTCCTGAAGGTGTTCTTTTGCTTGTTCCACTGCTTGAATGAGAGCTTGCAATTGCTCGGGAAGAACTTTTTGCAGCTCGCGACAGCGACCGATTTCATCGTCTAACTTTTGCATGCGAGCCAAAGTTTTCAGCTTTTCTATCATAATTTACTCCTTAAATAATAAACTGAGGTCCAGAGCCTTGATGGAATGAGTTATTGCCCCCATGGAAATATAGTCAACACCGGTAGCTGCATAAGCGGCAATATTGGTTTCATTAATTCCACCGGAAACTTCCATTTCCACTTTCCCCTTATATTTTTTCACCGCACGACTGACAGTCTTAACATCCATATTATCCAGCATTACCCTGTCTACTTGACAGGTATAGGCTTCTTCCAATTCATCCAAATCGGTAACTTCCACTTCCAATTTGTAAGTAGTGTTGTGTTCTTTAATTCTCTTAACCGCTTCAGTAATACTGCCGGCAGCTCTGATATGATTTTCCTTGATTAAAATCATGTCATATAAACCGGCACGGTGATTAAATCCTCCTCCCACACGAACAGCATATTTTTCCAATCTTCGCAATAGGGGAGTAGTTTTGCGCGTATCCAATATTTTTGCCTGATAGGGAGATATAAGTTGAGCAAGATTGTATGTTTTTGTAGCGATGCCGCTTAAGTGCTGCAGAAAATTGAGCGCAGTGCGCTCTGCTTTCAAAATGGAAGAAGGATTGCCTTCCAAACGCAGAACTTCGTCTTTGGGTTTAACTGCATCGCCGTCTTTACGATATACGGTAACTCTGATATCATTATCTAACAGCCGGAAAGTCCTGATGGCAATATCAACACCGGCTAATACTCCTTCCGCTTTAGCGATTATAAAAGCTGTAGTATTAGTGCGTTCCAAGTCCAGATAAGCGGTTGTGATATCGCCGTTTCCCAAATCTTCGTCCAAAGCGAGCAGCAATAATTCATCCAATCTCATTTTCACCTCTATAAACAAAAAAAGCATTTGCTGAATTGGCAAATGCTTTTCTGTATTTTGATTTAGCGCATATTGGTTGTTGGGTTCGCCGATAGTCCATAGGATAAATTCTCCTTTTTGCCACAAATTTTAGATTGACATCTTTGTCAATTGAAAAAAATGAAGTATATAGAAAATAATAAAGAAGGCTGTGTTTGTGCCTTTATCCTTCCATCCTACTGAAGAGTAAGAATACTGAAGCAGTTCAAATTCTTAAATGTTGAATTGCTCCGATGCTTCTTTTTCTCTGAAAAGGATTATACTTAAAAGCTGAAGACAGGATTGTATGCAAAGAATAAAAATTGTAAATATTCGGTTCAAAATTTTTCTGCTCTTATCTCTGTTTCTTCTTTTGGGAGAAATTTCCTGCAGCAGATTTTCCGGTAATGTTTACCCTTTGCCGTCCGTATATCATACTTGGCAAGAGGTAAAGACGGAAATGGATTCTTTAGCTGTTTTACATCCTGATACCGTTACTTTAATAAAGCTGGGAACGACTGTTCAAGCCAGAAATGATATCTCTGTTTTACGAATTCGGAAAAAAGAAGGAACAGTTCCCGTGTTGATTGTGGGTCAGCATCACGGGGATGAAGTTATGGGTGTGGAAATTGCTTTGGATTTTGCTCAATTTCTGGTAAAACCAAGCGCTAATGCTTCCGATCTTTTGGAGCGTTATACTTTTTGGATAGTGCCGACTCTTAATCCTGACGCTTTGGAGATTGTTACTTCAGGACTTTATGAATGGAAACGGAAAAATAATACTGACTCAAACAACAACGGTAAATTGGACCTTAAAACGGACGGTGTTGACCTTAATCGTAATTATCCCGTATTTTGGGAATCGGATGTATCCGTAGTTCCCTCTGAACAGTATTACAAAGGACCATATCCCGCTTCCGAACATGAAGTCCAAGCGTTGATTGATCTTGCTGAAAAAGTGCGCTTTCAATACGCTTTCTTCTATCACAGTTCGGTTTCCGGACGCTTCAATGAAACAGTTTATTTGCCTTGGTTTGACCCCCAAAATAAAGCGGACAAAGCGGATTTTGCCTCTATGCGAAAACTGGCTCATCTTTATGCGGAAAATGTTCCCAAAGATTATGAACCAGGAACTTATTCCGTTTTTAGCGGAAATTCTTCTCAAGTCGGCAATGCGCGTAATTACTTTTATCACACATGGGGAACATCTTGCCTGACCATAGAAGTTTGCGGTGTCAATAAATTCGGTCGGGGAATTGAGCATCCCAAAGCCGCACAACGCAAAACTATTGTGGAAAAAAATAGGAAAGCTTTAGCATCCACTCTTATTCAACAGACTTTATTTGACAAAAATAAAGAATATTAGTATTCTGTTTCAAAGAGTTATTCGCGCTATTATTGATCTCTCACAGTAAATTGCGCGATCCGGAAAAGAAGGAGTAACCTGTTGATATCGCATAAGTTTTGGGATGCAGTAACTTTGTTGCTTATTTTTTTGCTGTCGCTTGCAGTCCTTTTTGCCTTAGTGCAACTCATTAGTGAAGGCAGACTTCTGCACGGTTATTCTCAAATGACAATGCGGGTCCTCAATATAGTCTTTTCTTTAACCATCTTTTTAATTATCATAGTATTGGTTATGGAAAACGGTTCGCCCGTCCGCACATTGGCTTGGATTCTCATATTAGTTTATCTTCCCATCATCGGATTTATTTTTTATCTATTTTTCGGACGGAATTGGCGAAAGAGCAGAATCTTTTCCCAAAAAGGTAGTGAAGATATTATCCATTTGCAAGAGCATATATTGCAAGATAATTTGCCGCAGGGACATGAATTAAAAGCATCCGACAGCCTCACAGGAAAGCTGATTAATTTATTGGAAAATAACAACAAAGCTTTACTGACAACCGACAACGATGTCTTAATCATTCCCGATACTCAATATGCCTTTAATCTGATGCTGAAGGAGATTAAAACCGCAAAAGAGCACATTCATATTGAGTATTTTTCTTTAGCTGCGGATGAAGCGGGCAATGAATTTAAAGAGGCTTTGATTGAGAAAGCGCGGGAAGGGGTAAAAATACGCTTGATTTATGATGCCGTCGGCTGCTGGAAATTACCTCGCAAATACAAAAACAGTTTAAAGAAAGAGGGAGTGGAACTCTATCCGTTTTTGCCTTCAACTTTTCCCGTTCTCGGCAGCGGATTGAATTATCGCAATCACCGTAAACTGGTTATCGTTGATAATCAATACGCTTTTTTGGGCGGATTAAACATCGGAAATAAATATTTGAGCAGAAACAAATATTTCGGTTATTGGCGAGACAGCCTTCTTTTCCTGCAAGGCAAATGCGTTCTCTCTTTACAGGCAATCTTTCTCACTGATTGGTTCTTCGTTTCCAAACAAAATTTACTGCGCCAATATTTGACGAAAGCTGTCCCGCAATTTACCAAAGAAACTGTTGTTCCCGGGTGTGGAATACCAGTGCAAATCGTCAGCAGCGGTCCTGATTCCGATTGGGAAAGCATTATGCAAGTTTACTTTGCCGCTATTACTAACGCGCAAAAAAGCGTTCATATTACCAGTCCATATCTCGTGTTGAATGAAAGTCTATTGATGGCATTAAAAACTGCAGCCTTGAGCGGAGTGGAAGTCAAACTTATCCTGCCTTCAAAACCCGACCACAAAATCGTCTTTTGGGGCTCGCGTTCTTATTATACCGAACTTTTACGGGCGGGAGTCGAAATTTATGAATACAAGCGCGGTTTTATTCATGCCAAGGTTCTCATTGTGGATGAAAAAATTGTTTCCATCGGAACTGCCAATATGGATATGCGCAGTTTTAATCATAATTTTGAGCTAAACGCCATGCTCTATGATAAAGGAATGGCTGCTCTTGCCGAAGTCCAATTTCAAGATGACCTCGTCAACAGCGCTCAAATTGTTTTGGAAGATTTCAGCAAACGACCCTTCAGCCAAAAAACCCTCGAATCTGTCTGCCGTTTATTTTCACCTTTGCTTTAAATTTTCCCTGATTTTTACATGTCTCTTAGCATAATATCAGCAGTAGCAATCCAGCGATGAATCCGTATTTTTTTTCTACAGTATCTTTACCGACGGTAATTGATTTACAGATTCGTAAGCACCTGACTATTGAAAACCACATCCAATTGTATTGAACATATCCCAATATTGGTAATCCTTTCAATATCTATCGCAGTTCTGACAATTTTATTCCGGTACCTGCTAATTTGGTTCAATCAGTTATTTACCCTTATGTAAGTTGGGATGATCAAGTTGCGGACAAAAAACAGTTCTATATTATCAAAGCAGTGATTGATGAGGCTTTTCCTCTTGGGAAAGGATGAACCGTCACAAAATTCTACTTCCAGTGATCGAAAATAATGGATTATCCTTACAAAAAAACAGGCTGTCTTTTAATTGGACAGCCTGTTTTATTATTATCAATATTGAATTATTTGTGTTTGTTCTTTGGTTGTTGTGATTGGGGAGAGCTGTTTTTCCTAATGCGTGCAGGAGCTTTTAATGCAACGCTGAAATCTTCTCCGGCTGAAACGTCGATGTATGTATAACCTGTAGGAACTTCGCTTAAGCCTTCTCCGTTAAAGCCCCAAGTAATAATTGTGCCGTCAAGTCTTAATGCTAAATTATGCCTGTAACCGGCAACGATTGTTTGGAAATTATTTCCGGCCGGGACATTGGCTTGTCCGTTAACGTTATTGCCCCAAGCCAGTAATGTGCCGTCGTTTTTCTTTGCCAGACAATGCTGAGAGCCTGCAGCGATATCGGTAAATATTGTTGTAGTGGGTGCATTGAGTTGGCCGCTGTCATTATTGCCCCAAACCACAATTCCGCCGGTAGAACGAAGAGCCATATTGAAGTTTTGTCCGGCTGAGATTTTGATGAAATTATTACCGGAAGGGACATTACATTGGCCGTCGTTGTTATTTCCCCAAGCTACCAATTGATTATCCGAAGTTAATGCCAAACTGTGCATTCCTCCCGCGGAAATAGCTTGATATGTTACACCAGGAAGATCGGGAACATTGCATTGACCTTCAGAGTTGTCACCCCATGCCACAATATGATTATCCGCAGTTAAAGCAATAGTGTGATAATCACCTGCAGAAACGGCAACGAAAGTTTCTCCCGTAGGGAAATTGCATTGTTGGTGCTCATTATTTCCCCATGCTGCCAAAGAACCGTTTGCGCGTAAGGCAACAGTATGTGCTTTTCCGCAATCTATTTGAATAAAACCGGTCCCTATTGGGACATTGCATTGTCCGCTATCGTTATTTAAGCCCCAAGCGACAATTTGATAATCCTCTGACGATATTTGGTAAAAAGCGGAAGCTATGTTGCTTGGCGTCCAACCTAATTTATAGGCTCTTGCTTTTACGGTAGCGGAAGACACTAGCGTGAACGGACCGCTGTAAAGAGAGGATTTTTCAGTTGGATCAGTTCCGTCTGTCGTGTAATAAATAGTGGCATTTGGTGTAGCGCATTCAATAGTGATTGCCGTAGGCCCGTTATATGCCATACTTGGATCGGGCTCAAAAGTGGGAGTTTCCACAGTATTAGTAATTTGATAGGTAGCTGATACTATAGGACTGGGATTCCATCCCGGTTTATAAGCTTTGGCTTTGACCACGGTATATTCCGTAAGCAGAACCGGAGCGGAATACAGATTTGCATCCTGAGTAGGATCAGAGCCGTCTAAAGTATAATAAATTGAAGCTCCGGGAGTATCACATGCCATTTTTAGTTCTATCTGTCCCGGATAAATCACTGACGGATCAGGACTAAAAGTAGGAGCAGCAACAGTATTGGTAATCTGATAATAAGCTGTAGCAATCTGGCTATCCGTCCACCCTAATCTGAAAGCCTTTGCTTTAACTGTCGTAGAACCGGTAATATTCAAGGGTGTCGTATAAATAGAAGAAGCGGCTGTCGGATCGGTATTGTTTGTTGTATATCTAATGACAGCTTCAGGTGTGGCACATGAAATTGATACCTTTTGCGGTTCTCCGTAACTTCCGCTGGGAGGCTCAAAAACAGGAGTAGCAACTTTAAAATAATATGCACCTGTTGAAATATTACTTTCTATCCAGCCGCTCTTATATGCTTTTGCTTTAAGAGTTGTATTTGTCGATAAAGAAATGGGAGCGGTATAAAGATTAGAGTCCTGCGTTGGTTCCAGACCGTTTAAAGTATAATAAATTTTAGCGGCAGGTGTATTAGTGGTAAGTTTTATTGATTGTGCCTCATTGTAAGTTCCGGGACCGGGAGAAAAATTGACCGACGATACTTTCAAACTGTAGTTGGCACTAACGGTAGTGCTTGGAGTCCAGTTCTGCCTGAAGGCTTTTATTTTGAAAGTTGTGCTTGAATTTAATTCCAGAGGATCGGTATAGAGATTGGAAGCTTCCGTAGGTTCCGAGCCGTCTGTCGTGTAATAAATCAAAGCATCGGGAGTGGGTGTGCTCATTGCCAGAGTGATAGGATTGTAATAAATGCCGGGATTATAATTTACGGTAGGCGGACTAACCTTAAACTGAAAATAGGCGCTGTCAATTTCACTGGGAGTCCAGCCGGCAATATACCCTTTCACTTTCAATAAAGTATTTTCCTGAAGCAGCAGTGAATCCCGATAAGCGGGTGAACTTTCGGTAGGGTCAGAACCGTCCGTCGTGTAATGAATAGCGGTATTTGGCGAAGTTGCAATAATTCCTACTTTGTGTGGTGCAACAAAAGTCCCTCCGTTCGGATAAATAAAAAGTCGCGCTACATTGAAAGTGAACAGACCTGAAGCAATTTCACTCGGATTAAGCTTACTTTTGTAACCTCTCGCCCGAATTTCAGTATTTGAACTGATCGTCAAAGGAACTGAATAAATCGCAGATTTGGAATTGGGGTCTGTTCCGTCCAAAGTGTATCTGATTGTTGCACCGGCTGTGGCACAATTAATTTGAATGGTTTGAGGTGACGAATAAACACCTGCACCGGGATTAAAAGAAGGTTTAGCTACATTATATTTGGGCTTTGTATTCTCCTCGCAGGCAAAAAGTATCAAAAGTAAGCCTGCAATAAGGAAAAGTCGCTTAGTAATCATGCTTATATAGTTAATTTTATTCTTCATTTATCTATTACCTCCTGCAAAGAGGTAATTAAAGAAGCCAGCAATTCGGGTTTTTCTTTCAAGTCGGAACTTTTTAAGAAATCCATTCTTTGCCGGAAACGATCTTTTAAGGTGTTGAAATATTCTTCTTCACTGCCTCGAGTATAAGGATTATATTTTTCGTAAAAATCGGGGATTAATTTATTAACTGAAGCTTGGGTAGGAATTTTTGCACCGGGGACATCGTTCCAATCTTCCCATTCCAATTGATCTGTAAGAATAGCAGTCTGCAAAGTCAAAGAGGTCTGGAGCGGGATTTTTTCCAAAATTTCATCAGATTCTTTCCAATAGCCCTTGGAATTAAAACTGTAAATCTCCGCACCGGTTTCGATAACCGCCAGGAATGCTTCCACATCTTTATACAATTCATAAACTCTGAAGGGATTGGCGAAAGGTTCAAATACAAGTTTTTTTAGCTCGTCTTCAGTAACATTTTCCGCTCTATTTCTTTGCGTCATTAGTGCTGCGCCCAAAGCAACAGCTAAGTATTTATCTGTGACTTTAATTACCGGCGGTAAAACTGAATCTTTCATCAGCCAAACTAAAGCTTTGGGAAAGCTGCAACGGTTAACATGTTTGCCCAACAAATCACGGTCTAATAAAGCTCTGCCGTTAGAGTTGCGAACATCAAGACCGACAGGCCAATTCTTGTTGTTTATATTGAGCTGTAAATGATTCATCAGACTGAGACAATATTTCCAATCCGGATGGTCGACATTACGGCTGTCCGTTTTATCGAATAAAGTAGGTTCCCACACGCGGCAGACTTTCTCTTTCAAATCTATCTGGAAAGCGTCATCATGTAAAACGGCTTTGGTAAAGCCCTTAGGTAAAGTTCCTCCGTTATCGGCATTATTCGTATGGGAAGATTTTCCCGTTCCGGAAAGACCGTAAAACGCAATTGAACGTTTGCCCAAACTGTGCCATTTGGGATCTTCACAGGTGGTGAAATCAATTTCTTTTATTCCCGCATGACAAGCCGCCATTCCCAATTTCATTCCTGCAGTCCAAGCCAAAGTCAAAGTATTTTTCTTGCATTCGCCAAAATAGCGCATTCCCAAACAGATATTGACATTGTGCTGTTCGTCCACTAATGCCAGTTGCGGAGCACCTACATTATTGTAAAAAGGATCATCGCAATTCCATTCGTTAAAAGCTACAAGGATTATATCCAAAATCGGAAGAGGAGCACTTTTCGCATACTGCTCCGCTATTTGTTCATAAGGAGCGAAATTAAGCAGCCAGTTAAACATATTGGCAGCATTGCTTTCAGTGGTTACAAAAACGGCTTTAATCATTAAATCGGGATCAAGTCCGATTACTGCTTCTCCTTTAATTAAAGGATAATGTTGCATTTGAAAAGCTGCTTCCCTGAAATCGCCTTCCACTTTTGCCTTATCCGATTCGGATAAACGATTGTAAAAACGACGCGCTTTAGCCGTGCGGCCTACAATTTTTCCGTGACAATCGTTAATGATTTTTGCTCCTTTGGGTAAACCGTGTTTTTTCACAAACTCCGGATACATTGGCATATCCGTAACCGAAACTCCCGGTTGTTCTTTCGCCAGCTCGTAGACTTCAGCCAAAGTAACTTTTCTGACTTTGTCATTGTTGATTAGTGTTTCCGCAATGGCTCGGATTGGAGACATCTCCTTTAAGTTGGCGTAATATTCGGCACTGCACTTGCTTGCCATGCTTCCTCCCTTTATATTTCTTTTGTTTTATTTTCCAAATCATTCAAACTAATTTATTCTTCTTACTTTTTCAGGCAAGGAGAATTTTTACCGTTTAACAATATCACCTTCTTTGCCTGAGTAATTTAATAAGCAAAGAACAATCCATAATCTCAATAATTAAATGAGATTGCACAATTTGCCGATTTTTCGGACGAGGATTTGGCAAATTTGTAGTTGACATCTTTGGCAAATATCAATTATGTGCTAAATGAACAAAGAGGGGATTTGTCCTATACGCAGATGAGAAAAAGGGGGATGAAGATATGAATTTTGGCGTCTTGAATTGCGGGGAAAAGGAGAAAATAATTTTTGTTTTTTTTGCGAAATCGGATCTCAAGCTAAATTATATCCTCACGGCAAAAGATGAAATTCTCTTCCTTCTCTGACTGAATTTTAAGAATAATGCCGCTGATTATACAGGAAATTATACCTCGCAGTTTGGCTGCTAAAAGCGGTCTGAAAGCGGGTGATAAATTATTATCCATAAACGGACACAATATCAGGGATTTCATAGATTTGCAATTTTATTCCGCTTGCGGAGTTTTGGAATGCGAAGCAGAAACAAGTTCCGGCAAAAGAAAACGCGTGGAAATCACTCGTGGCGATAACACTCACTTGGGAATTGAACCGGAACCGTATAAATTTGCCACCTGCCGCAATCATTGCGTGTTTTGTTTCATTGATCAGATGCCTCCTGCTTTACGCAGCACTCTTTATCTTAAAGATGACGATTATCTCTATTCTTTCGTTTTCGGAAATTACATCTCGCTGACCAATCTCAAAGAAAGTGATTATGACCGCATTATTGAGCAAAGGCTCTCTCCTCTTTATATTTCCGTGCATACTACCAATCCGTCTCTGCGTGCAAAAATGATGGGTTATTCTTCTCTGTTTGACATTAAGGAAAAACTGCAAAAATTATCGGACGCCGATATCCAACTGCACTGCCAAATTGTCTTGGTTCCGGACTGGAATGACAAGCAGGAATTCAAGCGCAGTTTGGAAGACTTGTTAAATCCGCGTTTGAATATTGCTTCCATCGGTGTTGTTCCTGTCGGGCTCACGCGCTATCGTCAAAATTTGCCGAAATTGCGAACCTTCTCTTCAACGGAAGCAAAAGAAGTGCTTGATTTGGTTGATTTTTACCGAAAAGAGCACGCTACTGATAAAATTTATTGCGCCGACGAATTTTTTATTTTAGCCGGAAAACAAATTCCGGACAACGATTATTACGACGATTTTCCGCAATTGGAAAACGGTATAGGCATGGTGAGAGTTATGCTTGACAATTGGAAAGGAAAGAAGCGCGCTTTCATAAAAGAAGTGCGTAAAAATGGAAATCCGTTATGTCTGGTAACGGGAATTTCCGCTGCAAACTATATTAAAAACATAGCCGAAGAAATTACTTCCAAAGCGGAATGCTGTCCTGCCAGAGTTATTCCCGTCATTAATAATTATATGGGAAAAACCGTCACTGTTAGCGGCTTATTGACTTTTAACGATATTAAAAAACAAGTTAACCCTGCTCCTGATGAAATTGTGGCTTTACCGGAAAATATTTTTAATCATGACAGCATAACACTTGACGGATACAGCCCTTCCGATATTAAAGAATATTGGCAAAGAGATCTTCTTATCATAGATCCTTTATTTGAAGACTGGGAATGGATTTAGCGAGGTTTACAATGAAAAAAACAATTCCGGTTGTATTTATCTGCATTGGTCTGCTCTTAATCGGCTGCAGTTCAAAAGCACCTCTCGGCAGTAAAAAAAATCCGATTAAAATGTATTTTGTCCCTTCTCTGGAAGCCAATAAAGTCGTTTCCAGCGGAGAAGCAATTGCTAATCATCTGCATAAGGTAACGGGCTATTATTTCAAAGTTGCAGTACCGACAAGTTACGCTGCAGTGATAGAAGCCATGGGAACAAATGAAGCGGACATCGCATGGCTGGCAACTTATGCCTATATCTTGGCGCATGATAAATACGGAGCGGTCGTTCGTCTGAGCACCGTGCGAAACGGTTTGAGTAAATATAGAGGTCAATTCATTGCTCGCGCTGACGGCAAAGTAAAAAAGCTGGAAGACATCCAAGGGAAAGTTGTAGCTTTTACCGATGCAGCCTCCACTTCCGGCTTCATTTATCCCAAAGCACTTCTGGACAGCAAAGGCATTAAACCTAAGGAATATTTTTTTGCCGGCGGTCATCCGCAAGCGGTTTTAGCGGTTTATGGCAAAAGAGCAGATGTAGGATGCACGTATTGGTCGCCTCCTGACCAAAATGGCGTCCCGCAAGATGCGCGAATTAAGCTGATTGACACCTATCCCGATGTCCTAAAAAAAGTTTCTATTATCGGCTTCACGGATTGGATTCCCAATGACACTGTTACCATGAGGAAAGATTTCCCTCAGGAAATGCAGGATAAAATCGTTAATGCTCTGCTCGATTATGTCGCTACCCCCGAAGGGAAAAAAGTAATGAAAGAACTATACGACATTGACGGTTTGAATAAAGCCACGGATGCAGACTACAACATCGTTCGCGAAACGCTGAAAACTTTGGGAAAAAGTCCCGCCGATTTCCTGAAATAAATTTTTTCGCTAATGCTTCTGTCAATCGATCAATTGAGTAAAACCTACGACGGCAAAACTTGGGCTTTGCGCAATATTTCTTTTCAGGTTGAACAAGGTGAATTCCTTATTCTTTTAGGGCTTTCAGGCTCGGGAAAATCGACTCTTTTACGTTGTATCAACCGTTTGATCGAACCCACCGAAGGTTCTGTCACTTTTAACGGCATTGATGTTCGGCAAGCAAAAGGGAAAAACCTCAGACAAATCCGCACTCAAATCGGAATGATTTTTCAACAATTTAATTTGGTAAAAAACTTAACAGCTCTGACCAATGTCCTGACCGGCAGATTAGGTTATCATAAAGCAATTTCAGAATTTACTCGTGAAGAAAAGGAAATGGCTTTGCAATGCCTGCAACGGGTCGGATTGAAGAACTATGCCCATCGTAAAGTGAAAAGGCTCTCCGGAGGCCAGCAGCAAAGAGTAGCCATTGCCCGAGCTCTGATGCAGGAACCGAAACTCATTTTAGCTGACGAACCGGTGGCAAGTTTGGACCCTGCCACGGCAGACAGCATTATGCAATATCTGGGCGAGTTAAATCAAAAAGACGGTATAACAGTCATTTGCTCCTTACATTTTCTTTCCTTGGCGCGCAAATACGGCACCAATGTTCTCGCTTTAAGAGACGGAGAAATAGTTTATCAAGGCAAACCTGAAGACATAGACGACACACGATTCAAATCAATTTACGGCTCAAACGCCGAAAAAGTCGAAATCCGCTAAACCTTCACCTATAGAGCTTTAGCATATCTTTTCTCACCATTTCGACTCTAATTCTTCGTTTTTTCTTTCTTAAGTCCAAATATAGTTCAAAAGCAGATCAAATGTATATCTGATATATATCAAATGTTGATTTACATATATTTGATATACTTTTGGTATACATTTGATATACTGATGATCTACTGTTGGTCTTAAGCGTGACCCGTCCTTGACCCGTCCTGAAATTGGTTGATCGAACATAGGGAAAAAGTGAAGAGTATCCCTTAAAAGTATTCATCCTTTGTAAGTTTCGTGGATAAAATGCAAAATGGAAAAAAAAGTTAAAAAGATTAGACAAAATTCAGGGAAAATATTTTTTATTGAAGACTTTATTTGGAGGAAGGGGGTCATTTAATCCGGTTCCGGTTGCTCCAGATTATCATCAATAATTTCTTCTTCCGAATCAGAGGCGGGTAAGGGTTCCTGTTCTTGCAAATCAAGATATTCGTCCAATTTTTTTCTGGCTTGAGTGCTCAGTTTAACGCCCAATCTGGTCAATTTATCAGCGTGGGTGATTAGGCTACCCTTACCCTGATACAGTTTTTTTTGAGCCTGCTCTAAAGCGTCCGTGCTTTTACCTAAATGATATTTTACATCATCCAGACTGCTTATAAAGCTTGAAAATTTCTCCAGTAATTTGGCACCTTGAGCGGAAATTTCTTGAGCGTAGCGGTTTTGTTTGTCCCACTGCCAAAGGTTAACCACCAGCTGCATCGTAATCAATAAAGTGGAGGGGCAGACAGGTAAAACTTTCTTTTCTGAAGCAAATTTATAAAGTTCATTATCCGCTTCAACCGCTGCAAAGTATGCTGCTTCAATCGGGATGAACATCAGGACAAAATCCAAAGTATTAATACCCGGTAAATCTTCATATTTCTTTTCGGAGAGCTCAATTACATGTTTGCGAATGCTTTTTATGTGCTCATCAAGATTGCTTTGTTTTTCATTGTCCGTTTCGGCGTTGACATATCTTTCATAAGCTGTGAGGGAGACTTTGGAGTCCACAATGATTTGTTTGCCGTTAGGCAGATTGACCACTATGTCCGGGCGGAGGTTTTCGCCTTCTTCATTTTTGTAATTGGGTTGGACGAAATAATTTATGCCTTCCTGCAGACCGATGTAATCCAGAATGCGCCTGAGATTGATTTCGCCCCAGTCGCCTTGCATTTTTGTATCCGCTTTAAGTGCGTGAACTAAGTTATTCGCTTCTTCGCTCAAAGTTTCGTATGCGGCATGCAGATTTTTTATTTCGTTCTGCAGGCTGTAGCGTTCCTTGCCTTCGTTTATATAGACTTCTTCCACTTTTTTCTTGAAATCTTCCAATTGGGTCTGCAAGGGTGAAAGCAGGTTATTAATTTGCTCTTTTGTGTGTTCGTCAAACTTAGTTTCTTTTTCTTCCAAAATTTTATGCGCGAGATTTTCAAATTCCAGCTTCATCTGCTCTTTGGCAGCATTCAGATTGTCGATTTGCTCTTTTAAATTTTTGCCTTGTTCTTGCAATCGGGTTTCCAATGAGGCATTTTGCTGCTTCAGAGATACATTTTCCTGAACGGCTGCTTTGAAATCGTTATTAAGTTGCTGAATTTGGTTTTTGAGTTCATCTGCCTGATTTTTAGCGGCATCTAATTCTGAAGATAATTTTGCTTGTTTTTGTTTGCTCACAAGAGTGGCTATTATCCATGCCAGAATTGCAACCGCAATTAAGGAAATAATGAAAATAGGGAGAGAGACCATTATTTACTCCGTGTTTATTATATTTCAGTTTTCCTGATTGGAGATAATTTGTCAATTGTTTGTTTCAGAAAAAGCAAGATGACGATTTTCCGGATAGATAATATCTTATCCGAAAGAGGTTTTTAGCGAAAATGCTTAAGTATACTGCAATCTGTATAGGTCGTAATAAAGTCCGTGTTTATCCAGCAATTCGAAGTGAGTTCCTTCTTCCACAATTTCGCCTTTGTGCATCACGATTATGCGGTCCACATGTTGAATGGTGGAAAGACGGTGAGCAATAATAATACTGGTGCGATTTTGCATTACTTTTTGCAGCGCGTCTTGAATGAGGATTTCGGTTTCCGTATCAATATTGCTGGTGGCTTCATCCAGAATAAAAATGGAAGGATTGTATGCCAAAACGCGAGCAAAGGCAATTAATTGACGCTGTCCCGTGGAAAGAGTGGCTCCGCGTTCCATTACGGGTTCGTCATATTTCTGAGGAAGTTTTTGGATGAAGCTGTCGGCATTGACATAACGGCAAACCTGCTCCAATTCTTCTTGAGTAAGTTTGTCATTATTGAGGGCGATATTTTCTCTCAGCGTTCCGGAAAAGAGGAACACATCTTGCTGCACGATGCCGATATTGTTTCTGATATCCTCTACAGAATATTGGTGCAGGGCTTTTCCGTCCAGTAAAATTCGTCCTTTTTGGAAAGGATACATCCCCAAAATCAAGTTCACGATTGAAGTTTTACCCGCTCCCGTATGACCGACCAGCGCCACTTTCTCTCCGGGTTTGATATGGAAAGAAATATCTTTGAGCACCCATTCATCGGGATTGTATGCCAGCCAAACATTATCAAATTCAATTTCGCCTTCCAACTTAATATTTTGCTTCAAGTGCGGGCGATAATCTTCTTCGGGCTTGTCAATCAGGTCAAAAATCCGTTCCGCTCCGGCTAACGCACCTTGCAGGATATTGAATTTATCGGCAAAATCATTGATCGGTTCATACAGTTTTTGAATGTAAGAAGTAAACGCCATCAGCAGACCGATGGTCAATTTATCGTGTAAAATTTCACCGCCGCCGTACCAAATAATGAGGGCAACCGCAATTTGAGAAGAGACATTAATAATGGGACGGAAAAAGGCAAAAGTTTTCATTTGCCGGACGGACGCTTTATAATAACCGTCGTTGATTTGCTTGAATTCTTCCCTCTTACGAAAATACTGATTGAACATCTGAATGATTCTCACTCCGGCAATATGTTCAGCCAGCGCGGAATTTAGGGCTGCCAATTGTTTGCGGACTTCTCTGTAAATCAATCTGGTCTTTGATTTAAAGATATAAATCATCCAAATCACAAAAGGCAGAATGGTAAAACTGATCAAAGCCAGCTTCCAATCAAGAACCAACATCAGCACAACAATGGCGACTATCATGAAGAAATCTTGAATTAAAGTAATCACGCCTTGTGAAATCATATCGTTGATGGCGAAAACATCGTTGGTGACGCGGGTGACTAATCTGCCGATCGGATTTTGGTCAAAGAACTTAACAGGCATTTTTTCCACATGACCAAAAATGTCATGCCGCAAATCATTCATTGCATAATGCGAAAAATAATTGGTCAGATAAGTCTGGAAAAAGCCTGAAATAAAGCGTAAAGTAGTCAGTCCCAAGAAAAATAATCCGAGCGTTACCAGCATTTTGAAATCGTCCTGACGGACATTTTTGCGCAGAGGAATGGGAATTTTCTTTTCTAATGATTGCGGAACCGCTATTTTGCCGTTTGGTAAAGTGAACCAGCCATGGTATTTATCTGCGGGAGCGGAAACTTTATCTGTATTGGGGATATATTTACTTAAAATTTCACGATTTTCCGGTTTATCAGTCAGGAAGAAGAAGTTCTCTTTACTGACTAAGCCCGCTGAAATAAGTTTATTCAAGTAGATATGGTCAATTTTAGTTCTGCTTTTTGTGGGAAGGATTAAATAAGTGTAATTTCCCTGCGTGTAATGCTTCAGTTTCAAATAACCGTAGCGTGAATTAAATTCCTGCCACTGCTGCGGAGTTGTGAAAGTAATCAAAGCTTTATCGGAAACTATGCAATCGTCAATAGCGGTTTTTGTAATCAGGGGTTGGATAAGTTCGGAAACGGTGAGGACTGAAAGAAATAGAAAAGAAACAACAACGAGCCAGATATAAGGCTTCAGATAATGTAAAAGGCGTCCGTAAAGTTTCCTGTCGTAAATTTTATTTTTCAGCTCGTCTGCCATGAAACGGTCACGAGCTCCATGACCTCCACCGCCACCGCCACCGTGCATTATTCCTGCTCTCCTTCCAAGCGTGCTCTGATTTTTTGCTTTTCCACCAAATCGTTATACAAACCGTTTAACTTAATCAGTTCCGCATGCGTTCCCTGCTCTTTAATAACTCCGTCTGCCAATACGATTATTTTGTCCGCATGCTGCAAAGAAGAAATACGATGGGCAATTATGATGGTAGTGAGCCCGCGACGCAACTCCACCAATCTTTGCAAAAGAAAGCGTTCGGTTTTTGTGTCCACGGCAGAAAGGGCATCGTCCATAATCAGAATTTGAGGATTTGCCAATAAGGCGCGAGCGATTGCTACTCTTTGTTTTTGTCCTCCGGAAAGCGTCAAGCCTCTTTCTCCCACGACAGTTTCAAATTTATCTTCAAATTCCATTATCTCATCATAGATTTGTGCGGCTTTGGCGGCTTCGTAAACTTCCTCCATGCTCGCATCCGGTCTGGAAAGACGAATGTTATTGGTAATGGTATCGGAAAAAAGGAAAATATCCTGCGGCACCATCACAATAGTTTGGCGCAAAGTTTGCAGAGGAATGCTGTAAAGTTCGTGCCCGCCAATATAAATACTATCTGCGGGAGGATTATATAATCTGTCCAATAAATTGATGAAAGTCGTTTTTCCGCAACCGGTCGGTCCTACAATCGCTAAGGTTTGACCTTCTTCCACCGTGAGTGAAATGTCGTTCAAGATAAGCAGCAAGTCTTCTCTATAGCGGAAGCGCAAATGCTCAACCTCAATTTTGCCGTCCAAATATGTTATGCTTTTATCGGCTTGCTCGTCATTGATTTCGGGCTTGATGTCAAAAATTTCATTCAAGCGTCTTAAGGAAGCTGTTCCGCGTTGATACATATCTACTATGAAGCCGATGGCGATCATGGGCCAAACCAGCATTCCCAAATAAGAATTGAAAGCGATAAAACCGCCAACGGTAATTTCATTGTTCATGGCAGCTCTGCCGCCCAAAATTAAGGTTAAAATGATGCTCATTCCGATAATGTAACCGTTCAGAGGTTGGAAAAAGCCGGAAAGTTTAGCCATGGAAATATTCTGCTTCACATACTCAAGAGAAAATTTGTCCATCTTTTCAATCTCGGATTTTTCCTGATTGAACGCTTTGACCACTCTGATGCCGGAAAAACTTTCCTGCACCATTCCGGACATGGCAGCAAACGAAGCTTGCACTTGCGTGAAGCGTCTGTTCATTTTTTTGCCGAAGAAAATGATGGATAAAGTCAGAATAGGCATAGGTAGAATGGCTATCAGCGTTAACTTTAAATTTATGCTGGTCATAAAAGCAAATGAAGCAATAGTCATCAAAATGATGTCACTGGCTGCAATAAAGCCCATGCCGAAAAGGGAACGCACGGCAGTTAAATCGTTTGTGGCATAAGCCATCAAATCACCGGTTTTGGCATTATTGAAAAAATTGGGACTTTGCATAAGCAGATGATCGTAAAAATCCTGCCGCAGACTGCGTTCTATGGCAAAGGAATTTCCGATAATCAAAACTCGCCATAAATATCGCAATACCATTATTCCTATAGCTGCTCCCACCAAAATAAGAGCTATGTAAAACAAACCCATGGGAGTGATGGCACGGCGTTGAATGTGGTCTATGGCATATTGCATAACTTTGGGTGTTGCCAACTGAACCACATCAACCAGAACGAGCATTAAAAGGCCCAAAGCTATCCTTTTCAGGCTGCTTTTCAAATATGGTATAACTCGGAAAAAAGTCTTGCTCAGCTTCTCTGCCACAGATTATTACTCCGTTATTATCAAGCTATTAGGTTAAAAAATTATGCTTTTATTAACCTTTCTTTCAAAGAAACGATTATTGTCAAAGGAAAAGAAGGCTGACAACAGGCTTTCTTAATTATTTTCTATTCTAATTCAATAAGATATATGCTTTTTTAGCTGTAGATGTTACTATGCATAGAAAAATTCAACAAATTTTCTGATATTATCTAAACATATTACTTTTTAAATAGATAAGTAATTCCATTTTTTCCTTGACAGCATTTTTGAATTCAGTTTACAAGTAGAATATAAAAAATGGATGAATTTTGTTGATTGAGGAGAAAACAAAATCCGTAAAATATTAGTTTTTATTACCTTCCGGAGGTAAAAAAATGGGGGAAAATATTTCCGATTATTTTTCATTTCTTTTATCAAGAATGAGGAATGCAATTCCTTAGTCTGCAAATGAACAAGATATTCGTAGTTGATAAATCGGAGCTTAAGCTTTGTTAAGCGTCGGCAAGGATTGTTGAAATGGTTATGAATTTATTTTCTTTTTTTTCCTTGAATCCGATAAACAAAGAAGCATCCAATCATGTTTTTTTGCACATCAAAAACAAACCGGATGAATTAATTCCATTCACGGCAGTTTCATCCTCATAAGAAAGTTAACCCTCAGCAATTTGCAAGGAGTCAACATGAAAAAATTGCTTTTATTCTTTTCGCTTGCCCTCTTGGCAAGTTTCGGCTTTGCCAATATAGCCAATTACACTTTTGGTTATTCGGCGGGAACCTATACCGAAATCACGGAAGGGACAGCAACATCAATCACAACTGATGATGGTGCTGAAAATATTGTGCTTCCTTTTGGTTTTAACTATGATGGAACAAGATACTATAATGCCAGGATCTGCGCTAACGGATGGATGATTTTGTATAACGGGACTGCTCCGACTGCGACAGCATACACTAATAATCTAAGTGGTACATCAATATTAAATGCTGTCTGTCCTTTATGGGATGACCTTAATCCGACCGGTACCCCTACTGCAGTTATCAGTTATAAGACTTTGGGAAGCGGTTCTGACCGTGTTTTTGTAGTTCAGTGGAAAGATATCAAGTGGTATGGCTCTTCCGGAACAGCGCAAAACTTTCAAGTTCGTTTGGAAGAGAATGGTAATTTGATTAAATTTGTATATGGCACCATGAACACGCCTACAGGTTCTGCTTCTGCTTCAATCGGTTTAATTGACGCTGTTGGCGGTTCTGGTCATTTTTTAAGCGTTACGCCGGGCAATCCTCCTACGGTTTCATCCACTACTGCCAATAATACAATTAGTGCAATTACATATTTAACAAGCGGGACAACCTATACTTTTACTCCTGACGGACCTTCTACTTATCCCAATTTAGCTACAGTAGTGTATCCGACAAACGGTGCCGTTGCAATACCTGTGAACGCCAATTTATCTTGGGCTGACGGAGGAGGTTGGACAGACAATTTCAAGTTGTATTTAGGAACTACAAACGGAGACACCAACCCGCCCTGGAATATGGTTAACGGTTCTGACCTCGGTTATGTGATGACATACGATCCTCCCGATGATTTTTTACCTAATACGACATACTATTGGAAAATTGTGCCGCATAACAGCTTTGGAGACAATCCCGATGCCGTTGTCTGGAATTTTCTGACAGCCGGTCCTCCGCTTTCGGGCATTAAAACTGTCGGAGGCACCAATCCCGATTACGCAACTTTAGCGGAAGCGATTGCTGCTCTGAATAATGGTGCTTTTGCAGGCCCCGGCGGAGTTACTTTTAATGTCAGAGCCAATCATACGGAGCGAATTAGCACACCTCTTGTCATAACTGCTACTGGCAGTTCAGGCAATGAAATCGTTTTTAGAAAAGATCCTGCCTCTACGGGTGCCAATCCTTTGATTACTAGAACAGATGCAGGCAGCAATACCACAAGCACTTTAGGCGGATTAGGCGATGCCATTATCAGGCTAGACGGAACCGATTACATTACTTTTGACGGTATAGACCTAAAGTCTGAAAATTCCGGAATTGAATACGGTTTTATGACAAATAAGCTTAACGGGACAGACGGCTGTCAGAATGTGACTATCAAGAATTCTGTGATAACTATGACCAAAGGCACCAGCGGTTATGTAGTCGGCATTTATATCAGCAACGGTCCGACCTCTGCAAGTTCCAACGCAGGTGTGACAGTTACGGCTGCAAGCGGTATCAATCAAAATGTGCTGATAGCCGGAAACACCATCCAAAATGTGCATTGCGGCATCTTTAACAGAAGCTACTCCACAACTTATTTTGATAATAACATCACGATCGGTCAAGCTGAACTTCCCAATGTAATCCAGAATTTTGGGGGCGGTTCGGCAACAACGACCTACGGAATATATCTCTATTATACGAGTAATCCTACGGTTGCCTACACTACAATAAACAATGCGGGCGGCGGAGGTTCAGCTCATGCTTACACTCTTTACGGAATTTATAATTATTATGTCACAGGAGTCGTAACCGATGACCATAATGTCATTACTTTGAGTAATTCCTCCACTTACGCTTCCAACTGGATTTATACATCTGCGGGCACTCCTGTTCCTACCAGTCAAGCCTATACGAATAATACATTTGCCGCGGGAGCTTTTGCTTCAACCAGCAGTTCCTATTTGATTTATGCTTCTGATACAACTCCCGATAAAACCATCTCCGGAAATGTAACCAGCGGGACAATCAATAAAACCGGAAGTTCGGGAACTTTATATCTATATTATAATTTAGGTTCTCCGGCAAGCGGAACGGAAACCATTACGAATAATAATTTCTCCAATATTACGGTAGCCGGTTCATCTGCTATTTATGGATTATATTCTAATACTGCAGTAGGTCAGGCACGGGTTTGCACTAATAATACCGTTTCCAATTGGACAGGAGGAAGCGGTACGATATACAGTATATATATGCTGTCCGGTTCCACCAATCAGGTGAGCGGAAATACAGTGCATGATATAGCCAGCAGCGGAAATATTTATGGCATAGGTTATTCGGGAACGACACCCAGTGTGTATGATAATACAATTTATAATTTAAGCACGACTGGTGCCAGCAGTGTATATGGCATATATCAAAGCGGCGCCACCACTGCAAATTGCCGTAATAACAAGGTATATAATTTATCAAGCAATAATGCCTCTTCATATATTTACGGCATTTATATCTCTTCGGGAACGACAACTAATGTATACAATAATATGATATACGGCTTATCCGCTCCCGGTTCAACTTCATCTTTATCTGCCGCAATTATGGGGATTAGAGTAACGGCCGGAACAACCAACAACATCTTTTACAACAGCTGCCTGCTGAATTATAACAGCTCCAATGCTTATTTTTCGGCAGCGGGGTTGTATTTATCCGGTGGGACGACGAATGTAATTAAAAACAACATCTTCGTGAACAAATGCGTAGCGGGTGCAAGCGGTAAATCAGTCGGGATTTGGTCTAGCGCTACTGCGGCTCCATATTATATCGGAGCAGGTTCAGACAAGAATATCTATTATGCTCCCATCGTTGCTTACATCAATTCCGTCAGCTATAATACATTGGAACAATACAAAACCTTCTTGGCAGACAGAGAGCAGGGTTCTTACTATGAAGATGTTCCGTTTGTGAGTTCTGCTCCTCCGATTGACCTGCATATTTCCACAACTGAACCTACAAGAGTGGAAGGCAATGCCGTCACTCTCTATCCTGATTTTGACACGGACTTTGACTATGACAACAGAAACGATGTGACACCCGATATCGGTGCGGACGAAGGTAATTTCCAAGTTCCTGTTGGTGCTCCGGGTAATGTAACTTTACTGACACCTGCTGACGCAGCTACGGGTATCAATCCTTTTAATTGCGTGGCAACTTGGTCTGCTCCAACAACCGGAGGAACAGTCGCATATTATGTTCTTTTTGTAGCAAGCTCGCCGGAGACCATTTTTGACGAATACTTTATGGATCCGATTTTAGCTCCTGCGACAAGCTTTAATTTAGCTGATGTTCCCAATCTGACAATGGACTATTTAACGGATTATTATTGGGCGGTGGTAGCATACAGCACGACGGGAGAACCTTCCGATGTGGATGCTCCGGATTTTCAAATCTTCAGGTTTACTACTTCCGGTCAGCTAATCGCACCGAATAGTTTGCCGTTGGGCAATGCTTTAGCTGGATACACAAAGAAAGGTTCCATTACCGTCAATAATATAGGTAATACCAATTTGACCTTTACTGCGGCAAGTTCAGATGAAATCGTGTTGGGTGATTTGCGCTACACTCTTCCGGCAAACAGCAGTGCGCAATTACCTTATACTTTCAATGTTCCTGCCACTGTCGGACCTTATACCGGTTTTATAACTCTCACTGAAACTTCTCCCGGTTCCTCTGTCATAAATATCAATGTAACTGCTGCCGTTACCGATAGCACTATTATCGGAGGAGGAACTGTGGAATTGCAATTGCCGGTTGATCCTTTCTATCGGTACAGTTATTCGCAATCTATATTTTATCCTTCGGAAATTGGCTGGAGCCCGGATTACCGCATAAATAAAATTTATTATTATTTCAACGGTTATGAAACCTGTGAACAAACAAAGAGTTTCGTTATTTATATGGGTCATACGAATAAGAATGTATTTTCCTCTACAACTGATTGGATTTCCAGTGCAAATATGATACTTGCTTATGAACAGATTAATGAACCGCAACAAGCAACCGGCGGTTATTGGATGGAATTTGATCTGGATACGCCTTTCCTGTATAATTGCACGGAAAATTTAGTTATTGCGGTCGGAGAAAACTATTACGGAACTGCCTATGATGCAACAGGAAATTATTTCTATTGCACATCCACTCCGAGTGTTAATCGCAGCATTCGTTACCTAAACGATTCTACATATCCTGATACTGCCAATCCTCCTGCCGGAACTTTAGTTGCAGGCTTCCCCAATATCAAATTTGATTTGGAGCTTGTTCCACCAGCACCTCAAATTACGGTTGCACCGGCATCATGGGGTTTTGGGACAGTTATAGTCAATAATTATGCGGTCAAGCAGTTCACCGTTTACAATGCAGGCGGAGGTTCCACACCTCTTATTATCGATAACATAACTGTTCCTGCCGGTTATTTCAGTTTGCTTGATTTGCCTGTTTTCCCGAAAGAACTGCAAAGCGGTCAATCAACCACTTTCAAAGTTAAATATCTTCCGACCGCAGCGGGAAATCATAACGCTATTGTCACTATTGACGATAACCTGACAGATTACGAAGTAGCGGTATCCGGAATTTGCGTTGATCCGCGGATAACCAGTTTGCCGTATGCACAAAATTTTGACGGAGTTACGACACCTGCATTACCTTTGGGCTGGACTGCATACAAGAGCAATTCATCTGCTTCGGTTATTTCATCGACAACCTACGCTCAGTCTACTCCCAACAGTGTCTATATGTATAATTACACGACAACGGACATCCTGCGTCTCATTTCTCCTGAAGTAACGGTTCCGATGAACAGTTTCAAGGTGAAGTTCTATGCCAGAGGCGGAAGTGCAGGCAATACACTCAAAGTGGGAACTGTCAATGCATTGGATGGAACTGGTGTCTTTACTCAATTAGGCTCCTTTGTGCTTACAGCTTCATTTGCACAATACAGTGTTTCTTTTACTTCTTATACGGGAACTGATCATTACATTTGTTTCCAGCACGGAACTACAAGCACCTACCAAAGTATATATCTTGATAATGTTTCAGTAGAACAAATTTTCCCCGTGGATATGAAAGCATCGGCTATAACCGGTCCTACAATGTCGACGGTAGGAACACAGCAAACATTTAATATAACTGTCGTCAACAACGGCTCTGAAACTGCAAACGCTTATGATGTATATTTGAAGCTTTCCGGCGGAGACAGGTTAACCACGCTTCATATTACAACACCTTTGGCTCCGGATGCCCAGGCCGTTCATGCAGTTAATTGGACGCCTTTAGCAGATAATTTGTATAACTTAGTAGGCGGAGTGGATATAACAGGAGACGGTTATAGCGGCAATAATGAAACTGCCGTTTTTCAATTCTTGGCTTATCCTGAAGGAACATGGATAGAGGGATTCGAAGGCGGAGCCATACCTTCGGATTGGACAATCAGATCAGGTGACGGCGGTTCTTATAATTGGGAAATATATAATTCTAATGCTCATACCGGCACCTATTGTGCAGCAGTGCGGTGGGAATCGACTTCATTGCAAAACGATGATTGGTTGATTACGCCTCCCTTGCAATTATCCTCTTCCAGAACTGATGCCATTGCCTTCTATATAGGTAAATTCAGCACAACCTATCCCGAAGATTGGCAAGTCCTGATTTCCACCACCGATAGTCAAATGTCATCCTTTACCATGATTGACAGCGGTGATTTACCGACTACGGGATACACGATGAAAGCTTACAATCTTGACAGTTACGGTGACGCAGTCGTGTATATTGCATTGCGTTATGTCGGGTTAGATGATTTAAGATTCTATGCTGATGACTTTATCGGTTCACCGTTATATGTTCCCGCACAGCCTACTGTAACGGTTGAAAAAGTCCCGACCGGTATTAAATTGTCTTGGCCTGCGGACATTCATGCCAAGAGCTACAAAATCTATTCGGATACGGATCCTTACGGAACATTCAGCGGAACTCCAATCACAACCACTTCCAATCAGTATATCTTTACCGATGTTTCTGCCGACAAGAAGTTCTACAAAGTCGTTGCTTCCACGAAAGCAAGCGGAGCACGGGATGATGAACAGCCCGTATTATCCAATGTAATTTCTCCGGAAGAGTTGCAGAAAATGCAGCATTAATTCCGAAGTAACCATCTAAAACTGAAAAGCCTCTGCATTTAGCAGGGGCTTTTCTTTGTTAATTTTCGAGACGCAAAAGAAAGCAATAGTGGGAAAAAATATTTTAACGCAAAAGACACTAAAGATGTAAGAGATAATGATGCAAAAAAATTAATGTATGATAAAATGTCAAACCGCAGGTTTTTGTAGCATAGGATAGTATCCTGTTGTTAGCGGGTATTAGTAATGCCCGCATTAGAAAGATAAAATTCATAATCCGGCAATGCTATTGCCGGAACCCAACAGATTGCTAATCTATGCTACAAAAATTAACTGAGCGATTCGGAGTTCTTTTGGCCTTCGTAAACTATCATGTGTCACAAAACCATTTGGCAAAATGGACTTCGGTAAGCGACAGTTCCGAAGTCCGCAATTCCCTTAGGTTAATATAAACTTGATGTTCTTCCGGAGGAATTCCGAACTCCGAAATGTCGGTTTTTCGCGCAGCTTGCAGCATAGGATAGTATCCTGTTGTTACCGCAGGTTTGTAACCTGCGGAACCTAATGGGCGGGTAGCAAACCCGCCCTGACAACAGCTTGGAAAGCTATGCTACAAGAGCGACATTTACGAAGTTCGCAATTCCGTCAAGTTCATATAAACTTAATATGCTTGCGGAGGAATTCCGAACTCCGAAATGCCGAAACGCAACAGCTTGAAAGCTATATTAAAAGTTTTTGCAGCTAAAAAAATAAGCACTAAAATACTTGTTCCTACAATTAGTTTTTTTCTTGACAGACATCATGCTTTAAATTCAATAATAAACACTTTAAGAAGATAAGAGTAATGGAGATCAGGAGCTTTGATGAGTTTTTCCGGTGAAATGTTGAATACTTAAATTAGTTTTCAAAAGGAGTGAAGGAGAAGAGAAATGGCAAGAAAACGCTTGCTCTGTAATTTACTTCTAATATTAATATTTTGCCTTGACTTAGTTGATAGAGAAGCAGATTGCCTGCTCTTTTCCTTTCGATTCATTTATTACTTTCGAAAGAAGACATCCTTCCGTCATTTTTTGGCAGAAGAATACGCATTTTCCCCCAATAATTTTTACTTCAGCAAAACATCTTAAAATAAGAAGGAGTTTTTTGTTATGAAGAAAATTTCAGTTTTAGTAATTGCATTATTGCTGGCAACGGCAATGTTTGCAGATGTAGTGATTGGAACTGGAACTTCAACTCAATATTATCCGATGAGTACATACTATAATTATTACCGTTCAGCCGCGCTTTATCTTGCTTCGGAAATAAATGTTTCTTCCGGAGGCACTATTACACATCTTAAATGGTATTGTGGCACAGCTAATACAACCACAAGTATTCCTGTTACGATTTACATGAAACAAACGACAGCAACAACTTTGGCAAGTGATACATGGGCAAACATCAATGTCGGAACCACTTCAGTTTATACCGGAACCTGCATTTTTAATGCTACAGGATGGTATACCTTTGACATTAATGATTTTGCCTATGATGGGACAAGCAATCTTGAAATTTTAGTTGAAAGCGGTAGTGCTCCTTTTGTAAGCCCTTATGTTAATTGGCGCTACACTACTACTACGACAAATTTATTTACAAGAGCTCAAGCAGACGGCTCGGCACCGACTTCATTAACTGCATCAACTTATAGACCCAATATAACTTTAGTCGGTATTACTACACCTATTCCTCCCAATCCCACAACCCTTATATCTCCTCTTAACGGAGCCACAGGAGTGCTTGAAACTGCAACCTTAAATTGGAATGCAGCCTCCGGAGCTACAGGCTATAAATTGTATTTCGGAACTGATAATCCGCCTACCAATATAGTCAACGGCACTAATCTGGGCGATGTTCTTACTTATGATCCCGTTGGCAATATGGCTTTTAATACGACTTTCTACTGGAAAGTCGTCCCCACCAACGCTTACGGAGATGCGTCCGGATGTCCTGTATGGAGTTTTACCACCAGACCCGACCCTACAATTTACACTTTCCCGTATACTGTTGACTTTGAAAATAGCGGTTCTTTGCCTCCTAACTGGACAGTTGCCGAAGGCGCATCTGGAGCCTCTTACCATTGGGCTGCTGAAACAACTACCGCAAATGGACCTCCTGCCGCACACGACTTATATATTGCCACTTCTCCAGATAATATTTACGATAATCCGGTGTTCACTGCATACGGTTTAACCGGAACTTCCTATAACGCCATCGCTCACGGGTGGACACCATCCTATAATACTCGTTATTTCTGGATGATTTCAGCTACAAACGGCGTTAATTCTTTGGCTTCTAATGTAGGCGCATTTAGGACCGAACCCGACCCGCGGATTACAAGCCTGCCGTATACGCAAAACTTTGACGGAGTTACAGCACCTGCATTACCTTTGGGCTGGACTGCCAATGTCTATAGTGCCACTTCTCCCGGTTATGTGTATGTGAACACGACGACTTCTACGCCTCAATCTGCTCCGAACAATGTCTGCTTCTACAATTCCGATGACACAGCTGCTATCTTGATTCTGGCTTCGCCTGAAGTAACAGTCGGCATCAACAATATTAAGCTGAAATTCTGGGCAAGATGGGGCAGTTACGCTTCCAGTTTAATTGTCGGCACGATGAGCGATCCGACCAATGCCGCCACCTTTACAGCTTACACTACCCTTGCTCTCACTTCCACCTATACGCAATATATTGTTAGCATGGGCAATTATGCAGGAACTGACCATTATCTTGCCTTCAAGATGTCCAGTTCTTCCACTTATGCTTATATTTATCTGGATACGATTGAAATGCTGCAGCTTTTACCCTGTGACCTTGCAGCGACATCTGTGGCCGGCGTTCCCTTCAGTATTCAAGGCACGGCAATGAGCTTCAATGTCACAGTCTTCAATGAAGGAACTGCAACGCAACCTTCCTATACGGTAAATTTGAGAAAGCAGGGCGGTGCAGTCCTGACTTCTCTGAATGTAACCACACCGCTTTATCCGAATGCTTCGGCAGTTCATACTCTAAACTGGACACCCGGAGCAGATGATGTCGGCAGTTACAATATAGTTGGTGAAGTAGTCAGAGCCGGAGATGGCAATTCCGCTAATAACATCTCTCCTGCTATACAGATAACAGTTTATCCTGCGGGGACTTTTATTCCCCAAGTCGGTTATGTAACAAGCACGCTGAGCGGATATTTTCTACCGCTGAGCATGTATTATAAGAACAGCATAAGCGAAACGATCTATCTGCATCACGAAATGCAGATGACTTCCGGAACGATTAACGCTATCATCTATCAGAATACCTTCACTCAAGACCTGACGAAACCGATCAAGATCTGGATGAAGAATACGACTACGAATAATTTAGTTAACGGCTGGCTTCCTTTTGCGGATTACACTCTTGTTTTTAACGGCAGTGTTCATTTCCCCGTCGGCATCAATTCAGTTTTAATTCCACTTACCACACCGTTCAATTATACGGGCGGCAATTTGGCTGTGAGAGTGTATAGAGTATGGGAAGATGCATGGTGGAACAACACCAACAAATTCTATTACACGAATACACCCGAAGCGCCGAACAGGTCCAGATGCGGCTATGCAGACGGAACCGGACCTTTAGATCCTTCTACTCCGTCCGTATTTCCTAATCAATATATTTTAAGTTATTTGCCGAATACGGCTTTTGTAGCTTATCCCGCTACACCGGTAACAATATCCGCACCGGTGGTGACTGCCGCAATTAGCGGAACTAATGTCCAACTTACTTGGCCTGCGGTAACGGAAGCTTATGCTTATCGCATTTATGCTTCCGATGATCCATATAATTTCTCGATGGCATCACCGCTCGCCACGGTTCATACGAATTTCTATACCTTTGAGGTGGGAACCAATACCAAGCAGTTCTTCAAGGTTGTGGCAACCAGCACTTACCGGAATACCGATTTGGGAACTGTCCTTAATCCCGCAGCCGCCAAAGGGATAGATAACAACAAAATAAAAGCGGAGCCGTTAATTCCGCAAAAAGTCAATAAGGACTGATTAATTAACGAACCGGAGCGATCCGGAAAACGCAAAACCCCCGCCCTATAAGCGGGGGTTTTTTATTCAATGCCAACGAGTTATTTAATTTAATGCAATTGACGCAAAGAGGAATTATTTTAACGCAAAGGACGCCAAAGACGCAAGAGATAATGACGCAAAAATTTTAATGTATGAAAAAATGTCAAACCGCAGGTTTTTGTAACATAGGATTGTATCCTCAGGATTATCCATACTCAAATGACTAAACCATAAGAACATCATATTGCAGATAAGCTGATCTTCCATCTGATAATCTGAAAGAGTATACCAGGATTGAATCAACATAATCCGAAACATAACTTCGGCTGAGTAAGCATCTCTGCCCGCTACGGAATCACGTTTAAGTTCTACCTGATTGAGAATTGATCTAATTTTCTCCCAGTCTACTAATTTCTCTATGTGTTTAAGAAAATGCTCATGATTTTCTATGCGCTCATTAATCTCTTGATCGGCAAGAGTGATAATTTCTTTTTCTATGATAGTCCTTATTAATTATGGAGCTAAAATAAAAAGCGTAAGATATTAATCAAGAAATAAATAGATATATATCATGTTCTTTCTTATGTGCAACGGTCTTTCCTTGTTCAATGCGAGGGGTTAGCGGGGGGTTAACGGAGGCTTACCCCACGTTAACCCTCCGCTAACCCTCCGTTGATTAAGAGAGGGACATGGAACGAAATAGAAAGATAAGTTTTAAAAAAGCAAAAGGCGAGAAATATTATTAGTGATATAGTTATCCAAAAAGTAAAAGGAAGAAAAAGTAATTGCGTTGAGACAGGTGTGAAATGTCTGACTGATATATTTGGAAAAACAAAAGCCCCGTATGAAACGGGGCTTTGAAAGTCAAATGAGTATTCGGTTAATTGAGTTTAATCATTTTGCGGGAGAGAGTTTGTCCTGCGGCTGTGAGTTTATAAATATATACGCCGTCGGGTGCGAGGTTCCCTTTATTATCTTTGCCGTCCCAAATAATTTGGTGGCTTCCTTTGGCTAAAATTCCTTGCGGTAAATAACGCACTAATTGTCCCTTCAGATTGTAGATTGCCAGATTGACTTCGCTTTTCATATTAGCCGTAAAACCGAAAGAAGTTTCGTTGCGGAAGGGGTTAGGATAATTCTGCTTCAGAGAAACGGGAACGGGGACATTACAATCATCCTCATTTGCGGTATAATTATCCGGCGGAACTGTGGTGAATTTTATCGCCAATCCCGCTTCCAACGGATGTGCGGTAACAGGATAAATATTGGCGTAAGAATAAAGTAAACCTCCGTTTTGGAGATGATTTTCAATTCCAACGGTGCTGTAATTATTCGTTACCGCCGGATTATCAACGGTGTGATATTGAAAAATCAAGTCACCGTCGTCGTTATTGCGCGGAATAAGAATAAGCTGGAATTTTTCCAAAGAGGCATTTTGCAGAAGGTCTATATTGTAATTATTGTAAGCGTCGTTCCATTCCACATAGAATTTATTGCTGACTGTGTCGTGCCAAGTAATCAGGCGCATATTATTGAAGTATGAACCCAACGAATCTTCTCCGGTCTTCATTCCTTTTAAGTCATCCCAATAGACAGAAACTTGAGCATACGGACCTAAGGGTGCAGGAATGTATAGATTGTTGAAATCCGTCATCCATGTTGCTCCGAAAGAGACCCAACCGTTTGTGCAGATTGTCAATTGGTTGTAATCGATGCCGTAATATCTGAAGCTGAAAGGCAAGTTAATTACATAGGAACTGTCATCTATGTATTGCCTGACTTGAGCATTAGCTGGACCTCCGTGGGCGGGATCAATTTCCAGCCAAGAGTATGTCGGATGAGCAAGATAGGCAGTGTCGTAATTATCGTAAGCATAATATCCGTATTCGTCCGGACCTGTGGGATCGGTTACGGAAGGGTTTCCCGCCGTCAAAGTGTAATAGCAGTAATAAATATAACCGCCGGCGTCACTGACGGAAAAAACTAAAGGAATATTTCTGCCGATGAAACAATCAGCTTCTACGTTAACAGTAAGCTGAAATTGAGCGGAAGCATTGATTTCAAGATTGCCCAAATTGACTGATTCAGTTGAAACATAAGCGGCATCTGTCAGGGAACGAGCAATTAGAACAGCGTTTTGAACAGGTGCAGTTCCGATGTTTTGGACGGTGAAATTAACTGTTGTGGAAGAGCCGATATTCAGTCCGTTCGTGTAAGAACAAGTAATGTTAAACACGGGACCGGCAGTTTGTAAATCAAATTGGGCATTGGAACCCGCTGCCGGAACGGAGAAATCAAAGTGTAAGATACTGCCGTAAAGAGCATCTGAAGCCACGGTGAAAGTGAAAGAGACATTTGTTTGCTGACCTGCATTCAAAGTAATGGATGAGGGAGCAATCAGGTTTGTAATCAAGGAATCGGGAGTAATGTTCAGCGTAACGGGTGTATTGGTCAAATTATCAGCGGAATAGTTTTTCAAAGTCAGATTCAAAGTATAATTCTGTCCGGGATTCAGGATTTGATTAGCTAAAGAATTGGAGATGATGCCGACACCCGGATTTTCGCTTGGTGTCAGAGTTGCCACTAATGGGACATAATCAGGTTTAGTAATTGTGACAGTCAAATTGCCTGTTTGTTCAGGGTCTATCGGTAAAAGAGCATAACCGTTTTGCACTTTGGCATAAGTGAAATCAATGTTATTCTTTGTTCCGGAAACAATGGCGCCGTTTAAGTTTGAAGCGTTGATTCTGATGTGAGAAGCGGATTGAGCGTATGTTAAACCGCTCTCAATCACTGATTGAGGAATAGTGTTCGGAACCAACATCCACATATTTAGCGACGGGTCGGACAGGGCATTGTAGACATGATAATAAAAAGATACATAGCCGTCTGATGCCAAATCCAGAGGATAATTTCTGTATAATTCCACCTTTCCAGCCAAGATGGAAGCGCCAAAACAGCGTTCTCCCAAATCCAAAATGCTGGAAAACATTCCTGATGAAATAGTATTATTCAAATTTGTTTTTGTATGCAAATCGGATGGACCTACGAAAGCAATGCACCCGCCCGGCGAAGATATTGTTCCCATCCGCATCCATTTTTCGCCGAAACAGGGATTTTGCTGAATATTGGCAAAATCACCGGTGTTGCAAACAATGGAAAAAACGACAGGCATTTTGGCACCATTTATCAGTGAAGAATTTAAGTCTACATTATGAAAAGAAGGATAATGCCAGCCGTCTGCGGCACCCCAACCCCTGTAACTGATGTATTGCACACCTTGATTGATGGACGCTTGAATTAAACTTGCTCCGCTGACAGTGGGATTTTCCAAAGTGTAAAAAACAGTATCCACAGCAGTGTAACCTTTTGCCAACATCTTTTCCCTTAACCACATAGACATTTGATATGGAGTAACGGGACGCAATCCCCCTTCGGCATAATTTCCCGCTACGACTAAGGAGCGGCGCATCCAGTTAGGATTTGAAAGATAAGGCGTTTTTTCGTATAAAATAGTTTTGTTGAGCATAGTAAGCAATTCGCTGATGTCACCGAAGGAAAAACGGCCTGAAAGCATTTCGGGGAAGTAATCGTCTCCGGCTACCATAGTATAAAAATTGTCGTCTGCATCTTGTTCTGTGCCGTCAGGTGAAGTGTAAATATGCGTCGGAAGTGCATAAGAACCTGTAACATCTCCCAATAAAAGCAAATGGTCACAGTGATATTGATTGTAATGCGTTTGGACAAAATTGCGAATGGCAATGGCGGTATTGCCGATGGAAGATAAATTTGCCACATAGACATCGAAGCCTTTAGCCTTTTTCCAGGCAATAAAATTGCTGAGGTAATCAGTGACAGAAGCATGACTGATAATGAGTAATCCGGGTCTGGAAAGAGGCAAATTCCGCAGATAAGAAGTATTGTAATTTGTCGCCAATTGTGAATATGCGGTCACAAACGAGGGGGAGATCGCTTCAGGAATTGTGATGGGTTGAGAACCGATAAGCCGGAACTCTATATTTTGCAGAACGCGAGTAACATTGTTCTCCGTATACTGATTTGTAATTGTTACGGTAAAACCGCGCATTTCGCGAAAAGTGAAACTGTTTACCAAATTAATTTTCTGATTATCATTCAGGTCAATTGTCCTTAGATAATTTCCGGAAGCGTCATATTCCTTCCAAGTCATCCCGTTTACTTGAATTTGAGCTTGCTGATATGGCAGAGCGTAAGTTTGGGCAGTGACCGAAAGATTGGGATCCGCTGCAGTCGGGTCGGGACAAGATTTGAAATTATTCAAGCGGACAGTGACAAGATTATCCGAAGTTTGACATTCTTGAACATCGACGGCAAACATTATGCCGACTGATAAGATTAAAGCTGCGATTAATAATGAGCGCATAAATCCTCCTTTTATTGTTTGTGCAAGTTTTGTTCCTATCTCCGAAGACTAAAGAAAAAGTAGCTTTACAATGTTTCCGCCTTATATTTTAAGGTGTAAAATTTGCATAATTTAACTTTGAAATATTATGAGGACTTTTTATATGCGCATAAAACCTGATTCAGTGACAAGGCTTTGCTTAGTAATGTCTATTCTGTTAAGTCTTTTGGTTTTGTCTTGCGGAACCAATAAGCAAATCACTCAGCCGGATACAAACGATTCGTTAAATCTGGCTTTCGGAACGGACAGTTCTTTTGATCTGGTCACTTGGAATATAGAAAACTTTCCCAAACATGATCCGGAAACTTCCGAACTGCTGAGCAACATTTTGCCGAATTTACACGCCGATTGCATTGCGGTCCAAGAAGTGGCTAATACTTCCGCTCTTTATTCACTGGTGAATAAAATGACCGGCTGGTCTTACAGAATAAGTTCTTCGGGAGATACGAAAACTGCCATTTTATTTAATACGGCAACGGTGCAGGTCGATTCCTTCGCAACAATTTTTACGGGAATGAGTAATCCCTTTCCCAGAGCTCCTCTTTTAGTTCGTCTGCATTGGCAAAATCAGGTGATTTATTTGATTAGCATGCACCTGAAAGCATTTGGCGATAATGTAATCGATGCTTCCGATCCTAACGACGAAGAGGTCAGACGGCAATATGCGTGTAAATTGATTGATCAATATATAGAACGGAATTTACCCGATCAGAAAGTTATAGTCGTCGGTGATATGAACGATCAGATACAAGAACCACCTTCCACCAATGTTTTTATGACATTTATCAATAAACCGGACGAATACTGTTTTGCCGATATGTCAATTGCGCAGCATATAACTGAACAAAATTGCTCCTATCCCTATTATTTGAGCCAGTTAGATCACATTTTAATCACTAATGAGCTGTTTTCTGCCTTTAACACTTCAGGAAAATATGTCCGCACTTTACAGATAGAAAATTACATTACTCCAGGCGGCTGGTCAAATTATGAAAATATGATTTCTGACCACAGACCCGTTGCCGCCAGATTCATTTTCTCTGATTAAAAGATTAATTTTTTCCTTGCATCAGAGCCGAGCCTTCAAGTGCATTTTTGGTTTTACCGGGCATTTTTAGTATTATTTTTTGGTCTTTTTTTATCTGTTTCGGGTCATTTTTTGATGCATAGAATGGCTTATTTTTAGAAAAATCGTAACATTATATGAGTTTAAGAGTTGTGCTTTTGCAGCATGATATCATATTGATATTCAATGAGTTACAAAATAACCAACTGTAAAAAGAAGGGCTAAAGTCGCTCTAACATTGAAAAAAACTGCATTTTTTTATTGACAGAATTTTGGCATCTCAATATTTTTTTAATTGTCAACACTCTGACCTTACTAAAAAACAAGAAGGAGGAAAAAATGAGCAGAGAAGATTTGATTAAGAAGATTGCCTCGAATGCCGGTATTTCAAAAAAGACAGCCGGCTTGGCATTATCTGCCGTTTTGGACGGCGTCACGGGTGCTTTGAAGAAAGGTGAAAAGGTTTCCTTGGTTGGTTTTGGTTCATTTAGCGTAGCCAAACGGAAAGCCCGTAACGGGATTAATCCGAAGACCAAGAAACCCATCAAGATTCCGGCTCGTAAAGTTCCCGTATTCAAAGCCGGTAAGAAACTGAAAGAAGTCGTGAAATAATCTTTTATTTCACCTGTGAAAGAAGGGGCGGAAAGAAACTTCCGTCCCTTTTTCTTTTTGGAATTTTATTGACTTTTTAGCATTGCCAATATTCATGGATTTATAAATTTTTATAAGCAGGTGATAGTATGAAATTCCAGATTGAACAAAAAGAACTGATCAAGCACATTCAGTATCTTGCTTCCATTGCGCCTACGAAAAATACTTCTCCCATTCTGACGAATTATCTTTTGGAAGTAAATGCCGATACCAATTTAATTCGGATAATTACTTCGGATTTGGAATTAACGGTGGTAGCGGAATTTGCCGCCAATGTTACAGAAAGCGGAATTACGACGGTTAACGCTCGATATTTTAATGAAATTATCAGTTCCATGCCTGAAAAGCCGATTGATATTTATACCGAAGAAGAAATTGTCCGAATCAAGTGCGGGAAAATTGATTTCAGTTTGCTCAGTGCGGATTACACTTTATTTCCTCTTGTGCCGGAAATTAATTTGCAAAAAGCTTTGGTGCTTTCTTCCGAGAATTTCTTCCGAATGCTTGCCAAAACGAGTTTTGCGGTTTCCAATGATATAAACCGTGCAGTTTTGAACGGAGTTTGCTGGCAGATTAAAACTGATTCGCAACTGATGTGTGGCACTGACGGAAGAAAAGTGGCTGAGATTATTATCCGTCAGCCTTTAATAATAAAAGAAAAGACACAAGATACAACTGCTTCCGCTTCAGAGCTTTCAGATGCACAAGAATTGATTACCGAAGATTTGAATTTAACGCAACCGGATTTTGAAAAAGGTATTGAGAAAATTCTTCCCTTTAAAACGATAGGTTTTCTGCAGAAAATAAACAATCCCGAACTGAAAGAAATTAATGCAGTCATAGAGCCCAACAGAATTACTTTTGTCTACGGTGATTACACTATCTTCACTCATGTGATTGAACACAAGTTTCCCGATTACCAAAAAGCGTTTATTAAGGATTTACCCAATACTCTACTAATCAAGAAAAACACCCTCATTACAGCAATTAAAAGAGTCGCCATTGAAGCTCCCGAAGATAATGAACGCATCAGATTTGAGATCAGCAACGGCAATTTTGAAATTAATACCACCAATCGCGAGACCGGAGAAGGAAAAGAAATTCTGGAGAATTTTGAGTATACAGGCACCGATACTGCTATTTCTTTCAATAACAAATATATGCTTTCCATTTTGGATGTTATTGATACGGAACGGGTAAAGATTTGTTTGGGTACCTCAAAAGATCCGATTATGATTTACAATGAAACCCAACCGGAAAATCAGGAAATTACCTTTTTGTTAATGCCTTTGCGTTCCTGATAAATTGAAGCTTTCCAGAATTGAGCTGAGAAATTTCCGTAATTATGTAAATCGGGTTTTTTCATTTCCTGAAGAAGGAGTATTACTTTTCGGTCCGAACGGAAGCGGTAAAACTAATCTGCTGGAAGCGATTGCTTATAACAGTTTAGGCAAATCAGTTCGCTATCAAAATGACGAATTTCTTGTCAGTTTTGGCGAGCGTAATTTTTATCTTTCTTCCGATTTTACTCTCAGAGCGGGAACTTGCAATATCCAAATAAATTATTCGGCAGGTAGGAAAAGCATTACAGTCAATCAAAAGCCGATTAAGCATCTGAGCCGACTTTATCAATTTGTTAAAGTTGTGTATTGTTCACCGGAAGATATTAATTTGGTTAACGGAAGTCCGCGCCGGCGCAGGCAATATTTTGATTTAGCGATTTCTCAACTCAAGCCTGCTTACTTAGAACTGTTGAAGCATTATCTGCATATTGTTGAACAGCGGAACAGTCTTTTGAAAAGAGAAGAGGATTATAAGCAGAAAAAGCATTGGGATGACCTTTTTCTGCAAGCGGCATTACCTGTAATCGGTCAAAGACTTGAATATATGAATCTGCTTCAGACCAAGATCCGAAGTCTTTATGCCGATTTTTTACCGGAAGCAGAAAGGCTTTCACTCAATTATCTTTCCACTTTGAACACTCTTGACAGGCAAGAAGCAAATCGCAAATACCGAGAAGTGTTAAAGGAGATTGAAAGTAAAGAACTGCAGTATCAGAGAAGCCTTTTGGGCCCTCATTTGGATGATTATGAGTTTTGTCTTAATAATCTTCCTCTGAAGAATATCGGTTCTCAGGGTCAAAAAAGAACAGTTACGCTTTTACTGAAAATTGCGCATTTGGAGCTGTTGAAAGATGCAATCGGTGAATATCCTCTTTTGCTGTTGGACGATATTTTTGCCGAATTGGACGAAGCTCATACACAAAAGTTTATGCAAGTTTTGCAAAAGCACGGGCAAGTGTTTGTAGCATCACCCAATCCGATAACTTCTGTTTACTGGCCTGAACTTTCAGTCATTAAATTGGTAAGCGGATAACTTTAGTAATGAAATTAAATCGCAATATTGTCGGCTGGATGTTTTATGATTTTGCCAATTCGTCTTTTACTACGATTATTGTTACTGTAGTCTACAGTGCATATTTCATCAAACAAGTAGTCAACGGAGCATCCGGTTACGGAGAAATGTTATGGGGAAGAGCAGTCGCTCTATCAATGACCCTTGTTGCCATATCAGCCCCGATTTTTGGAGCGGTTGCAGATTATTCACGCAGCAAGAAAAAATTTCTTTTTATAAATTGTTATCTTACCGTTATTTTTACTGCCTTGCTCTATTTTGTGGGGAAAGGCGATGTAACTTTGGGAATAGTCTTTTTCGTAATAGCCAATTTCGGATTTAACAGCGCCAATGTATTTTACGATGCATTTTTACCTGAGATCACTTCACGGGAAACGATGGGTCGCATTTCAGGTTACGGATGGGCTTTTGGTTATGCGGGAGGCCTGCTGGCACTGCTTATTTCTCTGCCTTTGGTCAAAACTGACATCAGACTTGTTTTTCCTATGGTAGCGGTTTTTTTCTTCCTTTTTTCGCTGGTCACGGCATTTTGGCTGAAAGAATTTCATCGTCCTTCGCAACGGACTAATTACCTGAAAACCGCTTTATATCGCATTTCTTACTCTTTTAACCATATCCGTAAAATTCCGGAATTGCTGAAATACTTATTGAGTTATTTTATTTATAATGACGGCATTACTACCGTTATAGTTTTTGCTTCCGTCTACGGAATAACCAGATTCGGAATGACTACGCAGAATATGATAACTTATTTTATCATAGCTCAAATCACTTCTATTTTGGGAGCAGCGGTTTTTGGTTACTGGACTGATAAAATAGGGGTCAAACCTACGCTGAATATTAGTCTTTTCATTTGGCTGGCAGTAGTGATTTGGGCATTTTTTTGCAGGAGTGCTAAGGAATATTATTTTGTCGGTATGTTGGCGGGATTGGCAATAGGCAGCAGTCAGGCAAACAGCAGAACTTTGCTTGCCATGCTCACTCCCCAGAATAAAAGGGCGGAATTTTTTGGATTTTATACATTGACGGGAAGGTTGTCTTCCATTATCGGTCCTCTTGTCTACGGAGAAATAGCCAGAAGGACAGGTTCACCGAGATGGGCGATTTTGTCGTTAATAATCTTTTTTGCTTTGGGTCTGATTTTATTGCAGACCGTTAATGTCAAAAAAGGAATTCAAGAATCATTGAGTTTATCCGCAAATGCGGAAGGAGGAAGTAATGTATAAGAAAGTATTGATTCTATTATGCCTGGCGGCAATCTTATTTTCCTGCAGTTCCAAGCGCGGCAATGTCCTGTATATTTTTAATTGGACTGATTACATTGCCGAGGACCTGATTAACAAATTTGAAAAAGAAAACAATTGCAAGGTCGTCTATGACACTTACAATTCCAACGAAAATATGCTGACTAAAATGCTGAATACGAAATCTTCTTATGACCTTGTCGTTCCCAGCGGAGATCATGTTGCCATAATGCTGCAAAAGGATATGCTGGAGCCGCTTGACAAATCCAAACTGACAAATTATAAAAACCTGGACCCCGCCATTCTGGAGCAGGCTCGCAACTTTGATCCGGAAAATAAGTATTCCGTTCCCTATTTTTGGGGCACGACGGGCTTGATTTATAACAGGAAATTTATTTCCGAATCAGTTTTGCAAAGCGGTTCTTGGAATATTATTGCCGATCCTTTCTTCAAGAACAAGAATAAAATTACTTTATTGGATGACGCCAGAGAAGTTGTCGGGGCAGCATTAATTTATAAAGGATACAATCCTAACGACACATCAGATGAGGCGTTAAAGGCTGCAAAAGAAGTTCTCAATGTTTGGGACAGCAATGTCTCGCAATACGATTCCGATTCTTACAAGAATGAAATTCAGGACGGTACGACTTGGTTGGCACAAGCTTATAATGGAGACGCTTTGCAAATTATGATTAACAATCCCGATGTAAATTTCCTGTTGCCGAAGGAAGGCGCTTCTCTTTGGATTGATAATATCGTTATTCCTAAATCTGCAGAGCATAAAGAATTGGCTTACAAATTCATTGATTTTATGCTTGATGCTGAAAACGGAAAAATCAATGCGGAATATGTTCAATATGCCACTCCCAATCAAGCAAGTCTTGAACTACTTTCAGAACAAATCAGAAATAATGAAATGGTTTATCCCAAAGCCGATTATATTGCCAAATGCCACATGATTAATAATATCGGTGAAGAAGTCCTGAAAATTGACGCTATTTGGCAAGAAATCCGTAAATAGGTATTAATTAGGAGGAAATATGTCAAAACGACCTGCACGAATTATCGGATTGAGCTTCATCATCGGGATGTTGATTTTCGGGATATATTTTGCCAAGAGCAGGCAAGAACCGAAAACTTTAAGGATTGTCGGATATGCAAGCAAGCAATTTGTTTCTGATATGGTAAAGTGGAATTTAACAGTGCAAAAAACTGCTGATGTAAACAGTTTGAGCGCTGCCTACAAGAAACTGGCAAGTGATGTAAATGATTTTAAGGCTTACATTGTGACCAACGGCATTCCGGCAAAGGAAATAAGCATTCAGCCCATAACGAGTAATCCTATGTATGACAATTACGGACATATTACTTCCTATAATCTGACGCAGAACATCTTTGTCATCAGCAATCAACTGGACAACATAGAAAAGCTTTCGCTTAATCCCGATTTTTTTGCCGAAAGAGGATTGCTTTTGCAGATGTCCAATCTGTCCTATCTTTATACGAAACTTCCGGAACTGAAGAAGCAACTATTGGGTGAAGCCACATCTGATGCCTTAAAAAGAGCAAAAGAAGTGTCTTCCGCAGCCAAAGTTAAATTGAGTAAAATGCGGGAAGCGAAAGCAGGCGTGTTTCAGATTACGGAGCCCTATTCCACCGATGTTTCCGATTACGGCATTTACAATACAAGCACGCGGGATAAGAGCATTTCCGTCACAATTACCGCTGTTTTTGGATTAAAATAGGTCAGAAAAGGTTTAGCTCGGTTTTAGAATACAAAGATTTCCTTAAGCCTTGAGCAGGAATAACGGAAAGGTAATAGGGCAGAGGATTTTCCGCTTCGGGCGCATCATCTATTGCTAAAAGCGTGAGTGCTCCTCCGTAAATTAAACCGGTGTCAATATCAATCTGCGCCAAATTGCCGTTTTTCTTTTCCTTAACTATGAAAGGAGCGTTTGCATCTCCTTTTCTAAATTGCCAAAGATTATCAGACTGCAAGTAATACAGTGTGGGAGTGTGACCGTGAATTACAACCATTCCTTCACTTAATTGAGTTCTAAGCAATTGCCTGTTCCACACGAGAGTGTCATCCATAAAGCAGTTTTTGGTTTTTGTATATTGCTGCAAATCAGCCCAATTGCGTAAAGCCAGCTGTTCTTCAAGATTGTAGTTCGGGTTGGGAACGGAGTGAGAAAATAAAAAGTCAAATTTTGTTTTTTTGACAGTCAAAGGAAGAAGGTAACTGAGCGATAAATTATTGAAGAAATCTTCATAGACGCTGTCCAGTTTCAGGACTTCCTCAGATGGGATTAGTTCGCAAATTCCCCTCTCGGATAGATGCTGTTTTTGGCTGAAAAGAACCGATTGAGGATAGAAACTGCGCACTGTTTGCAAGCCTCCGTTGTAAAGAAGCCAAACTTCTCCGACTTTTGAATAATCATCCGCTCGGTTATAATAAGATAAAAGCATTTGTTCATGATTACCCAATACAGAGACGGTGTCAAAATCCTGTCTGAACTGAAGAATTAAATCTATAACTTCTTTGGAGGAAGGACCGCAATCTATATAATCGCCTAAAAATATAACTTTATTGACACTAACACCCTGATCTGCTTCTTCGCGAATGTAATTCAAAACAATTTTCAGCGGGTCATAGAGGCCGTGAAGGTCACCGATTGCGTATATCATAGATTTTTTGGATGTCCTTCATTCATTAATTTAAATAGAACCAATGCACATTAGCCAGCAAAGTTCTGGGATGAGTATACACTCCGTAAATTATGTTGTCGCCCAGATTGCTTAATTCAACTTGAAATTCAAATAAATCGGTAATTTTTACAGCCAGCCAAGCATCCGCCACCAGCGCTCCAAAAACCGTTGTTTGACGGGCATCGGCTAAATGATAATCCGTATGTCCGGTCAGATTTATTCCGGCAGATAGGCGATTGTTGTAGTTCAAATCTCTTTCCAGTTTAAATCTGGATTGGTATTGCACTTCCGGGAGCTCCGGCAAGTCTTTTTGATATTGATTCCATTCGCAGGTCTGTTCGTAAAAGGCAAGATAGCGTCCGAATTCATGCTTCAGCTGAATCAGGCTTTCCGAATAGAGAGAATTTTTATCCAAATTACTTAATTCGGTAGATGGGGATTGGGATTTGTATTTTATGACTTTATTGCCGAAATACAGGTCGAATTTAATTTTCCCGCGTGCCGGATTAAACCGGTAGCGGAGTGCTTGCGATTGGTTTAAATAAACTGAAGGGTAAGTTAAAACTGCGGAATTTGTGTAAAACAAGCTGTCGGAGAGGGCGGAATGTTTTCCGTTGTAATTTGTGTAAATCAGGCTAAAACTTCTTTGTTTGCGGATTAGACCTGCTTCCAAAGAGCCGAGGTCAAAACCGTCTTCCGTAAATGCGAGCTGACTTTGATAGGCAAAAGTCTTTATCTGTTTTTCCGCTTTGAGTAATGCATGATGTTGAGCTTCGGTGTTATATTGATAAAGAGATTGCGCTGCGGGTAAATCTTGATGATAATTATATTGATATGTCAAATCAAGATTTGCGGGAACAAATTCATGAGAGGCAGTTAACAACAATTGATCGGTCCTGAAGTTCTGCCTGTTAATATAGTTTTTTTTGTGCAGCTTTTCGCTCTGGGAGTTCCATCCGAGAGTGAACCACGGTAATTGCCATTTTAGGTAGATGTCGTCAAGTTCTTGAGAAAGCGAGAATATTTGAGAACCGCTAAAACCTGTAAGCAATTCTGGGGAAGGAATGTCTTGGTTATATTTTTCCCAGTTGAAGGATAAAGTCGTGTTTCTTACGGGCAAACTTAAGAAGAGACGCATGGAAGTTTGTTCACAAACGGTTTCCTGCCACCATCCGTTTTGAGCCAAAAGTCCGGCTTCCGCATAGAAATCGTTTTTACCGAAAAGACCGTTTTTCCTGAGCAACACTCGGGCAAAATTGTATTCGTAGTCTCCTAAACCTGCAGTTACATCAGTCAGCATTACGGGTGAAAGATATTTTTCATTAGCAAAGGAAGCGACAGCATGGTCAAAAGATACATCTCTGAAAGCGGAAAGCATTTGAAATTGCAGAGCATTGTAGTAAATGCGTGCAGGCTGAATGAAGCCGTCTTTCATGATTAAATACGGATAGTTGTTCAGACCAAGCATAAAATAATTGCTGCGATAAAAAGATGAATAATTTTGAGGAGCAAAGGTGCTGTCTGCAGTTTCGGAAGAACTGAAAATATTTTGGAGGTTATCTTTCTCCCGATAGCGATTAATCAGGTTGTAGATGTATTTTTTATCTTCTTCCGTTAAGGTTTCCGGTTGCAAAGTTCCTTTCCCCGGAACGGGAGCACCTTCTCTTCTGATAGTCAGCTTAAGAGAAAGATTAGCGTTAATGGGTTTTCCGTCTTGGGTGGCGGGAATAAAAATCAAGTAGGGCAAAAGGTTCTCAATTAAAGGCTGTAATTCTGTTTTGCCGTCTAAAATGCGCACAAGAGATGCTGTGCTGTCCGCCTTGATTTCAACCAAAATCATGACCTCAGCGGGAGAATATTCATTAGGCCAATCAATGGGAATATCCAGCACCGGTTGAGAAATTAGGTGCGGAGGAGTAAAATTGCCGGAGCTTTGAGCCTGCAAACTACATAGCAGACAAAGCAACAGCAGGGTTACAACCAGCCCTGTTCTTTGTACCATAACCAAGTTTTATGCAGGTTTTGCACTAAATTGGGCTGGGGATTAAAATTCAGCAAACGCCGTGCTTTTTCAATACTTACAGTCCAATATCTGCCGGTTAATTCTTTGAATTTTTGCAAGGTGAGAATTGAAGAAGAGGGCTGAATTTTATTCCGCAATTCTCCTAATGCGGCAGCATAAAAAGTCAAGACATCGGGAACGGAAAAGTGCAGGCTGAAAGTATTGACCGCACTTTGCAAGGCATCGGAAAACATTTTGTGAGTATAGATTTGACCGTCTGCCGCAAAAAATACTTGATGCAAAGCGGCTTTGTTTTCAATACAAAGATTGATGAAATAAGTGAGTTCGTCCACATAAATTAAGTTTATGTATTTATCTTTTAGTCCTAAGGAAACGGAAATATGATTTTTTAGCATTTTGAAAGTTTCCATGAAGTCTTTATCTCCCGGTCCGTAGACAGAGACCGGACGAATAATTGTCCATTCCTTCAAGAGGCGGTTTTTGATGATTTCTTCCGCCATTAGTTTGCTCTTTCCATACCAGGTTACGGGAGCCGGTAAATCCTCTTCGGTTCGGGGTCTGTCTTTTGAACTCATACCGGCGGCTGCTTGACTGCTCAAGTAAATAAATTGATTGATGCTTTCAATTTCATTGGCAATATTAACCAGCTTTTCCGTCAAACCTACATTTGTTTCCCGCATTTGTTCCCAATTTTGAGCGCGGGTCAAAGCGGCACAATGAATAATAATGTTTTGACCTTGAAAAGCGGCACGAATGGAATCGGGGTTGTTGTAATCCACTTCTACCATTTTGCTTTTTACGGGCAAAAGTGCCACATTTCCCGTTTTGCGCACCAAAGCAGATACATTGTAACCCTGCTTCATAAGATATCGCGTTAAGTTACTGCCAACGAAGCCGTTTGCTCCTGTTATGGCAATCTTTAAGGCATCCATTTACTGCTCTTTATTTTGTTTTATTATGAGTTGCATCGTTATTATCTTGAACATAAGGTTTGGGAAAGACTATCACTAACTTTCCGTAAAAAGAAAATGGTGGGTGCTAACGGACTTGAACCGCCGACCACTTGCGTGTAAAGCAAGCGCTCTCCCATCTGAGCTAAGCACCCACGAAAGTGCTGGTCGGGGTGAGAGGATTTGAACCTCCGACTCCGTGGTCCCAAACCACGTGCGCTAACCGGTCTGCGCCACACCCCGCAGTTGCGGTTTATAAATTCAATAGGGCTTTCTTTGTCAAGCACAATCGGTTTCTCCGTAAGCATTATAATAATAAAGAAAAAATCGCCGGCAGGGGGAACTGACCGGCGATGATTTAACCGGAAAGGGCTTCCGGCTATGAGGAGTTTTTGGCTATAAATATTAATTTTCCCTTAATCGTAAGCTTTTAAGAATGAAGGAATATCGGTTTTTATGGATGAAAGTGGTATTGTGTCATCCTTATTCATGTCAGAAGCGGCTTCCGCTTGCTTAGGTTCAGTATAATTCAGGTGACTGAGAATTTTCCCGATATCTTCAATTGCAGATTCTTGAGGTTTGGGATGAATACTGCTTAATTGCCTGAACTGTTCTTCCGAACAAGACAGCCCTGTTGCAATAATGGTAACGGAAATCTTGCCTTTCATTTCCTCGTCAAGGATCAAGCCCATAATTATATTGGCATTAGAACCGGTTTCGCTGATTACTGCTTGCGATACTTCATCCAATTCAGACATCTTCATATCGGGACCGGCAGTAATATTGATTAAGAGAGCTTGACAGCCTTGTAATTTAATATCTGCCAAAAGAGGATTTAACAGAGCGCCGCGAGCTGCATTAATTGCTCTGCCTTCACCTTCTGCGGTGCCCGTTCCCATCAGTGCATAACCCATATTTTGCATAACTGTGCGCACATCGGCAAAATCTACATTAATGTAACCGCTGAGATTAATAATGTCAGAAACCGCTTTTGCAGCTTCATAAAGGACGTTATCGGCTTTGTAAAAAGCGGTTTTTATTTCTAAATCCGAATAGATTTCTTTCAATTTTTCATTCGGAATAACAATCATTGTATCTACATGCTCAGATAAATTGCGAATACCGTCTTCCGCATTTTGCATCCTCTTTGCTCCTTCAGAAGCAAAAGGTTTGCTGACAATACCGAGCGTCAAGATGCCGAGTTCGCGAGCAATTTTTGCAACTACGGGAGCACCTCCCGTGCCTGTGCCTCCACCCATTCCTGCTGCAATAAATACCATATCGGCACCTTCTAATTGAGCGCGAATCTCATCTTGAGATTCTTCTGCTGCCTGACGTCCAAGTTCAGGATTGGCACCGGTTCCTAAACCCCGAGTCAGCTTCTTGCCAATTTGTAGTTTCATCTTTGCTTTGGATTTTTGTAAATCCATCATATCGGTATTGGCAGCAATAAATTCAACTCCGCTGAGTTTATTGTCTATCATGGTATTGATAGCATTGCCACCAGCTCCGCCCACACCGATAATCTTAATCACTGAACCGATTTGCATAGGCTTTTCATCAAATTCGATCATTATCTTCCCCTTAAGTTTTTTCATGTATATTCCTTGATAAAAGCTATAATTTTTTTGAATATATTGTCTTTTGTCAGCTTAACCTTGGGCAAAGCAGATTGTCTTCCCTCGCGCTTTTGATCCGCCGCATAATAAATTAAACCGATAGCCGTTGCATAAGCCGGGTCTTCCAATCTGGAAATAGCTCCGCTTAAACGAGAAAGATCAGGATACCCTATTTTTACGGGTAAATTAAATAAATCAGCCACGAAGTTGTCTATATTCTTTAATTTAGCTGTTCCGCCCGTAAGTACGACTCCTGCGGTAATCAATTCGGGCGGATACGCATTTTTAATAAATTGATAACAAGCTTCCATAAATTCCGTCAGCCTGCTTTGTATAATCATGCTTACATGCGACAGGTGATAATTGGAAGAAGACCGACCACTGATACCTTCTACTGTAATTTCCTTGTTTTCCTCATCAGGAGCAGAGACTGCAGAACCGTATTCCAGTTTAATCAATTCAGCCTGTGACAAAGTGGTTCTTAATCCGATAGCCAAATCACGGGTTATATTATTGCCTGCGATAGGGGTAACGGCAGTTTGAATTAAATTACCCTTATTAAAAAAAGCTATATCGCAACAACCGCCTCCGGCATCAATTAAAATGGAGCCCAAACGTTTTTCATCGTCACTCAGAGTGGCTAAAGCCGATGCAATATGACTAAGGACAATATTATTGGATTCCACATGATACCCTGCAACTTCCACGCATTTTAGAAGATTGCGGATAGAAGTGATATCCGCTAAGATCAATAAAACATGCGCTGTCAGATGATAGCCCGTCATATTCACCGGATTGTAAATTTCCTTCTGGTCATCAATGTCAAAATACTGAGGTAGACCATGCAAGATCTGCATGCGTTCAAATCCTTTTTGGATTTTAATACTGTTTTTGGCATCATTGATAACCTGAGTAATGTGCTCTTCAGTTATTTCGGACGGAGAATTGGAAAGAGAGCCGGATATGGATATTCTGCCCATTACACTTTGGCTTCGGATATGTTCGCCGGTAATATTTAGGTAGATATTTTCCGCTTTAAATCCGGACGCTTCTTCAGCGTTTTGAAGAGCGGATTTTACGCAAACGGAAACAGCTTGAATGTCTTTAACCAAGCCTTTGTCCATACCTTCGGAAGGTACTTCACTCATCCCCTTGATCTCAAGATTTCCGTCACTGTTCATTTGGGCAATCAAGACGCGAACAAAAGATGAACCGATATCCAAAGCAGTTATAATGTTAGCTCTCACTCAACCTCCCTTCTTACAATGATTTGGTCTTTGAATCGTAAGTCCAATATTTTGTCACGTTCTATACTGCTGTTTTCGCGCACAAATTGATAGCGCCTAAGTTGATCTTTTATATTTTGGTCACCCAATATAATACGTGTGCCGTAACGAGCGTCAATAATTACAATCAGATCTCCTTGTTTGTAATATTCGGAGACCGATTTTACGAAATCAGGTTGTTCAGAAATAATTTGCTTCTGTAAAGCATAAACCCGATTAAGAAAATTGTCTTTCACAATCTTACCTGCATGAAGTTGCTTACTGGAATAAGAAGTATGAACGATAGGCAAATCTTCTTGAGAAGGAGAGAAAGAATATTCTATTACCATTCCCTGCTCATCTACGGGAAATAAATCTCCTTCCCTGCTTAGCAAATACAGGAAACCTTTCCTTTCCGTAATCTTAACTTTCAAAGTAGAAGGGAATAGCTTGATAACTTTTATGTCGGCAATTCGCTTAATTTTATAAAGGTCATCTTTCACTTCGTGAGAAGATAATGCTAAAAGGTTCGTTTCCGCATAGGGCTGAAGGATAGTTCTCAGTGTTTGGGAAGATATATTCTCATTGCCTATGATTTCAATGTTTTGGATATTAAGCCAATCCGCTTTGCAAAGAGTTCTGTAGCCAAAGATGCCCGCGACTGAGAGCAAAATTAAAATTAGAGAAAAGTAGACAATAAACCTGCTGTTTCCTCGTCTTTTGCGTCCTTTCTCAATCATAGTTAATATCCTTTTAGTTATTAATAAGTTAGCCGCATAACATCAAAATTAGCTTTTCCCTTTACATTGCCACAATTTACTATAATATTAGAAGTTACTATTTGTGTCAATTACTTTTTTGACTTTTTAATCTGCGTAGAATTTCTTCCCCGTATTGCCAAATGTTACCTGCGCCCATCGTGATTAAAATATCGTCTGGTTTCAGAACCGATAAAACAGTTTCTACAATTTGATTATTGTCATCCAGACAAATTACGTTACGGTGCCCTGCTTGAATAGCGGCATCAGCAATTAACTTTGAAGTTATACCCGGAATTGGTTGTTCCCGAGCAGGATAAATAGGTGTAAGAATGAGAACATCACAAGAAAAGAAAGCTCTGCCAAATTCCGGAACTAAATCCCGAGTTCTTGAAAATAAATGCGGTTGGAAAACTACGACAATACGCCTTTGCGTGCTGTCGCGGAAGCCGTTAAGAGTAGCGGAAATTTCCGTCGGGTGATGAGCATAATCGTCAAAAACGGTAATTCCACCGATTTCTCCTTTATGTTCAAAGCGTCTGTAAACACCTTTATATTCGGAAAGCCCCTGCTGAATTTTAACAAAGGGGATATCAAGTTCCAGACCCATGGCAACGGCAAGCAGGGAATTTAGAACATAGTGCAATCCTGTCACTTTTAGTTTTATTTTGCCTAAGCGATAACCCATATAAAGTGCATCGTATTCAGCCTGAAAGTTATGCATCCGAATATTGGTTGCTTGAACATCAGCCTGACGCGAAGTGCCGTAAGTAACAACTTTTTTATTGATTAAGGGTAAAATAGACTGCACTCCTGGGTCGTTTAAACAGGCAATTGTGCAGCCGAAAAAAGGAACTTTATTGGCAAATTCAACAAACGCCGCTTTGATGTTATCATAATTTTTATAGCAATCCAAATGGTCGGAATCAATATTCGTAATTCCGGCAATGATAGGGGTCAGACTTAGGAAAGAGTGATCATATTCATCCGCTTCTACAATGATATATTTGCCGGAGCCCATTACATTGTTTGAACCGAAGTTGATAACTTTACCGCCGACTATAATAGTTGGTTCAAGTCCTGCTGTTTCCAACACCATACCCGCCATTGAAGTGGTGGTTGTTTTACCGTGAGTGCCGGCAATACCGATGCTGTAACTCATTCTTGTTATTTCAGCCAGCATTTCAGCCCTTCGAATAACCGGTATCTTCTGAGCTCTTGCAGCTGTAATTTCCGGATTGTCATCTTTTACGGCAGAAGATGTTACCACTACATCAACATCATGGACATGGCTTGGATCATGACCTTCATAAATGACGATTCCGATCTTTTCCAAATGATTGGTGATTTCGCTTTTCCTTAGATCGGAACCGGTGATTTCCAATCCTTGATTATGAAGAAATTCTGCTATTCCCGACATCCCGATTCCGCCAATGCCCACAAAATGAATTTTCCTGACCTTGCCTAACATATTAATTTCCTCTCATCTTTGACTGTCTCGCTCGATTAAATCAGTTATAGCTTGCGCTGCCTGATTTTCCGGTAAAGCTAAAAGATTCATTTTGATGACGTCATTTTTGTCAATCAATTCGGAGATCGCATTCATCAAAGTAACGGGTGATAATTTTCCTTGTTCCAATAAAATTCCCAGACCTCTTTCCACTTGAGTTTGAGCATTTTTAAATTGATGATTTTCTGCAGCGGAAGGAAGAGGAATAAAAATAGCGGGGAGACGATATTGTTGCAATTCCGCAATTGTTAAAGCTCCGGCTCTGGAAATGGCAAAATCGGCTAATTGATAATAGACATTCATCTGTGAAGTGAAAGCAAAGCAATGAATTCCATGTTTGCTGCCAAACTTTTCTTTGATCTTGGGATAGTCGGTTTGTCCTGTCTGCCAAATAAGCTCTATTCCGCTGTGTAATATTTCTTCGATGCATTGGCAGAGAACCGTATTAATAATGTGTGAACCTTGGCTTCCGCCTAAAACAAAAAGCTTTTTAGTCTCAGGAGAGAGATTATATTCGTTCCAGTTTACGGAAGAACGATTGATTTTTTCCGATTTCAAAAGAGGATTACCGGTCAGAACACATTTAGCCTTTTTAAGATAAGGTTTTGCCGCTTCAGAGGCAAGGAAAACTTTTTCCGAATAACGGGCAAACATACGAGTTGTTAAACCCGGATAGCTGTTTCCGTCCTGAAAATAGAGTTTTCTTTTTTGAACTACGGCAGCCAAAGCAACAGGACCCGAAACAAACCCACCCGTGCATAAAACGGCATCCGGTTTAATCTGAGCCAAAACTTTCACGGATTTAGCAAAGCTGAATAAGAATAAAAAAGGAAACTTAAGATGTTGCAGCGTTAATTTTCGATATAGTTTTTGGACATTAATGGCAAAAAATTCAAATCCGTATTTTTGCGCTAAACCTTTCTCCATACCGTTTTTATTGCCGATGTAAAATATTTCCCAACCTCTTGACTGAAGTTCTAACGCTACAGCAATAGCAGGAATAATATGGCCTCCAGTTCCTCCTGCTCCGATTATGAGTTTCAAAGCATTTTCCTTGTAGCGCTGATGTTTAAAAGCAGACCAATGGTGGCGGAATCTATCAATAAGGCCGTTCCGCCATAACTTATGAAGGGAAGTGTGGTTCCTGTTGAAGGCAGAATTGACATCGAAACGCCTATATGAACTAAAACATTTAAAAAGATGTTCAAACCTAACCCGATAGCCAGAATTTGAAGATAAAAATCTGTCTGTTTAAAAGCTGTTAACATTATCCGATAAAACAGAAAGCAATAAATGCTAAAGACAAAAATTGCTCCCAAAAATCCGAATTCTTCTCCGATAACGGTGAATACATAATCAGTTCTTGCTTCCGAAAGAAAATAATGTTTTGCACGACCTCTGCCGGGTGTCGTCCCTAATAATTTACCGCTGGTTAAAGCTATCATGCTTTCTCGCACCTGATTGCTTTCGTTCGTTATCTGCGGATCTTTTCCGGGAAAGAAAAGAGAATATTTTTTATAGATGTCCAGTCTGTCGCTTCGGTAATCAGCTCCAAATTTAATGGCAGCCACACCTAACAAAGAAACAATCAAAAGTGAAATTGCCAGATATCGTATTCTTATTCCGCTGAGAAACAATAAACAAATTATAGTAATTGCATTAATTATCAGAGAGCTTAAATGATGCCCCATATAAATAAGTCCATAAATTAGCGCAGTTACAATCAATAAAGGCAATAAAGTAATTAACACTTTTTTATAATCGCTACTTTGTATATCTTCTTTTTTACGGTCGATTATATTAGCCCAGAAAAAGATAAGCACTACCCTTGCCAAAACACTGGGTTGAAAATTAAAAGCACCCAAAGAAAGACTTCGTACTCCGCCCTTATTGTGCCTGCCAAACAATAAGACAAGAAGTAACAAAATAATGGTTATAACGACAAAGGCACTAATCCACTTCTTTAATTTTTCCATATTGACATAATAAAAAATACCTACAGCTGTTACAATGGAAAGACCTGAATAACATAATTGTTTTATGAAGTATGAAATTGAATCTCTCACGGAACTTATATCCAGCATAATCAGTAAACCGATAATAACTAAGCCTAAATAGCAGAGCAGAATGCCTTTATCATAATTAATTATAATTGTTCTGTTATTATTACGCTTTTTCATATTCTTTTGCCATCTTGTTTACAATATCTATAAAAGTATCTCCTCTCTGCTCAAAATTGCGGAATTTGTCATAACTCGCACAAGCCGGAGAGAGAACAATTTTATCGCCTGCGGTTGCTTCCGAAAAAGCTTTGCGAATGCATTCTTCAAAATCGTCTATAATTTCTAAAGGTATTTTTCCTGACCAGACGGAAGCCATTTTTTGAGCGGTAGCACCGGTAAGATATGCTTTTTTTGCATGCTGTGCCAAAAGATCAGTTAAAACCTCAAAATCTTCACCTTTCTCCGAGCCGCCCATGATAATTCTAATCGGTTGCTCAAAAGACAATAAGGCATATTTTACGGAATCAGTATTAGTAGCTTTTGAATCGTTGTAAAAAGATATTCCGTTTATGGTTCTAACAAATTGTAAGCGATGTTTTAAGGGGGTGAAACTTTCAAGACCGGATTTGACAATCGAATTACTTATTCCGATTGTTTCACAAGCCAAAATTGACGCCATAGCATTTGCCCAATTATGAGGTCCTCTCAGTTGCATTTCCCGTAGAGGATATTCTGTATCAGTCAGAACGGAATAAAGGCAGTCATCTTTGAGCCATGCGGAAGGTATAATTTCAGTGTAAGAATAAGGTTTTAAGGTAAAAAATCGTTTGTTTGCACGGATAAATTCACTTTGTTCTCTAATGAGCGGATCGTCAAGATTCAAAATAGCAAAATCTGAAGAAGTTTGATTGCGGAAAATGTTGAATTTGGCTTTGGCATAATCGGAAAATGTGTCATATCTGTTCAAATGATCGGGGGTAATGTTCAGCAGAAGAGCTAAATCGGGACGAAAAGTATCAATTAATTCCAATTGAAAGCTGCTGACTTCTAAAACTATAAATTCGATTTCTTCTTTTTCTATGGGAAAGCCGCAAAAAGCGTCTCCGATATTTCCTGCAAGGACACAAATGTGTCCGCATTGTTCAATTATATGAGCAATGAGGCTTGCCGTAGTGCTTTTTCCGTTTGAGCCGGTAACCGCAATCAGTTTACTATGCGGATTTTTAATTTGGAAGCCGAATTCCAACTCACTGATCATTTTAATGTTATGCTCTCTGCCTTTTATAATTATAGGCGCAGTTAAAGGAATACCGGGACTGACAATCCATTCATCGCAATTCAATAATTTATCAGTGTGACCGCTAAATTCACATGGAAAGTCTGCTTTTAATTGTTCGCTTTCCGGAATTTCTTTTTCGGATTTGATGTCACTGAGGTAAGCTTGCCCGCCCAAACTCTTAATCTTGTAAGCTGCAGCAATCCCGCTTCGTGCAAGACCTATAATGCCATATTTTTTCTCTTTTGAAAACATAATCTTCCCTTATCGCAGTTTGATTGTGCTTAAACCCACGGCTACAAGCAGGATGGAGACGATCCAAAACCTGATGACGATTTTGGATTCATGTATACCTTTAAGTTCATAATGATGATGTAAAGGGGCACAAAGAAATACTCTTTTCCCTATTCCATACTTTCGTTTTGTATATTTGAAATAATAACGCTGCATAATTACAGATAATGCTTCCGCCACAAACACCATTGCTATGATAACAAAGAACAGCTCTTCTCTTAACATTATGGAGATAACGGCTAAAATACCTCCCAGAGTCAAAGATCCTGTATCTCCCATAAAAATTTCAGCCGGATAAGAATTATACCACAAAAATCCGATTAAAGTTCCTATTAAAGCGGAAATGAATACCATCAGTTCGCTTGCTTCATATATATATTCCATATTCAGATATCGGGCAATAATAAAATTACCTTTTATATAGGACATAATTCCCAATCCTAAAGCGGAAAAAATTATCACTCCCGAAGCCAAACCGTCTAAACCGTCTGTCAAATTGACTGCATTGGAAGTTCCGACTATCATGAACAATACGAATGGAAAGAAAAACCAGCCCAATTGAATCATCGTGTCTTTGAGAAAGGGAACTTGCATCGTTGTAACTAAACTTCGATTCGGACTGCTGTAATAAATTGCTAAAGTAACTAAGATGGCGATACTGATTTGACCTGCTAATTTGTAACGAGGTATTAATCCCTTTTTTGCTTTCACAAAATTCTTAAGATAATCGTCTAAAAATCCGAAAACACCCAACCACACTGTCGTGAGATACATAATCAGAATAAAACTGTTGGTGAGATTATTCCACAGCAGGGAAGAAAGAAGCAGTCCGCTTAAAATTATCAAACCACCCATTGTAGGAGTGCCTTGTTTTGACCTATGCCTTTTGGGAACATCTTCATCTATGGTTTCCACTGCCGCATGCACTTTTAAGGTTCTGATAATAACCGGTCCGATAAACATAGAAAATACCAGAGCAGTAATGAAAGCACCTATAGATCTGAAGGTCACATACTTAAAAACATTAAAGATAATACTGTATTGGGCTAAAGGAACCAGAAGATGGTAAAACATATCTCCTCACTTTCCGGTTTGATGATATTTAGGATTAAATTTATCTGTTAAATAGTCGACGACACTTTCTAAACGTATAGCATGAGACCCCTTAATTAAGATTACGCTTTGCAGAGGCAAAGAATCCAATCTCCCCGAGTGAATCAAATCATCAGCTGATTTGTAATGCTCATGCCGAAAACTTGTATCTGAAGCTGATTTTGAAAAGCCCTTAGCATAATATTCTGCCAACGAACCTACGGTTATCAGCAGAGCACAATTTACCGACGTCAGTTTTGACCCGATTACTTGATGATAAACTGCTGCTTGTTCTCCAAGTTCAAGCATATCACCTAAAATGGCAATATGATTTTTTTCATTCTGAAATTCTTTCCAAAAATCAATTGCTGCCTTCATTGATACGGGATTTGCATTATAGCAGTCTGCAATAATTACTCCGGAGGGAGTTTCGATAATTTCCATTCGTTGCGGCAAAGCTAATTTTTTGCTTAGTCCCTCTTGAATAATATCTTCTTTGATACCTTGTTCCATAGCACAAGCAACTGCAAAAGCCGCATTAGATACAAAATATGGGATTTTTTGAGGCAAAGTCCAAGACGAAGAATTCAGATTAAACTTGATAGAGTCTCCTTCCTTTTTTATTTTTGAAATACGATAATCGCAATTTTCCGAAAAGCCGACGCTTTTACCTTTTTCCCTGAATTCTTCAAAACGGGAGTCATCACCTGGAAAGAAAATTAATTTAGCTCCGTGTCTGAAAAGCTCAGCTTTCTCTTTGTATACAGCTTCTTCCGTCCGAAAAAATTCCAGATGTGACGGGCCGATATTAGTGATAATGGCAATATCCGGATTACAAATATCCGCCATCGGAGCAATTTCTCCCGGATGATTTGTTCCCAATTCCAAAATTGCAGTTTCGTCCTGAGGCTTAATCCTAAATATGGTTTTGCATAAGCCGATTATGTTATTTTCATTTTCCCGTGTCTTTAAGGTGCTGCCTCGAAGAGAAAATATATTTGCTAAATATTCTTTAGTCGTAGTTTTTCCGGTGCTGCCCGTGAGAGCTATCTTACATACGGAAAACATCAATAGATATTTTCCGGCGAGCAATCCCATTGCGGTTTGTGGGTCAGAATAAGCGATTGTGTTTATTTTATTTTTGCTTGGGAATCTTATTACTGCAGCATTTGTCGGATCTTTTAATACTGCATCCAAATAATCCATCCCGTCATACTTTTCACCTTTTAAGGCAAAATATAAGGATTCGGAACCAACGGTTCTGGAATCGGTGGAAATATGTTTATAGAGCCTGTCTGTTTCATCCGGATTGAAAAATTCGGATTTGTAAAGAATTTCTAACAGTAAAGAATCAATAGGTAATGCCAATTCATTGCCTGAATTGATTTCATTTGTTTCTAAAGCTTGTTTGACTGTTTCCGCATCGTCAAAATGATATCTGATTCCTTTAATTTCTTGATAAGTTTCGTGACCTTTTCCCGCTATCAGAACGAGATCGCCTTTCTTAGCTAAATTTATTGCCGCTTCAATTGCCGCTTTTCTGTTGCGGATAATCCACCAAGGCTGCCATAGTTCATTTTTTCCGATAATATCTCTGATTATTTGCTTGGGAGCTTCGGTGCGCGGATTGTCATCTGTAATTATTACGGCATCGGAATAGTTAAGCACTTTTTTCAGCATTTCGGGACGTTTGCCTTTATCTCTATCTCCGCCGGCGCCAAAAACGGTTATAATTCTTCTATGCGGTAATTCGCAAAGAGCTTCTAAAACATTTTTCAATGCGTCGGGAGTATGAGCGTAGTCGACAAATATCCCTATTTCTTGATCGTTTGGCACTTGCTCCAAGCGTCCTTTTACCGGAGTTAGAGCAGCAGCAATTTTTTGCAGAACAGAATATTCCGTATCAGGTAAAATAGTTTTTACTGCAATCAGTGCCAGAGCGCTGTTCAGCACATTAAAATGACCTATTAAGTTCGTCTTATAAGTTTCCTTTTGCCGGCGAGGATTTATAATTGTGAATTGAGAGCCGTCTTTCGTGCCTTTATAAGCGGAAAGAATATAGTCACCTTGTTTTTCTGAAATTGTATATTTCAGAGTGTAATTTTGTGCAATCAGTCTTTCATTAATTATTACACCGTAAGGGTCATCAATATTGATAAGGGCTATACCATGATTTTTGATGAGATAGCTAAACAGCAGATATTTACTTTCAAAGTATTGTTCCATATCACCGTGAAAGTCCAGATGTTCTCTGCTTAAGTTAGTAAAAATTGCCAAGTCAAATTCCACGCCGTAAACTCTATCCAAAGCCAAAGCATGAGAAGATACTTCCATCACTACATAACGGCATTCAGCCTCAACCATCAATGTGAAAATGGAATTCAACTCAAGTATATCGGGAGTAGTGTTATTGGTTAGCACCATATCCGAATTAATTTGATAGCCCAAAGTGCCTATCCATCCCGTTTTATAGCCTAACTGTTCTAACGCTTGCCTGATTAAAAGACTTGTTGTTGTTTTGCCGTTTGTGCCTGTTATACCGATAAGAGTAAATTTGCCGCTTGGATTGCCGTAATACATTTTCGCGAGCAATGCTGCAGCTTTTCTGCTGTTTTTGACTCTGACAGCGGGGAAATTATGACTAAATTCATCTTCTTGAATAATGAGCGAAGCGCCTCTTTCAATAGCTTGAGCGATAAAATTATGTCCGTCTGTTTGGTAGCCTTTTATGCAGATAAAAATATCTCCCTTTTGAAATTGTCTTGAATCAGTAACCGGTTTTCCGGAAAAAGACAGAGCAATATCTAAATTCTGATTTTGCAACCACAAATCATCAGCTTTCAGCATTTCAAGATATTCGCTTATTGACCACATCCGGACGAACCTCTTTTTTATCTTACATAATTAGCAAACTACAAGGTGGCTTCTACCACACAAGTGCTACCGGGCTGGATTTTTGTCCCTGCTATTATTGATTGTTTGCGCACAATTCCAACCCCTTTTATTTTTAGTTTTATTTTATTGGAAGCTGAAATTTGAACTGCTTTTCTTAAAGTCATACCTGCCAAATTTGGCATAATCCCCGTAGGAACGGTGTATTCTTCCGCTGAAATTGATTTTCCCGTTACCAATACAATAGGATAATTTTTTGCCAAAGACACATTCGGTTTGGGATATTGGTCTACGATTACGGTAGAGCTGTCATGAATTTCTACTTTGTAATTTAAACCGCTTTGCCGTAAAATATCTTCTGCTGCAGATAAAGACATATTAATTACATTAGGTGTCAGAACTGTTGATTGCTGCACAATTTTACTTTTCGGCAGGATTGCACAGCTGGGTAAGAATAATGTGTTTTCCACAATTTTTTGGAAAGTCGGTGCTGCACATGAACCGCCAAATCTGACAGCTTCATAAGGTTCGTCATAAACTACGACAACTACCATCTCAGGCTTTTCTACAGGAAAGAACCCGACAAAGTTTCCGGTATATTTTCCGGGTGCATAACCTGTTTGACCCTCCAGTTTTTTTTGTGCAGTTCCCGTTTTACCGGCTATATTAATATAACTTAATTTTATATGACTTGCCGTTCCTTCTTCCACAACACTCTGCAAATAGGATTTAAGCGTATCGGCTGCAGGTTTGGATGCAACTTTGCGTAAAATTTTCGGCTCAAACTGCTCTACAATTTTGCCTGTATCGTCACGAAAGGAATCTACAATATATGGTTTTACGTAATTTCCTCCGTTGGCGACAGACGCGTAAGCTGCCGCTAATTGAATAGCGGTTACTGAAATGGCGTAACCGAAGGTTACGGAATGAAGAGTATAGCCGTCCCAATCTTCTAATTTATGAAAAATTCCGCTGGACTCTCCAAATAAGTTCAGTCCCGTTTTCTGGCCAAAACCAAGCTTTATCAGTTCATCATAGAGACGTTTTTTGCCGACTCTTTCACCTATAATGGAAATTCCCACATTACTGGATTTGGCAATCACCCCTCTTGCAGTTAACGGACCGTAATTATGAGTATCGCGAATAGTGCGATTTCCCGCTTGTCTGACTCCGCTGGGAAAAGTTTCATAAGGATTGATTAAACCGTATTCCAAAGCTGTTAATGCCGTAAAAGGTTTCATTGTCGAACCCGGTTCAAAAAGAAAACTGACGGGTATATTTGATTTTACGCGAACGTAGGAAGGGTCTTCACTATAATCTTCCGAAGAAACACCTGCCATGGAATAAATTCTTCCCGTATTAACATCCATAACTACAGCAGCTGCATTCTTAGCACCGTATTGCTGTAAGCCTTCCGCCAAAGCTTCTTCAACCACATCTTGGATTTCAGTATCCAAAGTCAGCCATAAATTTAAGCCGTTTACAGGCTTTTTTTCATGCAAACCCGGATAAGTTACCAAGTGATTATTTGCGTCGTATAGAACTTCCTTCCAGCCGTATTGACCTTGTAATTCTTTATCGTAAGTCAGTTCCAACCCATTCTGTCCGGATAATTTATAGATAGAATTCGAATATTCGGCAGCATTTTCACCGTTTGTATTTTCCCGCACTGAACCTATTACTCTGGCGGCAGTTAAGCCTTTAGAGTAAATTCGTTTCATACAACTGAAGTGACTTGTTAAACCGGGAAGCTTTTTGGCGGCAAAATAATTGCTGAGATTATACAAATCCGAATCCTTGATTTTATTGCTGATCATGATAGAAGTCAGGTTTTTGCTTTTACTCAATCTTTTATAGACAGTTTCTTCTTCAATGGGAACATTGGTTGCAAAAGCTGCTGCGATTATATGATAAGCTTGCTCAAGACTTATTTTATTTGCTTTTGCCCATAAATATACTTGCTTTCTGTCGATATCGGTTTGGTAATAAGAAACAGAATTTACGAACAAATTTCCGCGGCAATCGACGATTGAACCTCTGTTCGGAATCAATATTTCTTTTGAAGGTTTATAGCGTATGTCTCTGTAATTTTTAAGGTGCAAAGGATCAAAAATCTGGATGCAGAAAAGATAGACTGCCCAGATTAGGATTACCAATCCTGTGCCAATTAAAAAAAAATAGAACCGCCAACGCATGGCTTAATCCGGTAAAAATGTTGTTGCAGCCTCAGCTTTGGGCGTAAAGAGATCTATAATGCTGTAAAACTCTGAAGCTTCCTGCTCCTTTTTCTCTTGAACATAAATAATATTTTTTGCCTTATCTTTGCTTATGTAGTTGCTCTTATCCGAAGCCAAAAGACTAGTTATATTGCGTTCGGAAACGAGCTTATCATGTTCAATTTTTAATTCGTTGTTAATACTGCGCTCAGCTTGAAAAGCTTTCTCTAAAGAAGCGCATTTCTGAGTGCTGTGTAATATCTGATTGGAATTGAAACAATAGAAAAAAATATAAACGGCAAATGCCAAAACTACATAAAAAAGCTTGCCTTTCATTTTATTTCTCCCTTAAATTTTCTCTGCAGCCCTTAATCTTGCACTTCTGCTTCGGCTGTTTTTTATCTGTTCTTCCATCGAAGGACGAAGGCTTTTTCCCGTCAAAATTTTGACCTTCGGAGTTTGGTTACACACGCATTTTAATACTGTTTTCGGGCAAATGCAACCTTGAGCCGCTTTGCTCATATTGGTTTTGACAATTCTGTCTTCCAAACTGTGATAAGCGATTACGACAATTCTTCCGCCCGGATTAAGCAGATTAATGCTATCCTCCAAAGTGGTTTCCAAAGCCTCCAATTCTCGATTTACATAGATCCTTAAAGCTTGAAAAATACGAGCTTTAGTCTTTATTACAAAAGCGGGATTGCCTCGCATGTTTTTATCTATCAGAGTGCTTAAATCCTTAGTATTATTGATGGGGTTTATTTTACGGACTGAACAAATCCAATGTGCTATTTGATAGGCGTGTTTTTCTTCTCCGTAATCTCTGAAGATGCGCGTTAGTTCTTCTTGTGTGGCGTTGTTTAAAACATCTTTAGCCAAAACTTCGTCACTTTGATCCATCCTCATGTCCAAAATCCCGTCCCGCTCAAAACTGAAACCTCGGGATGCTTCATCTAATTGATGCGAAGAAACCCCCAAATCAAAAAGGATACCATCAATGCTTTTTACTCGTTTTAACGCCAATTGCGTCCTTATTTCTTCAAAATTTGCTTTAATGATTGTCAGCTGTGGACCGTATTTTTGCAATCTTTGCGAAGCGTATTCTATAGCTTCTTCATCCCTGTCAAAGGCGTAAACATGTTTTACTAAAGAATTTTGTAATATGGCTTCAGAGTGCCCTCCTCCGCCTAAAGTGGCATCAACATAGACTCCGTCTTGCTTAAGATTAAGCAAATCAATGCTCTCTTTGAGTAAAACGGGTGTGTGATAAATCATGATTTTCTCTTTAACTGATACTTGGAAGAGTTATATTTTTCCTTATGCTGAGCCATTTTCTGTTCTCTGATGGCAACCAATCGCTCAGGATTCCATAAGGTGATAAAATGCCCTTCACCTTTGATTTTGGCTATATCTTTAATTTCTGCATTGCGTAATAATTCATCACTTATTCTAATTCTTCCCGGACCCTCCAATTTCTGCTCCGGCATGGCAAAATCAACCATATTAGCCAACAATTCTTTATCATCCGGTTCGGTGCTTGTCTCCAACTGATTACGCATCAACAACCATGTGTCTAACGGGAAAACAGCCACAGTCCCGTCCGGACCGACAGTCACGATCACAGTCTCATTTGCTTCCGGAGCAAATTTCTTCTTGAAATTTGCCGGAATCATGATTCTTGACTTATGGATAGCGTTCTCAAAAGTTCCTAAAAATTCACCTGACATTTTCTTTGTCCTTTGCGTGCATAGTATCTCTTTTTGCTCTGCGCAGGCATTTTTTGGTTTGCCGTTTTGACTTTTTTTGAGAATCTTTGAACCTTTTTGACATACATTGACACCAATACCAACTTTCTTTTTCTTGTCAAGCAGAAATTCCGATTTTTTTCTTTTATTTTTTCTCTCCTGCTATAAAACCTTATTTATTATACTTTCCTTGAAGTTCATTGCTTAGTTCGGGTGTGCAGATATGGCGTAAAAATAAGGAAGAAAAGATAGAAATAAATAATATAAATACTTGTTTAATACCAAATATCTAAAAATATAACAAAGAATAAAATTTCTGTTTCGTTAGTATATTCTTAAATTGAACTGAATTCTTTTATGTTATATCACAACATAATAATTGAATGTAAGCAATAATTTACAATATTAAAAATGGTTTTTAGATATGAATAAAACATTTCGCAAAATTGAAAAATAGCTTGACAACAATTTTAGCTTAAAATATTAAGTATAAAGGGGAATAATATATTCTCAATATGGTTCAGAAATAGATGAAAGTAAGGATGTATTAGTTATTCCTGCCGAATGGAATTATTATTATAAGTCGGCAGAAGGTAAAAATAAGTATTTAGTTATTTTTTTATTTTATCGGGAGACTTGTGAAAAAAAGATTTACTGGCAAGTTGAATTTAATTTATTGCTTTGCAATTTATACACTAATCATAGGTGCGCAAAGACTTGCTATCTCTGTGCCATATAACCAATTATTAATGTCTGATTATCGTTAAGGGTGAAAACATTGTTAAAAAGCAATTCTGAGAATCATTCAGTTTTTTATCAGGCAGAGACGATGTTTTCAGTCAATTTTGGTATATTAAAAAAAAACGAACTTCAAAATCAGGTAAATAAGCCGAGTTAATCTTTAGCAAAATATTTTTATTATCGGCTTATGATTAAGAAACGGACTAAGGAGTTTTTAACTTATTAGTTAGGAGATTATTATGAAAAAACTCGTTATCCTTATCACAGTTCTATTTGTAATCACAGGATTAGTTGCCGGAGTAAGGAATATAGTTCCGACCAGAAGCAGCACTAATCAAGAGCGCTATCCTAACCGTGATGTCTTCTACACGGAAGATTTTGAATCCGGAGCAACGGGATGGACCCACTATGACGGTGCTGTTACTCCCAACAATTGGCACATTTATAACTATGGCGGAACTCAAGGTGATGTTTGGTGGATGGGTGATCCCGCATTGGCTACCGACAGCTATATCGGCGGTTATCATGACCATCAATATCTGGTTTTGAATACTCCTCAAATAGCTCTCACTTCCGGAAACAGCACTCTCACTTTCAAAATGAGAACAAATATGGAAGAACCGGGTGTCAGCGGTGAATTTAACGGTTGGGATTCCTTTAACTTGCGCGTTTCCACCAATAACGGTCTTTCCTATACCGTAATTCCTACCACTTTGATTACTCCGGGTTACGATTTCACTTCTTCTTACGCTTTCGGTTCAGAGCATGGGGAAACTCCTCCCGTTCCTGCTTGGGGTGGTGTGCATGAACCTTGGGTGACCGTAACCGTTAACCTTTCCAGTTATGTTGGACAATCGGTAAAAATCCGTTTCGCGTTTGCCTCTGATCCGGCTTACAGCACTGTTGACGATCCTCAAATGTATGGAGTTATGGTGGATGACATTACGCTTGGCAGCTATACAAATAACGGTGTCAATGACGGTCAGATGACTTGGGCAAGCATGGTTCCGACTGCCGGAGATTTTTGGCACTTGGCTACCGATCCTGCTGCTCCTTCTCCCACTCATATTATGTCCAGCATGAACAGCGCTAATACTTATGCACCCAATATGCTGGACTATTTAGTCAGCCCGACGATAAATTTACCTCAAGATGCAACCCAAATCGTAGCTGACTTCCAGTTGAGAGGGACTTACGATGATCTTGATACTTTCCCGAATGTAGATTATTTCGGATGGGAAATTTCTATTGATGGTGGTACTTCTTGGCGCTATATGAGTAATCCTTATCAGGATCCCGACCTTTCCAATTATGTTTATTCCGGCGGACCTGCTATTTTCTCCTCTTTCATCAACAGTTATGCTGATGTAACAGGTGACATCACATTGTTTGCAGGTTTGCCCGTAAAATTCCGCTGGTATTTCCAATCCGATGGTGACACTCCTATCGGTACTCCTTTACAGATTGACAACTTCCAGATCTTCTCTGTTACTGCAGCGCCGGCTCCCGTGAATTTGGTCTATCCTACAAACGGGCAGACAGGGCTGTCATTTACCGGATTTGTATTTGATTGGTCACCTTCCTCATTAGGTGCTCCTCCTGAATATTATGTTCTGTTTATCGATCAGGAAGAAGCTAATCTGGAAGTAGCAACTTTTTCACCTTCTTATCAAAGTGCGGAAATCACAACAAGTTATATTAACAGTAACGATATCCCCGACCTTGTTTTGGGGAGCAATCAAACTTGGTATTGGCGTGTTGCTGCTTATGTTACCGGTCAGACTGAATCCTATAGCGAAATCTACCGCTTTACGACTTTGGCTACTTCATCGGTCATCACAACTTTTCCGTGGACAGAAGGATTTGAAGGCTCCACTTTCCCGCCTACAGGTTGGACGGTTGCCAATGTTGACGGCGGAGGCAATACTTGGACTGTCAATACTACTGCAGCCTATGTCCATTCCGGAACCAAATCAGCAGTTCATGCGTACGGAATTGCAATTCCCGATCCCGGTGAAAACGGGTGGTTGATTTCTCCTCCGGTCCAATTACCTGCTACAGGTGTAGGTGGGTTGACTTTCTGGAATTATAATCGCTATGGTTATGAAGTCTATAACGGTTTGCTGATTAATACGGATCCCAATCCCATGGATCCTTATTGGGTTGAATTGTGGACGCAGGATGAAACTCCGGGTGCTTGGGCTCAGGAAACTATCAATCTGGAAGATTATATGGGTCAGATTGTCTACTTTGCATTCAAATATACCGGTTATGATGCCAATAACTGGTATATTGATGATGTAAACTTGGCAATTTATACATCCGATGTCTTTGCTCCGGTTCTCTCCAATCATCTTCCTCTGATTAATACTCCCAGAGAAGATTTGGCCAGATTAGTAACGGTTGATGTCGTTGACGACGCAGTCTTTAACAATCCTATTTCTGCCGTTAATCTTTACTGGTCGTTAGACGGAGGTACAAATTGGAGCTCTGCAATTCCCATGACTATTTCTACCGGTAATACTTATCAAGGAACTTTACCTGCTCAACCTCTCGGCAGCACCGTAACCTACAAGATTGAAGCTTTTGACAGCTATAACAACATGGCTTCCTTATCTTACAGTTACGAGGTTGATGATCCTGTCTGGATGTGGTATGATCAAGGCGGAACCGGTTACACGGGTTTCCCGACATACAATTGGGGTCCGATTGTCTATTATGCAAATCCTTTCTATCAAACAGATACAGCAGTGAAGTTGCTGGCAACAGACGGTGCTCTATATAACAGCAACACTGGTAACGGTCCTACTACTGCCACAATGCATATCTATGGTGATGACGGCGTTAATATGTTTGACCTGATGACGCCTATCAGTGTAACCTTTAATCACGCTACTTACAGGACTATTGATTTGAGTGCTTACAACCTGCAAATCACCACCCCCTGGTTCTGGATTTCGTATGAAAATCTTGGCACAGGCAGATATTTCCTTTATGATTCCAGGTTCAACTATACTGATCCGCTGCTTTTGATGATAGGCGGGCAAATGGCATCTTCTTCCAGCCCGGGTGAATGGTGTATCGGTGCTTATGTCCAAACGGGTGAAGCTGCTCTCTACTTCCCGCCCGAACCGGTAATTGCTCTTAATGCAGGCGGTCAACCGCAAGTTTCATGGTCAGCTCTTACCGGTGCTGCCAGTTATGATGTCTACGGCTGCAACGATCCTTATGCTACATTCCCTGACGAGTGGACACTTTTAGCCGATAACATCACAACAACAAGTTATACTTATAACGGGACAGCTCCGATGCAATTCTTCAAAGTTATCGCTTCCACCAATGCCGGCGGCGGTAAATCTATGAGCATTGGTCCTTCTGCGCCAAGAATAGTTAACGCTCCTAAAATAACTGTTCCGACGCAGACGATAAAAGCGGACTTTGCTCCCCAAAAGCTGAATCGTAAATAGTCTGCCACAGTAATTATTCTGTAACAGATACAGTTAAGCCCCCGTTAAAAGCGGGGGCTTTTTTTTGTGGGTTGCTTTTTGAGTTCCTTCTGAAGTCAGACGACAAGCGACAGTTGTGCGGGGGGAAACAAAAAGCCGCGGCAAAAACAGCTGCGGCTCTTTATTGCTAATAGTATTTAGAAGTTACTTCAAGAGAATCATTTTCCGCGTAGCGTCAAATTTTCCTGTTTGCATTCTATAGTAATATATTCCGCTGGCAATATTTTTACCGTTGTTATCTTTTCCGTCAAAGACAATCTTGTAACATCCGGCAGCTTTATTTTCATTTACCAAAGTTCTGACTAACTGACCTTTGATGTTATAGACATTGACTGTAACGATACCTTTCTCCGCTATACTATAATTGATCGTTGTTTGTTTATTAAACGGATTCGGATAATTACCGCTGAGAGCATCTTTCAGAGGCGGAACTACTGCATCATCATTACCGACAATGCTTCCTCCGTCTGAATGAATGGTAAAATCGTCAACATACAAAGCAAAAGAACCGCTTGAGACACAACGAATGGCGAGATATACGGTTTGTCCGTCATAAGCAGATAAATCATAAACATATTCAGTCCAATTATATGGTGCTTCAATATAACTACTGCCGGTCACATAAGTAAAGCCCATGGGAATAATGACCGGAAGAGTGCTGACGCCTATTCTGAAGCTTGCCAATCCCGTGGAATCATTATGAGATTTGGCATAGAATTTAATTGCGCTGTCTGTGCCAAAATGAACTCTGGGAGTAACCAACCAATCATTATTAGGAGGTGTCAATGAAGCAAAAGAAGCTGCCATTTTACTTCCTCCGTGCGGAACGACAGATGTGAGTGGCGGAGTTACTGCCGCAGGATTAAAAACAATGAAAGAGGAAGGATTTCCCATTCCCGGGAAAGAGGCATCAGTAAATCCTGCGGTTGCCGATAAATCCACATCTATTGTAGTCCAGGGTGAAAAAGTGCCGGTAAAATCAGGGTAAGTCTCAAAAGTTTCTTCAAAGAAAACTTCCGCCATCTGGAAATTGACTACTGCTTCCACAGTTGCGGGTGAGGATTCACCGCTCGGTGAAATGGAAGTTACGCCATAGACATAAGTGGCATTAGGCAGTCCCGCATCAAAATAAGTATTTATTTCTTCATCGTTAATGGTAGCAAGTAACACACCGTCCCGATAAACTTTGTAACCAGTTACATTACGATTATTTTCTTGATGAGGAAAATGACGGACATCCAATTTTGCTGATGGAATCGGGTAATTTTTTAGTTCCGTTATCGGAGTTAAAGCTAATTTCATTCCCGGTGCAGTGATTTGAGCAAAAGCACGGATATTCCAATTATAGGTTAAAGTTGGTGCAACTGTGGAAAGGGTAGTCCAAACACCGCCCCAAAACATCATATTTCCTTTGCCTTCAACCTGAGGACCGTTATCGGCACCGGCAGGATAACCGCCTTGAGTATTAATTTCGTATCCGTAATACAAATCTCCGGTTGCGGGAATCGGGATTAATGCATTCAGAAATACGGTATTCCACTCGTTTATAACCACGGAAGGAACCGGTTGTGAAAGCATTAAATTGCCCGGATTATTAGCGTTTCCACCGGTCCATACTTTAATCGTATAGACACAACTACCATATAAAGGAACGAATTCTATTCTGGAAATTGACCTCCCGGCATAGGGAACAAGGTCTTCTTGGGTCCATCGATGCGCTACCTCAAACACGGTAGCGGTACCTGTTCCGACTCCATTACCCAAATTCATATTGCTCCATGTGATCCAATTACCCTCAGGATTATTCCAATTGAGTATTACATCACGATCTACTACATTGGCAGTTAAGTTTGAAGGTGGCAGTAAAATCGGATTGACATCTGCCAAAACCGGTCCGGCTTGAACCGATTCTCCGGAAGTATAAATGGCGGAAACACCATAGCTGTATAGACCAGAAGGTAGGTCAGTGTCGTCATAACTCGTGGAATCAGGTGTGCTTATAGTCGCCAACAGATTATTATTTCTGTATATTTTATACCCTAATAGGGCTCGAGATTCAAGGGGAGCATTCCAACTCAGATGCACATTGGCTTCATTGACTGAAGCTGTAAGATTGACCGGAGGATTGAGAATTTCTACCCATGTATCAAAAGATATTGTATCAAGATAAATATAGAAATGGTCCATCACGCTGTAGCCTTTGAAACCGAAATGATAAATTCCGCTTGCCGGAGCTTGCATGATGCCCTCTCCAATCATATAGGTAGTATTAGTGATGTTTTCATTTACGAAAATTTGATGGGAAAGGCTGTCTGCCAAAGGTGCGTTGCCCCAATACAGAGCCAATCTCTCGGGAAAATCACTGCTTGTGGCTTTGTAATAGAAGCGAACTTTATAATAGGTAGACTGGTTGAGTTGCATAGGAGGCATCAGCAACCAATCGTTCATATCAAGGGTAGGATTGAAACGAACTCGGACGCTATTGGGTGTGGATTGATAATTTCCGGCGTAAGTTTCCCAAGTATAGGAATCGTTGTTGGCATTGATAGTAGTCCAACCCGGAGGTAAGGCAGGCGGAGTAACGCTGTCAAAATTTTGATAATAGGGGAAAGAAGTAACCGTTGGATCTGCCAAAGTAGTAAAAGTCCAAACCGGGCAGTCAACAGCGTCGCCAAATTGATTAAAAGGCACAATTTTCCAGTAATAAGTTGTGCTGTAGGAAAAAATCGGCGCATCGTAAGCAGTAGCTGTTTGGATAGTGCCGTTGGCAATATTGGCAGGAGGATTGTTCGTTCCGAGAAATACTTTATAACCTTCAACAATTCCTCCTCCCGCGACCCAACTAAGATCAGCAGTCAAGGCTACATTAATTGCATTATTGGGAGGGACCGGATTTTGGGCAGGAAGAGGAGGTTGACCTGAAGCCGGAGGAGAAAAGGTAAAAGTAAGACCGCTGGCGGGGAAAACAGTGGCGCTTAAAACGCAAAAACTGTTATTGGCAGTGCCGGCAATCGTATTTGACCAGTCCGTTGTGGTGGAACGATTATTAAAATCAGCGTTGGAATCGCCTCTTAAACCCACTTGAACTGATTGAGCGGAAGTGCTGGTCACTGTAGTAAAAGGACCGTAGACAAAGACGACATGATTTCCGTTTTCCTGCAATTGAATTTGAAAGGTAAAATCGTCTAAAGCCGTTGCCGAAGGAGTGCGCCGGTAATGTTTCCATTGAACGGTGAAAATGCGATTCGGTTCCGTCCCGGACATTAAATACATCAGTTCCCCGTTTGTCAAACTTTTGATATCACGATTAAGAGCGGCAACAATATTATTGGTGCCGGTAGCAGAACTGATTGCCAGGTTACTGGTTGCCACCGAAGAACCCATCGCTAAAAAACCGTTGGTTTGAACACTTACTTCCGTATATGCTACCCCGTTGTATGTAAAAGTAAACCCGAGAGGGATAGCGTTAAAACTTTCATTGTCATTAGCATTAGAACCCAAAACTGTCCCGCCGCTGATTTCGCTGAAAGTTCCAAGAGTAGAGGCAAATGCATATTCGCTAACCGTTGCCCTTATGCCGATTACTGCAAAAGTAAAAAGGAAGAGGAAAAAACAGGTCTGGATTTTTTTCATCGTAACTCCTTATTTTAGACTTCATTATTCTTTGATGAGTGCAACTGATAACCCTAATTAATTCGTTCATATTCTCATATTTTATTATCAACCGGAAGCTATGTATTTGTCAAGTAAAAAACTCTTTTTTTATAGTTTATGGAATAAAGTTTATTTCATAATTCTGTTGTATTATAGATTTAAAAATAAATTTTAACCTTTATTTCGTTTGATTCCTCCTTATAGCCATAAGTGGATCAAAAGTAGACCAAATGTATATCAAAAGTAGATCAAATGTATTCTAATCAACATTTAATATCCTTTTGATATACATTTGATTACCATTTGATCTATATCTGAATAAGAGATTGACCCATCCTGAAATTGGTTAAACAAAAATAAAGATTAAAGAAGCAACTATGAAGTTAATGTTATTGTATTTAATGGGTTACACGATTTTATCATTGGAAAAATACTGCCCTCAAACTTGACATATATTTTGAAATGCATTTATAATGGTTTAGAGAGAAGAGGTAAAAGGAATTGTATGCTAAAAAAATACATTATATGGCGTTGCCGTAAGTGAGGCATTAGGTTTTCCCCTTCAATTTGAGCTGATTGTAGAGAGAAAGATTAATTCTATGGTTGATATGGGCAAACTGGTTTCCGATTGCCGGGAAGATTCTTTTGAAAGATTACTGTCCGAAAATTTAACTTGTCTTTTTGAAGATTATATCAATACCGACGGATATGTAATTTCAACTTTGGAAGCCGCTGTCCGGTGTTTGTTCAATTCATCTTAATAGATAAGTAAGCAGTGCTAAAAGCAGTTAATCCGGGAGAAAATACTGATACGACAGGTGCTTTGACAGGGGGTTTAGCAGTTTTGCTTTAAGGTTATGAAAGCATTACCAAAGAGCGGATAGAAAGTATTGCCAAACCTGAAATCTTTACCGATATCATAGATAAATGAAATAAGCAGCGGCAAAAACCTGACTGAATTAGTTACCTTGGTTTGTTTTCCTTGCTTGTCTATAGTTTAATCATCGTATACCCAAGGCAAAATTTATTTTGTAATCAGGTTATAATCCTTGCTGCCTAAACCTACTTGCTGTCCGTAATCAAGAACATAGCGTCCGGAAACCTTGTCTACATGCAGAAAAGCATCGGTTTTGCCGAAAGCTTGGTCTACGAGATCACACGAAGCTGCATCAATTGCAACCATATCATCAGACGCAAGAATGCCTATATCCTTTACAAAAGGTTCTCTTGCTTCATCCGCACAATCGCAGTCGGGAGAAATGTTGACGAGAAAATTTACGAAAATGACATCTCTGCCTTTCGTAATCGCATTAGCGTAATCGGCAAGCCTTTCCAAGAATCCATTTTCGCCCGTAGCACCCCAAGGAATGCGTAAAGCTCCACTCGGACAAGTTCCGATGCATTTTCCGCAACTGATGCATTTAGTTTGATCAATGACCAACGGATTTAAAGAAATGGCATTTGCCGGACATTGGCGGACGCATTTTCCGCATTTGATACAGCGTTTGGGAGAAGTGAGAGGATGGTTGTCTGCATGGATAGCCATTTTTCCAGGAATTGCTGCCATCCCCATTCCCACATTTTTAATTGCTCCTCCGAAACCGGCATTGCCGTGACCCTTAAAATGACTAAGGATGAGAAAGCTGTCGTAATTATTTATATGACTGCCGACATAAACTTTATCAAAATGTTTGCCATGATAGGGGAGAGTGATTTCTCCGTCCGCATCTAAAATATCAATAGGTGCATAACCGAAGCCGTGTTCTTGGGCAAGTTGGAGATGAGTTTCGGTAACGCGTCGGCGTCCGCGATATAAAACATTGCTTTCAATAAAGGTGCCGTTCAGGCGCAAAATCAAGTCTTTGTAAAGGTCGGGCTTGATGTAATATTGGTTGCCGTCTTCTCCAAAATGAACTTTGACGCCGATTTTTCCGTGCAGGCGAGGTAAATAGGGATTTAGAACTTTTTCCAGACCATCTAAATTGATGTCTTTGGTAAAATAAACAGTCACTTTTGCGGAATCCACTTGTTCAACTCCTATTGGTGCAGATTTCTGATTATCGGATACAGGATGGTGGGCAGTGATAATCAAGATGGTAATAATGCAGCTAACAATGAGCACTCCGACAACAATAAACAAATAAAGCTTGGTGTTATTCATTGTTTTAAGCTTTGAGGGATTTTGAATATTTAAGCCGGGAAGAAGTGAGAAGGGTTTCATATTGATGCCGGAAGTTTGAGTTTCAGATAAATTCTTTTCTTTTTCAGACGCTTCTTCACACCCTCGGTTAAGAGCTTAATCATTTTATAATTACTCTCTGCCGCAATCATGGCATATCTCGTTTTTAATAATTTCACTTGCCTTTTTTATTTCCTCTCAAAAAATGGTCAATAGAAAAAAATTAAGAAAATAGGAGCAAGGAAGATGAAACTCTCAACCCGAGCGGTGGAAATACAGGCTTCACCTATCCGCAAATTAAATCCAATTGCTGCTCAAGCGAAGCAAAGAGGCATCAAAGTCTATCATTTGAATATCGGCCAACCTGATATTAAAACTCCGCAAGTGATGTTGGATGCGTATCATAGTTTTAATGACAAAGTGTTGGAATACGGTCCTTCCCAAGGTTTGGATATTTATCGGAAGGGCCTCGTGCGTTATTATGCGAAGCAAAACATTCAGGTAAATGAAGAAGAAATAATCGTGACTACCGCAGGTTCGGAAGCGATTGTTTTCGCTCTTACCGCTGTGTGTAATGCGGGAGACGAAGTTATAGTTCCCGAACCGTTTTATACAAATTACAACGGTTTTGCGACAATGGCGGGAGTGAACTTAGTTCCGCTCACAACCTATGCGGAAAATGGTTTTGCCGTTCCGGAGAACGATAAAATTGAGGCTTTGATTACACCTCTGACAAAAGCGATTTTATTGTGCAATCCGGGAAATCCTACGGGGACTGTCTATACGGAAGAAGAAATTTTAAGAATTGCCGCTTTGGCGAAAAGACATAATTTATTCGTGATTTCAGACGAAGTTTATCGCGAATTTGTATACGACGGAATGAAGCATTACAGCATTATGCATGTTCCCGATTTTGCCGAGCAGGCGATTTTGGTGGACAGCGTTTCCAAGCGTTACAGTGCTTGCGGAGCGCGCATCGGTTGCATTGTTTCTCGCAATAAAGAATTGATGGCGTCCGTATTAAAATTTGCACAAGCCAGATTGTGTCCGCCGACGGTTGATCAGTTAGCTGCCAATGCCTGTATTGATTTGGGCGATGATTATTTTGAAGGCATCAGGACTGAATATAAAAAGCGGCGGGATTTGGTTTATTCCGAACTGCAAAAAATTCCCGGTTGCCTTTGCGTAAAGCCTCAAGGCGCTTTTTACATCGTTGCCAAACTGCCGATCAAAAATGCGGAAGACTTTATCATTTGGCTTTTGAAAGAATACCAAGTGGACGGGGAAACAGTAATGGCAGCGCCTGCAGACGGATTTTACGCAACACCCGGTCTGGGAAAAGACGAATTGCGTCTGGCTTACATTCTGAAGGAAGAGGATTTACAAAAAGCGATGTATATCTTCCGGACAGGTTTAGCGGAATACAAAAAAACGCATGAGTAAATCAGAGAAGCGGTTTTAGTGATATGGCAGCTTTATGATAATTCCTGCTCTTATTTCGTATGATTGAAAATATCATGGGCGCAAAAAGAAAGTTTTAAAGAGGGAAAGCAGTTGAAGACACGCTGGAAAATATCTCCCTACCTGTATGTTTTGCCGGCTTTGGCATTGTTGATTGCATTTCGGTTTGTGCCGATAGTAATGTCCTTTGTCATCAGTTTTTATAAGTGGACCTTGAACGGGATGGGTGATTTTATCGGTTTGACTAATTATATCAAATTGATGCATGATCCGGAGTTCTGGCAGTCAATGATGAATACAGTTTGGTTAGTTGTTTTCGTAGTTCCCGCCAGTTTGATTTTCTCCCTTATCTTTGCCGTGCTGCTAAATCAGATAAAAGCTGTGCGCGGTTTCTTCAGAACGATTTATTTCATGCCTTATGTGACTTCCATGGTAGCGGTTTCCATTGTTTGGAAAATCATTTTTAACGAGCAAACGGGGCTGGCAAATAAATTTCTGGCTTTAATCGGCATTGCGCCTCAAAAGTGGTTGGCGGAAGCAAGAGGTATTTTTGACATCTTTTTCTCAGGCTTCGGGATTCATCTTCCCAACTGGGCAGGCGGACCTTCTCAAGCACTTTTTGCCATCATTATTTTAACTGTTTGGAAAGGATTGGGATATAATACAATCATTTATTTGACGGGCTTGCAGAACATAGCCAAAGATTATTATGAGGCTGCAGAAATTGACGGTGCAAATAAAATTAAGCAATTCTTCAAAATTACTCTGCCTTTGGTGTCGCCTACAACCTATTATGTTTTGATGATGACGACGATTGTCACTTTCCAGGCTTTTTCACAAGTCTACTTGATGACAGGTCCTCCCCCGGGCGGTCCCTTAGGAACAACAAACCTGATTGTCTATTATATTTTCAATCGCGGTTTTGACGCTCAGGAGATGGGCTATGCCAGTGCTGCAGCATTGATTTTATTTATCATTATTCTCGGCTTGACCGTAATCCAAAATCGCTTGGAAAAGCATGTTACCTATTAGGCGGAAAAAATGGGAATTAAAATAGGAAAAGCTGTAATATACATCATTCTGAGTGTCTTCGGGCTGTTTATGATCGTTCCGTTTATTTGGATGCTTTCTACTTCCGTGATGTCACAAGCGGAATTTAACAAAGGGGAATCAGTATTTATTCCTCGCGAGGATTATGATATTATCAGCGGCAGTAGCCCGGAACAAAGAATTATTGTGGTAAAAGCTTTCGGCGACTCCAGTCTGGTTCATTTTTTAAACGAAGAAGGGAAAATAACGCGAGAATATGTAAAAATTGCGAGCAGTATAATTCAGCACATACATAAGCCGATCAGCATTCACTGGGAAAATTATGTGAGAGCTTTTAACAAAGTTCCTTTTGCTCGCTATTTTGCCAACACACTGTTCGTTTCTTTCACTTCTCTGCTGGGAGTGCTGATTACATCCGCTTTGGCGGCTTTTGCTTTTGCCCGCATGGAATTTAAAGGCAGAGAACTGATTTTCCTTTTGTTTATCAGCATGGTAATGGTGCCTGAACCGATTTACTTGATTTCTTCTTACATTTTATTGGATAAACTGCAATGGCTGGATACCTATAAGGGGCTGATAATTCCTTGGTTTGTCAATGTATTCACCGTTTTTCTGTTCCGGCAACATTTTAAGTCTTTACCGAAAGAACTGTTTGACGCAGCAGCAATAGACGGTTGCAGCACTTTCGGAATGCTGAGGCGGATTATTCTGCCTTTGTCTAAACCAGTAATTGCTACTGCATCCATTTTTTCTTTAATCGGTTCGTGGAACAGTTTTATGTGGCCCCTTGTGATGGTGGATTCACCGGAAAAACGATTGTTGCAAGTGGGTCTTAGTTATTTTAATTCCGAAGCTTCGTCGCAGACAACTTTATTGATGGCGGCTTCGACCTTCAGTATCTTGCCCATTTTAATTCTTTTCTTCCTTGCACAAAAACAGATTATAGAAAGCACTGCCAAGACGGGCTTGAAAGATTGAAAACGATTTTTTATAATTAAGGAGGATTGATGTCAAAGCAAGAACCCAAAGATTGGAAGACAGCTCAGAAAATGAAAAATGCCGGCGGGAAGGGTTCAAATTTGAGACCGAAAAAAAGTTACGAACCTCTGACAAATTATAAACCCAGACCGATAGTGGATAGGAAGACAAATGACATAGTCGGAACTTTGCTGTTTATTTCCGTGCTGTTTGTTTATATTCTTACTTTAGCGAGGACTATGTCGTTTTGGGATTCCGGTGAGTATGCCACTTGCGGCAGTATTTTAGGCATTCCGCATCCTCCGGGAAATCCGTTTTATATAATTTTGGGTCGAGCTTTATGTTCAATAGCCGGAGGCCTTTTTCCTCATGCGGTAATTATTGCTTTCATATCAGCATTATTTTCCGCTTTTGGAGTGCTGTTTTCTTATCTGATCACCGTCAAACTTGTCAGCATGTATGAAGATCAAAAGTGGCTGGTTATTGTATCCGGTCTTTTGGCAGCGCTTTATACAGCTTTTGCTTTTACGCATTGGACTACTTCCATAGAAGCTGAAGTCAATTCAGGGATGCTATTTTTCGTGAATTTGACCTTGTGGCTGACCTTGGTTTGGGTGGAAAAATCGGAGGATTTTTCGCATCAGAATATTCTGTTACTTGTTGTCTATCTCTTCTTCTTGGGCTTTTGCGTTCACCAAACAGCTTTGCAGATCTTGCCCGCAATTTTCCTCATCGTCATTTATCCTTATATCTATAAAGCTATAAAAGAAGGGCGTTTTTGGCAAAAGCTTATTTTGTATGCCGTTATTCTGATAGCGGTTTATCTTATTACAGACCCCATCGGGAAAGCTATTAAATTCCCGGACTTTAACAAATTGATGTTCCTGGTGACGGCTATTATCCTATTCTACTACAATTATCGGGATCTGATCGAGCGCAAAGTTTGGATTTGGGGAATAGTACTGCTTCTCGTCGGGCTCACTCCTCACATCTTTTTGATTGTCAGGTCTGCAGCCAGGCCTTTTATCAATGAAGGCAATCCGCATAATTACAAACTTTTTATGGACTATGTTTTGCGCAGGCAATACGGAGAAGTGTCCTTCTTGGTGCGCAGAGCGAGTTTAGCCTATCAATACGGATATCATTTCTTGCGGTATTTCGGTTGGCAATGGTTCAATGCGGAAACTTTATCAGTCTGGACAAAGCTGCCGCAGATGGTGTTTATGACTATCGGGAATGCAATAGTCGCTCTATTGGGAGTTTTGGGCATCTTTGATTTATACAAGAGGAATAAACACGCTTTTGTGTATTTAATCAGCGTGTTTTTGATGACTACCGTAGTTTTCGTTTTTGTGCTTAATTTATCTGATGCGGAAGTGCGTGATCGCGATTATTTCTTTGTCAGTGCTTTCGATATGTGGGCAATTTGGATGGGAATAGGTTGCATCAGTTTGCTTAGGCCGCTGCTTTCTAAAAAGGTTCCCGTTTATCTTTTGACCGCTTTGCTTTTTATTCTGCCTCTTTTTAACATGGCGACGCAGTATAAAGTGCACGACCGTTCCAAAGAATTTATGGCTGTGGATTACGGAATGAATTTCCTAAACTCAATGGAGGAAAATGCCATTATCTTCACTAACGGCGATAATGATACTTTTCCTCTATGGTATTGTCAGGCTGTGAAAGATCCCGCGGTGCGAGAGAATGTGTATCCTGCAAAGGATGTGTCGCCCACTCCGGAAAGCGTCCAAGCCTGTAAAGTCGCTTTGGACTTCAAGAACAGTACTTTAAAGGGTATCCGCAAAGATGTCACAGTGGCCAATCTTAGTTTATTGAATACACCATGGTATATTCGCCAGTTACGAGACAGGGAAGGTGTCCTTTTTGATTGGCCAGACTCCTTGCTGGATGAGCTTTCATACACTCCTCCTCCGGATTACGGAGACCCGTATCCTTATATCTCTTTCTTGTTCAAAAACACACAAAGAACGGAAGACGGCTTTACCTTTGGAGTCACTTCTCCGCTTCCGGGTCAGGATTTTTCGGTGAAACTGCCGAATTATCCTATGTGGCGTAAAGAAGGTATTTTCCGCGTGTGTGATTTAGCGGTAATGAAAATTATTCAGGATAACTTTGGCAAACGCCCTATTTACTTTGCTGTTACTTGCGAAACTTATGTCGGCTTTGATAACCATTTACGCAACGAGGGTATGGTCAGCCGCGTTGTTTCCACTTCCGGAGAAGATCAATTGGATATTCAGCGCTTACTTAACAATACAGAGAAAGTGTATTCCTATCGCTCCATCAGAGACCCTCGGGTTTATAAAGATGATAATATGCGGCGATTGATTATGAACTATGGTGCTGCTTACGATCGTGCGTCTTCCTATTTTCTTGAACGGCAAGATTATACAAAAGCAAGGCTGTATCTGGAAAAGGCATTGCCGTTCATTTCTTCTGATTTTGCCAAAGATATCAGAATGATGAACCTTTTGCTGCAATCCAATCATAATGAAGAAGCGGCAAAATTGGCGGAAAAATGTCTGTCGCAACCCCAACCCGATATTGATAATTACATTACAATGGTCAGATTGTGGTATCAGTTTGACCTCGATATGACTTATAAAATCATAGATGCAGCAGTGAAACAATTTCCGACTGATATAGATTTGGCTTATTTTATCTACGATCTCGGCTTGCAGACGCGCACTTTTGAACAGGCAAGACAGGTTTTGGAAAGTCTGAAACCTAACTTGGGAGATATGATCAGCCCTTATATTGATTCTTTATCCATGTATGAGCAATATTTGGGCGGAATCTAAGAGGAAGAGCATAAAGTTCCATACAGATAATAAAAATTGTAACTAAGCAATCGGCAGATTATATTATTGCCAAGGTTAACCTTCCTTCTTTAAGGAAAGTGAAGAATAGCAAGATTTTTTGTTATGGCGGAAGAACAATCAATGAAGAATTATGATTTTGATACAATTTATGACCGTAGAGGCACAGGATGCGTTAAGACAGATGGATTAGAAGAGCTGTTTGGTAAGTCAGATCTATTGCCGTTATGGGTTGCAGATATGGACTTTGCCATAGCGCCTGAAATTCAGGAGGCTTTGGAGCAGCGTCTGAAACATCCCATTTTCGGTTATAATTATCTGCTTCCCTCATTTTATGAAGCAGCGGTGAATTGGGTGAAAAATCATTACAATTGGCAGATTAAGAAGGAATGGCTGCTCTATACACCCGGAATTGTGACCGGAATAAATATAGCAGTGGAGACATTGACTGCTCCCGGAGACTGCATCCTAATTCAAACACCTGTTTACGACCCTTTTTATGAAGCTGCCACTTTGCACGGAAGGCGGCTTTTGACCAATCCCCTTCTTTTAAAAGATAATCGCTATGAAATTGATTTCACCAATTTAGAAATGAAACTTTCTCAAGCAAAGCTGTTCATTTTATGCAATCCTCATAATCCCGGAGGCAGAGTCTGGACGCAAGATGAGCTTTTGGCAGTTGGCAGACTGTGTGCAAAATACAATGTCAAGGTCATCAGTGATGAAATCCACGCAGATTTGATTTACGATGGATATACACATACGGCATTCGCTTCGCTGGAAAATTTTGCCGATTTCTGCGTAACCTGTTACTCTCCCAGTAAAAGTTTTAATTTGGCTGGCTTGTGCACGTCAATTTTAGTTATTCCAACACGGGAGATGTTTCAAAAAGTTGAAAAATATATTCAGGAAATGCATTTGTATTTGGGGAACTGTTTTGGTAACACTGCTTTGATTGCTGCCTATACAAAAGGAGAGGATTGGTTGCACGCCTTGCTTTCATATTTGCAAGCAAACAGGGATTTTTTGAAAGAATATTTGACGAGAAATTTACCTGCTATTGAAATGATGGAACCGGAAGCTACTTTTCTGGCATGGTTGAATTGTCGAAAGTTAAATTTGAATGATGATGAGCTTCAAGCAATCCTGATTAATGAAGCAGGTTTAGCTTTGAATTTGGGCAGAATGTATGGGGAGGAAGGTTCAGGCTTTGTCAGATTGAATTTCGGCTGTCCGCGTTCATTGTTGGAAAAAGCATGTGCAAGACTGAACAAAGCTTTTGGAAGAAGGAGCAAAAAATGGAATTAAGAGATGCAATAATAAAGCTATATGACGCTAATCCAAAAGAGTATGAGTCTTTTGACCGAGCAATCTATAATGAGTTTATTGAGGAATTAAACCGAGGTCAAATTCGCGCAGCCGAAAAAATAGACGGGAAATGGGGAGTTAATGCGTGGGTCAAGATGGGTATTTTAATCGGTTTCAGAATGGGTAAGTTGACTGCTATAAAGGGCGGAGGAGAGAAGGTGTTCTTTGATAAAGACACTCTTCCTGAAAAGAAAATCGATTTAGAGGACAGAATACGTATAGTTCCGGGTGGAACTTCTATCCGTAACGGTTGTTATTTGGCTCCCGGAGTAACGATTATGCCTCCTGCTTTTGTCAATATCGGTGCATATGTGGACAGCGGAACATTGATTGATTCGCATGCTTTGGTTGGAAGTTGCGCTCAAGTTGGGAAGGATGTGCATTTATCTGCGGGAGCGATGTTGGGCGGAGTATTGGAACCGATAGGAAGCAGACCGGTAATTATTGAAGATGGAGTATTCATCGGAGGAAATTCAGGAATATATGAAGGTGTGATTGTCCAAAGGGAAGCAATTTTAGCGGCAGGGACGATTTTAACGTCTTCAGTTCCCGTTTATGATGCAGTGAGGAGATGTTATTTATCCAAAGAAGCAGATCAAGCAGTGACAATTCCGGAAAGAGCTGTTGTCGTTTCCGGCGGTAGACCTTTGAACGGAAGACCTGACTTCCATGTTTATTGTCCGATAATTATCAAATACAGAGACGCGAAAACAGAAGCTTCCGTAGCTTTAGAGCAGGATTTGAGGGATAGTTAGAATTATTCTATGCTTTTTTCAAGTTCGTCAGGTTCGGAATTGTTGTCCAGAAAACTTTTATTGAGGACATCATCGTTTTGGTTGTTTTTGACCAGTGCAATGGTATCATTTAGGGAAGGCAGGTTGGAAAAGTATTTGCTGTAAAGAATATTAACATAATCTTGATTTTGCTGAATGCTTGTGATGTCGTTCATTTCATAAAGCAAGTCGTAATAGCCGCAGGAATCAACAGAAGCATATTCATAATCTAAAGCGCGAAGGAAATTGTTATCTTTGTCAAACAAACCTAAAATGAAAAACCCTTTTATGGGAACAGGAAGATTGTTTTTAATCCGGACATAAACATCAGCGGGATGCGGCGAATTCACTAAATCATAGAAAAGGTATTCATCCCTTTCTACGGGAACGACTTGAATGTCACTATCCATACTGAAAGCGTCTTCGTCCAGCCAATTTCCTGCGTAGGAACGCGCAGCTCTGAATCCTCCGAAATGCGCCAAAGTCCGTTCTTTATAAGTTTCCATCCCGGGGTCGTTGATGAGATAGGAAGAGGCTTTATTGTAAGGACCTATTTGTTTGGTGACCAGGACCCAATGGCTGCGTCGTCCCTTGACTTTTACTATCACTTTATTGCCCTTTTGCAATTGCTCGCTGAGGAACTTCCAATTATTAACTTTTCTGTCCTGAGCAACCAATTCAAGCCCCCAGCCGTTACCGTCAATTTCGCCCGGAATTTGCCAACGCATATTGGCTCCTGAATATCCGCCGTTTTCCTTCAGCCAGTTGTTCAGTTCGTCAGGAGTAATCCGAGGGTTAGTGGCTTCGGCATTCAGGAGCATAGATAAACAGCTGAGGACGCAACCGCTGCGGCCGATAGTAGTTCCTGTTTTGCCCAATTGATCTGTCTTCCAACGTTCGTCACCTTGTGAATACCAAGGGAAATCTGCCGCTATCAAACTTAAAAAGCAGATTGATAACAACAAAGCCATATATATTTTTTTCATCTTAATAGCCTAAGTATCAATTAAATATTGAATTGCTTTTAATCTTAGACAGGAAAAATTGTCAATCTAAAAATCTGCTGTCGAACATAGAGGTGAAAATTGTCTTGACAAATGAGGTTAATTAAAGAAAGAAGAAAGACATGAAATACGGCAAATGCTTTGGAATATTGATAGGAGTTATGTTGACCGCTTTGTTATATGCGGACGACTTTCCCTTCTACCTGAAATGGAGCAGCAGCGATGCCATTTCCTTTTATAATTTTGCAGACCAAGAGGAACCAAAATATGTTCGTGCATATAAAATTAGAATTGGAATTGATACATTATTAACAGAAAATGTGCGTGCTGAAGCGGAAATTACTAATCAGGAAAAGCGGTTAAATTCGCAAGTCGTATTTGATCACGTCGATATAAGATATCAAAATCCGCATTGGGATGTAGATTTTTCATTAAAAGATATCGGTTACGGTAAAGGATTTTGGCTATATAACAGGCGTGCGGATGATGCCTTGTTTGAGAAAAATGCGTTAATGAATTTTCGCTGGTATGGAACAGAAGCGGATTATTTGCTGGGGCAGCATAAAATCGGAGCCGGTTTAGGTGGCAACGATTTAAATCAATTCCTTTCTGTAGTGCGTTACAGTTATCAAAATGACATCTTAAAATTTGATTTATTCCGTTTTTATATTCACAGACACAGTATTATGACAAAGTCGGCAGGTCAGGGCGGGTATGAAGTCTTTGTCGGCAAGAATAAATATAATTTTCATTCAGCTTTCGCTTATGAAATGCTTTCTCCAACCAAATATTATAAAGAAGAACTTGACGCTTGGAAAGCAATAAATGAAATGAGCGTCGCTCTAAATCGTGATTTCAGCTTAATCATCAGTGCAGAAAATCGCTCTGACCTCAATCCTTTGAATGCTGATAAAGATATAAAATCTGATTTGTATCAAGTCTGCTTTTCATATTGCCACAAGAAGATCCAATCTTATATTGGCGCAAGAGAACAACATCTTCCTGCCGGAGGAGGAAGAGCGGAAACCGGTTTCCTTGATATCAACTGGTTATTTAAATATAAACTGTCATTCGGATTGTTTTTTGACATATTAAACATGACCGATGCTGATTTGAATTATAAAGTAGGGTTGCAGACAAGATGGAAGTATAAATAAAATGCGGAAACCGATTTTGTTCTGTTGTGTATTTTTGCTCTTATCCGGCTGCCGTATTTGCGAACCGGAGAGCAAATCGGAATTGGTAGTCAGCATCAGTTTTGATGATAATTGCGCCGGTGTCTATCAAAACGCTCTGCCTCTGATGAACAAATACGGTTTCAGAGCAACGATGTTCGTCAATAGCGGAAATTTGGACAGACCGGGTTATCTCACATGGGAGCAATTGACTGATTTATATGAAAATTACGATTGGGAAATCGGAGGACATACAATTCATCATACTTTGCTAACGAATTTGACTGCAGCGGAAGCGGAAGAAGTGGTAAAAGCGGATAGAGATATTTTAAAAGCGCATGGATTTGAGCCTGTTTCCTTTGCTTTGCCATCAGGACTTTGTCCTCTGGACTATTACGGCATCATTACACATTATTTTAGAAACATCCGCACAACTTTCAATACATCAATGCACAATCCCATTGACAGAACCAATTTGGGCGCTTTTTCAAGCATCGCTCCGGATAACGGACAACTATATTTGAATAGAATTAGATCGGGAATTATGGATCGGGAAAATTTGGTAATATTGTATTTTCATGATATTTCAACTAATGCTCCATCCGAATATAATTGTACTCCTGCTCAATTTGAAAAATTTCTTAAAGGACTGGCTGATTTGCAAGTGCGTGTCTTGCCGTTGGATGAAGCTCTATCCTATTTAGAAGGAAAAGAATAAACTTTTTTAGCGTTACCACTTCCAAGGAACAAGATAATCCTTCAATTCTTCATTATAATATCTGTCAGTCATAGTGGCTATGAAGTCACGCACTTGTTCAGCCGGCGAAAAGTTTTCCTGATATTCCGGGTCTTTGTAATTCAGGAAATGGAGAAAAATTTTGGAAGTTGTATTCCGACGGGCAAGATCGTCCATATACTTGTCAAAAAGGATTGCCATCGTACGATAAATTATTTCATTGGATTTTTTTACATCTTCGTCTGTGTAAATATGCGAATAATTAAACTGTTTCAGCTTATACAAATACTCTGAGGTTTCGTCATCAAAAGCGATGTAGTCCTGTTCAAAACTATTGACAATAACGCTTCTGACCAAAGTGTCAATTATTTGGCTGTTGCGGTTGCCCAAGTAATCCGTGCAGTCTTTGGGCAAATCTTCCCTTTTTAGAATATTGGCGCGAATAGCGTCTTCTATATCTTGACCGATATATGCTATCGTATCTGTAATGCGAACTACGCATCCTTCCAGAGTAGCAGGCATCCAAGTCACATTTTCACCGGCTTTTTTCCGCTTGATGTAATCGATAATATCATTTTCAGTTTTGTTTGTTTTTGGTTTTAATTTAGTGTTATGAACTTCACCGTCGTGAGAAATGATGCCGTCCCGGACTTGAAAAGTCAAGTTTAAACCTTTACCCTTATTGGAAATATGGTCCACTATGTGAAGGCTTTCTATATTGTGGTGAAATTCACCGATACCGTGTTTAACACAATTCATACTTAGAGCAGCTTCACCGTCATGTCCGAAGGGACAGTGTCCTAAATCGTGTCCCAAAGCTATTGCTTCTATCAGTTCCAAATTCAGCCCTAAATATTTTCCGATGGTGCGCGAAATTTGAGATACATAAGCTATGTGGAGATTGCGATTTGTCATCTCTTCGTCAAATAAATTAGTAAAAGAGAAAACTTGAGTTTTGCCATGGTAACGACGATAAGCACCGCTGTAGAGAATTCTGTCGCGGTCGATGGCGAAACAGGAACGCATGTCATCAGGTTCTTCAGGTTTATTGCGTGTAGCTGCAGAACAGGGAGTTGCCTTTTCCGAAAGTGAACTTTCATATTTTTTCAGAATTTCTTTGTATATTTCGGTAAATTTTTTATCCATTATATAACCTCACTATAATTATTTTGTGATTTTAAAGTTTTTCATAGAGCATGAAACGTGGCTCAAAGCCAAGTTTGCGCTGCTCACGTTCATAAAAAGTGACAATATGTTTGTCCGACGAAAAATCTATACCTGAAGCAGGCTTGGCAATAAAATCTAGCCTTTGTGAAAATTGTTTTTGGATCCAGACGGCATATTCTTCATGATCGGTGGAGATTTGAATGAAGCCGCCTTTTTGCAGAATTTTTCCTAAAGCATCAATGAAATCCTGTTGCAGCAATCTCCTTTTGAAATGTCTGCGTTTAGGCCAAGGGTCCGGATGTTGAATGAAAACACCGGTAACGGAATTCGGAGAAATAATTTTTTCAATTCCCGCGTCTATTCTGCAAACGGCAAGTCGGATATTATTATGGAGCTCTAAATCCAATTTGCGCAAAATAATGTTCACTCGCCTTAACTTCATTTCGAAGCCGATAAAATTCCATTCCGGATGCAATAGAGGGAATTCTGACAAAAATTCACCCTTACCGCTCCCGATTTCCAAAAACACTGGATTGTCGTTTCGGAAAATATCCCTGAATGAAAGCGTTTCTTTTTCTTTGATCTCAAGAAGGAATTTGTCCTTCTTTGCTTTAACATCTCTCGGCTCAGTCTGATTCGTCTTTTTCACCTTTGCTGTTATCACTTTTAGATATATCTTTTAAGGCTTGTTCTTGCTTTTCGTCAAGTTTTAATATGACATCATCCGCCAAAGATAAGCCGAAACCCATAAAAACAAAGAGCAATAATCCGCTGAAAAATCTGCCCTGAAGAAACTCTTCTGTAACCTGCTGATGCAATAATAGCATCTGCAAACTGAAAGTAAGTGTAAATTCTCCCGAACCTAACAAAGCGAAAAGCAATAATCGAATTGCACGCATAGAACGATTAAAAAATATAAATCTGAGGATTAACCACAAGAGTAAAAAGATAACAATCAGCGGTAAAAAATACAGAATTAGCAGCCTGTGTATAGCGGGAGTGAGCTTCTGTAAAGATAACGAATAAATCAAGGACATGACGGTTAGAGCAATAAATTCATAACCTGTATATTTCATTCGCATAAAGAAATACATCAAAGCAACTACAAAGGTCAAAGCATAATAAATAACTGCCGGACCGTTTACTTCAGCACTTTCGGATGAAGTATCCACAAAGAAAAAAGAATTAAAACTTCCATAAACAAGCAGACCGCCCAAAGTTACAATAATAAGAGGCAATAACAATGAAACAGCAAGCTTTAAGAGTGTGGCTATTGCTCCATTCATACGATATTTCTCTTTTTTTTATTTGACTTATTATTCATAATTCAATTTTAGCCCCATAGACACATTCGTCAAGACAAATAGAAAGAGAGTGTAAATATGATGGTGAATATTGTCCATAACTTGCGTAAGAAAATTGCTCGCACCAGAAATTCTTTTGTAGGCAAGCTGGCAGAAGCAATACGCTTGCGCGGTAAAATTGATGAAGAATTGATGGAAGAGCTGGAAAACATTCTGCTTCAAGCTGATACTGGCGTGGGAATGACAGGTTTAATCATAGAACAACTCAAAGACGAAATCAGAGTTCATAAATACACGGAAGCAGAACAGGTGCAACAAGTCCTGCAACAGATTATGAGCGATATTTTGCTCAAAGATTATCCTGAAACAGCGGATTTTTTCAATGATATAAAAAGTAAACCGTATGTCATTCTCTGCTTGGGAGTTAACGGTGTTGGTAAGACGACAACCATAGGGAAAATTGCCGCTCGTTTTAGGGATCTGGGGAAAACCGTTTTAGTCATTGCCGGCGATACTTTTAGGGCTGCTGCAATTGAACAATTGGAAATTTGGGCAAAAAGAGCAAGAGCTTTAATCGTCAAATCTCAACAGGGCGGAGACCCTTCAGCTGTTGTTTTTGACGGAATTCAGTCTGCCGTAGCTAAAGGAATTGATGTTGTTTTGATTGATACAGCCGGCCGTCAGCATACGAAAATAAATCTGATGCAGGAATTGAGCAAAATTGTGCGAACAATCAAAAAAGTCATTCCCGATGCGCCTCAGAAAACTTTACTCGTCCTTGATGCAACGACAGGTCAAAATGCTATTTCTCAAGCCAAAACTTTTAATGAGGTTGCCAATCTTACAGGACTTGTCTTAACTAAACTTGACAGCACCGCCAAAGGTGGAATTATATTCAATATAAAACATGAGTTAGGAATTCCCGTGAAATTAATCGGAGTGGGTGAGCAGATTGAAGATTTGCAGCCTTTTGATGCATCCGCTTTTGTAGAAGCAATATTTTCAAATGAGTTAACCTCTGATTTAGATTGATTTATTTTCATCTCGAGAATAATAAATTCTATTTAGTTTATTTTTTTGTTGACAAAATAAAGTAAATTAAATAGAAAAGAATTATGAGTATAACTAATGGAGG
>DAOPOH010000006.1:0-127420 GCA_035357855.1 Candidatus Cloacimonadota bacterium
TAAACTAGAAAATAACCCCTAAATATTTAATGCCCTAATTATTCAACGGTCTTATTTATTTAAGCTTAAGCAATTTTACGGTAGTTGAACCGTGTAGTGATTCAGTTTTAACTAAATATATACCAGGCGCTGTATTAGCTCTATTTACATCTTTTCCGTCCCAGATAAAATTGGAATATTTACATACAATAACATTTCGTTGTCAATAAAAATATCCTGTAAATCTATTCGACTATGCAATCCAGGACAGGAAGCTGTTCTTTCAGAAAGTCGTTATAGCGATCTTCTAAAATTGCTTGGCGGGCTTGTTGCATCAGTTCTTGATAGAAATAGAGACTGTGAATGGTAGTCAAACGCATTCCCAAAATTTCATTCATAGTAATTAAATGCCGGATATAGGCACGGGAAAAATGCCGGCAAGTGTAACAATTACAGAGAGGGTCAATCGGAGAAAAATCTTCTTTATAACGTGCAGACTTGATAATCATCTTGCCGTAACGAGTGAAGATACTGCCTTTGCGCGCATTGCGAGTAGGCATCACGCAATCAAACATATCGACTCCGCGAGCAATATTATTCAGCAAATCAGTGGGAGTTCCGACGCCCATTAAATAACGAGGTTTGTTTTCCGGTAAAACTGAATTCAGAAATTGAGTGATGCGAAACATATCGGTTTTGGGTTCTCCGACTGCTAAACCACCGATTCCGTAGCCGTCAAAATCCATTTCCATCAGTTTGCGAGCGCTCTTTTCCCGCAAATCTTCATAAATTCCGCCTTGCACAATTCCGAACAGAGCTTGGTTTCCCGAATTGGAAAAAACTTCTTTTCCGCGTGCTGCCCAATTTAGCGTCAATTTCAAACTTTTTTCCACATAATCTCTTTCAACTGGATAAGGAGGACATTCATCAAAACTCATGATAATATCTGCTCCCAAAGCTTCCTGAATGGCAATTACTTTCTCAGGAGTAAAAAGATGGTATGAGCCGTCTATATGAGATTGAAAACGGACACCTTCTTTGTTGATTTTTCGTAAAGTGGCTAAACTCATAACTTGATATCCGCCGCTGTCAGTAAGCATAGGTTTGTTCCAAGAAATGAATTTATGCAGTCCGCCTGCAGCTTTAATCAATTCATGCCCGGGCCGTAAATATAAATGATAAGTATTACCCAAAATGATTTGAGCATTGCCTTCTTCCAATTCTTGCGGGGACATGGCTTTAACACTGCCAACTGTTCCGACTGGCATAAACACTGGAGTTTTAATTTCTCCGCGCGAAATGTTAATTACTCCCGCGCGCGCTTGTCCGGATTTCGCTTCCAAAGTAAATTTGAACATCATTATCTCTCTCTAGTTATTCTAAAAAATATGTTTTGAATTTTTATTTGCAGACTGCGTTTTTTTGGCAAGAAAATTACGACTTGACACGACAGATAACTTTTTAGAGAATGAAAATATGGGAAAGAAGATATTCAGTTTAATTGCCGTAAGTGTTCTTTTGCAGGCATTGCTCTGTGCATGTGACATGAGTGCAATTATTATGAATAAAGATACACCCTTTTCATGTGGTGTATATTCCGCATCCGACAGTCAATTTGCCGATTTTACCACTCCGCAGGATTACTTGGCTTATGTAATGAGTCGGTCTAATGCAAGCACCAATAATGACGGCTACGGAATCCTTTATTATTCGCAAGACAGCTTTGTCCTAAAAGAAGATAACTATTATTATAAATATGTTCATTCCTATCAGGAACACGGCAATGTCTGGTATACGGGAAATTATTTTAATGAGCAAAATCAGCCTGACATATTTGATATTGCTTTGAAGGATATTAATGATCCCGACAATCGAGCAACTATTGTTATGTGCCACTGTCGTTTTGCTTCAGGATATCCTTTTGCTCCCGGGAATCATCCTTTTCATTTTAACTTCAATGGCCGCACTTACACTTTAATGCACAACGGCGCTATTCCAAATGATGCAAGATTATTTATGATCAGCAGTGTGAAAAATCGCTATCCTTTTTGGTTTGAACTACATCAACCCAATTTTCCTTCTTTTGCCAATTCAAATAATCCTGCCTATTGGATAGACAGTGAAGTGCTATTCCATTATCTGATGAGTTGGATTGTCGATAGCGGATATAATGTAACTGCAGGACTTTATGGCGGACTTAAAGAATTGGATGACTTTAAGCCTTTGACTTCTATGATCCTTAATTTTATTTTTAGTGACGGGGAACGCCTTTACGCTTTCAGGACGACGAATTTGCAGACCAGCCACAAACTTAGTTACAAATCCGATCCCTCAGGTTTTTGTGCAGTCAGAACAGGTGAACCGACTGCAGGGGAAACGCAAATTAAGCAAGGTGAATTGATAATTCTTTCCGCCGGCAAAACTGTTGAACATCATCCCGAATTCTTGAAAGAAACGGAATTTGCTTATCGGCACCCTGCAACTGAACAGCAAGATATTGATCTGCGAACTGCCGGTAATGCTGTCATTTCCAATCAGCACGGAATCAACATCTGTTTCACTTTACAGGAGCAAACCAAAGTGAGAATTACCGTCTACAATTCCAAAGGTCAGAAGATACGAACCCTCAATGACAGTATTCTCAAGGCTGGAACTTATAATTTTAACTGGGATGGAACTGACAAAAGACGATTGAAAGCAGCGGAAAGTATATATTATCTCGAAATTGTCAAAGGCAGTGAACGGAATATACACCGCGTTTATTTACATAATTAAGCGTTTCTTTACCAATTTCGAGAGAAGACTGTCACCCGGAAGAAAATGATTATTACAGCAAGAACGGAGCTGTGCGTTCGCTTTATTTTTAACACACTGTTTGGGCAGTCTATGAATTAAAAGAACTACATTTTGCCTAATAGTCTTATGTCGTTTTTTTTCACTTAGAATGCAAAAAGGATTTTGAAACCATTACAGTTTCCGAATTTCTTTTAATTCTTCCTTTAATAGTTACGGTAGTGATGCCGCGGTCTCTCTGGGATTTTTTCCCAGAGGCTCCTTGTTGTTCCGCCACAACTATCTGAGCAAGATTAGGAGGAAATGCCGTTTAAGATTGTTGTAAATGAAAAAATGGGTTTATCGTAGGGGCGAACCTGTGTGTCCGCCTTTCTAAATATATCCCTATTTTGTTTTGTATAGTTGAATCTTTGTCTTAATCCTATTTTTTAGGGCAGATACATAGGTCTGCCACCTTCTGCTCATAATTTATCTCATCATTTAAATGTTTCGGAGTTCTGAATTCCTAAACAAGCAAAAGAGTTTATCTAACCTAAAAGGAATTCCGGACTTCGGAACATGACAGAGCGTAGTGTGATTTGATAAATGCTGAAGTCCATTTTGCCTAACATTTTTGGATCGCTTAATTGGTTATGGAGGCAAAAAGGACTCCGAAATATTCTCACCGAAGTCCATTTTGCCAATAGTTTGGTGACACTCTTTTAGTCTGCGTTGGCAAAAAGGACTCCGAAACACACTTTACTGAAGTCCATTTTGCCTATAGTCTTAGGGCACTCTTTTAGTCTGCAACGGCAAAAAGGACTCCGATATATTCTCACCGAAGTCCATTTTGCCTAACATTTTTGGATCACTTAATTGGTTATGGAGGCAAAAAGGACTCCGAAACTGCAAAAATGACATCTCACTCCATTTGGGCGGTCAATTGAATAGAGGGCTAAAATAATTTTGCGGGGTATTCGTTCATACATTAACGCTCGGAATTACGCATATATTTAATAATGTAGAGAGATATTAAAAGTAAAGCCGCACCTTTGGGGGGTACGGCTTATTTGCTATATTGATTGAGGGGGGATTATTCTTTGTCGTCTTCGAGAATTATCTCTTCCAGCTGAGGATGTTTGCCTTCCAATTCGTCAATCATGTATTGAGCTGATTCATTCAATTCACCTGTAGGATATTTTTGCAAAAATTCTCTGAATAAGCGTAAGCCCTGTTCTTTATCGTTCATGTCTTCAGAGACCATAAAAGCTTTCATGAATGCGGCTTTGTAATCATCTGTTCCGTTGGGATAAAACTGCATAATTTGGTCGTAATAAACTAAGGCGTCTTTGAATTTACGCTGCCGAGCTGAAGCATCAGCCAGATCAAATAATTCATCAGCTGAAAGCTTTATAACCAACTTTTCCGGATATTTTTTCATTCCGTATTCCGTAAAAAGCTCTTCAGTTACTTTATTCATCATCTCATTTTCTTTTTGTCTTTTGATTTGAATTTGCAAACGGGGTTCCACTTCCGTGTAACTTTTGGTGACTGCAGGATGCTCTTCCAAAACACCGAAACATAAGATATCACCTTTAACGGATTTGGTTACCGGACTGACTTTTCCGACAGGGGTGCTCCAAACTAAATCACAAAGAGCTTTGTCATTCCCGATGCCGGGGAAAATACCGTTGTTGTAAATGTTATCCAAAGTGTCTTGTTCAGGTTTAATTGAGTATTTCTTTATTACGGCAGCTATGGCTTTTTTGTTATGTTTTGCCAAAGCGGAAGCAAGTTTCTTTTGAGCTTTGGCAGCGGTTTTAGTGTCTTTGCACCAGACAGCCACGATTTTCCTGCTGGCAGGAGTGGTAAAAGCGTCCAAATGTGCGTCATAATATTCGCGCATATCTTCAGAGGTGACTTCCACCTTGTCCGAGACTAATCTTTTGTATGCTTCCTGAATGGCATAAGCTCGACCGGCTTGTTGGAAATCTTCATTCTGAGCCAGAAAATCTTCATAGGATTTATCTTTGGACGCAGCCAAAGACATTAAATTGCGATTTAGTTCTTGTTCTACTATTTGTTTTGCGCCGCCGCTTTTTATGTATATCATTTGTTCTTGGGGAGAAAGTTTGTTAAACCGGTCTATGATGTCTTTACCGGTCATGGCTAAATTTGGGTCAGACGAGAAAACGACTTGTAACTGTTCCAAATTCTGGTTTTTTTCCGGTTCTCTTAAATTTATCTGATTCAGAGCCAGAGTATCCACAGTAACATTATATTCTTTTTTCAAATTATCGGTTAAACTTTTGAGCAGTTCAGCTTCCTTTTGCGGACGCAGGCGCTGTTCAACTTCAGCTATGCAATCTTGATAAGGACGCTGGTGTCCTTCAATTTTTTCTGTCACTTGAACTATGCTCCAACCGGTAGAAGTTTTGAGCGGACCCATAAAATGCAGAGTGTCAACAACCGCATTTGCCAAAATGGAATCAAGCTCCGTATCATTTCCCACGCCGGGAATGTATCCGTTCAAGTGAATGTTTTTTATTTTACCGCCGACATTTTTGGCATAGGTATTAATATTGTATTTAGCCAGCACTTGAGCAAAATCCACACCTTTGTTCAACTCTGCCAAAGCCTTTTTGCCGTCGGATTCATCTTTTGTCTGAAGATATCTGATAGTAAGAGTCGGAGGAACATAAAAATCTTTTTTATGCTCTTCATAATAAGCTTGCTTTTCCTGGTCAGTCAATGCTACCGTATCTGTAACATTGCGTTTGTAGAATTCCTGAGTGAGAATTTGCTTTTTGGCATAGTTGATCTTATCCAATACTGCCGGATCGGTTAATAAATTCATATCTTTGGCTTTGCGATAAAATATCTCTTCTGTCGCCATCATATCCAAAATTTGGCGCTGCCCTTCCACGGTTTTATAACGGCTTTGCATTTGAGGCGGGATTTTGGAAATTCTTTTATCCAAATCTTGTTTAGTTATTACTCCGCCGTCAAATTCGGCTAAAATATCTTCCGGGGGAATGGCAGGTTTGATTTGTTCAGTCTTTTTTTGTGTAACGTTTTTTTGTTTTTTTGTTTTGTCGGTTGAGTCGGACTTTGCCATGAGGGTGCCGGTAAAGATAAAACTCAGGCAAATCAGAATAAGCAGAAATCTTTTCGAGCGGTTCATTAAAAGCTCCTTTCATCTCTATTTATAGATTAAAAAACCAGCTCTTTCATAATATCCTTGCCGTCAAGCATTTTATCTTTTCAAATGTTTTGCTTTCTGTCCGATTGCTACCATTTGACTTTAATTCGAGCGGCGTTCAAAGAGAAGAGATATTTATTTTTGCTAATTATATAGGATATATGAAATTGAATAAGCTTTATGAGCTTGAAGCGGGGAATTTTGAGAAAAATCATTAAATTTTTATTGACTGATTTTATGAGTTTGAATTAAATTGCAAAATGTAATTTGAATATAAAAGAAAGAAGACGGGCATTGTAAAGAGGGTAATCACGGTTTTATATGTATTTGCTAAATACTTAAAAAGTAAGCGGTAAAATGTTTCGGCAGCTGATTAAGGCTAATATTTTTTATATGATTGGCACGCATTGTGCAATAGAAAAAACAAAGAAGAAAATAAAACCAACAGGAGGATAAAATGCTGAGAAAAATGAAGAATCAAAAAGGGTTCACCTTGATCGAAATCTTGGTTGTGGTGATCATCGTGGCCATTCTTGCTGCTTTTGCAGTTCCACGTTACTTAAGGTATGTGGAAAAATCACGTTCAACAGAGGCACAAACTGCAATTCATGCCATACGCACAGCTTATGATGTCTATGTTCAGACCAACGGTACTGCGGAAGGTTATTCCGTGGAATCTGCCCTTAAAGATGCCCGTTTGGGTGAAGCTACTCTTAAACATTGGCAGTTTGAAGTAGTGGGCAACCCTCCCAAAAAATACATTGCTACCTCTACTGCTGATTTTGCTTCCGGGGAAGGAAAACAAGTGTGGTATGACACTGATGAAGCAGCATTCCATGGATATGGCGTTGATAATTGGACTAATCCTGACACCGGAGGAACGGAAACAGAGTAAAAATACCGGGGAGGAAAACTTGACCATACAAGATTTATTGCGCTTTACGGCAGAAGCCGGAGCGTCGGATTTGCATGTAAGTTCCGGTTCGCATCCCATGGTGCGCGTCAACGGACGCATGAAAAGATTAAACTTGCCTATAATGACTGAAGAAGAACTGCGCGAATTGATTTTCAGCGTAATGAACGATGTTCAAAAAGAGATGTTTACTCAAAACCTGGAAATTGACTTTTCCACCAAACTGAGTAATGATGTTCGGTTTCGTGTCAACGCTTTTAGCCAAATTAACGGCATCGCTGCAGCCTTCCGTGTAATTCCTAATGAAATTAAACAATATGAGGAATTGCATCTGCCGGAAGTGCTGAAGAAATTGACCACCAAAGAAAAGGGATTAATCCTTGTAACCGGACCGACCGGAAGCGGTAAATCCACTACTCTGGCTACTATGATTGACACAATCAATGATAATAGGGCTTGTCATATAATAACTATCGAGGACCCTATTGAATTTGTGCACAGGAGCAAGAACTCATTAATCAATCAGCGTGAGTTGGGTCATGACACCTGGTCTTTTACGGCTGCGCTTCGTTCTGCTTTGCGTGAAGATCCTGATGTCATTCTTGTAGGTGAAATGCGTGATTTGGAAACCGTTTCTTTGGCTTTAACCGCTGCTGAAACAGGACATCTTGTTTTTGCCACGTTGCATACGGGAAGCTGCACAAAATCCATAGATCGTATCATTGACATGTTTCCCAAGGAACAACAACAACAGGTTCGTTCCATGCTGTCCGAATCTTTGGAAGCTGTCGTCTCTCAAACCCTGCTTCCGACAAAAGACGGTAAGGGTCGTGTTCCGGCTGTGGAAATTATGATTGCTAATGCAGCAGTGCGCAACTTAATTCGTGAAGAAAAAACTTATCAGATTCCGTCCATTATCCAAGCGGGCAGTAAAGAGGGCATGCAAACGCGTGATCAGTCTCTTTACAATTTGGTGATGAACAATCTGGTAGAAAGAGCTTTGGCGGAAGAGTTGGCAGAAAATCCTAAGATGTTTGCCACCGGAGCCGGGTTCTAAACAATGAACAGTTGTTTTTAAGATGCCGTTTATGATGATTTGATCGGAGGAAATGTATGTTTGCCAAACTGAAAAATGAAAAGGGCGTAACTTTAATTGAAGTTATGGCTACTGCCATTATTGTGGCGGGAGCAATAATTGCACTTTACACCGGAATTATTTACGCTGATAAACAAGTTCTACGCAATTACCATGACAGAGTGGCAACCTTACACGCTTCGGGCGAACTTGAATGGCAAATGTATTATAAGAAGAATTATAAAGTCTTCGACGAATACAACTATGGGAAACCCGTTATTATAGATAGATTAAAACGCGGGAATTTGAACGGTATGATGACTATGAAAGTATATGACAGATATGAGACACCTTTCGGTTCTCAGGTTCCTTACAAATCAGTAGTTGTGACCGTTACTTGGACTGAACCGGGAGACAAAACCGCGCGTCGTATAGTTGTAGAGGAAGATTTTTATTAATGGATGGGCTGAATATTCGGTAGGGTAACAAGACTATGAAGTTATTACGTAAAGAGGACGGATTTACGCTCACTGAAGTGATGGTTGCCGTAGCTATTTCAGGTTTTCTGATGGTGGTTGCAGCAATCGGGTTCAGTGCGTTTTTTTCTAAGTTTAATGCGATGAGTAAAGCGATGGAACTGCAAAGAGGTGCTTTCGATTGCTTACAGACTATCAAGAACGGAGTTAAAATCGGAAGCGGAACAGATATGAAATTTCAAGGCGTAGCGACAGCGGATTCAGTGAAATTTCTCGGGACGAACGGTGTTTATTCTGACGGTATCATCTTGTATCCGCCCGTTACTGATTATACGCATCAGTCAGATTTCATAAAAATATATTATGATGGTAGATATGTTCGTGCTACTTATTTGAACGGAACTATTCAGCCTCCTTCACCTCTTTACTTGTTTCCTCAACCTGTGCGCGGTAACACAACCGAAGTTACCAAACTGTTATTTAGTAAAGCGAATGTTGATGATGTCACTACTAAAGTTATTAATGTAACTTTGGAAGCTCGCACCAAAATTAGGAAAAACGAATACAAAACCATTTCGTATACAACGAAAATGGCTTTATCGATGAAATAAAATGGGAAATTCAGGACATAAATTGGAGGTAGGAATGTTTAGGGCACTTCGCAATCAGCGAGGAAACATTGCCATAGCTATGGCTTTGGCAGTCGTAGGTCTTATGTCCGGTATCACTATGGCTTTACTTGCTTACAAAGATACAGTTGACGCCAGTTATGATTTTCATGGTATTCAGGAACTTCATATCCTGAGATCGGAATTGACTCGTGCTCAGGTGGTAACTCAAGCTTTGGACTATTCGGGAGACGGTTTTGAGCTTCCGGTTAAATTTATTGAAGTTGCCGGCTCTCATTCAAGAAATATTTATCGAACTCGCACAAAGGTAATTAAGGCTAATGTATCTACAGGAGGCGGACTTTACTTTACTCAGGGTTACAATATTAAGAGTTTGGTTAAGGTTAATCGAGGTGGGGGTTCAACAACTCTGTGGGGGAACAGGCTTTCCATGGTAGCCAAATATGGTGAGAAAGGTATTCGCCGAAACAGCTTTGCCGGGTATCACTATTTTACGGATACGGATGAATCCACTAACGGGACTAACGTCTATTTCTGGGGATATGATATTATTCGCGGTAAGGTGCACAGCAATTCTGACATTTGGATTAAACAATTAGGTCCAAATAACAGTGGTTGGCCTACTTTTCTGGGTCCGGTATATACTGCGGGAGTAATCAGATCCTTTAGTGGTACTCCTCCTTATACGCAAGTATTTCAAGCCGGATATTGGGAACATGTCAGTCCCTTGGAATTCAACCCTACTGCCGACTTGATCAGAGCACACGGAGCTCCGGTAGGTTACTCTTCTTATGATCCTAACCGTATTTTATTTGTTACCGTGAACGGCAGTTCCTTTAATTCCTACTTGGGGTTGGTTACTAATGCCGGACGAGATTCTGCAGGGGTTTATCCTACTTATCCGCCACCGACCGGTAATTGGTTATACCGTAATACTTTCACTAAATATGATACTTTGTGGAGTGCCGGTCCGTCAGGACCATGCAGTGGTCATTCCAATATAGTTTATTCCAAATTGTGGTTGAGAGGGAATTTTCAAGGATCACAGACTTGGTGTTCTGTCGATACTTTATACTTAGCAGATAACATTAAGTTATTTGACACTCAGCTTGGCGCTTGTCCTGATGGAACAATCCAAGGCTCAATCATTAATACGAGAGACTATGTGGGCATAGTTTCGGAGAAATCAATCTTGATTCAATACGGTTATCGTGATCCCATAGATTCTTTAAGATATCATCCTAATTGTGCTGATGACGGTGTAGGAATTTGGATTTATGCTGCTCTTTGTGCTCTCGGAGACGGAGGAGGGGATTCGCATAAAGACGGAGTTTTCTCTTTCGAATATCAGCATCCGCATCCTTCAACCCCTGCTGTCAGAATAAATAATATTCTCTATGATAAAATAGATTTACATCGCAGACATTATCCGCCAACTACTACAAATCCCTGGCCTGCCAATATTGATTTACCGTGGTATAATCCTCTTTGGCCGGAAAGATTTCCCATTATGGAACGCGGAACCATTCATCTTTGGGGTTCTATAGCTCAACGAAGGCGCGGTTTTGTGCATCGCAATACTTATGACAGCGAATATCCAAATCCCAGCGGAATTTGGGATGTTCCCGTTGACCTTTGCGGAGGGCCCAGCGGAGCTACAGTTACAGATCCGGTGCTTGGTTTTAGCATGTATGGAGTTAATGCACAAAATACCACGGGCAGCGGGGTCGGATATGCCAAAGACTATAATTTTGACAATCGTTTTTCCTTTGTTACACCTCCGGATTTCCCGGAAGTGCATGTGAGGGGAGGACTTACACCATTTGAATCGGAGGCTTGGTCACTGAAAAAACCACCCAGTGCATTCTAAATTAAATGTAGAAGATAAAGAGGAACTATGAAGAAAAAGAAAGCGGTTAAGTTCAGGGATTCCGTAGGGATAGACCTCGGTTCCCACAGCGTTAAGATCGTCCATCTTAAGCGACTGCACGAAGGGTTTAAATTGCTCAATTATGAGATTAGACCCACTGTTCCGCAAGGGGTGGAATACGTGCCTTCCGATTTACGACCGGAGAGATTTGCTCCGGTCATAGTGGAAATACTGAAAACGCTCCACATAACTCCTAAGTCTATTAAGCATCTGGTAACCTCCATTGGCGGAGATAATACCAGTATTAAGCAGATTAAAACTATTTTCTTACCGGATGAAGAATTGGAATCTGCACTCTTTTTTGAAGCTAAAAAGCATATTCCCATAAGCGGAAGTGATATGATTTTGGATTTCCAAGTTCTCAGTGTGGAAGAAAAAACAAACAATATGAATATTCTGCTGGCAGCATCTACAAAAGAAATTCTTAATGAACATACAAATATTTTGATGACTGCCGGTTTGAGTCCTAATATTGTAGATTTAGATTCTTTGGCAGTGGCGAATAGTTTTGCGCTTAATACTTTTGTAGAAGACGGAGTATATGTTTTGCTAAACTTAGGAGCTCACAGGACCAATATGGTTATATGGGGTCCTCAATCCAAGTTTTTTGCCAGAGATATTCCTTACGGCGGTTATCATTTTACGAAGGATATCATGCGCAAGCGAGAACTTGAATTTAGCGAAGCGGAAGACTATAAGATGGAATGGGGCTTGTTGGAGGATCCTAAAGCCGCTTCTGCGACGAGAATAAGTATGCTGGACATCACCGAAAAATCTACTGAGGATATGGTTGTGGAAGAAATCAGGCGGTCTTTGAGATTCTATGTTAAAGAAGCAGGGAACAGTGATTTCAGAAAAATCTATCTGATGGGCGGAACAGCAAAACTAAAGGGTTTGCCTGAATATATTCAGGATAAAGTCAATATTCCCACTGAGATCTTTTCCCCCTTTGTGAATATTGAAATGCCGGAAAAATTCCAGGACAAGAAAGATCCTCAGCTTGCATTGGCTGTAGGCTTGGCTATGCGAATGGAATAGAGATAGAGGTGAGATGATGACAGAGCAATTTTACTTTAGAATTAACCTCAATAAATATGGCGAAATGAAACTTCAGCAGGAGAAGGAAAAAAGAACCTTTATCCAATCAGTGTTGATTTTTCTCCTTGGAACTGTCATATTTTTCGGAATAATCTTATATCTTAACGGCCAACTGTCTAAGAAAGTGGAAAATCGGCAAAGATTGCTGAGTGATACAGAACGTCAGGTCGCTTCTTACCAAAGAAGCACTGAATTTTTATCCAGCAACGATCTTAATCTTTTAGCTAAGACTTTTACCAATAGGATTTTTTGGGCCAAGAAGCTGGTTGCCCTTTCTCAGGAGATAGATAATAAGATGGCAATAACGCAATTCTCTTTCAAAAACGGCGTTCTCAGCCTGTATGGAGTCACTTCAATTGATAGAAATCAAAGGGAATTTGATTTGATAGACACTTTTATTAACAAGTTAAAATCTAATGAAGAGATAGTCTCTGATTTTCCCGAAATTAAATATTCAAAAGCTACCAGAGATCGGGTAAAAGACACTGAAATTCTCAGATTTCAAATTGATTGCTACAGCAGAGATATACTAGGCAACAAGAAAGGGGTGGAACAATGAAACAGAGATACATAATCTTTGAAATAGGAATGGTCGTTGTAGCAATCCTCTTCTTTGTTTTAAGCAATTCAATGATCGGCAATAAACTCAAGAAAATAGACAGTCTTGACCATAAGATTAAAATAGCGCAGGAAAAATTGAACAGCGCAAAAATCATGAATCAACAGCTAAGCCAATTTTCTCTTATTATTGATAACAGCTTAACCAAGGAAAAGTCTTTTTCTGCTCAGGAAATAAATGCCTTTGTTAAGAGCTTGGCGGATTTGGCTGATCAAAATCAAATCGGTGTTTTGGCTATTTATCCGAAAGAAGTCCAAACCGGATTGAATCTGGTTGAGCAACAATATATAATGGAACTAAATTCAACCTATGTTGAATTAGGTCAGTTTCTGGCAAATTTGGAAGCAATGGATCATATCGTGAAAATCAATACTCTGGATGTTATGCCTTTGATGGAATCCGAGGCGACGACCAAAACTAAAACCGGAACTCTTTCGGCTCCTAAAGTTGCGCGTTATAAAGTGGCTTTGGAACTGTCTGTCTTCAAAGTGGTGAAGGAGGCATAATGGACCTGCGTTATCTAAAAGATCTATCCGCTGCTCTTATCTTTATTATTCTGTTGATATTCGGGATTAAAGTTTATTATACTTTTCAGCAGGTGAATCACGTTCCCGAGCAATCTAAATATACAAATATATCCGTTAATGAAGAATTAATTGCCAAAATTAGAGACATAGAAGCATCCATTCAAGACAGGAAAATGTTCAGATTTAACGTTCCCACCGATCCTTTACGTCAAGATCCCGTAATTAAGGATAAGCTGGATCGTCTGCAGGAATGGGAAAGAATGGTTGCTAATATGGTGCGTTTGGCTGCAACTTTTGTTAATGAAGATAATGAAGCTTGTGCGGTTATTGCCTATCAAAATAAGACAGGAGTTTACCGTGTAGGTGATACAGTTGCCGGCAGGCGTATTACAAAAATAGATAACGGAATTGTTTATTACACCTCAGGAGGAACCAGCTCTTATATGACTGTGCAACCGATTCCTCCGCGGCCTGCGGACATTGATATTATTAATACTAATAATTTGTCTGAATATAACTATTAATATAAAGTGGGAGATAATATGAGCTATTTAAAGATATCCAGTCGTTGGCGTTGCGTTCTTTTAATTGCCTTGCTGTTAACGGTATCATCTTTTATGATGGCACAGCAAGCCGCTAATGCCAGTAGCTTTACAAAAAAAGTTTCTTATGATGCTGACGATGCTTCATTGTCAGCCGTCTTAACTGCTTTGGCGAAACTGAGCGGTGCCAATATCGTTCTTGCAGTAGATACAAGCACTGAAAAAGAAAAACAGGAAGAAAAGAGAATTTCGGTTCATATCAAAGATGTCCAGATTGAGCAGGCTGTTTCTTTAGTAGCGAGGTCTGCCGGATTATCTTATCGGGTCGTGGGGGAAAACACTTTCCTTGTCGGTGACAAACAAAAGATCGCTGAAGAGACCGGTGAACGCTCTTATGTCATTCAGCTGAATAATATTGATGCAGCCAAATTGGCTAAAGCTTTGGACAGTGCTCCCGGAGAAGTTGTCCCGATTGAAGGTCAGAATGCTCTCTTAGTAGTCGGAGATCCTGATACTTACGATCAGATTTATACTTTGGTAAAAGGCCTGGATGTTCCTCAAAAGCAGATTGAAATCAGAGTTCGCTTGATAGAAATTATATTAACTGATGCTAAAAAATACGGAGTGGACTGGTCAAGATTGAATCATTTAACTACCATCTTAGCGGAAGATCCTATGAATGGGAACGGTGTCGGTTTACCTTATAACTATACAGATGAGACGGGATATTTACCTTTCGGTGATCCTACGGACTTTGAAAAAATGCCGGAGCAGCAATATTTTCAGAAGATTGGTGATTTAAGTGATATAGGTCACTTTAGCCGCCAGCTTTCTGCTTTTGATGTTACCATTGATTGGCTGTTGGAAAATAATGCCGCTAAACTGCTTACCGATACTCGTGTTACTGCCATGAACGGAGAGCAGGCTGTCATCCAAATCGGAGAAGAAGTTCCTTATGTGGCGAAAAACTTAGAGAATGATTTTCAGGTGCAGACTTCCAAGATAGGCATTTTATTGGATGTTACACCCACCATTAATAAAGATGGACAAATTACGGCAAAGATTAGTCCGGAAGTCAGTTCCATCGTAGATTTCGTTGCTGATTATATTCCCCGTACTAAGGTCCGTAGAGTTACTTCCACCGTCACTGTCCCCGACGGGAAAAAGATTATTGTAGGCGGTCTGTTAAATTCGACTTTAACGGATAAAACAAGCAAACTTCCGTTATTAGGCGATATTCCGATTGTCGGAAAGGTTTTTCAACATAAGTATGTTACTATTGAAAATACTGATTTGATTATGGAAATTACACCCAGAATGGTTCCTGATACTGAAATTGTCAAAGAGCCGATTGTGGATCAACGTCTTTCCAGACATTTAATTGAATACGAAGAAGACAAGGTAGAACAAAATTAAAGGGAGGGATACTATGAAACACAAGGTTAATTTATTACCCATAATTATGGTTTTGGTGATGATCTTGGTTGCTTTTGCCACTTCTTGTGACAAGCGTAACCCGGTAGCCGTAGTGGAAGCTCCAACTCCACCGATACCGCCTTCACAAATACGCAAAATTGTTGAAATTACGGCTTCTCCTGAAACTATTTATTCGGATCAAGGCATTACTTTTTCCACAATTAGCGTGAAAGTGCAAGACGGTGAAGATTTCGGGGTACCGGGTCAAGCTGTATCGTTTAAGGCATCTGTGGGCAGAATTCTTACAACCACTTCCACTGACAGTACCGGAGTAGCCAGAACTACTTTTTGGGATGACCGTCCGGCTGCTTTAGCTTCGCAGGTTACGGCTAAAATTACAGCCATAGTAAGAAATTATTCAACTGCAGTGGAAGATTCTATTGTTTCCGCAGATACTGCTTTCGTGTTTGTTAATATTGAAAATGTGCCACCCATATCTCAGTTGACAATTGATATACCATCCACTTTAAATGTGATGCAATCAATAACGGTTCGTGCCAGAGCCAGAAATATGTTGGGCGATGTACCCGATAACACTTTAATCTCTTTTAGTGCAACTTTAGGGTTCTTTACTGATACCGAAGGAAATACATTGGGGGATTCCATTGTTGTGGCAACATCAAATGGACGAGCGACAGCAACATATAATTCAGGGCCGATAGCCGGTTTGGGAACTATAAGGGCGCGCATTTCAGATCAAGTTAGTTCCGGGGATGTTTTAATCAGTCCGGGACGACCGGCTCATCTGAATCTTGATTCTTATGTGCAAGTGGGAGATGAACTTGTAGAGGCTGATACGAGCTCGGTAAGCAGTCAAAATTATATCTGGATGCAAGCGCAAATTAAGGATATGTATAGTAATGTTGTGGCGGGTCAACCCATTAAATTTAAAACTAATTTAGGTACATTTGTCAATACTAATCAGGAGATAACAACAAATTCCGACGATAACGGCATCGCTCAGGTCAGATTCACTCCCGGATTACAAGCCGGAGCCGCTACAATTACAGCCTATGCCAATGGCGATACTTTGACTGATCAGTTGATTTTTAACATTAAATCAACGATTATTCATTCCATTCAATTTACTCAAGCGGGACAAATAGACTTACATGTAGCGAATACAGGCGGTATTGAATCCCAGATTTTAAGAGTCAAGCTTTATGATGTTAACGGCAATTTAATTGATTCCCCGAAGAGTGTATATTTCAAGATAATGAATCCTGATCCGCCGGAAGGAGCTAATCTTAATAATCAACCGGCATCAGATTCGGTTTTAGTAATTTCCAGCGGAGGTGAAGCTCAGGTTTCCGTTAACAGCGGAACTGAATCCGGTATCTTAAATATTCGTGCTTCCTGCACCTCTGAAGGCAGGAATATAAGAGCCACTAAAGCTAACATTGTTATTCATTCGGGTCCTCCTTATCGGGTGGTTCCTTTTGCCAGCGGTTTTAATACCGGTGAAAGCATGGGCGGAGGACTTTGGAGAATTGTTGCCGGTGCGAATGTATATGATATATACAACAACCCTGTTGATTACGGAACCAGCGTTTGGTTCTTGCTTCCCGGCGATGTTATGAATTGTCAGATCGCGGCAAATGCCTATGTGGGTAATGAAAGTGCCCAAGGTGATTCTACTGCCGGAGTTGCCTATACCACTCTGATTTATTCAGGCATTTATACTTTTGAAAACTTAAAGATTAAAGCTGTAACAGGCGGCATCAACGGTATTGAAGTATTCGGCGAATCGTGGATAGTTCTACCTCTGAATCAACCTCAATTGGAACTGGAAATAATTCCGGGAAATTTGGTTTTTCACGGTAACACCAATCCCAACCCCCCTTATGCAACAGCTTTGATAAATTTATCGCTGTTTGATCAACAAGGATGTGCAATTCATAATGCCAGAATTTCCATGACTTCGACGCGAGGTGAATTTGTATATACACCGGGAACTAATGAAGATCCGATGAATTGTAATTCGCCTTCCACGCCCTATATTGTGGTCACGGATTGGTATGATCCTTTTTCCAATGATCCGACTATAACTCCTATTCCGTATATTGATGTAAACGATGAACAGGACGGATTAGCACAAGGTATGATTAAATTTTATGCTTGGGAAATTCCTTTGGGTGATCCGCAAACTAATACTCCCGGAGTTACTTCAGTAACTGTAACGGGAAGGATTTTGGGAACCGGTTCCTCAAATAATTCCGAAATAACACTGCTCAGATACCCGACTTAATATTCGGTGGGAGAGCATTGCCCGCCTGATAAATTTGATGATGAGGTTACAGGACTTGTTATTAGTCCTGTAACCTGATTTAGATTGAGAAAGAAGCGTAGTTTTGCCCGCATCAGATTAGTTCTGACAGTAGGCAGTAATGATATAATGAGGAAAGAATGAGTTATAATCCGCAATTTGCTCGCCTGGGCGAAGTTCTTATTCATGAAGGCTACATTACGGAAGATCAATTGAAAGAAGCCTTGCTCAAGCAAAATAATTTTGGCTTAAAGATCGGTGAAACCCTGATTAAATTAGGTTATTTATCCGAAGATAATTTATTGAATGCTCTCCATCTACAGCTCGGTTATGATGTTGTCAAGCAGTCTGAATTGATGGACCTGGATATTAAGGTTGTTTCCCTTATTCCTGAACCGTTTGCCGAAGAAAACCATGTCTTAGCTCTCAGAGAAGATGCCGACAGTTTTGTTGTGGCCATGACTGACCCGGAAAATTTGATGGTAGTGGATAATCTGAAGAAGATTCTGGGTAAAAACATAAAACCTCTGCTGATTGGTGAATCGCTTTTGAATGATTCTCTTGAGAGATATTATAAAAGTATACGCACAACTACAGAAGTGGAAGAAGCTATCGGGGGTTTCGATTTTGTTGCTGTAGATGAAGAAGAAAATGAGATTAGTATAGCTGCAGCTTCCAAAGATGCAGACGCACCGATAGTTAAACTGATCAATTTGATTATTAACGAAGCAATCAAAGCTAACGCGACAGATATTCATATTGAACCTCTGACCAAATACACGCGTGTCCGTTTCCGCGTGGACGGGGCTTTACGAGAAGTAATGAATCCGCCGATCGGGATGCATATGGGTCTGGTTTCCATTGTCAAAGTTATGTCCAAACTTAATATAGCTGAACGTCGTTTACCGCAGGACGGGCATATTTCTTTGAAAACGCAATACAAGAGTGTTGATGTTCGTGTTTCCATCATGCCTACGGTGTTGGGAGAAAAGGTTGTCTTGCGTTTATTGGATAAAGGCGAATTTGGTTTTAAATTGAGCACCTTGGGTTTTGAAGCGGAAGACATGGCAATTTTCAGTAAGATCATTCGCCGTCCTTATGGTATTATTATTGTTTCCGGACCGACGGGAAGCGGAAAATCTACTACTTTACATGCGGCTTTGAAAACAATTCAAGATATAGAAACGAATATTATAACGGTGGAAGATCCTGTTGAATACCGTTTGGAAGGTGTCACGCAAGTGGAAACAAAAGAGCAAATCGATTTAACTTTCGGAACTGTTTTGCGTTCAGTCTTGCGTCAAGATCCGGATATTGTGCTAATCGGTGAAATCAGAGATGAAGAAACTGCCGATAGTGCCATCAAATTCTCCTTAACCGGTCACTTAGTTTTCACTACATTGCATGCCAATGATGCCCCTTCGACAATTACCCGTTTGATTGATATCGGCATCAAACCTTATTTAGTGGGTTCTTCTTTGTCTTTGGTTATGGCGCAACGATTAGTGCGCATTATTTGTCCATATTGCAAAACCGATTATCATCCGAATGAGCAGGAAATTTCGGATTGCGGCCTTACACCTGAGGAAGTAAACAATATTCAATTTAAGATAGGAACCGGATGCGTCCATTGTAATAATACCGGTTTTGCCGGCAGAACAGGTATTTTTGAATTATTGACTATAACTCCAGAGATTCGGCGGATAATTTATGAAGGCGGGAATCAGGATCTGATCAGAGAAGCTTCTTTACGGGCAGGGATGAGAACCTTGCATGATGCCGCTATGAATAAAATGATTCAAGGCATTACTTCCATTAGGGAAGTGATCAAAATGACCATTGTTGAATAAATATAAATATAGCATAAACAGAGGATAACCATTATGCCTAATTTTGCCTATATCGTCAAAGATGCTAAGGGAGCAAGGACAGAGGGAATTATCAAAGCCGAATCCCTGGATCTGGCTATTGATAAACTAAGCAAAGAAGGCAGCACTATTATTTCGGTGAAAGCTGCTGCCGAAGGAGCTTTCAAAGGTAAGCTTTCTCTCTTTGACAAATTAATGCTGGCAATTTATAAATTCAGAACCGGAGTTTCTCTCAAGGTTCTGGTTTTCTTCACCCGCCAGTTATCAACTATGTTTTCTGCCGGTTTGACTATAGAGAAAGCAATCTCTAACTTGGAAAAAGAAGAAAAAAACAAAAAGTTCCAGCGGGTTTTGCGCCGCCTGAGTGATGACATTAAAAAAGGATATTCTCTTTCCGAAGCCATGGAACAACATCCGGGAGTCTTTAATCCTCTTTACATCGCATTGGTTAAAGCGGGTGAAGTTTCCGGTACTTTGCACACTGTGTTGGATGAGCTTTCCGATTATTTGGAAAAAACTGAAGACACACGCCGAAAGGTTACTTCCGCTATGGCTTATCCAACTTTCATTTTAATTTTCTTAGCAATTGCTACATGGGGTATTTTCTATTTTATCATTCCTCAATTTACCTCTGTCTATGCTAATTTCGGAGCCGATTTACCAGGACCGACTTTAGCTGCTATTGCCGTTAGTAAGTTTATTACCGGTCACTTATTTATGTTTATCTTAATCGTATTTTTGGTTGTTATCGCTATATTCTTAACCAATCTGACTGATCGAGGACGCTATTTCTTTGACACAATTAAACTTCGCTTACCGGTAGTGGGACAGGTGCTGAAAAACTCCATAATGAGTAAATTTGCACGAACTTTTTCCATTCTGATGGCAGCAGGTGTGCCTATTATGGATACTTTGGAACTTTCTGAAAATGTGGTGCAGAATGCAGTCATAGAATCTGCCATTCGAAAAGCCAGAGTAATGGTTAAGGAAGGTTACAGCGTTGCCGGAGCTTTTCATCGCACAGGTGTGTTTCCTTCCACTTTAATGCAAATGACTGCCACAGGTGAAGAAACAGGCGATATGGATAAACTTTTGGGTAAAGCTGCGGAATTCTATGAAAAACTCGTGGATTCAGTGATAGACCGTTTAACTTCTTTAATTGAACCTTTGCTTGTTATTTTGATGGCTGCTATTGTAGGAACCTTAGTTGTCGTAATTTATCTGCCTATATTTGACTTAGGTCAAGCTATGAGTCAGGGCTTAAAATAACTCTTATCGGTATTTGAAAATTCATAACCGGGGTCCAGCAACTCCGGTTTTCTTTCTGCTTCGGCTTAACTTTTATGCAGATTCTCATAGGTAGTAAAGAAAAAGCTCTTTACTGACCGGGAACAGTTTTGACGGCATGCTTTACGCTATATGGATAAAATGTGCTGCAGCATTAACAAATGAGGGGATTTCTTATCAAAAAGCGTATTACTTTATGCTTAAGTCTTTTGTCGTTTGCGCTGTTTTGCCGATCAAATGATATTGCTTCATACCTTATCTCTTTTCCGCAATCAATTTATGAAGCGGGTAAGTCTCCTTTGCAATGGCAAACCGAAGATTGGCACAAAGCGGGCTGCATTATTTTTATCGGCAGCAGTCTTTACCTGTTTGACGGCGAAATTAATGACTTAGTCCAAAAGAATGTAAATTCTGTTTCAAATAGTGTTTCAGACGCCGTCCGTCAATTCGGAAACGGACGCTATATGTTGTCTGCCCTTGTTTTAACGGGAACCGGTGGCTATATTTTTCATGATCAGACCCTCCAAGAGACTGCTTTACTCGGGATTAAAAGTTTCTTTTTGGCAAACGGAACGAGCATAAGTCTTAAATATCTTACTCAACGGCAAAGACCTCTAAGTGAGGAGGGCAAACAATTCTGGAACGGTGAAGGCTTCGTCCGCAAAAGAGATTCCTTTCCATCGGGACATGCTACCGTTGTTTGGAGTTTGGCTCCTATCATAGCGGAACAGTATAAAAGCGTTAAATTGGTGCCTCCTCTGGCTTATTCCATTGCTGCTTTAACTTCTTTATCACGCATTAATGACGAAAAACATTGGGCTTCGGATGTGTTTGCCGGTGCCATAATCGGCTATTTTTCTTCGCAATTGGTTCTGAAAACTACTCCTCTTTTTTCCGTTCAGGCCGGGACCGACCTTAAAAGTCTGCAAATAAGCTTTAAATTTTAACAGTTGGTGCAGTTATCTTTATTTGCGGTAAATATATTTACCGATTAAGATAATTATTTATACCGAATTCAATTCAAAAAGATTAGATGTATTATCATAATCATACTATATTGCAATAAGATAGAATATTCTAACAAATTGGAAAGGGTTTTAACTTATATTATTACAATAATTTATAAATAAAAAGGCAAATATGGAAGCAATTATTACATCTTTTATATAGAATGTTAGGAGGGAGAAAAAGCAATTTCGTCAATGTATGAGTGTTTTTCCCGTCTTTTTGAGGCAAGAAATTCCGCTTCTTTCTTCCCAGTGATTAACGGGGGGTTAACGGAGGGTTAACGGAGGGTAAGCCCACGCTAACCCCCCGCTTCATACAAGGAACAAAGCTTAAATTTCCGAGTGAAGAGGAGGGAATGAAATTCGCTTTGATTTCATAAGACCTTTTCAGCTTGATGTTTTTTATAAGATTGAGGGACTGCGGGAATCCTTGCAATTCGAACTGAGTTCATAACCCAAAAAAGAGAAATAGAAGAACCATGCTACTTGACAAAAAAGCGTAAAGTTATTATAAGGCAGTAATAAATAAAAGGCTTTTTTGAAGAAGGATAGGCTTTTAAAACTACAGGCGAGTGAAAACAAACCATGGACAAAACAAATCCGGAAATTATAAAAACAAAAATTGAATCCAAAGCTCTGGCTTCTAATTTAGCAGTGACCAGCAAGAGGGAAATTATTATTCCTGAAAGTCAGCGCTGGTTACTGGATTGCACTGCCTCTTATTTCGGGATTCAGAAGCGGACAAAGCAATTTTTGGAGGAACTGAATCATCCTTACAGCAATACCGAAGAAGTGCTGAGTTTAATGCGTCAGAGCATTTTTGGCGATTTATGGTTCTTTTTAAGGCATCCTGAAGCGGAAAAAGCTTTAAGAATTATCATGGATGTTTTTCAGATTCTTTGGCATCGCAAGATGGAGGTTCCGACACGGTCTCGTCTGCTTAATCTTTACTTGGAAATAATCAGTGCCATAAGTAATGAGACACAGGTTCCGTCAAAGTTTTTCGATGATGCCTCAGCCTTGCTGCAAATTTGGCATAAATCCCATCCCGATGTCTTCATTTATAATTCCGGTCAATTACTCAAAGCATTGCTGAAGTTGCGTTTCCGTTCATCCAACCCGAATTCTGCCTTTCTCTTTGTCCGAAGCATTTTAGAGGAAACTTTGCAGTTATGGCAAGAGCAATGTAAATTGGAAGAATGGTTAAATAAGCAGAACGAATTCCAAACAGCGGACAGAGAAAACCTTAATCAAAGAATCGGGAGTGCGTTTTTTCAAGATTGCCTGAGCAAACTTCAAGCTTGTCAAACCATGGAAGAATTAATAACAATTCCGCATCACGGACAATTGAGTTTGCTGCATCGCGAAATGTTGAATGAATTCTCTGATTTGACAGAGAAGATACACTACCTTTTCTATCTGATGAAATTGCCCGTTATGAGTGAAATGCAAGATCACCTGCTCTTTGATTTGAACCGTCTTTTGCAGAGAATGGGTAAGGAACTTGATTCCGGACAAATTAAGGCTCTCTTAGAAACTATTTTTTCCATTCTCAAGGAGTTTAAACAGACACATAATTCCATTGTTCTGGATTGTATTCAAAGCCTCGGGAAAGCACTGATTAATCAGACAAAACCTGAAGTTGGAGAGGACTTTTTACGTCGCACGATCGACCTCGGCTTTACCCCGCCCGGAACGATAAAAATCAATCAAGATTGGCAGCTCGATGTAGACAGCAACCATGTTAAAAATATCCGAATCTGGTTGGAAATTATGGGATTGAATCCCCTTCAGACCAAAAACCTGATGGCAGCATTGATTATCAATTTGACTCAAAAAGGTGTTTTTATTTCCGATACAGATCTATTTCAGAAAGATGTTTCCGCCTTTCTCAATTCTAAGATCTCCCCTCTTTACGTGCAAGTTAAACAGCTTTTGCGGCTATTTCCCGTTTTCTATAATGAAATCGGTGCCGAAGGTGAAATTCGTGATATTTCCACAGAAATAGACGAGATTTGTCAGCGTGAAGATAAATTAATTCATTTTCTCCGGAAACAAATTCATACGGAAAGTAACAATACCCATATTAAACTCGTGCAACAGATTCTAAAGTATTGGTTGGAACTGGATTCCAGGCATTTAATTGGAATTATCCCATCAGATGTGGAACAAGAAATCAAAGCCGGTGATCGTTTTGCCCAAACTCAACATACTGTGCTTGTGACCTTTCTTAAAAAACACAAACTTGATTTATCCGACTTACTGGATCTTTCCTGGCAAAGTGTAATTAAACTTTTCGAAACTGAGACGGGGAATGAAGATTTTGCTCTTAAAAGGTTACGGCTTCTACTCCATATTTATTATTTGCTTTTGGATAAATACCGCCTCGATCCTTATGACATTTTTCACTTTCTTAATCAGTATAAATTCTTTAATGCCAAGGAACAAGCTCGACTGCGTCAAAGTTTGGACCGTAATGATTTTGATAGCAGCATCCGTCAGATGTTGATTTATATAAAAAAACTGAATATGATTGTTTTGGACCCCCTACCTACGCAAGCTTGGGAAAACATTTATTATAAAAGACATATTGCTGCAGGAATTCCCTCCATGTATGGAAGCTACCGCGAACCGAAATTGGAAGCTATGGGTATGATTTTTCGTCTGGAGAATGTGATCAGACGGCTGATTGTGCGAAGTATTAATCAAATTAATTTGAATTATATAAACGCAAAAACTATTCGCAGAATTAGTCGGATCCTTGATCTATTTCACCAAAATCTGGAGCAGGAAGGATTTAAAAGTAAGGCATTTGCCGGTGCTTTAGTTATGCTGGAATCAAGCCGCCATATTATGAGTCTCTCGATTGAACAGTATATCGATATCTTTAACCTGATGAAGGACAGCATTAATGAATTGATTGACGAATATTTCTATCGATTTTACGATTCTGAACTGCGCCATTATACAGGAGCCGCTGATCGAAAAAAACCGAACCGTAAAGATCAGCAAATTGCTGAGGAGTTTTATCGTAAGCTGCTATCATCTTCTTTTTTGGTGCAGGAATTAGATAATTTTATTGCCCAAATCATAGTTTCGCTCAATTCTATGAAGACTCTTTTCAACAGAGAACAGATAACGAAGGTGATGAGTTACGATCCTGACCTGTTATTCGTCCATCTGAATGAGCGCAATTCTCGTATTGAGAATCAAGTTCTGCTCGGGTCCAAAGCTTATTTTCTGAAACAATTACAACAATTCGAACTTCCCGTTCCGCCGGGTTTTGTTATAACTACAGAATTATTCCGTCATCGCGATATTATTAATATGCATTCCGGTATTGAACAGGAAATTGATGATCTTTTGCGCGAAAATATCAATAAATTGGAACAACAGACAGGATTACATTATGGAGCTCCGCAGGCTCCGTTACTTTTTTCCGTTCGTTCGGGAGCGCCTATGAGCCTTCCGGGTGCTATGAATACATTCCTGAATATCGGTCTTAACGATGAAATAACTTACAGACTGAGCCTGCAACCTAATTTCGGCTGGACTGCATGGGATTGCTATCGTCGCCTGATTCAGAGTTGGGGTATGGCTTATAATATTGACAGAGATGAATTTGATAATGTTATGATAGAATTCAAACGCAGGTTCAAGGTGCAATTGAAGGCACAATTTACTCCTGCTCAAATGCGTGATATGTGTGTTGCTTACAAAGAAGTTCTGGGACGACACAATGTCGTTTTAGAGCAAGATAGTTTCCTTCAAATCAAAAAGGCAATTATTCATGTCCTTGATTCCTGGAATACTGACCGTGCTGTTCTCTATCGGCAAAGATTGCACATTGCAGATGAGTGGGGTACTGCAGTCACTATTCAAAAAATGGTTTTGGGTAATATCAGCCTCGATTCCGGAACCGGTGTTCTCTTTACTCATGCACCTTACAGCGGTTCAGGAGTCATCAGCTTAAACGGTGATTTTACTCTTTGCAGTCAAGGCGAAGATGTGGTGGCGGGGTTGGTCTATACTTTACCTATTTCAGAAGAACAGCGTAAATACGGTTCTTATGAATTGGAAGTATCTTTGGAAAAGGACTTTCCTGCCATCTATAAAAAGCTGGAACGCATAGCTTCTTATCTTATCAATGAAAAAGGATATCCTCACCAGGAGATGGAATTTACTTTTGAAGGACCTGAAGAAGATTCGCTTTATATTCTGCAAACTCGGGATCAAATGATTACTAAAGCACAGGAATATACAGTCTTTGCGGTTCCCAGAAGTGAAATGCTGCAAATAGGCGGAGGAATCGGAATCGGAAAAGGTGTCCTAAACGGTTTGATAGCTTTTTCCCGAAATGATATTGCCGCGTTGAAAGATAAAGGAGAAAATCTGATATTAGTAAGGCCTGACACAGTTCCCGACGATATGGATATGCTATTTGAATGTCAGGGATTGTTGACTTCCCGCGGTGGCGTTACATCTCATGCTGCTGTTACTGCTGCTCGTCTTGGCTTGGTTGGGGTAGTAAATTGCCGTCAGTTGAAAGTATTGGAATCCCAAAATATGTGCCGCATCGGTGAAAATATTCTGACAGCCGGTCAAGCCATAGCTCTTGACGCAAGTAGCGGCCATATATATTTGGGCCATTACCCGATTGAGACTTTACGGACATTCTGATTTGCAAAAAGAAAAAAATATATAGATTAAGGAGATAACCATGACAACGGACAACCTTAAAGGGAAAAAACTGCTCGGAATCAACGGTATGGGCAGAATAGGCAAATTGCTGTTATGGAATATGATACACTTACGGCATTATGAAGGCATTGTCATAAACTGCGGCAGAGAAGTCGGCAAAGAACTGGATGATTTGATTCAGGTAATAGAAAATGATTCCACCTATGGCAATATCCATAAATTCCTCTTTGGAATTGTCGGGCGAAAAGCTGAAATCAAAATTATTGATTCGGAAATTCCTTTGCTTCAGATTGAAGGCGTTTATGTAAAGATTTTACGCAAAGCTCGCGATCCTCGTGATATTAATTGGCTGGATGAAGGTGTGCGAGTCGTGGTTGATTGCACGGGCAACTTTCTCGATCCCAATATCCGTCCCGAAGAAGGTCAACCATGCTTGCGAGGACATTTGGAAGCCGGAGCTCTCAAAGTTATCTGCTCCGCTCCGTTCAAAAGTAAGGTTACGGCTTCAACTCAGGCAACAGATGCCGTTACTATGATTTACGGAATCAATCACTTGAGTTTCGAGCCTAAAACTCATCATATCATTTCTGCCGCCAGTTGCACAACTACCGGTTTGGCTCATATGGTTAAACCTTTACTTGAACATGAAGAGACTTCTTCAATCGTCACTGCTTCTATGAGCACCATTCATGCAGCAACAAATACACAAAGCATTTTGGATAGTGTTCCTAAAGCCGGTGCCACCGATTTGCGCAAAACCAGAAGTGTTTTTAACAACATCATCCTTTCTACTACAGGTGTCAGTAAGGCCTTGGAACAAGTTATGCCGGAAATTAAAAATATAGGGTTTATGGCAGATTCTGTGCGCATTCCCACAAATACTGTCTCACTCATTAATCTGAATGTAACTTTTCATACTAAAATGGATACTCAAGGTCACCCGTCCATCAATCGCAAAGTTCTGAATAATATCTATAAAGAAGCTGCAGAAGGTCAACAAAAAGGATTGCTCGTTTATTCGGAACGACAAAATGTTTCCGCTGATTTAATCGGCACTATGGCAGCTGTCGTCATCGAAGCTCATGAAACACATACCAGAACCGGATTTATTCCAATTCCTCATCATAGTTTGGCTGAAGCAGGTATCACTACAGATAAGGAAATACTTATACCGGTTACTCATGCCAAACTTTTCGGCTGGTATGACAATGAGCTCGGTTCTTATACGAATTGTCTTTCTCATCTGGCGATATATATAGATGATAATACACCTTAAGAGTATTATCTATCTCTATTATTTATCTTTGTATGTGCAGCCTCATTCCGGAAGAACAGAAAAATTATCTGCTTCCTCGGGATAGTATGTATCCGACTTAATCAGTTCGCGGAAAAGATAAGTTATATTTGGGGAAGAAATTCCGTTACCCAGTTTGAAAGCTCCTCAAAAACTGCATGATTGAGGCTGTATTGACTATACTGTTTATATTTTCGGGCAGTCACAACTTTTGCTTCCCGCAATATTCTCAGGTGCTCACTTAAAGTAGGCAAACTGATATCAAAATGTGTGGCAATCTCACTGACCGTCATCGTTCCCTGTTTATGCAAAAGAATAAGAATCTTCCTGCGATTAACATCCGCTATGGCTTTGAACAAGGAATCCATCATCAATTCTCCTTTTTTATCAGCATAAACTGTCTTTTTATTTTGCTTTGCCTTAGGGTGTCAATAATAATTTTCGGGTTTGAGTTTTTTCTCTCACAATGTTGGCAGCAGTAATTATTCGCAACTAAACTTTTTGGCTTTTCGGCACCCTTACGCAAACCCTTTCTTAATAAGGTCATCACCTTTGAGCGCTGATGATATTCTCATAGGCTTCTTTTCTTTTTATTTCCTCCAATCGCTCATTCCAAAGTTCATCCGCTTTCAGAGCCCATTTTTCGGCAGCGGGAATAGTTTTGGCACAAAGCTGTTCCACCGGTTCAGGAGCTAACATATCGGTTGACTTGGCGTGCGATTCCTCAATAATAGCTTTGATAATTTCGGGATTATCCAAAACCGGACAAGGCCGTAACATATTATCATTAAAAGGCTGGCGTTTCTGATAAGCCTTGAAAATGGGAGATTGCAAGGCTTCAATCAGAGAAACTTCTTTGATGTTGACATTGGAATAGTGAACGAATGCGCAAGGTTCAACATCGCCCAAAGCGTTGATGTGGAAATAACTGCGTCCTCCGGCAATACATCCGTTGGCTATTTCGCCGTCATTCCAAAAATCCAATGCCAGAATCGGTTTAGCCATCCGAATTTCTCTTACTCTTTGATACATGTAAGCACGCTGTTCGGGTGTTACAAGTAAATCAGTATCGGCGTCTTTTCCGACTGGCATGTAAGTGAAATTCCAAGCAAAAAATGCACCTCGTGCAATCATATCATCAACAAATTCATCGGAAGCCACACTTTCTATATTGTAATGATGATAGCAAGTGGAGTAACCGAAGAAAATCCGGTGCTTATGCATTAAATCCATGGCATTTATAACCTTACGGTAGCTTCCTTTACCTCTGCGCATATCAGTCGTCTCTTCATCGCCCTCTATGGAAAAAGCCAAAGTGAAATTGCCAACCCGCTCCAAATCTTCACAAAACTTTTCATCTACCAGAGTTCCGTTGGTAAAGGCAAGGAAGAAACAATCCTGATGCTTTTCGCACAGCTTGATTAAATCATTTTTTCGAATGAGAGGTTCCCCTCCGGAAAAGATATACCAAAAGATGCCCAATTTTTTACCCTGCCTGCAAATGGAATCAAGTGTTTCAAAAGATAGGTTATGCTGTTTCCCGTATTGTGCAGCCCAACAACCAGTGCATGACATATTGCAGGCGCTGGTGGGGTCCATTAAAATTGCCCAAGGAATTCCGGTCTGATAACGATTTTTTGCCTTTTCGCGTCGAGGTCCGCCTACTAAAGTCGAGTTGACTACAAAGCCTTCGGCGATTTTACGAATCATTTTTGTGTTCACATTATTGAACAGGTTTTCCACAAATAAGCGCCAATGACTGTCCTCGCTTGCTAAAGCGTCCCTGATTTCTTTTATCATGCCGATATACTTATCCTGCCGATCCAAGCGTTCCGCCAAAGACACGATTTTGTTCATTTTGTTGAGAGGATCAGTGGCGATGTAATTGACTATCATATTAATAGCGCTTGTTCTTAAGTCTTTCATAAGAATTTTCCTCCTTTGGTAATTTGCTAAAAAACTAATTAGGTAATTGACGAAATATGTCAAGCTTTTTCTCGGGATTTTTTCATTTTGCTACTTTTAAGCAGGCAAAAATAAGCTACAATTGATTGATTATATATCTGATAAAGAAATAATTATAAAGCTATTTTAATATAACAATCGAGAGTGAATAGAATGATGAATTTTAGCTGGAAATTTCGGTTTCGAAAAACTCCAGCCAATGCTTAACGAGTTTTGGTAAAAGGTCGCCTGCTTTGCCTTCATAAAAATAATCAAAGTAATCGGCATTTTTGGGTGCTTCTAAATTTATACCGATGGTGGCTGCACCGTTATATTTAGCAGCCAAAACAAATCCGGCTGCAGGATAAACTGTTCCGCTGGTTCCGACTACAATGAAGAGATTGCATTTGCGGATTAATTTTTCAATCAAGTCAAGATGATAAGGGATTTCACCAAACCAGACAACATCCGGTCTCAGAAGTCCGTTGCATTTTTCGCACAAAGGAAGTTTGACGGAAAGGTCGATAGAGCGGAGATCAAATTTAGCTGCGCAATTTGTACAGCAGCATTGGGTCACAGTCCCGTGCATTTCAATGACATTTTTATTCCCCGCTTTGTGATGCAAGCCGTCTATATTTTGGGTAATGATGTGGAAATTGCTGCCCAGCTTCTTTTCCATTTCCGCCAAAGCATAGTGTCCGGGGTTTGGAAGTGCAGCCAGAGCCTGTTGATATCGTTCGCGATAAAAAGACCAGACTAATTCGGGATTTTGAGCAAATCCTTCCGGAAAGGCGACATCTTCCACTTTGTGATTTTCCCACAATCCGTTATTGCCTCTGAAGGTTTGCAGTCCCGATTCGGCACTGATACCTGCACCCGTCAGGACTATAACTTTCATCCATGGGTTAATTTTTATATTATCCAATTTCATGATAAGAAGGTATGAGCAAACCATATTCCAATTTGCAAATATATGATACAGAATGCAATTTCTTTTTTTACTTGTCAAATAAAGAGTATGGCTTAAATTGGTATTAAGTATTAATTTGATTCACATATAAATAATAAGTAATAAATAACGGAGATAATATGGACGATCAAACGAATAGAATACCCAGAACTTTGCCTGTCCTGCATTTGCCCAATGTCGTCATGTTTCCTTATCTGTTGATGCCGTTGGTCGTATCCGAAGAAGAAGGTAAACTGGTGATTGACAATGCTCTATCCGGAGATAAATCCGTAGCGTTTTTTCTGGAGAAAGAGAAAAGCAATTCAGGCGATCTTGGTTTATACGAAATAGGTGCAGCTGTTACTATTTTGCGAATGCTGCGTAATCAAGACGGAACAATCAGTCTTTTGCTGCAAGGGACTTCCCGCATCAGACTGCAAAAAGTCGTTCAACGTGAACCTTTTATCCTGGTGGATGTGGAATCCATTCCCGAAAAACAGGATGACAGTCCCGAAATCCAAGCTCTGAAAAAAATCTCTATTGAGCTTTTGGAGAAGATTTCGCAAGAAAGCAATGTTCTAAATCGGGATATGATTGCCGGATTAAATAATATTAAGCAGCCCGGAAGAGTAGCTGATATAATAGCGGGCAATACTGATTTACCCGTCGAAGACAGGCAGAAAATTTTGGAAGCGATAGATTTAAAAAAGCGCTTTACCATTTTGAATAACTGTCTGGCTGATCTCATTCGTCAAATGCGTCTGGAAAATCAATTGCGCAGCAATATTCAGCTTGAGATGAGTGAAGACCAGAGAAAATATTATCTCAGAGAACAAATGGACGCCATTCGCAAAGAATTGGGTGAAACTGATGAAGTCAGCAAGGAAATTCAAAAGTGGCAGAGCCTGATTGAGAAGAACAATCTGCCCGATTATGTTAAAGAAGTTGCTTACGAAGAATTGGACCGCCTATCTTCTTTACAGCCTGCTGCCAGCGAATATGCGGTAATTCGTAATTATTTGGATTGGATAGTGAATTTGCCTTGGCGGACATACAGTAAAGACAGGTTGGATTTAAAGAAGATAGAAAGAATTCTGACGCATGACCATTACGGATTGCAAAAGCCGAAGGAACGCGTCCTGGAATATATAGCGGTGAAGAAATTGAAAGGGCACTTAAAAGCTCCGATTTTGTGCTTTGTCGGACCTCCCGGTGTGGGGAAAACGTCTATCGGTCAATCAGTTGCACGCTCTATGAAGCGTAAATTTATCCGCCTGTCCTTGGGCGGCATTCATGATGAAGCTGAAATTCGCGGTCACAGAAGAACTTATATCGGTGCAATGCCCGGTAAAATCATTATGGAAATTAAGCGTCAAGGGACTGCTAATCCCGTTTTTATGCTGGATGAAATCGATAAATTGGGCTACGATTTCAGAGGCGATCCCGCTTCCGCTTTGTTGGAAGTTTTGGATCCCGAGCAGAATAATTCCTTTGTGGATAATTACATAAACTTACCTTTTGATCTTTCCGAAGTAATGTTTATTACGACGGCAAACTCGCTGGATACTATCCCTCCCGCTTTGCGCGACCGGATGGAAATTATAGAATTTTCCAGCTATGTGGAAACGGAAAAAATTGAAATTGCGAAGCACTTCCTTATTCCCAAAGAAATGGATGCGAACGGACTTAAAGGCAGAAAGATAACCTTCCACAAAAGTGCTTTAGAAGAGATTTGCCGTTACTATGTGAGGGAAGCGGGAGTTCGTAATTTGCAGAGAAGAATTGGCTCCATTTTGCGCAAGATAGCCAAAGAAGTTGCTTCCGGAGAAGATAAAACATACACAATTACGGCGGAAAATGTCAAAGATTATTTGGGAGTGAGAAAGTTCAGTTTGGAATTGGCGAATCGTAAACCGGAAATCGGTGTCGCCACGGGTTTGGCCTGGACTCAATACGGAGGCGAAATTCTCTTTTGCGAATCAATTCGGATGCCAGGGAAAGGAGGAATTATTTTAACCGGTCTTTTGGGTGATGTGATGAAAGAATCGGCGCGAATTGCTTTAAGCTATTTGAAAGCGAACTATCAAAAGTATAATCTGAATCCGAAAGATTTTGAGAAATTTGATGTCCATGTCCATTTTCCCGCAGGAGCCGTTCCCAAAGACGGTCCTTCCGCAGGAGTTACCTTAACCACCGCTTTGGCTTCTTTATTTATGCAAAAGAAAGTCAGGCATGATGTTGCAATGACGGGTGAAATCACTTTACTCGGAAGAGTTTTACCAATTGGCGGTTTGAAGGAAAAACTTTTAGCTGCCAAAAGAGCAGGGATTAAGCAAATTATCGTTCCGGCAGAAAACAGGGAATCGGTTTCCGAAATAGAAGAAGATATCTTAGCCAACCTGAATTTGATTTATGTAAATGAGATAGATGAAATCTTCAAATATGTGTTTCTGGAATAGCGGTTTGCCTCTTATGCGCAGCTGAAATGGAAAAATATCCTAACATCAATATCCTGATTAATGTGCCGCAGAACTATATACCGAAAGCGGAATTTGTTCTGCGCACATATTGTTATATTCTGCGGTTGAATCCCAAATTTTATTACAAACAGCATACGGAAGGCATACATATCTATTACGGTGTCTACAATACGCATAACTATCCTGTGCGTATTCATTTTCAACCGGATACCGCAGAATTTTTTGACGGATTGGAACTTTATCCTCTGGAAAAAGTAAATTTCAGGAAATTCAATCGGGAATTTATCCCATTTCTGTTTTCCCAAAACGGGGAAATTTATACCCTATATGAGGACTTTTGCGCCATTCGTAAAGATATTGTAGCCAGCGGGTTTTACTTTCTTTCCTGTTGGCCAGAATATATTTTAAGTTGTCGCGGTCTGGCTAAAAGCAGAGTGGACTTCAAAAATTCTCTGCAATACAGGTGGGGTTTTACGGAAATCCCGGTCGTGGATATCTATTGTCGGATATTGTTCAAAGTCATAAGTATTTTGTTACCAGAATATGTGCGCGACCTGCATTGGCAGGATGGGAAAGACTTTGCTGTTGCTCTTTCGCATGATATAGATTACTGGAATTATTGGACGCGAGAGCATCTGCACAAAACTTATCGATATAATCTTTCCACAATATACAAGCGTCCTTTGCGAGCGGTTTACAAGTTGTTGTGTCATTTTGTTAGCAAGGCCATCTCCAATAATCCCAAAAGCAAAATTAAAAAGCTGATGAAAAAAGAGGAAAAACGCCGTGTCCGCTCAACTTGGTTTTTGATGGCGAAAGACGATTATCCTGATTCGCGGCAAAATTATATTACCAATCCAGAATACAGAGAGCAGATAAAAGAACTTCTGCAGGATAAAGATGTCGGTATGCACGGCAGTCCGGAGGCTGCATTTGATCTTGATGTGCTCAAAAGGGAAATGAGCGTTTTACAAGAGCTGGGCTTTATTCCGATAGGCTTTCGCACCCATTATCTGCATTTTGATTATCAGAAGAGTTTTGCCGTGTTGGAGCAAGCGGGTATTAAGTATGACAGCTCGCTCGGTTATTGGGAGCATATAGGTTACAGAGCAGGTACTTCCTTTCCTTTCTATCCGTTTAACATAAAGGAAAACAGACCCTTCCAAGTTTTGGAGATTCCTCTGGCTGTTATGGATACTACTCTTTTATCCAAAAATGCTATGAATTTGAATGTCTTTTCCGCTCGATTAAGGCTTTCCGATTTGATTTCACGGTCTGCGGCTTACAACTCATTATTGACTTTGCTTTGGCATAACAATACTTTTGATAAGATAGATTACCCGGGTTGGGGAGGTTTGTATTGGCGGACAATTAACAACGCAAAAAAACGCAATGCCCGGATTACAGATCTGAAAAGCATCTATGAGGAATGGGTAAATTTAAGCTTCTAAAGAGATATGTTCTTTACAGTTATTTGGGCTCTCGGCTTTTTTATCTTGATGCTACTGACCATACCGTTCCTTCTTATCTCTTATTTATTAAGGTTGGTTGCAGGTAATAAAGTTGCAGATCGTTTTGTCCATTGGGTAACTGTTGTTTGGGGACGTCTGGCAATTCTATCCACCGGCTCAAAGGTTAAGGTGGAAAGCAGAGAAAATTTCTCTTCGGCACCCAATCTTTGCCTGATTTGTAACCATCAAAGTATGTTTGATATTCCTTTGTTAACGGGTTGGACACCGCGCCTGTTAGGTTTTGTGGCTAAAAGTGAATTAAAAAAGATACCTTTGTTGAATATCTGGATTGCTGCAATTCATTCTGTTTTTTTGGACAGATCAAGTCCCAAAGCCGCTGTTGCCTCTTTCCAAAAAGCCGTTGAGCATATAAAAAAGGGAAGGGCAATTGTCATTTTTCCTGAAGGAACACGCAGTAAAGACGGCTCTGTTTCAGAATTTAAAACGGGAAGTCTGAAGCTGGCTACTCAAGCGCAAGCAGTAATTCAACCTGTTACTATTCAAGGCACACGTAATATGTTTGAGGCAGAAAAGAAAATTAAAAAAGCAAATCTCAAATTAATTATCCATCCGCCGATTTTACCCCAGGATGAAGTTTATCGCGATAAGGAAAAATTAGCGTCTCTCTTATATGAAATTATATCTCCGGAAATTAATTTTATTGCAAATGCTAACGCTCAAAATCAATAATTCCATCTTCTTTCTATGTTTCAGTCCGGTTTTAATATTTTATAATTCTGCTTATTTGATGCAGCTCACCGCAATGAAGTTTAAAGAAATAAACGCCTGACGGAACAGACACTTTGCTCTCGTCTTTTCCGTCCCAAGTTAAAGTCCATTCACTTTTGCCGGTTAAATGGAATTTACGGACTAATCTGCCTTTGAGATCGTAAATAGACAAATTTGCCGTGACTGAGGGAGAAAGTCCTTTTAAGTTGATGGAAATAATATTTTGGAAAGGATTGGGGCAAATTTCCATGAGCGGCTTAATATCAGGCATTATCTCATTTCCTGCAGCCGTAATATTGACTACTGCTTCATTGGAGAATGCGGATTCATGATCATCGGCAAATAAAGCGGAAACCTTAAAAACCCATTGTCCTGGTCCTAAATCGTGTATTAGGTATTCGGTAGCATCCGGACTGACTAAAAGATAAAATATATTATTGCGATAGATATTGTAGCCGATGGGCGGAACAAATGTTTCGGACATATCCCAATGAAGAAAAACATCATTGGTATTTATCACTTGAGCAGTCAGGTTATATGGAGCCGGATAACCAACGCCTACAGAGCCGTCTGCATTAAAACGCATACCGTAAATTGATGATGGTCCGTTTCCGTCTTCCCAAACGACAACTCCCCAGGCATTTGACCCAACAGCTTGATCATAATGCAGTTTATGTGAATTCGTGGCAGCTACTGTTCCGCTGCCTGCAGGTAAAAGAGATTGTCCGTCGGCATCAATGACATAAAGTTTGATGTTTGACACTTGATCATTATTGGCAACGGGGCTCATAGTATAAAGAAAACCTGTCCCTTCACCAAATTTCATTGCCTGCAGAGGATAAATAGGATAATTGCCGCTTGGGATTAAAACGAGACCTTGATCACTCCACAATCTTTCACCGTTAAGAGAAAGCTTTTGCGCTTGTAAGCTCCAAGTGTCTTGATTGCTGCTTTCTTGGACCCAAAAAGCATAAATTTCCTGAAGAACAGAATCGAAACTGATTTTGGGATAAAATTGATTATAGTTTTGGTTTGTCGTAACTTGCACACCGTTTTGCGGCATGGTTACAGCTCCGTCCGCAGTGACATGCTGAACATAAGCGAAGGCGATGTTGCTGTTCAGATGATAATCGTGCCAAGAGATGAAAGCGCCGCCGGCATTTTCAGAAACAAAACCGATTAATTGTGTCCAAGCGTTAATTCCTCCGGTATTTTGAATAGCTGTCGGATTAGTCCAAACTGCTGTTCCGTTCGGTAAAAATCTTTGCACTAATAAATGTCTGGTAGGAGCCCATGCCGGACCTGTGTCTTCATAGTATTTGACAATAATACTGCCGTTTAGGGATTCCTTAATTTGTGGCCAAGTGTAATTTGCGGTTGCAGAAGCAATGGCAATGCCGTCTGCGCCCCATTGTAAATCTCCGGCTGAAGATAAACTTTGCAGTCTGATTTCGGTTGCACTGCCGATTCTTTGCCAACCGGCAACAGTTCTGCCGTCAGACAAACATTGAATAACGGGCGAATAATTTGAGTAATCAGTAGAAATATCATGCGAAAGCAAAATTCCGTCTGCACCCCACGCTAATGTGCCGTCCGGAGTAACTTTATAAATTACTGTATTCGCTGTTCCGAGGCGAAGGTCTTGAAAACATAAAATCGCATTGCCGTTAGGATCGCTGTCAATATCCCATTCCGTAATCCATGTTGCTGTCGGATGATTACTTACCAGAACGGGAGAAGTGAATTCCGGCTCTCCGAGAAAATTTAACATTTGGATATAGGTGTTGTAATTGCCGGTAGTATTATCCATCCATGCTATCCATGTATGCCCGTCTTGTGTGATGGCAGTTTTGGGCATTACTTGAGCACTTGTACCGGAATAAATCTGATTAGGTAATGAAGGATCCGAACTCCATTGCGCAAACAGACCCAAACTTGCAATTAATAAAATAAAAACCGAAAATAATTTCCTCATTGTAACCTCCCGACTCGATAAGAAGAAAAAATCCTTATCTTTAGATATATTGAATATCAGTAGGGTTTGCCCTGTCAAGCTAAATTATGCTTTCCCTTGATTATTCAACGGTCTTTTATAGTATGAGGGTAAAATGAAGCAAAGTGATTTATTTTATTTATATAATTAACGGATTAGCGCAGCTTGAGCACCTTCTTGCAAATGCTGTGTGAACCGTCCGAAGCTTGAATTATATATATTCCTGCAGCGACAGGCATTCCTTGTGCGTCTTTGCCGTTCCAATTCAGTTCCGAAATTTTCTGTCTTGACCAATTGCGGATAAGCTGTCCTTTCAGATTATAGATTGATAAATCAACCGGCTTGAGGGAACTTTGTTCCTCTTTCAGATTAAGCTTATCGGTAAAGGGATTGGGATAGAGAAGCAGGTTAAGAGTTACCGGAGAAGGCAAAGGTTCATCAGGATTGGGAACATCGCCGTATATGACATTGTCAATGATGCAGCCGTTAAGTGTAACCTGTCCAAAATCAAAACCGTGGGACAAGGGTCCAAATCTCTCCGCCCAAATGGAAACATTGCTTGCTGTTATGGAGAAATAAACTGCTGTTACCGTTTCGCCGAAAATATTGACTAAACCGTATTCTTGGCAAGTGATTTCCCATCCGTTCCAATAGGGTTGAAAGCTGCTGCCCGGCTCAAATAACCAGAATAACTGATCGGTATAATCATAAGGTGCAGTCCACATTTGAGTGTAAGCCATTAAGCTGTCGCCCTGATTGTATTCCCAAAATTGTTCAAAGGTGTATTGACTAAATACATAGTAATGCAGTTTACCGTTAAGCAAGCTATCGGCTGTAATTTCTCTGCCGCAATGATAAGAAATTGGAACATCCCCTTCAGGACCGGCTGACCATCCGCTGTAAAACCATTTATTGCCGACTTGTAAAGGGTTGTAACTGTAAAGTTCAGGATTGGCAGCTTTGTTCAGATAATACTGTTCTATTTGAGCAGGAGTGGGTCGTTCAAAATAGGCAAAAGGTGAGAGCGCGCATAAAGCTGTGCTCAGCAGTAACAAACAAATTAGAAAAGGTCTCATTATGACCTCCTTCTCAGCTTAATCCGACAACATTTTATTTTTTTATTCTCAACTCTTTCTCTGTCAAGATATATTATTTCTTTTCCGTAATTTTTTCTTTGCATCCGATATACTTATTGACAGTTTAAGCAGGTTCAAATTAAAATAATGAAAAACGATTCCGGAGAAATATAATGCTGAAACTTGTGTCAGTGGGAGACAGATTTCCTTTTGACAGATTTGCGGAAGTGCATTCCCGCTTTGAGCGAGTAATTAATTTTGTTTATAAAAAGCAAGTAGTTTCTTTAGTTACTCCCGAAGTCGGAGCCGGACCGTTCAGGATTGAAATTGAATTAGCTGAGTTAAGTTCCGTTCAAATTTTGGAATACAGGGCAGGAAGCGTAATTTTGAATGATTGTTTGGCGTTACAGGCTGAGGACAATCTTCTTTATAATTCCAGTGTCTCGTTTGACTTCAAAGATAAGGATAATGTCCAAAAAGGGATAGCCTTTCTTAAAGAATTTCTCCTTAATCAAAAGATTGCAAACTCCATGCTTTTTCTTCTGACGGACAAAGCTTATCCGGTGTCCTCAAAATTCGATGCAGAGCTGGCTAAACAATTCAGGCAAGCTTATCAATTCTTGCAGAAACAGAAATATGAACAGGCTGCAGCAAGTTTTAAGGGTCGGGGATATGGTTTTACTCCTTCGGGGGACGATTTTAACGCCGGATTGCTAATCGGATTGCAGGTTCGGCAGCAAACAGAAAAAAAAGAGTTGTCAAAAATCAGGGATTCCATTTATCAAATTTCACCGGGTAACAGTTTGCCGGTTAATACTTTATTATTGCAAGCCTATAAAGGTTGGTATGATGAGCAGTGGAAGAATTTGTTGCTTACTCTGCAAAGTGAACATCAGGAATTGCAATCTGCCGCGGAAAAGGTTTTGGCTCAAGGTGAAACTTCCGGTGCCGATGCTTTAACCGGCTTTTTGGCTGCTTGGGAAATTAAAATATAAGGATTGCGTATGCCGATTAACGGAACAGTGGTGCAAGGTAAATACTTCGATTCCGTGCAGTTGATGCTTCTTTCCAAAGAGATGAAAAAGCGGGAAGGGGTCATTGATGCCGTTGCCATTATGGCTTCCAAAGAAAACAAAGCTATTTTGAAAGCGACAGATTTGTTGCTTCCCGAGTTCGAGCAAGCGCCGGAAAATGCTATCTGCATAGCAGTAAAAGCTGATTCGGAAGCTCTTTGTCAAGAATTGATAGAAACTGTCAAAGTATGGTTGGATAAGGGCTTACCCGGCACAAAAGAACATCCCGAAATGGAATATCAACCCCGCAGTTTGGAAAGTGCAGTCAAGCAGTTTCCTGAAGCCAATCTTGCTCTTATTTCCATAGCGGGTAAATATGCGGGTGCGGAAGCGATGAAAGCTTTGCGGCAAGGTCTGCATGTTTTGCTTTTTTCCGATAATGTATCCTTGACAACTGAGCGTCAACTCAAAGAATTCGCCGTTTCCAAAAACCTGCTGTTGATGGGTCCGGATTGCGGCACTGCTATTATTAACGGAATACCCTTAGCTTTTGCCAATGCTGTCAGGCGCGGCAAAATCGGCATTGTTTCCGCTTCCGGAACAGGTTTGCAGGAAGTCAGTTCCGTTATTCACAATTGCGGAGAAGGAATCTCTCAAGCTTTCGGAACCGGTGGCAGAGACGGTAAAAAAGAAATTGGCGGCTTGATGCTGCTTTTCTGTTTAGAATACTTAATGCGTGACCCGAATACGGAAGTCCTTGTTCTGCTGAGTAAAGTTCCCGATACAGAGGTTGTGGAGAAGATTTGGCAGTTGCTTGAGAGCGTGCAAAAACCTGTTGTCATCAATTTCCTACAGCCTTTTTCCCCGCCGAAAAATCCATATCTGTATATGGCAGATACTTTAGCGGAAACTGCTTACAAAGCATGCCGCCTTCTAAATGATAAAATTCTTCCCGCTAAGGAAGGGAAAGAACTAAAGTTGGAAACGCTATTCACAAATAGGACTTTGGTGACTTTGCCGGTCAAACCTACCCGTCGTTATTTGAGAGGATTGTTCAGCGGAGGGACTTTATGTTATGAAGCGCAGTCGATTTATCGTCAAAAGCTGGGTTCCTATCCTTTCAGCAATACGCCTCTCAAGCCTGAATATCGTCTGCAGGATGTTTGGCAGAGTAAAGAAGACACGATTATTGATCTGGGAGCCGATGAATTTACCGTAGGGAGACCGCATCCGATGATAGATTTTTCTCTGCGATTGACTAAGTTGGAAGAGGAGAGTCGGGACGAAAGTGTAGCCGTTATTTTGCTGGATGTGGTTTTGGGTTACGGCTCTCATCCGCAGCCGCAAGCGGAATTGGTTCCAGTGCTGCAAAAAATCAAGAAGGAAACGGATATTGTCATCATTTGCAGTGTTATCGGCACTGATGAAGATCCGCAGAACAGGCAAGCCGTAATTCACGCTTTGCAAAATTCCGGTGCCATAGTTACGACTACCAATGCGGAAGCCTGTGCATTAGCTGTCCGCCTCATTCAGCAACTGAGGAGCAAGTAATGTCTCTTATTGATTTGGAAAATAAACCGCTTAAAGTCATCAATCTGGGTCTGCAAAATTTTGCCGCTGACCTCAGACAGCAGGGAGTGGAAGTCGTGCAAGTGGATTGGCATCCTCCGGCTGATGTAGAAGCTGAGGTTTGGGAGAAAATTCAATTGCATTCAGAAAAAATCCAAGCTGCCAATGATAAAGTGTTGAATATTATTCAACAAGGCAGTCCTGTTTTGATAGGAATGGACATTGCCCTCAAGGTAATTCCGAAAATGACGGAAAATACTATTTTGCATGCAGGACCGCCGATAACATGGGAACGCATGTGCGGACCGATGAAAGGATCAGTAATCGGTGCTTTATTATATGAAGGTAAAGCTAAAACTGCTGAGGAAGCAGAAGTTTTGGCGCAATCCGGCGAAATTCATTTTGCGCCTTGCCACGAGCATAATGCCGTGGGACCGATGGCAGGTATCATTTCACCTTCCATGCCTGTGTTTATCGTTCAAAATGAAACCTTCGGCAATACCGCTTTCTGCACCCAGAATGAAGGTCTGGGCAAAGTTCTGCGTTACGGAGCTTTTGCTCCCGAGGTCATCTCCAGACTGAAATGGATGGAAGAGGTGATGTATCCCGTTCTGGATAAAGCTATTCATTATTTGGGGAAAATAGATATGAAGAATATGATAGCGCAGGCTTTGCACATGGGTGACGAAGTCCACAATCGCAATCGGGCAGGCACTTCTTTATTTTTCAGACACATCGCTTCCGCAATTTTAAGGACGGCTGATAAAACTGAAGATGCTGCTCAAGTGCTGGATTTCATCAACGGCAATGACCACTTTTTCCTGAATTTATCCATGCCCGCCTGCAAAGCCGTTTTGGATGCCGCTGCCGATATTCCTTACAGCAGCATAGTCATTACTATGGCGCGCAATGGGACTGACTTCGGGATCAGATTAAGCGGAACAGGCAAGAAATGGTTTACAGGTGCGGCCTTGGTTCCGGATGCACTTTATTTTCCCGGTTACAGTAAAGAAGATGCCAATCCCGATATCGGTGACAGTGCAATTACTGAAACCGGAGGATTGGGTGGTTTTGCCATGGCTTCCGCTCCTGCCATTGTTCAATTTGTAGGCGGAAAAGCTGCCGATGCCTTAAAATATACTCGCCTAATGTATGAAATCACACATGGCGAAAGTAAGAATTATCATGTTCCTGCTCTGGATTTCAGAGGCACGCCTTTGGGAATTGATACAGTGAAAGTAATTGAAAATAATCTGACGCCGTATTTGGATACGGGCGTAGCACATAAAAAAGCCGGCATCGGACAGGTCGGAGCAGGCGTCGTTTCCGCTCCGATTGAACCTTTTGTCAAAGCCCTTTCCGGTTTGGCTGAAACTTTCTAAACAAGGAGGAGTATATGAATACTCAAGAATTTCTCAATCTCATGCAGAGCGTCAAATTGTATGATTTGACCCAACGCCTCAGCATCCACACGCCGCCTTGGCCCAGTTATGTTCCCTTGCAAATTCAATACTTTAAGCGTTTAGCGGGAGCGCACATGGGTCAGGGTGCGAATGGACAAATCATCACCACCAGCAATCATGTCGGCACACATATAGACGGTGAAATTCATTTTCACGCCAGCGGACGCACGATTGGCGAGGTGCCGATTCAAGAGTGGGTGGGACCGGGCGTCGTTGTGGATATTTCTGACGCAGTTGACGATTATGATTTATACTCGCCTGAACTGTTTATGCAGAAAGCCGATATTCGCAAAGGAGATATCCTCATCATCAACACTGGCTATCACAAATATTCGTGGGATCAGCCGGAAAGCGATGAAATTCGCTATTTTGTCAAGCATCCGGGTCCCGATCCATCTTTCCATAAATGGGCTTTGGAAATGCAATTTAAGTGGATAGGCGTAGATTGCGGTAGTGCCGATCATCCCATGAATACGATTATCCGCAATTGGCACCCCAATCTCTTTCTGGAAGCGGATAAAAAGCTGCAACAAAAATACGGCAAAAGGTGGGATGAAATGTTTCCCTCTGAGGAGTATTACCAAGTGATGCACTTGAAGCTGTTTCCGAAAAAACTGGTTCATGCTGAAAATTTGGGCGGCGATATCGACAAACTGAGTAACAAACGCTGCTGGATAGGTCTGTTTCCTTTGCGCGGAATTGAACTTGAATCGTCCATGTGCCGCATAGTTGCCATGGAACCATAATTTTTTGTTGCGTTAATTTCCTTAATGTTTGATTCTTATACCTTTCCTAATAGCCACGCCGGATCCACGCCGAGTCCACCCCGACTTCACCGGCGTGGACTCGGGGTGGATACGGCGTGGATGTTTAGGAGGCAAAAAATGGAAAGCAGCGGCTTAAGAAATCGTAAACGACATTCTAATAGCCTGTTAAGGCGATAAGGAGCCCCAATGGCAATAACACATGAATTTAAATATTTCCGTCCGACAAATTTAGCAGAGATAATTGAACTTTTGCACAAATACGGCGATAAAGCAAAACTGCTTGCTGGCGGAACGGATTTAACGGTTAATATAAAAGAAAATATTGAACAACCTGAAGCGGTGATAGACATCAAAGCTGTGCCTGAACTTTCAATTTTAGACAATGGGAAGGACGGTTTATTCATAGGAGCGAATGTCACTTTTACCGATTTGCTGGAGGCAAAGGCAATTCAAAAGGATTATTTACTCCTTTGGGAAGCCGCTCGCAGCGTAGCTTCAGTCGGCATTCGGAACCGTGCAACTTTGATCGGAAATATCTGTTCGGCAGTTCCTTCTTTGGATTCTGCACCGGCTTTGCTCTGTTATGATGCAGTTGTGCATTTGCAGAATTATAAAGGGAAGAGGGAAGTGCCGATTTCGGAATGGTTTTTGGGTCCGCGCAAAACTGCCCGCAAAGCTGACGAACTTGTGCTGGGTGTGAGTTTATTGAAGCCGCGGGGAAAGCATACCGGCTGCTATCTTAAGCTTGGACGCTACAATGGAGAAGACTTGGCACAAGCCGGTTTAGCGCTTTTGGCTTCCGCTTCTGATGATTATAAAGCTGCGTGGTGTGCCGTCGGTCCTGTTCCGAAACGCTCTTCTAAAATTGAAGATCTGCTGCACGGGAAGTCCATTACGCCGGAGTTAATTCGCAAAGCGAAGGCTCTTGTAGCGGACGAAATCTCTCCGATTACGGATTTACGAGCTTCGCGTGAATATCGTTTGCATCTATGTGAAATTATGCTGGAAAGGGGATTGCAGGTATGTCAGATGCGTCTGCAAGGCAAAAAGATTGATACGCGGAACATTTTGGGAGGCTGAAATGGCAAAAATCAGTTTTATTTTGAATGAGGAAAAACGCAGTGTGGAAGTTGAACCAAATCAAACTCTGCTGGATGTCTTGCGTGATAAATTAGGTGTAAAAAGTCCCAAATGCGGATGCGACAGAGGAGATTGCGGAGCTTGTGCAGTGTTGCTAAATGGTCGCAGTGTGCGGAGTTGTCTGATTCTTGCCGTTGAAGTTGAAGGGCAGGAAGTGCGAACTTTGGAAGGCATCTCTCAACCGAAACTTACGCAGCTGCAGGAAAACTTCGTTGCCATGAACTCGTTTCAGTGCGGATTTTGCACTCCCGGTGTAATAATTACCGCCACTGAACTGCTGGAGAAAAATCCGCATCCCGATTTAGCTGAAATTCAAGAAGCGCTATCCGGCAATTTGTGCAGGTGCACAGGCTACAAACCTATTTTTGAGGCGATTTTGAAAACAGCAAAAAGAGGCCGCTCATGAGTGAATATAAATTTGTCGGAAAGCCGGAAATCCGCATTGACGGACGCGAAAAAGTTTCCGGAGCTGCTGTTTATGTTGATGATTTGGATTTCGGACCCAATTTATTGTATGCGGAAATTGTCGGCAGCACCCAAGCGCATGCCCTGATTAAGAAGATAGATGTCAGGGCAGCTTTAAAGGTTGAAGGCGTGGTCAAAGTCTTTACCGGCAAGGATTTTCCCTATCAATTCGGATTGTATGTTCAGGATAGGTATATTTTTGCGCAGGATCGAGTTCGCTTTGTCGGAGAGCAGGTTGCGGCAGTAATAGGGCGCACTCCTCAAGCTGCCAAACGCGGGGCGCAATTAGTCAAAGTTGAATATGAACCTTTGCCTGCAGTTTTCAATCAGATGGAAGCTTTGGCTGAAAAGAGTGTTTTGCTTCATCCACAGATGGGTGAATATTCACATGTGCCGTGGTTTTATCCTCAACCGGGAACGAATATAGCGCATTGGCGGAAGACCAGAAAAGGAGATTTGGAAAAGGGCTTCCAAGAAGCGGACTTGATTTTGGAAGATGAATATCATGTGCCCCGCTATGCTCATTGCGCTTTAGAGACGCATGTAGCCATCGGCAAATATGACCTTTCCGGTCGTTTGACTGTTTGGAGTTCTTCTCAATCTCCGCATACGCAAAGAAACTTGTTTGCGGAAGCTTTGGGACCATTGGGTTTGACGCATAAAGACATTCGCGTAATTACACCTCATGTGGGAGGCGGTTTTGGCGGAAAAGCAGGTGTGACAATGGAAATCATTCCCGCTGCTTTGGCTACAAAACTTCCGGGTTATGCGGTAAAATTGCGTTGGACGCGTGAACAGGAGTTTATCAATACCTATCAACGATTGGGAGTGGTCGCCAAAATCAAAGTCGGCGTCAAAAAAGACGGCACTATCACTGCTCTGGACCACAAACTTTACTGGGATGCAGGCGCTTATGTAGAATACGGTGCCAATGTCGTTAACGCCGTAGGACTTTCAGCTATCGGTCCATATCGCATTCCCAATGTTTCCATCGACAGTGTTTGCGTTTACACGAATCTTCCTCCGGGAGGACCTTATCGCGGTTTCGGCTATTCCGAAATGCTGTTCGGCTTGGAATCACACATGACGCGCATAGCCAAAAAACTGGGCATGGATGAAGTGCAATTCCGGTTGAAAAATGCAATCAGAGAAGGCGATACCACTGCTTATGGTGTGCCGATGAATCCCAACGGTTTAATTGAATGCATTGAAAAAGCGGCAAAAGCGATTGATTGGAACAAAAAGATAGTGTCCAAAGACCCGCGTAAAGTAATAGGCAAAGGTTTTTCCCTGTTTTGGAAAGCGCCGGCTATGCCGCCTAATGCCTCTTCTTCAGCTTTTTTGAAATTCAATGAAGACGGCAGCATAAATTTAATTATCTCCGGAATGGACATCGGCCAAGGCTACCAAACTGTAATGGCACAAATCGCTGCGGAAATTTTAAGCGTCCCTCCTTCCAAAATCAGAGTGGAAACTCCTGATACCGATCGCAACCCTTATGAGTGGCAAACTGTGGCTTCACACATAACTTGGGGCTCCGGCAATGCCGTTAAGAAAGCGGCTTTGGATGCGAAGGAACAGATTCTTTCACTGGTGGAGCGGGTTTTCTGCCTTCCCAAAGATCAGCTGTATCTGGAAGACGAAGCCGTTAAATGCACTTCCCGCAAGAATTTTTGCCTCCCCTTAAAAGATTTCGTAGTGAACGGAATCATGCAACTTGACGGCACATATAAAGGCGGTCCGATTAACGGCAGAGGAATGTTTTTACCGGAATTTTCTTCCGCCAATTGTGACCCTGAAACCAGCCAAGGCGGTCATCCCAATGTGCATTACACCGTCGGTGCCGGAGCTTTGCTTTTGGAAATTGATCAAGAAACAGGCAAAATGCGGGTCCTGAAAGCTGCGGAAGCAATTGATGCCGGACAAGCCATAAATCCGGATTTAATCAAAGGCCAGATTGTTGGCGGTCTTATGCAGGGCCTTGCTACAGTCCTTTATGAAGATATGCGTTACGACGATAAAGGCAAATTGCTGAATCCAAACTTTACTGATTACAAAATTCCCACCGCGCTTGATGTTCCCGATGAGATTATTCCGATCATTGTCGAAGTTCCACAACCGGACGGTCCTTTCGGTGCACGCGGCATTGGTGAACATACTATGCTACCTGCAGCGCCGATGATTGCCAATGCGATAGAAGACGCTCTTAACATCCGTTTGAAGGAAATGCCTTTGACAGCGGAAAAAGTTGCGTTGGCTGTTGTTCACAAGTCAAAGTCCAAACCGAAAAATAAGGATAAATGATGTCCAAACCTCTTTCCGATATAATCGTTCTTGACCTCACCAGAGTGCTGGCAGGACCTTTTTGCACAATGCTGTTAAGCGATTTGGGTGCGGAAATCATCAAAGTTGAAATTCCCGGAACCGGAGATGATTCTCGTGCTTACGGTCCTTTTATGAAAAACCGCAGTCTCTATTTTCTCAGCATCAATCGCGGAAAGAAGAGCATTTCTCTTAATCTGAAAAAACCTCAAGGCAGACAGATTTTGCTGGCATTAGTGCAAAAAGCGGATATTTTAGTAGAGAATTATCGTCCCGGCACAATGGAAAAACTCGGTTTGAGCTACGATGTTCTGAAAGAGGCAAATCCGCGTCTGATTTATGCATCTGCCAGCGGTTTCGGTCAAACAGGACCTTATACCGACAAACCTGCTTATGATATTTTGGCTCAAGCAATGGGTGGAATAATGAGCATAACAGGTTGGCCCGGAAGTGCTCCCACGCGGGTGGGAATGTCTTTGGGTGATATTACTGCGGCATTGTTTACTGCGATAGGCATCAATGCCGCTCTTTACCAAAGGGAAAAGACAGGCGTCGGGCAACAAATTGATGTTTCCATGCTGGACGGTCAAGTGGCTATTTTGGAAAATGCGCTCGTGCGTTATCAAGCTGAAGGAGTAAATCCCGAACCTTTAGGAAATAGGCATCCGACCATTACGCCTTTTCAAGCTTATAAAGCCTCCGATGTCTATTTCGTGATTGCGGTGGGGAACGACAGCTTGTGGCAGACTTTCTGCACGGCTATTGAACATCAGGAACTCCTTTCAGATTCGCGTTTTATGACAAACAAGCTTAGAACCGAAAATATTAATGACCTGAACATAATTTTGGAACCGGTTTTCCTGCAGCATTCTGCACAATTTTGGCTTGATTTGTTTGAAAGGGTAAAAGTGCCTTGCGCTCCCATTAACAAAATGGAACAAGTGCTGAATGATCCGCAAGTTTTGGCACGCAATATGATTGTTGAAGTTCGGGACAGCATAGCGGGAACGGTAAAAATTGCGGGTAATCCGATTAAAATGAGCAGTTTTACGGACTCGAATATGCGTGACCATGCTCCGGAAGTTGGAGAGCACAATGCAGAAATATTTGAACGCTTTCTGGGTTTGACTTCTGCAGATTTGGAGCAACTTAAAGAGGAAGGAGTAATCTGAAATGTTTTACGAGCGCGCTTCCTTGTCTGAATTAAGCATTGCTTTAAGGAATAACACGCTCGATTTATTCGCTTATATAAATCATGTATGCGACAGAGTTGAGACTGTGGATAAGGAAATTCATGCTTTGCTGCCTGAACGGAATCGTCGCAAGCGCCTTCTTTCGGAAGCGAACGCATTAATAAATAAATATCCTTTGTCGCATCAAAGACCACAGCTATTTGGTGTATTAGTCGGAGTAAAAGATTTGTTTAATGTTGAAGGAATGCTTACAAAGGCAGGTTCCAAACTGCCTGCGGAAGTTTTTACCGGACCGGAAGCTTCGCTTGTAACAGCTCTTAAAGCAGCCGGAGCCTTAATTTTGGGCAAAACGCACACGACTGAATTTGCCTATTTCACTCCAGCGCCCACCCGCAATCCCGTTAATCCTGAGCACACTCCGGGAGGTTCATCTAGCGGTTCTGCAGCGGCAGTGGCTGCAGGTTTTGTTCCTTTAGCTTTAGGCACACAAACAATTGCTTCTATAATCAGGCCTGCAGCTTATTGCGGAATCATAGGTTTCAAACCATCCTACGGCAGAATGGCCATGGACGGAGTTTTTCCTTTTGCTCAATCGGTTGATCAAGCGGGTTTTTTTACTCAAGATATATCGGGTGCAACTCTTGCCTCTTCCGTTTTGGTGAAGAATTGGAATTCGGATATCAGAACTAATGCAAAACCAAGACTTTTTTTGCCTGCTGACGCTTATTTAGCGCAAGCGGATTATGATGCCTTCAATCGGTTTTACGAACAGGCAGACATACTTAATGAAAGCGGATTTGAAATAACGCAATTGCCCTTCCTGAAAGATATCCGCACTCTCAATCACATGCATCAAACACTCATTGCAGCCGAATTTTATCTCAATCACAAAAAACTATATAAAGAATATGGGGATTTATATTCTGAACATTCAAAAGCTCTTTATGAACGAGGAAGCAAAGTCAGTAAAGATGAACTTTCATCCTATCGCCTACAGCTTAAACAGGCAAGAGCCGATGTAAAAAAGTTGATGAGCAGCGAAGGAGTGGACGCATGGATTTGTCCTGCAGCAACTTCAGCAGCGCCACGCGGACTTTCTTCCACGGGAAGTCCGCTGATGAGTTTGCCGTGGACTTGGTTTGGACTGCCTTCAATTACAATACCCGCGGGTCATTCTTCTCATGATTTGCCTTTGGGACTGCAAATCGTGGGTGGACAGGGAAGGGATGAACGCCTTTTGCAAGATGCCGCTGAGATCTTTCATACTTTTAGTTACGGCTCTTTATAAAGCACATTTTCTTTAATCTCAAAGCTTTATCTCGAACATAATTTTGCATTTTTCCGGCAGCGTGAATTTAGGCTCGGTCATAAATCAGTGATAAGCATAGAGCTCACATTTGGAAAATTATGAAGGATTTTTCTACTTTTCTTGTAGGAATAAGAAAGGAAGGGGAAGTATAGCGCAAAAAAAATCTTGACGTCAAGCGCACTGATAAAGAGATGAACAAAGACGGAGAATGAGAGTTAAGAATTTTATTTTTCGGTTTTTATCTTGAGAGTCAGAAAATATAAATTTAAGGTTAAAAAGGAGAAATCCAAAATGAGAATGAAGCATGTAAGCATAGCAGCGTTGATTTTACTGCTGACATTGCCTCTTTTAGCCGTCGCTCCCGTAGTTGATCAAAACGGGAAGAGCCCGTTTGTCGATGTAGTAAAAAATGTTAGGGAAGCGGTTGTGCAGATTAAAGTTGAAGCCAAAATCACAGTTACTCACGCTCAAAATCCTTTCAGTGACGATCCTTTCTTTAAGTATTTCTTCAATTTACCGCCTCAAGAAACGCCGTATACGGCAATGGGCAGCGGTTTTATCTTTGAATATAACAAAAGCACGAACGAAGCTTTGATCCTGACCAATAATCATGTGGTGGAAAAAGGTAAGGAAGGCAAGATTACTGTCACTTTAGCAGATAAGATTTCATACACTGCCACGATTGTGGGTAACGATCCCAATACCGATATTGCCGTTATCAAAATCAAGCCTAACAAAAACGAGCCTATAACCGTTGCTAAACTGGGAGACAGCACCAATTTGGAAATAGGCGATTGGGCAATTGCCATCGGTAATCCTTTCGGAGACATAGGTTTAGATAGGACAGTAACCGTTGGTGTGATTTCCGCCATCGGCAGATCAAATTTGAATTTCGGGGAAGGAAGTCCGCAATATCAAGATTACATTCAAACCGACGCAGCTATCAATCCCGGAAACAGCGGCGGTCCGCTCATTAATATGAAAGGAGAAGTCATCGGTATAAACGCTGCCATAACCAGCACCAGCGGCGGAAATATCGGTATCGGATTTGCCATTCCCATTAATTTGGCGAAGCGTGTGGTTGATGACCTTATTTCTACCGGTAAAGTTGTGCGGGCATACATGGGGATTACACCTCAGGAAATAACCGGTGACATGATGGAGAGCCTAAACCTGCAAGAAGTTGCCGGCGTTCTTGTCTCCAAAGTTGAAAAAGACAGTCCGGCGGACAGAGCGGGAATTAAAAAAGGTGATGTAATTCAAGAATTCAACGGAGAAAAGGTTCCGAATGTTTCCAAATTCCGCATTGCCGTCGCCACTGCCAAAGTAGGTGTAAATATTCCAGTTAAAATCTTGCGCGATAATCAAACCATTACTTTGAGCGTGAAATTGGATCCTTATCCTGAAGATGTTGTTGTTGCCGGCAAAGAAAAAGACACCACGACCAAAATCGCTTCCGGCATTACGGTGGAAGCCAATGACAGCCAATTTGCCAAAAGATTGAATATCAATACGGACAAAGGTGTAGTAATTAGTAAGATAGATGCCAACAGTCCCGCAGCAAAAAGTGATTTGGCGGTTGGCGATATCATTCTGGAAATAGAAAGGCACGAAGTCAATACGCCTGCGGATTTTTATCGTGAGCTGAATGCTGCTAAAGAAAGGATGGATAAAGGCGGCAAAAAGGCTATTCTGCTCTATGTCCAAGACAGAAACAAAGTCTATAAATATGTTGTTCTGAAATTTGAATAACTTGAATAATCCGTTTTTGAAGAGCCGATTCTGCGTGTCAGGTCGGCTTTTTTTTGAGGATAAACCCAATATCAATTCAGCATTTTTCCTGTTAAGCGAAGAGAGAATTGCACGCAAAGATAAAGGTTGACTGAAAAGGACGGTTTTGTAGAAGCTGTAATAAAGAAGATGCAGAAAGAAAAGACGGGAGGAAATTAAAATGCAAGCGATAACGACACACAAAGCACCGCCGGCAATCGGTCCGTATTCACAAGCGGTTTTGAAAAACAACACTCTTTTTGTTTCCGGACAGTTAGGGCTGGAACCCACTTCCGAAATATTGCCTGAAAGCTTTATCGAACAGGCGAAACGGGTTTTTGCCAATCTGAAAGCCATTTTGGAAGCGGCGGATATGTCCTTTTCTCAAGTCGTTAAAGTCACCATTTTTCTCGCCGATATGAATGATTTCCCTCAATTAAACGAACTTTACTCCCAATTCTTCAGCGTTCCTTACCCCGCACGAGAAACTGTTCAGGCGGCAAAACTTCCCAAAGACGCAAAGATAGAAATTTCGCTGATAGCGATGAAGTGAGGGGAAATGAGCATTACGACGGCAAAAGGTGATTCCGGCAACACAACTCTTTTGACCGGTGAACTCGTTCGCAAAGATGATTTGCGGGTGGAAGCTTACGGAACTTTAGACGAATTGGATGCTCATTTGGGCGAAGCGAGACAGGCGGTTTCCGAAGAAAATGTCCGCCAAATTTTGTTGGAAATTCAGCAAGATTTATTTCGTCTGATGGGCGAATTAGCCTGCAAAAGCAAACCGTATGCGCATCCCGTGACGGAAGAAGAGGTAAATAAATTGACGGACCGGGCGCGGGAATGGGAGCAAAAAGTGCATTTGGAAGGGTTAGTTATTCCGGGAAATACTCCTCAATCTGCAAAATTGGATGTCTGCAGAACAATTACGCGAAGAGCGGAACGGCGTATTGTCACCCTTTCTCAATCGGAGCCGGTTTCTGACTTTATTTTACAGTATATCAATCGATTGTCCGATTTGCTTTTTATTTTGGCACGATGGTTTGAACAGAAAGAGGGTGCAATACTTTACGCTAAAAATAAATAAACGGAGAAATAAAAAATGAAACAGATAGTGCTAATCAGGCACGGAGAAAGTGTCTGGAATAAGGAAAACCTGTTTACGGGCTGGACCGATGTAGACCTTTCGGAAAAAGGAATTCGGGAAGCGCACACTGCGGGCTCGAAACTGAAGAGTGAAGGCTACAATTTTGATGAGTGCTGGACTTCTGTTTTGAAAAGAGCGATTCGCACTTTGTGGATTATTCTGGATGAAATGGACCTGATGTGGCTGCCGATTTATCATGACTGGCGTCTGAACGAACGCCACTACGGCGCATTGCAAGGACTGAATAAAAGCGAGACTGCACGCAAGTTCGGTGAAGAGCAGGTAAAATTATGGCGGCGCAGTTACGATGTTCCGCCCCCACCTTTGGAAAAAACAGACCCGCGTTGGCCCGGACACGAAGCAAAGTATAAAAATTTGACCGAAACTCAGCTTCCGCTTACGGAATCGCTGAAGGATACTTATCACCGTGCAGTTCCCTTTTGGAATGAGATTATCGTCCCGCGCTTAAAAGCCGGAAAAAGTATGCTAATCTCCGCACACGGGAACAGTCTGCGCGCCATAGTTAAGTATCTGGACAACATCAGTGACACCGATATTCCGGAATTAAACATCCCGACCGGCATTCCTTTAATTTATCAATTTGACGATGAGCTTAATGTCCTGAAAAGCTTCTATTTAGCAGAAGCGGATGAAGTTGCCAAAGCTGCGGAGGCAGTGGCTAATCAGGCAAAAAAGTAAGCGCTTCTTCAATTAACTTTTCCCCCTCAACAGGGTATAGCGGAAAAATAACGCTAATATCATGCTGAAAAAGAAAAAACGCTGTTTCTTCCTTATGATTAACGGGGGGTTAACGGGGGGTTAACGGGGGCTTTCCCTCCGTTGACCCTCCGCATAACAAGAGGAAGAAGGTATTTTATGATAGGGAAGGGAAAGTTATTCTTTGCGGTTAACTTAGCATAAAATCAATAGAAAAACTATACAGGATACCGGATATTATTTATCGGAAAATAGTGAAGGCAGTTACTCTGCTGTTCTGTTTATGAGCGATGATGCGGGATTGGAATTCCGGGTTGATCGTTTCCAGAGGATGGTGTTCCGCGATAATTATCCCTTCGGGCAGAAGCAATTCACGGTTAAAAATCAATTGCAGTGCCGGATTTACCAGATCTTTATTATACGGGGGATCCAGAAAAATTACATCCCATTTGCCGTCTGTGGAAGAAAGAAAAGCTCCAGCTTTACGACGATGAACATGACAATTTGCTCCGCAATTCAATTTTTCTATGTTTTTCAGCAGAACGGTTAAAGCCACTTGAGCAAATTCGACAAAATCTACCCAAACCGCTCCTCTGGATAATGTTTCCAAACCCAAAGAACCTGTTCCCGCAAAAAGATCCAAAACTTTTAATCCGGAGTAATCCTGATACATGGAGAAAATGACTTCGCGCTGGAAATCTGTAGTCGGACGCGTAGTTTTACCCGCAACAGTAAAGAGTTGAGTGCCTTTATATTTTCCTGTGATGATTCGCATATTATTTGTCTTTTTTTGAGGTTTTTGATATAAAAAGAGGGATTTCCAACTGCTCCGGTTCGCGGATAAAGTTCGGGCATTTGATAATTTTGACTTCGGCGGGTTGTTTGCAAGCATTGGAACAACGCCGGCAGAATGTGTTTGCAGAAGGTGTAATTTTATCTTTTTTCATGCTTTTTTAAAGAAGCCGGAAAGCAAATTATATTCTTCCAAAAGTTGGAGGAAATCCTGAACCGAAATGTCGGTCATCTTTTTATCCTTGCCGAAACGTAAAGCCAGTTCTTGAACAAAATCATCAATTGTAGGCGTCCCTTGTTGCCGTTCGTCCGCTTGAGCGGAATTTTCGGAACTTTCGGCAATTTCATCCAGCACTTTTTCCAGTTCTGCATTTGGTTTTTGTGTTTGAGAAAGCGGTTCGTCATCTTCCAATAAAATGTTATAATCCGAATTTTCTGCGGTCAATTGTTGGCGGGTGCGTTGAATATTTTCAAAGGCTCCGTGCTTGATGATTTTGAAATGCATAAGCTCGTCGGGCGAAAAGAGTTTTTCAATTTCGGGTTCGTAATGCAGGTTCGGGTCATCCAGAATACGCTTCTGCAGACTTTCTATTTTGTCATTCAGTTCCGGCGAAGGGTCTGTTTCATAGATGAGAGAATAAATTGCCAAAGCTTCCTGCCATTGATTTTGCGCTTCAAACAGTTTCGCTAAAGTCAAGGTTGCTTTCCGATTTGATTTGAAAGAAGTTGCGTCCATAGCTGTTACTCTCCGATTAAATTTCCACTTGGGGACGGATTTTTTCCAGAGTTTTGGGTCCGATGCCTTTAACTTCCAGCAATTGATCAACGCCGGTAAATCTGCCTATTCTGGCTCTGTAATCAAGAATGGCTTGTGCTTTTACCGGTCCTATACCGCTCAGGCTCATCAATTCCTCCAAAGTGGCAGTGTTGAGATTAATTTTTGTTTGGGTGCTTTGCCGTTGAGCAGATTTTGCGGATTTATTTTCGTCATTATTGTAACTTGCGCCTTGCGTGGGTGTTACGGAAGCGGAAGAAGAGGTATCAACTGCGGATGATTGCGCTTGACGCAGTTGATTTAGTTTAGCTGTGTTTGTAACTCCTTTTCCTGATTCGCCGAAAGAAAGTAACAAAGGTTGCATTTTGATAAAAGTTAAAGCGCCGATGCCGTTAAGATTGAGCAATTCTTCGGGTGATTCAAATTGTTTGATGTTGCGATAGGCAATTATGGCTTCCGCACGCTTTTCACCTATTCCCGGCAGCAGCATTAATTCTTCTTTGTCTGCAGTGAGAAGATCAATTTTCAGAGTGCTGTCAACAGCGGTTGATTGTTCCAATTGCTTTTGCTCAGAAGGCGTTTTTTCAGCATAAATATCGGAAATTCCAATCACCTTAAACAGCATTCCCGCAATTATAACTGCAGTCAGGAAGCCCAATATTCTCTGCTCGTCTTTGGTCAGCCAATTATTAAAGGGATTTTTCATATTTCTTTTTTGGGAATAATGTAGACTGCATCCGCCTCGGCATAAACAACCCCTTTTTCATCGGTTAAATCAGCGGCGGCATGAATGGTGCGCGTTTTCTGCAAAGTAATACAGCCTGTGACTTTGACCTTTTGTCCCACGGGTAAAGGTTTGCGGTAACGAATATGCAGGTCTGCAGTGACGGCAGTTAAATCTTGAGCCAGAATAACTTTTGCCATGACTTCATCCAATAAAGAAGCAATAATTCCGCCATGTATAACGCCTTCATAACCTTCAAAGCGACCTGGTGAATCAAACCATGTTATCGCTTTGCCGTCTTCATAAGTAAAATCAAGCCGCAATCCTGTATCGTTGTCGGGTCCGCAAACGAAGCAATTTGCATATTTAATTTCACTCATAAATTCACTTTACTTGTCTTTATATTCCGGTCAAATAAAAAATGAGATATAATTCTCCGGCTGCATCAATGCGTTCCCAAATTGGACATGGCGCGGGCAATAACTTTACTGAAATCATTATAGAATGCATAAACCATCAAAAGCATCAAGAGAAAAAAGCCGATGTTTTGCAGGATAATCTGAATTTTACGAGAAAGAGGTTTTCCCGTAACTGCCTGAATCAGTGCAAACAAAACATATCCGCCGTCTAAAACCGGTATGGGTAAAAGATTCATTATCATTAACGCTAAACTGATGGCGGCTACAAACATCAGCCAACTGTTGAGACCTTTCCTTGCAGATTCGCTACTGAGCGAATATATCATGACCGGACCGCCAACGGAACTTTTGATTGTTTCCGGTCGAGTGAAGATTTTATACAATCCCACATAATTAATAACCACGAAATTAACTGAAGCTTTCACACCGTAGGAAAGTGCTTTCAAAGGGGGATACGATTGCGAATAAGTGACTGGCATATATTGTCCGATGCCTATCAACCTTTGCCCTTTAACCAACGGATTGGGCTCCAATTCCAAAGTTCGGGTAAATAAACTGTCTCCGCGTTGGACTGTTACCCTAACTTTGTCGGCTTTGGCGTTAACAATCAATTCCCGCATCTGATACCAGTCTCGGACTTTTACGGTGTCAATTTGAACAATTATATCACCGGATTGTAAGCCTCCCCTCCATGCAGACATTCCGGGATTTACATCTCCAATTTTTGCGGAAACTGAAGGTAATACGGAATTGGCAAGAGTATCATATTGGATTTTCGGTAACGTTAAAGTAAGCTTTTTTCCTGCACGCTGCAGGATTATGCTGTTCTGTTTTTCGGGATGTAACCCGCTTAAGAATTCATACCAACCTCTGACCGGTTTGTTATTGACGGCAAGAATAGAATCTCCTGGCAGGAAAATTTGGGTAAATTGACCGGAAGCCTTACCGACAACGGGATATTGGTCTTCCACCTTAGAAGGCAGCATAAAAGTTAAAATGAAAATTAGGACTGCCAAAATGAAATTGGCAAACGGACCGGAAAAGGCAATTATCAATTTCTTCCACCATTTTGTATACTGAAAGCTGTCCTCTTCTTCGGGAGCGTTTTCTTCCAACGCTTCACCTTTCATTTTGACATATCCGCCCAAAGGTATCCACGCCAGCCTGTATTCTATCCCGCTTTTTGTCCATTTCAGCAAAGGTTTGCCGAAACCGATAGAAAATGCTTCTACTTTTACTCCGCAAATTCTTGCGGCAAAAAAGTGACCGGCCTCGTGAACAGTCACCAAAACTCCCAGAGCTATCAGAGCCAAAATTATGTTTAGCAATTACTCTCCATCATTTATAAAGATTGATGAACTTCAAATTTGAGACCGCAATCTGGTCAAGCACTATTCATTTTGACCTGCGCTTTAGTTTCAATTTATATCATTTCCGTATTTATCGTTTGAATTGATATGCCTTTTTGCAGATTAAAGTTTGCTATGGAAAAGAAATTGCACATATTATTTATATCAAACAATAGGAAGGGAGTTTTTAATGTCCAAATATTTTCTTGTCCTGCTTGCTTGTGTTTTTGCGCTGACAGCTTTGCAAGCTTTACCGCCGTTGCCGTCCTGCTACCATACTTATACTGAAATTACTGCGGAACTTCAGCAGTTGGAAATGCAATATCCGTCTTTGGCAAAAGTCTATATTATCGGACACAGTCAGCAAGACAACTTGCCAATTTATGCCATAAAGCTATCGGATAATGTGGAGCAGGAAGAAAATGAACCGGCTGTGCTGTTTATAGGACAAGTCCATGCGGAAGAAGTTTTGGGAGTGGAAACTACAATGTCCAATCTGCATGAAATTTTGGAACACAGTCAAAATTCTCCTTACGGCAATTGGCTCAATCAATTGGAAATGTGGTTCATTCCCACCATCAATCCGGAAGGTCATACTGTCGTCACTGATTATTTGGATCCTTCCTACCGTAAGAATAAACACGACAATAATAATAACGGTGTTTTCGATTTCAGCACTTTAGTCGGTTATGATATAGATGGCGTTGATATCAACCGCAATTTTCCTTTTAATTGGGTGCACGGAGATACTTTATTTACTCCCCCCGGACTGGATACTGAAGCTTATGATTACTATCGCGGTCCTGCTGCAGGTTCGGAAAGTGAAACTCAGGCGCTGATGAATTTTTGCCGTCAACAGAAGCCTGTCTTCTGTATCGTCTGGCATTCTTCCCGTAATCCTCAAACCGGTCTTTGCGAAGGCGTCTTTTATCCTCTGAATTGGTATGGCACAAGACCTTGTCCTGATTTGGCTTTGGGTCAGCAAATCGGCGAAGGAGTTGCTGCCGCCATTATTAGAGAAAACGGCGGAGGCGGTTATGAACCTTCTGCTTCTTCCGGGCGCAAAGGTGATATCAACAATTGGATGTATAAAGAATTGGGCACTATCTGCCTTGTAATTGAGTGCGGTACGAACAATATTCAACCGGATTCCACCTTGATGGTGAATACGGTTCAGCGCTGCACCAACGGTGTTAAATGGCTGTTGAACAGAGCGTTGCCGATTTCATCCGCCGTCCCTTCCAATTCTATGTTGAGAGGAACTGTGACTGATGCCGTTACCGGTCAGCCTTTGGAAGCGGAAATTTATGTTGAAGAAAGACATGCTCCTTGGTTTACACCCCGGAAATCTGATCCGGTAAACGGAACTTATTGGCGACCTATTTCTAACGGATATTATCATATTCACTTCCGCAAAAAAGGCTATGCCGAGCAGGTTGTGAACGGTTGGAATGTCTTTAACAGCTGGTCAACACTTTCTGCGGCTTTGCAACCTTTGCCTGCAGTCAATTTACATATTGCGGTTCGCAACAGTGAAAATGGTTCTCTGCTGCCTTCGCAAGTCGTTCTTTATGATGTGGAAAACGATACTCTGCAGACTGACGGTGAATTTAACCTTATTACTTATCAAGGTAGACATCGCATAGAAATCAGTGCAGACGGATTTTATCCCTATCTTGATACATTAGAAGTTGCTGCCGGAATTTCATCTCTTAACCTAAATATTATTTTAACACCTGCAGCGGTTCATTTTGAGGAAAACTTTGATAACGGATTGGCAAATTGGGTGCAAAACGGAACTTGGATTACGGAAAATCAACTCGCGGTAAACGGTTCTGCTTTAACTGACAGCTGGGGCGGGAAAGGTTTTTACAGTCAAAATTGCAATACTTGGATCAGAACCGCTAATCCAATAAGCATTCCCGCTTCCGGTAATCCGTTGCTTCTGTTTGACGAGCATCTTTATACGGAATTTAATTACGATTTAGTGAAGGTGGAGGTTTCTTCCGATACTTTAAACTGGCAGGCTGTTTATGTCAATTCCGGTCAATATGATTGGTGGCATCCGGTTTATGTTCCGTTAAACGGTTTTGAAGGTCAAAGTTTATTCCTGCGTTTTCATTTGACTGACCAATCCAATAACATTGATTTAACCGATCCGGGTTGGACAATTGATAATTTGCGCATAGTAACCGGAAGTGCTACACCCGCTTCTGATGAAACTTCAGGACAAATTCCCCTTACTATTTTGCTGCAAACTTATCCTAATCCTTTTAATGATTGCACAACAATCAAGTTCACGACAGGAACGGAAACCACTCTCAAAATTGAAATCTATAACATTAAAGGACAGAAAGTTAAAACATTAACTAATCAGCTTTACAAGCGGGGCAACTACTCATTAAGTTGGGACGGCACTGATGATAAAGGCTCTGCTTTAGCCAGCGGAGTTTATTTCTGCCGGTTAACTTGCAGGCAAAAAGTTATGACAGAAAAGTTGCTTCTGCTGAAATAAATTTCAGTGCTTACCGAAAATTATTCAAAAGTGTGTTTCTGACTGTAAGCATTCAGACGGTGCATAAAAAACTCCCTGCTATCTTCAAGCATAAAGCATTAATTTAGGTCAAGTTGTATTCATCTCACCTGAATGTTCATTTGTTAAATTTAGCTTAAAATTTCAATTGACGGGAATTTAGCACTAAATTTAAAGTGCAATAATCTTAAAAGGAAAGCAGTAAACAAAGATGTATAAACTTCCCAACGGTTTATCTTCATTTTCAATTTCGTCAGATATTATTCCGTATAAAGTGCGTTAGAAAATAACAGGAGGAATGTTATGAAAAACGATAACGCTATGATTGGGTTTCTACAGAAGGTAGAAGCCAAAAATCCCGGTCAGCCTGAATTTATTCAAGCTGTCAGAGAAGTTGTGGAAAGCATTTGGGATGTATACGAAAGTAATCCCGCTTATGTGAAAGCTAACATTCTGGAAAGGTTAGTTGAACCGGATCGCGTCTTGATTTTTCGAGTTCCATGGATGGACGATAAGGGTGAGATTCAAGTCAATCGCGGTTTCAGAGTGGAGTTCAACAATGCGATAGGACCCTACAAAGGCGGTTTGCGTTTTCACCCCAGCGTTAATTTGGGCATTTTGAAGTTTTTGGGTTTTGAACAAATCTTTAAGAATAGCTTAACTACTATTCCGATGGGCGGAGGCAAAGGTGGAAGTGATTTTGATCCCAAAGGAAAAAGTGATGCGGAAGTGATGCGTTTCTGCCAATCTTTTATGCTGGAATTATTTAGGCTGCTCGGTCCGCATACAGATGTTCCGGCAGGGGATATCGGTGTAGGCGGACGCGAGATTGGTTACATGTTCGGAATGTATAAGAAAATACGCAACGAGCATAGCGGTGTTTTAACCGGTAAAGGGCTTTCCTACGGCGGTTCTTTAGTGCGTCCTGAAGCAACGGGTTACGGTTGCGTGTATTTTGCTGAAGAAATGTTAAAAACCCGCGGACAAAATTTTAAAGGGAAGAAAGTTGTAATTTCCGGAGCGGGAAATGTGGCTCAATATGCCATCCAAAAAGTTAATCAATTAGGCGGCACGGTCATTACTGCGTCTGATTCTAACGGTTATGTTATGGACCCTAATGGCATCAAAGATGAAAAATGGGACTATCTAATGGAATTGAAGAATGTTAAGCGCGGCAGGATTATGGAATATGCCGAAAAGTATCAATCTGAAGGAGTAAAATATTACGAAGGAAAGACGCCTTGGGGAGAAAAATGTGATGTTGCTTTACCGTGCGCTACTCAAAACGAATTGAACAAACAGGATGCCGAAACTTTGATTAAGAACGGATGTATTTGTGTGGCTGAAGGAGCTAATATGCCGTCAACCACTGAAGCCGTAGAAGTATTTTTGGCAAATAAAATTCTTTTTGCACCCGGTAAAGCTGCTAATGCGGGAGGAGTTGCAACCAGCGGTTTGGAGATGCAACAAAATGCATGTCATACAACTTGGACGCGTGAAAGAGTCGATTCCGAACTGCATGAAATAATGATCAAAATTCATGCTCAATGCGTAGCCAACGGCAAGGAAGGCGATTTCGTCAATTATGTTAAAGGCGCTAATGTAGCTGGTTTCAAGAAAGTTGCCGATGCGATGTTGGCTCAAGGTATCATTTAAGAAGGTCGTTAGAGACTATCTCTCTTTGAACTAATGGCGGTATCAAGATCGATACCGCCTTTTCCTATTTCTCGAAGCTACTTTTTCCTTGACTGCTATTCTTCTATTTTTATTATAGTTTTAGATAATTTAAAGGCTCAGGCATTTACTATTGCTGCCTGTAATCACAACCGTTAACAAGTGAGGGATAAATCCATGCAAGATGTATTTAAGCTGCTCAAGCATATTGACGGAGGTAAAGTTTTGGATGCCGCCTGCGGTAAAGGTGACTTTATAAATGTCATTAAGCAAAACTTCAAATCCTATGAGCAAATTATCGGGGTGGACAGTTCGGAAATATGTGTTAAACAAGCGCAAAATTTATTCCCTGAGAATAATATTGAAATCTATAGAATGGATTTGGAACAGTTGGATTTTGCAGATAACTATTTTGACACTGTGTGCATTTCCAATTCTTTGCATCATTTAGAAAATAAGGAACGCGTTTTGCACGAATTGATGAGAGTTCTGAAAAGCGGAGGCTTGTTCGTTATTCAAGAAATGTATAGTGACGGAAAACAAAATCAAGCGCAGCAGACTCATATCTTGATGCATCATTGGTTTGCAGAAATTGATACTTTGAATAATCATTATCACAGACCGACTTATACTCGTCAAGAATTAATTGATCTTTTTGACAGTTTGGAACTTGACAACACGCATTTAGAGGATTATTATATCCCTGTGGACAATCCTGCTGACCCCAAAGTTATTAATCCTCTTTTGCACAATGTCAAAGACCGCATTAAAAAATGTCAATCTTTGCCCTCCTCCGAAAGTTTGTGCGAGGAAGGACAAAAAATACTTGAAAGATTAACCACAATCGGCTACATGAGCGCCAGTAAACTGTTGTTCACCGGCCGAAAGAAATAGAGGAATATATGAAAAGAAGCACTAAACAAGTCAATTTACCCGAAAAGGAAAACGAAGAGGAAGTTGTAACCGGGGAAAACCTGTTTGAATTATCTCAAGCACAATTAATGAAAATAGCAAAGGAAAATGAGCTTCCCGTTTCTTCCAATTTGTCTAAAACCGATCTAATCTTCAAAATTCTGGAATTCAGAGCCGCTCAAGAAGGGTTGGCTTTTGTTACAGGCTGTCTGGAAATTATGGAAGACGGATTCGGCTTTCTGCGTTTTCCGGAAAACAATTACAATCCCGGTCGGGATGATGTGTATGTATCCCAAACTCAGATTCGCAGATTTAATTTAAGAAAAGGACACATGGTGTCCGGTCCCGTTCGTTCTCCCAAAGAAGGCGAAAAATATTATGCGTTGCTGAGGGTGGAAGCAATCAACTCTCAATCACCTACTTGCACTCAAGGAATACGTTTATTTGATGAATTGACGCCATATTATCCGACAGAAAGATTGAACCTTGAATTTGATCCCGATAATTATTCCACCCGTCTGATTAACCTGTTTACGCCCATCGGAAAAGGACAACGCGGTTTGATTGTAGCTGCTCCGCGCACGGGAAAAACAACTTTATTGCAGGATACGGCGAACGCCATTCTGACCAATCATCCCGAAGTGCATTTAATCGTTCTTTTGGTGGACGAACGTCCGGAAGAAGTCACTGAAATGAAGAAGATTCTGCGTCCCGGTAATAAAGAAGTCATCAGTTCCACTTTTGACGAATCCCCGCGCAATCATACTAATGTGGCGGAAATGGTTTTGGAAAAAGCCAAGCGGATGGTGGAACTAAATCAGGATGTAGTAATCGTTTTGGATAGCATCACTCGTTTGGCTCGCGCTTATAACAGCATTATGCCTTCCAGCGGAAAAGTCCTGTCCGGAGGTATTGACGCAAACGGTTTAATCAAACCCAAAAAGTTTTTCGGTTCCGCACGCAATACAGAAGAAGCAGGCAGTCTGACTATTATCGCCACCGCTTTGATTGATACCGGCAGCAAGATGGACCAGGTTATTTTTGAAGAATTTAAGGGCACCGGTAACATGGAATTGCAGTTGGACAGAACGATTTCCGATATGCGTCTGTATCCTGCAATTGATTTGGTTAAAAGCGGAACCCGTCGCGAAGAATTGCTTTTGACGCAAAACGAGATCAACCGGATGTATGTGCTGCGTAAGTATCTGAAGACCATCAGTCCAATTCAGGGGATTGAAATGCTGAGGAAAAAAATGGCAGCCGCCAAAACGAATGAAGAACTGCTTCTTTCTATGAGCAATTAACAACTTTTCATCAATAAAATAACTCGTTCAGGCTCTTGATGTGCAACTTCAATAAAGGTGATAGAATCAGAAAGAAAACCGAGAGGAACTTTGCGTTTACGCTTATTCTTCTGCTGTTTTGCGGAGGACTTTTTGCTGCTGTCAGACCGGAAATTCAATCCATTGCATTAAATTACGAACAAGGCAATCTTGAACAAAGCAGACAACTGTTGCAAAAAATTCAGCCCCTTAATTCCGATGAACAAGCCATTGTCTATTATTACAAAGCTTTACTTGCTTCGGAGGCGGAAACCGCTAAACAGCAACTTTTACTTTTAATTCAATTGCCTTCCCGTAATAATTATGTGCAAAAAGGATTGCTGGAATTGGGACAAATCAGCCTTTTGGAGCGTGATTACGACAAAGCTCTGACTTATTTTAATCGAATTACCGATCCCGATTTGCCGGAAAAACACTTTTGGCTCGCTTCCGCTTATTACTCTCAAGGTAATTTTAGCAAAGCAGTAGCTTCTGCAGATCAATTTATCCGTTTGGCTGGAGATAGTCCCAAAAAGGAAGATGCGTATCTTCTTTTGGCAGATGCTTATATTAGTTTGGGGCAGTATAACAATGCAATCAATACTCTGAAGAAATTATTGTCCAAACCGGAGCTTGTTACCAAAGAGCAATATTTGCGCTACCGTTACGGTTATGCGACAGAAATGTTGGGCAACACTTCGGAAGCAGTCAGTCAATACCGACAAGGTATAGAATTAAATCGTGCTTCCCAACTTGCTTACCTGATGGAGGACAGGCTTTTTGATTTAAGAGACAAATACGGAAGCGCTATTGATCTCAGTTTTCTTTATCCGTATTCGGATACTTCTCTTCCGGACATCGTATTGGTTGCTTTGAGCAATTCGGGTAACAATAATGATGCCGATAAATCCGATTCTATGCCAAAGGTTCAATCTGCAAAACCGCAAGAAGTGGATTTTGAAAAGCAAACCGGAATTTATCTTCAGGCAGGACGTTTCAGTAACCAGCAAAATGCGATTAAACTTTGTGAACGCATTCTGAAGCTCAACCTGAACGCACAATATTACAAATCAACGCAACATTCGGATGTTTCGTGGGTCGTAATCGTCGGTCCTTACACCACCGAACTGGATGCGGTCAACGCTAAAACAGTATTGCGTCAAGCAGATATTGATTCCTTCATCATTCAAAACTAAAATGTTATTTTTTGACTTTTTTCCCGATTTTCTCTTTTCTTCCTTAATAACCACCCCGTATCCACGCCGAGTCCACCCCGACTTCACCGGCGTGGACTCGGCGTGGATACGACGTGGTTATCCTGAGGGGTTTAAGCATGAAGAAAGTTGAAATTGCGGACGCAAAACTGACTCCGATGCTGAAACAGTATCTGGAAGTGAAAAAAGCGCATCCGGATAAATTGGTTCTTTTTCGGATGGGTGATTTTTATGAAACCTTTTTTGATGATGCATATACCTCTTCCAAACTGTTGAACATAACTCTCACTACCAGAGACAGAAACAGTGAAAATCCCGTTTCTCTTGCCGGTTTCCCGTATCATGCTTTAGATAATTATTTGGATAAATTGATTAAAGCGGGCCTCAAAGTTGTTATCTGCGAGCAAGTGGAAGATCCCAAAACGGCTGTGGGACTAGTCAAAAGAGATGTGACGGAAATTATTACTCCCGGTGCAATTCTGGACCAAAACCTGATTGACCTTCACGACAATAACTTTTTGGGCAGCATTTATTTGGAAAAGAATACCGATTTGATAGGCTTTGCTGTTCTGGATATCTCCACTGCCGATTTCCGGTTTACGGAAGTGCCTTCCGAAGAACTTGTTAATGAAGTCCAAAGATTGCATCCGGCAGAAATTATAGTCAATTCCACTGCAACGGAACAATGGCTGAAAGAGAAGTTAAAGGACTTTTCGGTTACTGTGACTGTGTTTGATAATTGGCAGTTTCAGCCCTCGGAAGCAATAGCGCTTCTGAAAAGACATTTCCAAGTGCAGTCTCTGGAAGCATTCGGTGCTCATGACAAACTTTTGGGCGCTACTGCCGCCGGAGCCGCTTTGGCTTATGTGCAATCCCTTTACAAAGATAAATTAGCCCATATTTCCGGCTTGCATTACTACTCTTTGAGCAATTTTCTGCAGTTGGATGAAGTGACCAGACGCAACTTGGAACTTCTGAAATCTATGCGTTACGGAAACCGCAGCGGAAGTTTAATTGATGTGATAGACAGAACGCAAACGCCTATGGGTGCAAGACTTGTCCATCAGTGGTTGCTCAATCCCCTTTTGGATATTGAGGAAATTACTCGCAGACAAGATGTTATTACTTTGCTTCTGAGTAATTTTCCCTATTTGAAAGACTTGCGTGCTTCTCTGAAAGATGTGGGCGACCTAAGTCGCTTGATCTCCAAAATAGGTTCCTTGCGCATCAATCCGAGAGAAGTTTTGGCTTTGCAATCATATTTAATGACCCTGAAAGAACTAAGCGGTATCCTTTCGCATTTTGAAAGTACCGTAACTGCTGCTTGGCAGGAACAATTCTGTCAATTTGACGAATTAATTTCCCGCATCGGAAATGCCATTGAGGAAAAACCGCCGCTCACAATCACTGAAGGCGGAATTTTCAAGCGCGGATATCATTCCGAATTGGATGAATTGCTTTCTTTAAGTCATGATGGAAAAACTTGGATTGCCGCTTTGGAAGAGGATGAACGCAAAAAAACCGGTATTCCTTCTTTGAAAGTAGGTTACAATAAAGTTTTCGGTTACTACATTGAAGTCACTTCCGCGCACAAAAATAAAGTTCCGGATTATTATCTTCCCAAACAAACATTAGTGAATGCGGAACGCTATATTTCACCGCGACTTAAGGAATACGAAGCTAAAGTTCTCAGTGCGGAAGAGCGTCGTAAAAGTCTGGAATATGAATTATATAAAGATTTCAGAACATATTTGGCGGAACAAATTCCAGCGCTGCAAGCGCTTTCTGAAACTGTTGCCCTACTGGATGTCTATGCCGGTTTGGCTTTTCTGGCGCATCAAAATAATTACTGCAAGCCCGAATTTACGACGGAACGAACTTTGGAAATTCGGAACGGCAGGCATCCTGTCATAGAACAACTGCTGACCGGCGAAGAATTCATTCCTAACGACACTTTTTTGAACTGTGAAGATAATCGCATCGCTATTATCACCGGTCCGAATATGGCAGGTAAATCCACATATTTGAGACAGATAGGTTTGCTTATCATATTGGCGCAAATGGGAAGTTATGTTCCCGCTTCCGCACTAAAAACTCCCATTTTTGACAGGATATTCACGCGTGTCGGTGCTTCCGATAATTTGGCTCAAGGACAAAGCACTTTTCTGGTGGAAATGATAGAAACTGCCAATATCCTTCATTCCGCCACTCCCAACTCTCTTATTCTTTTGGATGAAATCGGACGCGGAACTTCTACTTTTGACGGGCTCAGCCTCGCATGGTCAATCGTGGAATACATTGAAAAAAATATAGCAGCGCTTACACTTTTTGCCACTCATTACCATGAATTGACGGAACTGGAGAATCTGTATCCTTCGGTGAAAAATTATAATATTGCGGTCAAAGAATGGCAAGAGCAGATGATTTTTTTGCGCAAGATTGAAAGAGGCGGTGCTGATCAAAGTTACGGAATTCAAGTAGCAGGATTGGCAGGACTTCCTGATGCGGTAATTAGGCGTGCAAAAGATATCCTGCATAATTTGGAAGAACATGAAATCAGTCCGCAAGGCTTGACTAACACGATCAGACGGAAATTGAACCAAAGCGTTCCGCAAATGGAAATTTTTGAAGTGCTGCTGGATAAAACGGAAGAAAAAACAGGTTTTCTCCAAGAAATTAAAGACTTGGATTTGGACAGTATGACCCCGATCCAAGCATGGCAGTTTTTGAAAGACCTGCAAAATAGAATTTAACCGAAAAGGGCAAAAACTATGAATAAGATTAAAAAGATCATCTTTAAGGCGATTCAACATAAGTCTACGGCGGCAATAATCTGCCTCAGTTTAATCGGATTGCTTCTGGCTGCTTGTGCGGTTCAAAAAGAAAATACCGCCGGCAGAATAAATGGCGTCTACATTAACGAACAGGATTTCCTGACTTCTTTGCGCGGTCATTTTACTGGCTTTGTTTTGGAAAAGGATCGCACTCCCAGTGATGCGGAAAAAAAGGAACTTTACCAAAAAACTTGGCAGGATATAACAAAGCATGTAGTCTTGAAAGAATATTTTAAAAAGTATCATATTCAGGTCACACAGCAAGAAGTTTTGGATACTTTAGCGAATAACATTCCGCCCAGTATTATGAACGCTCCCATCTTCCAAACGCAGGGAACTTTTAATAAAACACTTTATTTATCAGTTCTCACTTCTCCTCAAAACAATCAACTCGATTGGCTGAAAAAATATTATTACGAGTATTACATTCCGATTGCCAAACTCAAACTGGAACTGCAAAAAGATGACATTATCGGAAAAAAGGAATTGAATGAGTTGTATACTGTCTTAAATACTGAAGCGGACATTGATTGGATTATTTTTGATCCGGCCCGAACTCAGGTCCAGGTCAGTCAAGCAGAAGTGGAGAATTATTATAGGACACATATAAATGATTATAAAATAAAAAGATATGCGGAATTCGGATGGACAGAACTGCCCGTCAAACTGAGCGAAGAAGATATCGAGAACACGAAAACAAGAATTGATTCTATCTATTATCAATTGATTAACGGCAAGCCTTTTGCAATGATGGTGGAAGCCTTTTCTCAAGCCGTTTCCGCTAAAAATAAAGGCGAACTCGGCTTTGTCAAAGAAGACGAACTTTCTCCCGCAGTGCGTGCAGCTTTGCAAAGTGTTGAAATAAATGGATATACAAGACCAATGAAAATTGATAATTATTGGGTGATTTACCAGCTGGCGGAACGCACAAAAAATTTGGTTAAAATCAAAGAATTGGCGCTGGAAATCGTTCCGGGTGAAAAAAATAAAAATCAGGTTAAGGAAACTGCTATTCATCTGCGTGATTTAGCACTCCAATTAGGTTTGGAAACAGCCGCGGATGAAATGGATTTGCCATATCGAACAAGCGGCATTGTCAATGCAGATTCCGTTTGGATGAAAGATAAAGACCTTTGCGCTTATCTTATTGACAGAGCCTATACCCAAACTCAAGGAGCAGTTTTGGAACCCGTGTATTCCAAACAACTGCAAATTTGGGTAGTGGCACAAGTTCTGCAAGTGCAACCTCACGAAACTAAGGATTTGATTGAAGTGGAAGAACAAATCAGAGAGCAGTTGGTAATTTCAAAAAGGAAAGCTCAAACTTTGGAAGCAGCAACTTCTTGGGCTCAAGAACATAAAAAGGACCAATTGCGTTTTGCCGCCAAAGATAATTTGCCCGTGATCTCTACTAAACCGATTAATGTAAAAGACACGGTTCAAAACGAATCTATCAGCGCAATCTTTCCCGATATCATTCGTTCCGAACTTAAGAAAAATCCGCAAAAACCTTATCTGCTTAATGACATAGTGGTTTTACCCGTTGTGAGTGCCTGCCGTTCTCTCAATCCGCCTCTCATTACAACTGAACAAGTCCGGCAATATTATTTTCAAAATATCAATCCCGACTGGTTTGACCAATGGTTAGAAGAGAAAGTCAAGCAGGCAAAAGTGGAAATCTGGTATAAATATTAATTGAAGAAAGAAAAACCCTAAATTTTTCTTGACAGTATATTATAATATATATAGTAAAAAAAATGAAAATGATTAGCTGATTTTATATGGATTCATAAGCTAATGTCAGAATGATATCCAAGAATTGAAGGAGGAGAGAAAAGAAAAAATAATTTTGTTTATCAAAACACCGTTATAAGGAGTTTATTAGCATGAAAAAAATTCTATTTTTTACTTTACTGTTCTTTGCTTTTTCTGCAATTTTTGCTACAGCACTGAATGAAAGTTTTGAAGGTGCAACATTTCCGCCTTCAGATTGGTCTATTTTTAATTATGGCGATGCCAATACTTGGCAAAGATCATCAGCTGCTTCTCACACAGGCTTATATTGTTCTTCAATAACATTTTCTTTGGCGGCTCATGATGACTGGCTGATTACGCCAAAACTTTGTCCTCAAGCGGGAAGTAATGTTTTGAGTTTTTGGGCAAAGAACTATTCTTCTTCCTATATTGAGCAATTTAATGTCAAATTATCCGTCACTGACAATCAATTATCAAGTTTTACCGTAACGTTAGCTTCCAATATAAGTCCTCCTACTGATTGGATGAATTATAACTTTAATTTATCCGCTTATAACGGTATGAATATTTATGTGGCGGTTCAAGCAATTTCAGCCAATATGTTTTATCTTTATCTTGATGATTTTTCGGGTGTTGAATTAGCTCCAACCACTACAATTCCTAATCCGACTACTCTTGTTTCTCCTCTGAACGGGGAAACGGGTGTTCTTGAAACTGCAACTTTGAATTGGAATGCATCCTCAGGAGCTACGGGTTATAAACTATATTTCGGGACGGACAATCCGCCTGCCAATATTATGAACGGCACCAATTTAGGCAATGTTTTGACTTATGATCCTCCGGGCAATATGAATTTTGGCATGAATTATTATTGGAAAGTTGTTCCCACCAATTCCAACGGAGATGCTTCAGACTGTCCTATTTGGAATTTTACCGTCAGACAGGATCCGACAATTTATAATTTCCCATATATTGTAGATTTTGAAAACGGTAGTTTTTTACCCCCCGACTGGACAGTAGCTGAAGGCGCTTCCGGAGCAGGTTATCACTGGTCAGTAACACAAAGTGCTTCTGCACACGGTCCTGTTTCATCTCACAGCGGCAATTATTTCGCTTGGTTGAATTGTTATGTTGCCTATTCAAGTTATAATCCTTACTATTTAGTTTCTCCACCAATCCATCTTGATTCTGTAGCAAAAAGATTAAATTATTGGTTCTGGATTGGAGAGGATTCTTATACGACGCCTCCTCCTTTATTTGTGGATATTTCCACCGATTTTATTAACTGGACAAGGCTCTATTCTCATAATCGGGCTTACCTCAACACTTGGACGCAAAATTCTATAAATTTAAGCGCTTACTCTAATTCCACAGTTTATCTACGTTTTGGCGGAAACAGTAATTATGGTAGCGGTAGAACTGATTTTGGTTTGGATGATATAGTCATTGAAAACATCCCTACTGTTCCAATTTTTACCCTAAATCCTAATGTGAGCTTTTGGGATTTCGGTGCGTGTCTTATGCAAGTCCCTGTTACCAAACAATTCACTATAACTAATACAGGCGGCGGAAATTTGATAATCAACAGCGTAACTGCAAACGGGAATTATTATAGTGTAAGTCAGCAACCTGCAGATACAAATTTAACTGCCAATGAATCAGCTGTTTTTACTGTTCAATTTTTACCTGCTGTAGCAGGAGGACCATACTCCGGTTCAGTTACCGTAAATTATAATTTAGGGAGTTGTGTCATAAATTTCAGTGGAACAGCTTATGAACCTTCTTCTTTGCCATTATCGGAAGATTTTGAAGGAGGCTTTGGTAACTGGATTGTTGCAAATGGGGCGCAAACGAACAGATGGAATGTAGGTTCCGCCACTTTTTACAGCGGAAATAATTCAGCATATATATCTTATAATAATGGTATGTCCAATACCTATATGATAAATTCCGCTTCATCGGTTCATTTCTATAAAGACATCAGATTGACTGCCAATGCTGAACGGTATTGCCTCAACTTTGTCTGGAAAGGTTATGGCGAAAGCGCAACCAATGATTACCTGCAGGTCTTCTTAATTGACAGCAATGTCATTCCGGAAGCAGGAACGCTATTAACTACCGGTCAAATCGGCGAAAATTATAATAGGCAAGATACTTGGCAAACCGCTACGATTTATTTTTCCAACGAATTTGCCGGTCAGGTTAAAAGGTTAGTTTTCTCATGGAGTAATGATTCTACTTTCGGAAATCAACCTCCGGCAGCTGTTGATGATATTAGTTTAACGGCTATTATGCCATCACCTCCCGATCCTGTTACTCTGATTTATCCCGCAAACGGAGAAATAGGATTGCCGATAACAGGTTTTAATTTTACATGGGAACCAAATGTCGGTAGTGTCGTTCCGGACTCTTATGGTGTGTATCTTGCTTCCTCAGCTGAAAATATCTATAATGAGCATTATTTTAGGACAAGTAATACTCACTACAATCCGGTAACCGAAGGCGGAATAGAGTTTAATTATGAAGAATGTTGGTTCTGGACTGTTGTAGCCTATAAAGATGATTTGGTTTCCGCAGCAGTCATTCCTCCTCATAACTTTGTAATTCTACCTGATCCATATTTGAGAACTATTCCGTATTTTATGGATTTTGAAGCTTATGGAGACAATACTCTTCCTCCTCGTTGGGAGCGTTCTACGCTCGGAACTGCAGGGTGGAAGATTGGAGATAATCTCAGCAGCACTACCACTAATTGGATAATACCTGCTCACACCGTATATGCGGCTGCTGTCAATGATATTTCTTCAGACAGTTCTATGGATTTATTGTATGCGCCTTCAGTAGATTTTAGTTCCTATGTCGGAAGTCAAATTATTTTAATATTTAATTCTTATTTTACGGGTACAGGAGGTGAAACGGCTTCGGTAGAAATAACTACTAATTTGACTGATTGGACCACACTCTATTCTGTTCCTCCACAATATAGCTGGGTTAAAATAACTATTGATTTGACACCTTATTTGGCAGCACCGTTTCGTCTGCGTTTTCATGCTAATGATAACGGATTTGTTGCATCAGGCTGGGCAATTGATGACTTCACTCTTTCTGCACCGCCGGTAAATGATGTCGGCATTGCTTCTTGGGATTTAGATCAGGAGGTTTTTCCCGAGGGAGCTACAGTAATCCCGAAAGTAACGGTTGCTAACTATGCGTCAAACCCTCAGTCCTTTACAGTTACTTGCAATATAGGAACTTATTCAGATACTCAATCTGTTTCTAACCTTATTTACGGAGCAACTCAGCAAGTAACCTTTGCTAATTATTATCCCCCGCTTTGGAATTGGGAAACAGCTACAGTTACTACTAATTTAGATACAGATCAAAATGAAGACAATAATAATGCTGAAGCGACAATAATCTGTGTACCTGTAGGCGATATGGCTTATGCAAGTGCAGCTCATGACCCGACTAATGTAATTAATGGTCCTTGCCGCTTTAATTTGAAAACACCGGGTAGCATTATTGACTTGGACGGCAGTTCAGAAAATCCTGTTAATCGTTTCCTTTCCGCAGCATGCTTAATCGGTAACAATTGGTATGCCGGTGAATATGAAACCGGTAACTTTTTTTCTATTAATAAAGCGAACGGGGCAATATATTATTTAGGAAGTGATTTACCTATGAATGGCATGGCTTATGACCCCAACCATGATATTCTATACGGTCTGGGTTATATAACTTTTTATGGTGATATAAGAGAATATTACTTATGTAGAATAAATCCGTCAAACGGGACAGTTTATCAGTTAACTCAGATTACTGGTTACTATAATAACGGTTTAATTATTGATATTGCTTATGACAGTTGGAATGATATTCTTTATGCTGCCGACATCTATTACGATGCCTTATTCATTATTAATACTTCTACGGGAGAAAAGGTTCCTGTTTACGGTTATTTTGGTCATAATTTGAATTATGCTCAAGGTATGGCTTTTGACCCGAATAACGGTTTATTATACTTAGCAGGTTATACAAATAAAGGTTCTTTGTATTGGGTCGACACAGAATATGGGGGTGCTTATAAAGTCGGTGATTTCCAAAGTGGAACCCAAATGGATGCTTTTGTCATTCCCCCTTATGTCTTTTGTGCTCCCGATGTCACAATTGATCAAAATGGCGTTATCAGCTGGGAAGCTGTTTCAGGTGCTTCAAGTTACAACATATATGGTTCTGATGCTCCTTACGAGAATTACGAGTATGTAACAACGCTTCCCAATAGCATTACTCATTGGAATGCTCCGTTAAATACATCTAAGAAATTCTGGTATGTCACTTCCGTCTCAGATACAAAAAAAACTAATGTTAGAATGAGCGGTTCTTTACGGAGAGATAATGTTCGTCGCGTTGAACCTGATCTTAAGGCTGATGTTTCTACCGATAATGTCAAAGAGTATAATCCGACTAAATGATAACTAAAAGAAAGAGAGTTAGTTCACATAATTAACTTTCAAAAAATAAGAACATAGCGTTTCGTATAGCAGGAAGGATAAAAAACCGGAGGGGATATATATTGTCATTAACACCCATCGCAAAATCATTTTTTGCTTGACATAAATGAGAGAATAAATTGGCATACAAAATAGAGGTTAAAAGATGAAAGGAGTATGGCTGATAATTTTAATCAGCGGAATTTCGCTGTTGGGAGCTGTCTCAATTTTTGAGATTCAGTTCACAAACGATGCCGGCAGCGATAATACTTTCCCGTCTCCATACTTGGGAAAAGCTGTATCAGTGGAAGGAATTGTTACTGCCACCGGGTATACTAAAGGCGGTTTTTTCATTACTGAACAGACAGGCGGTCCGTGGAGAAGCCTCTATATCAGAAGTGAAAATGCCGGTGTGAGGATTGGCGACAGGGTTGTCCTGAAAGGTGTGGTGGATGAATATTACGGGATGACCTGTCTGAAAGATGTGAAGAGCATCCGTATTCTTGATTCCAATTATCCTTTGCCTTTCGTGAATCAAGTGACGACCGGTCAGATTACCACTCCCGATCAGGCAGAATCTTACGAGTGCACATTGGTGAAAGTTCGCAATGCAACTTTCATCCAAAATCGCGGCAATGGCGGTTACACTGTCAGTGACGGTTCCGGTTCTTGTCTGATCGGAAATATGTTAAGTAGTAATTCAACTCAAAAAAGCAAAGCGAACGGTATGTTTTCTTCGCTGACCGGCATAGTATGTTATGCTTTTGGAGAGTATTCCATTAATCCCAGGAACAGTCTTGACACTGTTATTATGGTGCCTGTTTTCAATCAAAATCGTTCTTGGGGAAGAATTAAATCAATTTACAGATAATAACGGGAGTAAATTATGAAATTTTTCAAAAAAGTATTAGTGGGTGGCGGTCTTGCTGTTGCCGGGTTCTTCGGTTTTAAACTCTACAAAATTATCAGCAACATTGCCAAATTGGAAAAATCCCTGCCCGAATTCCTGAACAATGTCTACGGTGAAAAACCGACTTTGCACATCAATTATGATTTGAAGACCGCTACCATTAAAGCGGGCTTTTCGCAAGCGATATTAGATAAGCACAGTGACATCGAATCCACGATTCGCGAGTATATTGAAGATTTTTATCCGGATTTGGCAAAAAGCACGATCAAGATAGAAGTCTTTGCCAATCCCGAAGCCTCTCAACAAGAGGAAGAAAAAGAAAAAGAAGAATCGGAAAACTGATTTTCTAAGCTGATATTATAAAAGTGTCCTGCGTGCGGGGCACTTTTTTTATGTAAGGACGATTACCCCCGTTTGGCAAAGTAAAGTGACAGCTACAGCCGCCAGCAGAACTCCCACAAAGATATAAAACAAGGATTTCCAAAAAGGCAAAGCGAAGATATTGGCAGCCAAAGAACCTGTCCATGCACCTGTTCCCGGTATGGGAATTCCGACAAAGATAACCAAACCGATGGCTTCATATCTCTCAATCACTTTACTTTTACTTTTTGTCCGTTTATATAGCCGATCGACAAATTTTGCCCCAAGTTTGTTTTTCCTGAGCAGCTTCACCAGACTTTCCAGGAATAAAAGCAGCAGAGGAATGGGAAGCATATTGCCGATAACGGCTAAAACTGCAGCTTTGAACCAATGGAAATGAAAGGCGAACATTGCGACCGGAATGGAGCCCCTTAATTCAAAAACGGGAAGCATGGATATCATAACAATCGTCAATTCCGGAGAAATATGATGGTCCTGAAACCATTGGACAGTTTTATTCTGTGAAACTGCAGCGGCGGAAAGTCCGGTTACAAGCAATATAATGATTAAGCCAAGCAAGATTTTTTTCATTTCAATTCCAAAATCATTTTTTTGACCTTTTCTGACAAAGCGGATAATTTGTCAAACAGTTAGCGCCACTTTATTCTATTTCGTCAGGAAGCCGATGTTTGTTCAAAGAATTGCAAGCTTTTCAAACTGATAGTTTTACGGAATTGCAAACCGAGAAAATTAAGCAGAAAATCATCGATTTGGATGATAGCATCTCTTTCGATTACTATATCATTCAGATAATTTCCTATTCTGGGCAAGACTGATAAGAGATACACGGTTTCGGGATTAAAGAGGCAGACTCCTTCAAGTTCATAAGCACAAGAGCGGCAAAGCGGTCTTCCCGTATCAATTAAATACCCGTCAGGGGCAGAAATTTCTTTTTGGCAGACAGAGCATTTATCAAGTTCCAAAGGAGTTCCCAGCAGTTTGTATAAATGTAATAAAAAGCGCCAGAAAACGGCTACGGGATTATTTTTTATCTCTTTTATATAATCCAAATATTGTTGCAGAGAGCGGTAAAAGTTTGGTGCTTCTTCAGGTGAGAGAAGAACTTTGGTCAAAATCTCCGCTCCCGCTTGAGCAGCAAACCATGTAGGCAAAGGCAAATCAGTCGGATATTCCTTCAGCGGAGTAAATTCAGTTAAAATATGCAAACTTCCGGCAGGCACATCAGTGATTACTATTTCATAAGTGTTAAGCGGATTAAGCAGAAACGCACCGCCTTTTTTATTCCTTTGCAAACCTTTTGCCAGCACGGAAATCAAACCCAGCTTTTCAGTAAAAAATTGGATGAGGGAACTGCTTTCGCTGTATGGTTGCTTTTTCAGCAGAACTGCCGCAGTTTTGATTTTATTTGCCATATTGTTCCAAAGCGCTTTTAGCGGTGCGTGCATCCAATGGATTGACGAACATAGTCTTATGATTCGTATAGGTAACAAAACCGGGAGGACTTTTTCTCGGTTTACGCACATAACGGATTTGAGTGTAATCCACGGGAACATTTTGCGAGTGTTTGGCTTTACTGAACCACGCAGCCAAGCCGCAACAAATTTCTATCAATTTTTCCGGAGGTTCCTGTTTTGCATAGTTGCGCAAAAGGACATGGGAACCGTGATAAATTCTTGCATGAAACCACCAATCTTGCGGTCTGGCAATTTGCGTAGTGATAAAATCATTTTCCGTAGCTTTGCGGCCGATGACGATTTCCCATTGTTCGGAAACGGGAATTCTGAAAAGGCCGGCTAAAGCTTGAACAGTTTTGGCAGGTTTCGTTTTGGCGGAATGAAGAGGAATTAAATCCTGCCACGAATTATCGCTGAAGCTGTGTAAAATGCTTTTAATTTGCGCAATTTCTTTTTTGGTTTTTCGGATTTGTTCTTTTGTTTTTTCTTTACCGCTTTTCGCTTTTCGGTATTTTTTCAGATAGAGTTGCAGATTTTCCTGCGGACTTTTATCTTTTTCCAGAGGGATTGTAACCTGTTGCAGTTCAGGGTCATAATAATTCACCGTAGTCAGAGCGGAATCGCCTTTTTTGATATTATGCAGATTGACTTTAATGAGTTCGGCATAAGTCAGCCAGGTGGTTTCCTGTTCTGCGGCAAGTTCTTCCTGTTCTTGCAACTGCAATTTTTTTTCAGCTTTTTTTAATTCGTTTTGCCAATACGCCAGCAGATGCTCCTTCCGCGCGAGAAGTTCAGCCGGCTGAAAAACTAAATTGAAGTATGTTTGAAAATATTCATTCACGGAAGAGCAGAGGACGTTTTTATCGTCAAGCTTGGATTTTACGGAAAGAGGATAGTTCACTTCTTCCGTATCAGGCTTGAAATCTGTGGCAGGAGGTTCGTAGACCCAACCGGATAAAATTTGCCGTTTCGGATTTTCAGCATAAGTATATTTAACCAAAGCGTCTTGAATAATGAGTTTATCATTTTCCGAACGGCACAGAAGCAGATTTCCCTGCGGAGGCATAGCTTCGAACACAACCTGCAATTCTTTTTTACCCGCATAGATATCCTTGTGCGTTATAGTAAAATAAATAATTCTGTCATTTTCCGCTATGCGAGGCAAACTGAGTTCACCTTGTTTCAGCTGAAGCCACAACTCAACCGATTCATTTTCTGAAGCGGGAATATTCTGCGTGAGGAAGAGGAAAGGATTTGCGGTTTTATACACAAAAACGAGGTTTTGACCGTTTGGAAAGCGGAAGCAGACATTGCCGTCAGACAAAACAATTTCTTCAATCATCCCTTTCAGAGATGCGTTTTCTTTTACCCATTGTGCCAGCAAGAAATATTTCATTGACAAATACCGAAGACCTTTTTCTTAGAGTATAATGAATTTATTTATGCATTATGAGTAAGGGATTTTTGTCAATATCAACTTCAAGAGGCGGGGGTAGTCAAGATTGTTGCAGTGTCTAATTTATTTCATTGAGTCAAATAAATTTAACATTATTTGGAAAGAGGAGAAGCAGAGATGAAAACTTCAACTATTCTTACTATAATTTTGGCGGTTCTTGCCATAGTTATGGGCATTTTATGGTTCAATGCCACAAGTGCCAAACAAAAGATTGCTGCCCAAAATGACAGTATAAAAGCGTCCTTTGAGAATGCGACCAACACGATTAACGAAATTCAATCCAGTTTAGATTCCATAGAGAGTTTTTCGGGAATGCTTTTTAGCGGAAACGAAACACCCGTTAATACTGCCGACCGTCGTTCTCAAATCATTTCCGGCATCCGCAATATGAAGATGGAGATAGCGGCGGATAAAAAACGCATAGCCCAACTGGAAAATCAGCTTGCCAATTCGCAGCATCGCATCAAAGGTTTGGAAGATTTAATAGCTAAATTGAAAGCTTCAGTTTCCGATAAGGAAAAGATTTTAGCCGAACTTTCCGGTCGTTTGGGCGTTATGGAAGAAACTCTGATTACCGAGCGCCAGCAATCCGCCTACGAAATTGCCAAACGGGATACGACCATCGCTTCCAAACAAGCTACGATTGATGTTCAGGAAAAAGACTTAAATACAATTTATTACATTTATGGCACGCGGAAAGAGCTTTTGGAGAAAAAGATTATTTCGCGCGAAGGCGGAGTCCTCGGCATCGGTAAAGTATCCACAGTGCAGAGGAATGCCGAACTTGCCAAATATAAAGCTTTCGATTTGCGTGAAGCGAACGGCATCGCTTTCCCCGCTACCAAAAAAGGTTACTCCATTTTAACAAACCAAAATCCCTCATCTTACAAAGTGGAGAAAACGGGGGATAGCTATTTTCTGACTGTAACGAATAAAGATCTTTTTCGTCAATCAAAACTCTTGGTAATTGAATTACTGTAATTCAATTCCGGCTATTTATCAAAGGCTGTTCCAAAGTGGACAGCCTTTTATTTTTCCCTTTTTCCGATTTCTTCAAAGTGATACCCCAAATTGCAGAGAGGGACAGTAGGTAAAACTGAGCTAAACCGCTATAGCTCTGAAAAGGTTGGGCACATTTCTCCGCTGGTTCCACCCCAGATTGTAATAACATAATTAAACACTGAGCCTTGTTTAATCAGGACAAAGATATTTATGGTTTTCTTATCCGCGATATCAATGCCTTTAGTTTTTAGTAGATCCACTGCTATCGGATTAATTTCACCCGGCTCAAAGCCCGCACTTTCAACCTAAATTTGATTTCTCAGTTTGAACGCAACAATTCCTTGGCAATTTGACTCCGAGCAGAATTGTGAATGCAGATAAACAATACTTTAGGCATCAGCTTACATCCTTTCCTGCAGCTTCGTCCTGGTGATGTTTTATGACTCTTCCTTGCGCCAAATACACAGTATTTTCTCCGATATTCGTGCTTAAATCTGCTATCCTTTCCAAGTTTTTAGCTATTCTTAGCAAGTGCATATAATCATGAATATTTGCCGGATTGTCTTTAATAAGATCTACGATTTGATGATAGATATGACGATTATAACTGTCTACAATCTCATCCTGATTACACACCAATCTTGCTTCATTTACCGACTCGTTTACAAAAGCTTCGATACTATTGTCAAACATTTCCAGCGTAAAATTTTTCATGCTCATCAGATCAGGTATTTGATTGATTAAGGAAGACCCGACGGTTTGGGCTACACTTTCCGCAATATTGAAAGCTTGATCGCCTAATCTTTCCAAATCATTATTTATCTTATAAATCATCAGGATAATCCTCAAGTCTTTTGCTTCAGGATGCTGCAAAGCAATCAAGACTATACAATTTTCCTCAATTTCCAATTCCATGCGGTTTACTTCCTGTTCCAGATCCATTACTTCACTATAGTGGTTGATACCTTTTTCTATTCCTTCAAACGAATAAGAGACCATCCGCCCGACAAGTTCAGCCATCTCCGTAATCTGTTTCTTTAACTCGAGTATTTTATCTGATAACATCTTTTCTCCTTAACCGTAGACACCGGTCAGATATGCTTCTGTTCTTTTATCTTGGGGAACAGTAAAGACTTTGTTAGTTTCTCCAAATTCGACTAATTCACCCAGATACATATAGGCAGTATAATCAGATATTCTGCCCGCTTGAGCAATATTATGCGTCACAATCAATATTGTTACCCTATTTTTCAAATCCAGACAGAGTTCTTCAATCTTTGCCGTAGACTGAGGATCAAGGGCAGAAGTAGGTTCATCCAGAAGCAGGACTTCAGGATTATTCGCCAAAGCTCTGGCAATGCATAAACGCTGTTGTTGACCGCCAGATAAAGACATTGCCGATTCATGCAATCTGTCTTTCACTTCCTCCCAAATCCATGCTGCTTTTAGACTCTCTTCTACTCTTGCCTGAATTTCGGATTTCCTATATTTCTTCTGGATAACAAGTCCGTAAGCCACATTGTTATAGATAGATTTCGGAAAGGGATTCGGCTTTTGGAAGACCATACCGATGCGCGTGCGAATAGAAGTAACATCAACTTTTGGGTTGTAGACATTTTCTCCGTCAAGCAGAACTTCACCCGTGATCTTAGCCTCGGGAATGAGGTCATTCATTCTGTTAAATGTTCTCAACAGAGTTGATTTACCGCATCCGCTGGGTCCGATTATGGCAGTTATTTTTTTCCCTTTTATACCAAGATTAACATCATGCAGCACATGATTATTGCCGAACCAAAGATTTAAGTTTGTTGTTTGTAATTGATTATCTACCATTTTCTCTTTTTCCTGATTCTGTAACGAATAATAATTGCAAGTGCACTGATACCGAGAACCAAAAATAACAAAACGACGGCAGTACCATAAGCTATGGGAACCTGAGATTCTGCATGCGTTCCTTCCGTTATCAGAGCATATATATGATAAGGTAATGCCATGATTTCGTCTGAAAGACTGTGAGGTAATTTTAAAGTATAAAAAGTTGCTGCCGTAAACATAATGGGAGCAGTTTCTCCGGCTACTCTTCCTATACTGATGATGATTCCGGTAAGAATATTCGGCAATGCCGTAGGAATCAAGACCCGCATTATTGTTTGGCTCACAGTTGCACCGAGTGCTAATGAGGCATCATAAAACTCACCGGGAACGCTTCTCAATGCTTCTTCACCGGAATTGATGATAAGAGGTAGGGCTAAAATTGCCAGAGTTAATGCTCCTGAAATCAAAGAAACATTAAACTTAAGTAAATTCACGAATACGGCAAGCCCAAACAACCCATAGACTATTGAAGGTATACCGGCAAGTGTGTTGATTGAAATTCTGACTATTTGCATCAGCCATTTGGGTTTCCCGTAACATCTGAGAAAAATTGCCGTAGATATCCCCAGAGGAGTGGCAATGGTAATCGCTAACAGGGTTAACCAAAATGACCCCACTAATGCCGGATAGATACCTCCTTCAGTCATTCCTTTAAGGGGCGGCTGAGTTAAAAAACTCCAGCTGATTACTCCTATTCCTTTAGATATGATTATATAGAGAAAGAGAAATAAAAATGCGATTGTTATCAGCAGACAAAGCCTCAATAGGTTTATTCCGACGTATTGACTCAGTTTTCTTCTATTCATTTCTTAACCTGTTTTAAAAATACCAATTCCGTGATCAGATTGCTTATTAAAGTTATAACAAAGAGCACCATTGCCAAAGCAAACAAAGCATAATAGTGTAAGTCTCCCACAACTGTTTCTCCCATTTCGGCAGCAATAGCAGATGTCATTGGTCGGACTGAAGAAAATATGCTGTGAGGAATTTGAGCACTGCCACCGGCCACCATTAGCACTACCATTGTTTCACCTATAGCTCTGCCGAAACCGAGTAATATGCTCCCGATAATACCGCTTTTTGCTGCAGGAATTATAATCTTGGTTATTGTTTCCCATTTGTTTGCTCCTAACGCCAAAGAAGCTTCTCGCAGTTCTTTGGGTATTGTGTTCAGAGCGTCTTCACTCATACTTGTAATAATCGGAATAATCATAATACCGAGAATGATTGAAGCGGAAAAGATATTCAATCCCGAATCCAAGCCGAACCATTGTCTGATGGCAGGTGCCAGAAATGTTATTCCAAATAGTCCATATACCACCGACGGAATTCCTGCCAGTAATTCAATGATTGGTTTCGTTATTTCTTTAATCTTCAAACTTGCTATCTCTGCAATATATACGGCAGCACCCAAACCAAGAGGAATCGCTATCAGCAAAGCACCTGCAGTTACATATACGGAACCGAGGATGAGACTAAAAACTCCAAATTTCGGCGGTTCCTGAGTCGGATAATATGCCGTACCGAGTAAAAAATCCTTGATGCCGATTGTTCCGAAGATCGTTATTCCTTCCTTAAAGATACTGGAGATTATGCTCAGCAAAAAAAACAATACAAATAAAGCAGAAGTATATGTTATTCCTTTGAACAAATTTTCTTTATATGATTTCATTTGGATCCTTATACTATTTGACATATCATTTTAATTTCTGTTCCCACCCCGTCTGAAGGGATGAAATAATGTTCATCCCTTCTACAACTGCTCAGAGCAGCATGTTCAATTCAGAGGTATAAATCCCGTGTCTCGGACTATTTTCTGTCCTTCCGCAGATTGGATGAAAGCGATAAACTTAGCCGCATTACCGCTTGCTTTACCGTTAGTATACATATACAGCTTTCGGCTCAATTTGTAGCTCATGTCTTTGATTGTCGTTTCCGTAGGAACGATATTCTCAATACTCAAAGTGTGAACTTTATCGTTTATATAACCTAATCCGATATAGCCCACTGCACCGGGAGTATCACCAACCGTAGATACAACAGCATTGTTTGAGGCAAGCATCAGAGCTGAGTCTATAACCATAGAGCCTTGCAGAGCTTTTTCGTTAAATACTTCAAATGTTCCTGATGCTACATCTCTGGAGATTACTACTATAGGGATGTTCTTGCCGCCAAGTTGATTCCAGTTGGTGATTTTTCCGGTGTATATTCCTTTCAGTTGTTTCAGCGTCAATCCCTTTATAGGGTTAGAATTATTTACTATAACTGCAATCCCGTCATTAGCGACAAAGTAAGCAACGGGATTTACTTCCTTACTTTTAGCTTGAAGTAGCTCTTTAGATTTCATCGGACGCGAGGAATTGGCTATATCAACTGAACCTGATATCAAAGCTGCTATTCCGACACCGCTTCCACCCCCTCTCACGGAAATGTTGATATCAGGATACTTTGCCATAAAAGCTTCAGCGGCAGCTTGAGCAATCGGAAGGACGGTTGTAGATCCAGAACAGGTTAGTTGGTTACTATTTTTGGCTGATAAGGACATAAATATCATCAGCAGTGCGAGTATGATTAAAGTCATTCGTTTCATGATTGTTGTCTCCTTTTTCTTTAGTTTATAATGTATTGGCGAATTTCCATTTGAGCTGCAGCATCAACTGACTGCTGTCTTTTTTACCGTCTGCAAATGAAGGTGCTGATTTATCTTCATCATACATTTTGGTTTCGTAGTTTAATTGCACGGTCATTTGAGGGGTATTTGTATTATCCGGCATAAAGTTATAATTCAAACCCAAAATCATGGTATTGAGAAGAGATTTGGCTGTATCGGCAGAAGGTCTGTCACTTTCATCCCATCTGTCATACCTGCCGATGACTTCAACCGGAAGATTAATCAATGAATTTAATGAGATAACGGGCATAATTGTCAGTCCGGTGGCAGTGTAATCCTTTCCGGAAACATTGGGATAGGCAACATCTTTATAAATGTATTCTAACCAGACTTCCACCGGTCCGTAAACAAAGCGTCCTAACCCATCCCAAAGATTCTGTTCTTCGTATTTACTGTTTAACGCATCTCCGGACAAAGTCTTTTCTCTTCCTACAGTATTGTTCATATATGATCCGCCCACTGTGAAACCTGATATAGGCGTCACTCTAAAATTAACAAGATAGGCAAAATCAATGTTATCACTCAAGGCTGATCCTATCTTTTTGTAGCCTTCGCCGTTATAAATTCCCAGAGCATATTCTCCCCATCCCTGAGGTATAAAACCGTTCAGAGTAATGCCGTAATCCGAAGAATTTGCTACCTTATAAAGATCGGAGGGCGCTTTTTCGATCAATGCGTAATTCCAGTCATAAATTGTGCCGAAATAAGTCTTCTGCAGACCGACTGTCAGGTTTAGATCAGGAATGGGAAAGAGATTGGCAAAATCAACGTATCCGTATTTCAGTTTCAGTCCCGCTCCGTCAATGGTTGAATTTTTTAACGTATCAATCGGCATTGCAGAATCACTCGGATATTGATATGTAGCATCAGTAGAGAACATGTCAACCGTAAATCTGGCTTTGGTGTTAGGAGTAAAAGCCGTTTCCAATCCCAGATAGCCTCGTTCCAACGATAAGTAGTTCTTCGATATCTTATTACGATATTCTCCGTCTGCATCTTTGTTTTTGGTCGTCTCATTAGTCCAGCGACCCCACATTTCTCCCGACAGTTTTGTTTCGATTGCCGATACCTGCAGTATTATACAGATAAAACTAAATACTGCCACCGTTCTTGAAAACAATTTGAATGACATAATTAATCTCCTTTTTTTTCTATGTCTGCCCTATTATACGTTTCTTATGTTAAGATTTTATAAGGTTTAAGTTAAAAATTATTAACACATTACAGATTTCCTATTATTAAGAAAATTTAACAGAAATTTGGGATTTTTGTCTTGTCAGAATCATGTTTGCTTTTAATATGGAATTTAAAATTTGGGGAAAAGAGAATATATTATGCACACAGTCTTTGTTTTGGATGATGAGCCCGATATTTTAGAATTGATTAAGATAAATCTAAATAAACACGGTTTTAAATGCGGATTATTTGAAAGAGCCTTTGCACTGCTGGAAGCTTTAAAAACCGACTTACCGGATATCTTGGTGCTGGATCTGATGCTTCCGGACCTTGACGGGATCGAAGTTTGTAAAAGAATCAGAGCATTACCCGCATTGAAATCTCTTCCCATTATTATGCTTACAGCTAAGGTAAATACCGATGATCGGATTTACGGATTGGACTCCGGTGCGGATGATTATCTGACTAAACCTTTTTCTCCGGATGAATTGATTGCACGAATTAATGCCCTCCTACGTCGTAAAGAATGGGAAACCGAGAACAATATTTTGGCGATCACTCCCGATTTCCGCATTGATTTCAACAGCTATGAAGTTTTTATAGAAAATAAAAGAGCGGATCTTACAAGAACGGAGTTTAAAATTCTACAACTGCTGACCAAACAACCCGGAAGAGTATATACCCGAACCCAAATTCTGGATTATTTATGGGGTAATGACAAGATAGTAATAGACCGCACCATTGATGTCCATATCAAGCACCTGCGCGAAAAAATCGGTCGCTTTGGTAATTTTATCAGGAATATCAGAGGTGTGGGATATAAATTCGATTTAGAACAGACAAACAATGTTAACTCCGAATCAGCCGATGAAGCGTAAAAAAAAGCCCTTGTATCGTTACCCGATTGCGTGTCTGCTGATCTATCTCGTTTGTATATTTATTCTTTTACTTTTACCTGCTGTCCTTTGGATTAAGTCAACCGCAACAATCTGCCTGTCTATACTCATTGTTCTGGTGTGGCAATTAAATTATAAACATCTTAATGCTCATCGTGAAGAACTGCGCATGGTCTCCGATAACATTGAAGACCCTATGTGGTCATTAAAACCGAACGGGATAGTCGAGTGGATGAATCCTGCCTTTATGGAGATTTTCCACGCCGATGAAAATCAAAAATATACGCATTATCAGAAAATTATTAAAGTCAACTCCGTTCTCGACTTTATTCAGACCTTCCTTATCAACCAGACAGTTAGAATGCGTGAGATTATGGTTGAGGATCATTATTATCTGATTACTGGATCATACAATAAAGATGCAAAGCGCTTTGTATTCATTATGCAAAATATCAATGTTATCCGCCAGACAGAAAAGATGAAACAAGACTTTATGGTCAATGTGGCGCACGAACTCAGGACGCCTTTAACCGCGATAAAGGGATTTACACTGGCGCTTGAAGAAGACTTTTCGCCTGATAACAAACGTTTCCTTAAAATTATCAAAAACCATACCGATCGTCTGATTAAACTGATCAGCGATTTTCAAACCCTGGCAAAATTGGAACGCATGCCCGAATTGGAATTACAGTCCATTAATTTACAAACCTTTATGGATAATATTATAGATATATATCATCAGACCTTTAAGCAATCGGGACTGTATCTTGAATATCAACAGGAACCCGAACACATATCTATCGAAGTTGACCCCTTCAAGTTTGAGCAAATTTTCATCAACTTAATTGATAATGCTTTACATCACACAACTGCCGGTGGGATTAGAATTACTTCAAGAGTAGTCGGCAAAGAACTGAAGATTTCCGTTCAAGATACGGGCTCCGGAATTTCTCAAGAACATTTGCCGAGGATTTTTGAACGATTTTATGTTGCCGATCCCTCCCGCAACAAAAAAATAAGCGGTACCGGTCTCGGTTTAGCAATCGTTAAGCATACGGTCATATTACATCAGGGTAAAATTGAAGCTAGCAGCACTCCCGGCAGTGGAACTTGCTTTACTATGACTTTCCCGCTAAAACAAAACAAATAAAATATCATGATTGATAATTCCAAACCTTCGACTGAGCAGATTATCAAGGAAAACAGTGCGTTGGTTCACGCTATAGCAAAATCTTATCAAAATAAGGGGATTGATACCGAAGACCTTGTGCAGGAAGGATTTATCGGTCTGCTGGAAGCGTATAAACACTTTGATGCCTCCCAAAATGTCAAGTTCAGCAGTTATGCGGTCTATTGGATAAAAAAATATATCCTTCAAGCTTTGGAGAATAACTACATCTCTAGCCACATGCCAATAACAACTGTATCTGATAGTCAGTTAGCAGATTACGATACTTCTACTAAAATTTCAGATAAAGCAGATAACGAATATACTGGGTTGAAACTTCCAATTGATATGCCGGACATTGAACAGAAAGTTATCAGGCTCAGCGTTGAACACGGATTGACTTTCAAAGAAATCTCAAGCAAACTTGGCATTACAACTGAACAGGTTAGACAGATAAAACAGAAAGCCCTTCGCAGGATAAAAATCGATTATGAAAATAGAGATAAATAGCATTTCAGTGTGCCGGCATGCCTTTTTGCTACTTTGTAACTACTACATAGAATTTGGCAAGATCAAATGAAGTTGATAGAATGATTAAAGATAAAAGCAAGTAGTCTAAAACTTGAAATTACAGCTTTATATTATGCATGCCATGAACCTAAACTACCTCGGCTACCCACCGTGTTGGCGGGGTTAGCTTTAGGGTGCGCTCTGTGTCACTTTTTGCTTTTTAGTTTGTCAATTTTCAATTTCTTTTTTTCAAAATTTTCTTGACTATCACCAACCCGGATAGTGTAAAAGTCTTCCTTGTTTTATCTTTTTACAGTGTGAATTATCCCTTAAGAAGGTTATGTCCTCCTTAAGTTCCTGTCGATATCCAGTCGATATCCAGTTGACTTTAATTCGACTGGATATCGACTGGATATCGACTGGCTATTAAGGAAGAGATATGTGTAAAAGGGGGCTAAAGCAAGGAGGGAAGAAGAAAAGGAGGAGAAAAATGATTCATTTGCATCAGGGTGACATTACTCAAATGGAAGTTGATGCCATTGTCAATGCCGCCAATAATTCTCTTTTGGGTGGCGGCGGTGTAGATGGTGCTATTCATAGAGCCGCGGGACCACAACTTTTGGAAGAATGTAAAAAACTTGGCGGTTGTGCTACTGGTGAATCAAAAATTACAAAAGGTTATAATTTGAAAGCAAAATATGTCATTCACACCGTGGGTCCGATTTGGCGGGGAGGAATGTTTAATGAAGATGCTTTGCTGGCAAGTTGCTACCATCAAAGTTTGTGTCTGGCAAAAGATTACAAGCTTCAGTCAATAGCTTTTCCTTCCATTTCAACGGGCGCCTACGGTTTTCCGGTAGAGCGTGCCGCTAATATTGCAGTAAAAGAAGTTGCAATTTTCCTGCAAAATTATCCAATGGAAATTTGGCTGGTCTGTTTTGATCGAACCGCTTATAATGTATATTTAAAGGTTCTGACGGAATTTCATACAAAAGAAGGAGGAAATTTTAGATGCTGAAAATTTGGTCATGGAATGTTAACGGTTTGCGTTCTGCGCTGAATAAAGGGTTGCTTGATGTGCTTTTAACAGAACAACCTGATATTGTGGCAATGCAGGAAACGAAACTGCAAGAAGAGCAACTGCCGAGAGAAATTATCGGTTTGCAAGTTTATCACAACTTTTGGTCTTTTGCAGAGAAAAAAGGTTATTCGGGCGTATGTCTGCTCACAAAACCCGAACCTTTATCCGTTCTTTTCGGCTATGGAGTTCCGCATTTTGATTATGAGGGCAGAATAATTATTGCGGAATACAATAAATTTTTTCTTTTTAATATTTATTTTCCGAACGGTAAAATGAGCGAAGAACGCTTGCAGTATAAATTGGACTTTTATGACAAGACTTTGGAAGTGATGGAAGGGTATCGTAAAAGAGGGAAAGCGGTGCTGGTAACGGGTGATTTTAATACCGCTCATAAGCCGATTGACTTGTCTCACCCCAAAGAAAACGAGAAAATTTCAGGCTTTTTACCGATTGAAAGAGCGTGGTTGGATAAGATTGTGCAGATGGGGTGGATTGATACATTTCGGGAGTTTGATCCTTCTCCGCATCAATATTCGTGGTGGTCATATATGGGAAAAGCTCGGGAAAGGAATGTAGGTTGGCGTTTGGATTATTTCTTTATTGACCGGGAACATTTGTCTCTTGTGCACAAAGCGGGCATCCGACAAGACATTTACGGCAGTGATCACTGTCCTGTCTATGTGGAATTAGCTGCGGATTAAACTGCGGTTTTTAATCCAGCAGAAAATTCTGTCCTGTTTGTGATGCCGACTGCCGAAAAATTAAGCAGAAGAAATTATATCTTTATATAAGTAAGTTTAAGTTCCTGTTCCAAGCGGTAGTCTGCCGGTAAAAGTTTTGTCTTCACTATATTATTATAGCGTTCCAACTGCTGATTGTCATAATCTTTTCCCGTTTTGTAATCAACGATGCGATAGATCTTGTCTTTCGTATTCAGTAACAAGCGGTCCAAGCGACATTCTTCGCCGTCATCATAAATGGGAAATTCGGTAAAAACAAGGTCGTAACGCGGATTAAAGATATCCCGGATTTCATAAAGCTGATTTTTCGTCCTCTCGATTATCGTTTCCAATTCTCGTTTGGGAAGTAAATTGCCAAACCGGCGTAAAGTTAGAATGCGGGCTTGTTTCAGCTCTTCAGGTTCGGCATATTGAAGCTGCGCAAGATAATAATGGACTATGTTGCCTTTCAAATTATCCAGTTCCACCAGAAAACTTTGTTTCCAATTGCGCTCTGGTTCAATTGTAATCGTGGGAATGAGAGTTTTGGGAAGAAGAGGATTAGACAAAACGGACTTGATGTCCAGAGTATCAATGCGGGTAATAGTTTCCGGCAATTCCTTTTCTGTTGCGACTTCTTCCTTTTGCGGTTCAGTTGTGTCAGACAATAAATAGATAAGATTTTCGTCCGGTATTGCTTTTTCAGAGACAAAATCTACAGCGGCTTTAATGGCATAATGCGGAAGAGTCAGCTTATCATTTTCGCTTTTATTATTCAAGTAATTTTCCCAGCCATCCTTTTTTGTGAAAGCGGCATTAAGACCAAGCCTGAAGCGGGCTCTGGTCATACCCACATACAGGATGTTCAATTCTTCCAATTCAGAACGCATATCATCTTCCTGCATAATGGAGTTGAATGAACTGTGTTTCAATATTTTCTCGCTGTTCAGAGTGAAAGCGTAGTTTTTGAAGCTGCTGAAACCTGTATCAGCATATTGAACCCAAGAGTGCAAATTAATTGTTTTTTCTCCTTTCGGAGGTTGCAAATTCCACCAAATAAAGACTGTGTCAAATTCCAAGCCTTTGGAAGAATGGAAAGACAGCAGCTGAACCGCATCAGCGCTTCGCACATCTTCCTGCAACATAAAATCTTGTTTGCGATTTTCTTCACAGTATCGTAAAAATCCGATTAGACCACCAATTTCGGATTGCGGCTGGCTATCATATTCTTTGGCAACATCCAGAAACTTTTGCAGATTAACGAAATCACGCTGCTCCTTTATTCTTTCCTGCAGATTACAGGTTTGGATAATGCGCAGGCAATTCCGATAAACATAGGATGCATCAAGTTCTAAAGCGAGTTTCCATGCGGTTTGAGCTTCGGGAACGGCACTGAAATCGGGTTCGGATTGGTCTTTTGTTTCCTTATGTTCGTAAGCGCTGATGGCGGATATGACCTTTCGAAGAGGAACTGCATCCAAGAGTATAATGTCGCTACGTAAAAATGCCAAAAAATCATACCAGTCGTTATAAACGGCAAAACTCAGCAGAAATATCATTGCTTTAATCACTGGTTGTTCCAAAAGAGAGATATTGGACTGATATTCACAAGGGATGCCTGCCTCGTTAAGAAGATATCTGGCTTTTGCTAATTCATTATTAGTGCGGCAAAGGACTGCAATACTGCCTTTCGGAGAATTTCTATCTGAACAGAAAGGCACAACCATTTTGTAAATGAACTCTCTTAAATCACCTGCCCAGTCCCCGCTTTTATCAGATACGGAAAGATTTTGTAAGCGGAACTTGAACCAGGAAGGCGTGTCCTTATCGTTATTCCTTCCGGATATATCTTGTTCGTATTTCCATTCCATTCCCAATTCGGACAAGTAGTTTTGTAGAATTTCATGTCTGAATATTCCGTTAATAATTTGCATCAGCAGAGGAGTGCTGCGCCAAGATTGGGTAAGTGAAGCTTTCTCCGTATCCATGTGAGGTTGAACCATATATTCCAGGTTGAGCAGTAAATCACGCTGCCCTCCTCTCCAACCAAAAATTGATTGCTTTTCGTCACCTACGACAATCAAACCTCCGTAAGGCAAAATGCCAATTCCTGAAAGCACCTCTTCTATGATTGGTTCAAAAATTCTGAACTCCAGAATGCTGGTGTCTTGAAACTCGTCTATCAGGATAAAACGCGTGCGGTGACTGATAAATTCGTAAAATTCATTGGGCTGATTTTCCGTTTCAGCTATAAATAAAGGAGGATTTGAACTGTGCAATGCTTCAAAAGTAAGCCAAGTGATATCATCATAAGTGAAACCTTTAGAATGGAAAACCAGCTTATCATATTCGGTTAAAACGATTTTCCATAAATCCAGAATCTCTTTCTGCTCGGGTAAGAAATTAGCGAAAATCATATGGTCTGCCAGTTCTTGCCTAATATCTTGATAGCGCTGTTTCCAGTTATCCGTCGTTGTGTTATAGACATTTTTTCTGAATTTATTGCCGTTCCAGAAGTTCTCCTTTTTAGTAAAAAAATCAAATAACGCTTCTTTGAATTTGGAATTGTTTTGTCGGGAAGCGATTAAAGCGGGAATTTCATTTATGTCATCAGGAAAAGTTTTTAGAACATCTTGAAAATCCTTCAGGAAAAGGTCTTTATAATCGTTACAATCTTTGAGAATACCGTTTTGTTCAACAAAAGCGCTAAAATCGTCGAATAATTCCTTGAAATTTTTTATAAACTTTTGCCAATACTCATCTGCTTCATTTTTCCAATTATCTTCTTTTTTGCTATAGGCGGCAAGAGAAGCTTCAGCTATTGTTTCATCACTGTGTTCGGTTAAAAAATGCAGCCATCTGTTTTCAATAAGACCGGCAAAGAAATTGCTGAATTCTTCCAAAGCAGGCTTCATTTTGCGTTGCAGCAAACTGCTTACCTTATCGATAAAAGCCGGAGTCATTAATTGAGCAAAGAGGAGAGGAATACGATGCAGTGTTGCGTTTGTGTCAATTGTGAAGCGATCTATCCCTCTTGCTGGGCGCACAAGATTGCGAAATATACTATGAATATAGCTGTCAATTGTCATCACCTGTAATTCGTCCCTGTGAGTGATAAGATATTGCCATTTTGTGAGAAAGAAATTTGAATCTTCTTCGGAAAGAGGATTGTCTGCATCTTCCACTTTGTTTTGTAGCACTTGTTCTTGCAGATTTTTTGCCAGCTTTTTCCAATCTCCTCTTCTTTTACCGAGCTGTTCCAATTGTGAATAAATGCGTTCCCTGATTTCAGCTGTGGCTTTTTTCGTGAAAGTAATCACCAGAATGTGGTCAATCTTAAATTCCGGATACTGTCTGCAGTTATAAAGCAAGCCCAAAAACTCAAGAGAAAGACGGTAAGTTTTGCCTGTTCCGGCACTGGCTGTAATTATCTTTTTAAAAGGCATCATTCTTCCTCCTCATCTTCATCGGCGTAACTGAAGTTCTTCACTAAATCGGCTCTGCTGATATTCAGGCTGCGGTCATAGCTTTTACTTTTTGCGGGAGGAGTGTAACCCTGCTCCGCTAAAGTTTTTAGGGCATCTTCAATTTTGTCTTTTAATTCTTTCGCTTTTTGCTTATCGTTAAAAACGATATTTTTCAAACTGGTTTTTAGCAGATTGTAAAAAGAAAGATGAATGTTTTTTTCCTCTTCCGGATGCTCAATCAAGTAATAAAACCAAGCGTAGAAAATCAGCTGCAGCTTGTCGAACTCGCCTGTCTTAAAATCAAAGATATATTTATCCGTTTGTGTTTCTGCACGCAAATCCGCTCGCCCGTGAATTAAAATTTGATATTCATTTCCGTTTGCTGAAGTAGTCATCAGTAGCTTGTTTTGCTGTTCCATGGGAGTGGAACTTATCTCTTCGGGAATGATAGTGACTTTTTGATTGGTGTTTGTAAAGATTGTCGTAAACGCATCGTGGAAAAACATCCAAGCCGTATCAATTAAAAAAGGAGTTACGATTTCGTTGAAAAATTCTTTGTTGTAATTGGCGGGAAGCTGATAATTCCATAGCTGTTGGTTTAATGTCTTATTCAGGATGTCCTCCAGGTCGGTTCTCGCAATCAATTCTCCGGCTGGATTAATCTCTCCTTGATGCTTTTCAACCATCCTGTGATTGATATTCATAAAATAGGAATGCAAAAGTTTGCCGAATAACCTACGGTTCAAGGTTTCGTCAACTTTGAAGGTGCGCTCTTTCAGTTTGTTCACATCTCGCAAAAAATAATAATAGGCATTGTGGATAAAGCGTTCACATGAACTCCAAGAAAAACAGATTGCTCCTTTTTCGCCTATATCTTGATTGCGTTCAAAAGGCATATTGAAAAAGGTGTTTTGCTTGTCGCTTTGCTTCATATCATTCAAATCAACGGGTGCGGTTAAGATGTTCGAAAGATCGGATTGCAGCAGGTTTTTTAGGATAATATCAGTTCCGAAGGAGATCTTCTGCCAACTGTCTTTAATGCTTTCGTCGCGCTGTAGGCAGAATTCATACAATTCATTTAGAAAAGAGCTCGGCTCTATATTATCGTCAATGTTAGCGATAGTGTAACATCTTACTTCTGAAGCTGTTGCGATTATTCTGTAAAAATAGTAGCGTTCCCAATTGCGAATTGTTTCCCAAGTCTTCAAGCCCAAATCATTACGCTGCTTTTCGTTAAAGAGCCAAACGGGTGTCCTGCTTCCGGGTAAAATTCCTTCTGTCAAATTCAGAAAACTTAGTTTATCCGCTTTCAAGTTACGCGTATCCATTACATTGGTGACTGTCGCTTTGTAAGCATTATTTTTAGTTTCGAAGATTTGATATTTACGCGGTTTAAGAAAATTCACGAAAAGGGTAAAAATGCAGGCGCTGAGCGGAAAATCCGGATAAAGTGTTTGCCAATTTTCCACCAAAGATAATTCGTCAATAGCGATAAAGTTGGCAAGAGCAGTGTAAAACGCCTCTTTTAGATTAGTTGATGTTTTTTCCTCATCGGCAAGCAATTTGTCAATTTCTATTCCTGACGGACTGTCTATAAAATCGGCTAAATCCTTTGCGCATTTGATATTGGAAAGCCTTTGCAGCAGAGAAACTATGTCGGCTAAAAGCCCAATGTTTTCCGGCTCCGTTGCAGGCCATTTAAGAATAGACAAGACTTCCCAATCAAAATCCAGATAAAGGATATCTTCTTCACTGAATCTGCAGACAAAAGCAAGGAATTTATCTATGGCAGCGCTATTCCATTGCGGACGAAAATAATTGATAAAGTCTTTAACGCCGACCGCTTGCAGCAGCCAATCCACCCGCACGGATATTTTGTCGCTGGCTATGACAATATTTTCCAAGCCTTTACCTACTACCTGTAAAAATAGAAAAAGCCGTGTCTGTGACAGATATTGAGGCTTTGCAATGTTAAATAAGAAAGGCGAAAATACTTCCTGATAGGGTTGATTTAGGAACTCGGCATCAATAATAAAATGAGTTTTAGTCTGTGTTTCAAATTCGGACGCAAAATCCTGCAGAAAAGCTGTTGCCATCTGCCAAATGTTTCTCGTTTCCTTAACTTCAAAGCTAAAAGGCAAAGAACCGGTTCCGAACGCTTCTTCCAAATTTAATTCACCGCTTTGCAAGGTCTCTTTATCCAGCCATTTTTCTTCCCCTTGATAAAGAATGACCACTTGAATGCCGCTGTCTTCCAGTTTCTTGATGAGAGTCTGTTCCAGTTTACTGTAATAGAATTGATTGGTAAAAACGATACGGGAAGCGTCTTTCGGATGAAGGAAATGTTTAAGGTCAAGGTCAAAAATCTTATCGGAAAAGCCTTTGACGGAGAGAAATTGCTGATACTGCGTCCTGATTTTCAGCATCTGCCGAAAATTCTGCAATTGCCATTCCTGACAGGATAGTTCATAATTTTCCAAGCGGAAAAGCAAGTCTGCTGCTTCTATTTGTTCTTCCGCCAAGTCTTCAAACAATTCAAAGAAATGCCGCCCCCAATCCACTAAATCGTTATATTGTACGATGTGGAAAAAGGTTTTGTCCTCTTCAGTCATGGCTTGATACAGACAGACCAGACGCTTTTCGTCTTCCAAACAGATTTGGTTGGAATATATCAATCTTGCTTTGGCTTCTTCCATGCTCAGGAAAGTCACTTTCAGAGGCTGCCATTGCTTCTGATAAGCTTCTCTCGCTTCCCGACAACTGCGTTCTGTCGGATAAATAAGCCAAGTGTTATTTTGCACTTCTTCTAAGGAAGCGGCAATAACATCTGACCCCATTTTGAGAAAACGAAAATCAGGCATAAGCTGTCCTACCTTTCTTCTCTTTTAATTTTGGAATTGAGGATACACGGGTGCCTGCTCCGGAAAAGTTAATAAGATTTGTGCCTTTCGTGTGACGGAAATAACAAAGCCGGAAGACAAAACCCGCAATCCTTTTTGTGATTTATTATATATCGGTATAAATTTGTCAAATAATTAATTTCAGGCACGCTAACTTGTTTATTTAACCGTCGGTTGCTTTGCCGTAAGGATTATTTTTTTTGATTGATGTTATACTTCCTTCTTGACTGCTTATTGGTTATTAGGTTTTGTCTCAGTATGGCAGATATTCAATTTATCTTTTATCGCAGCCGCAGGCGCACTTTGGCTTTGGAGATAAGTTCCGAAGATACAGTGATTGTGCGTGCGCCTTTTAATTTGCCTGATACCGATATCAAAGCTTTTATCTTAAAAAAACAGGATTGGATTGAGCGTAAACTGGAGCAGGTTAAAAAAGATAAAGAGCAGATAAAACCCCATACTTATGAGGAAGGCGATATGTTTTCCTTTCTGGGGAAAGAGTATCCTCTCGCTTTTTCGGAACATGTATCAGGCTTAGTTGATATTTCCGATAAGTTATATGTTACTGCTGCTTATGCCGGAAAAGTAAAACAAATTGTGCAAGTATGGTATAAATTGCAAGCGGAATATGTCTTTACTTCAAGAGTGGAATATTTATGCGAGAAAATGAAGGTGCAACCGAAAGCTGTTAATTTATCCGATGCCAAACATAAATGGGGTTCGTGTTCGTCCGCGGGAAGAATCAGATTAAATTGGTGCCTGGTTCAAGCTCCGCTTCCAATAATTGACTATGTGATCGTCCATGAATTGGCTCATCTCAAGCATCCAGACCATTCCAAAGCTTTTTGGCAAGAGGTGGAAAAATACATTCCCGATTACTTAGAACACCGTCGCTGGCTCCGTCTGCATTCCAACAAACTGTTAATTTAGATACGGCATGTCAGATATTTATTTGCTATAAAGTTTAGCATTAATCAACTATCCGTGGATATAGGATTCACAATACATCCTTATTCATGGAAGAAGTAAATTATGTCGAAATCATTTTGGTAAGTTTTTTAACTATTGTCTTATAGATGGTAGCGTTTTTTGAGGAAAAATATTTCAAGAGTAGTTTTAATGTTTCACCGGTCGGAAAAATTGTTTTAATAATCTGCTCATATATCTTATCGTTAGAAAATAAATAGTTATATATACTCGGATTTAAGTCTTTTATTTCCTCAAAAGTATCATTGCTGTCTAAATCAAAGTTGACAATTGGAAGATCTGGGATGCTTGCTCTCCACTTAATTAAATATTCATTGATTTCATCCCATACATTTGGAGCTTTGATAAAATCATAGAAGTCCTTACCATAAAATAAATGGGCTTCAACATTATAATCCTTCTCAATTGCTTTTAGCTCTTTTAAATAATAACTTTTATTTTTGATCAGACTTGGGTCAATAAAATACATAATGGCAATCAAATCCTTCTCTGGGTAGATTGTTACTAATTGGCTTATTTTATGTTCAAAATTAGATATTTGTCCTCTTTTCTTTGAACTGTCGTGATCGTCTCTCACTTTTTGTTCAACAAAGTAGTATTTGTTATTCTTTTTAACGAGATGATCCATTTGTAAATTAATATTTGCATCTTTATCAATTATTTTATTATCTAATATTTCATATCCCATAAGCTTAAAATATTTAGAAATAATGATTTCAAAAGCGGAGCCAAATCTGATTTCATGTGATTGTAACAGGTTTTGTGTTATTTTTCCGATAGGTTTAGTGGGGCGAAATATTCCCATATAGCGATAGGGGTTAGCTTTAATTTTTTCAAGAAGATCAGCTTTTGATTTACCGAAAATATTATCATTCAAAATAGATATGAATTCGTCATATTGCATAATGCTATTCATGCCGTAAGTCCCTCATATTCTTTTAAATATTTTTCTTCATACTGATATCTGAGTTCGTCTATGGATAATAATTTATCGTCTCTTTTAACATACCAAAATGTCCAGCCGTTATTATGTTCTTTTTGCAATAAAGAAGCACTGATTTTATGAATGGAACCGAATTCTTTTTCTGTAGCTATACTTGCATCGGCTTGGACTGTTGCTTTGTGTATCATATCCTTAGAATATAGTTCTTCACCGATCTTAACCATTCCTTTTTCCACCAAATTTCCAAATGAGACTCTAGGTTTTCTGTTAAACTCTTTAGGCATAATCAGATTATAGGGAAGTGTCTTTATATTTGCAATTCTTTGTTTTGCGAGGTCTACATATTTTTGCTCTTTTTCAAAGCCTAAATAATTGCGCCCGAGGCGTTTGGCAACAGCACCGGTGGTCCCTGTCCCCATAAAAGGATCAAATACTACATCATTCGGATTGGAGGTTGCCAAAATAATTCTGTAAAGTAATTCAGCAGGCTTTTGAGTGGAATGTGCCTTATTGCCGTTAGCATCACGAAGCCTTTCTGAACCCTGGCAAATAGGTATTAACCAATCACTTCGCATTTGTAAATCGTCATTCATAATTTTTAAAGAATGGTAATTAAAAGTATATCTTGAATGTTTGGTTTTAGTTGCCCAAATCAAGGTTTCATGTGCATTATTAAAGCGCGTTCCTTTAAAATTCGGCATCGGATTTGTCTTTAGCCAGATAATATCGTTTAATATCCAATATCCAATATTCTGCATTATGTATCCAATTCTGAAGATGTTATGATAGGTTCCGATAACCCAAAAACTGCCATTGTCTTTTAATATCCTGTAACATTCTTTCAGCCATTTTTCACTAAACTTATCATACGCTTGCATTGATTCAAATTTATCCCAATCATCGTTGACGGCATCCACTTTTGTCTGATTAGGGCGATATAACTCGCCGTTTAACTGCAAATTATACGGAGGATCGGCAAAAATTAAATCAATACAATTATCTGGCAACGATTGCATTAATTCTATGCAATCTCCCTGAATAATTTCATTTAAAGGAATTAACTCTTTCATTTTTATAACCTATTATGTTAATTCTTTTCTTGTTTAATTCTTTGTCTATAGTGTCAAGGAAATTCTGCATTATGTATCCAATTCTAAAGATTTTATATGAATTTATTGTAAAATGCCAAGATATAGGAATTAAGATAGTAATAATTTTAACCCCGCTTTTTTCTTGACATATAAGTCTTAAAAAGAACAAAGAGTAAAGATATGGCAATAATAGTAAAGAAATTTGGCGGAACATCAGTCGGTTCAATTGAACGGATAAAGCATGTAGCACATAAAATAGCCGAAGCCAGACAGCCTGACGATCAGATTGTGATTGTCGTTTCCGCCATGGGTAAAACCACGGATGAATTGTTCCAATTGGCATATCAGATAACGAATCATCCTTCGCGTCGCGAATTGGATATGCTGTTGACTGCCGGCGAGAGAATCACGATGTCTCTTTTGTCTTTGGCTTTGCATGAAGAGGGGCTCAGTTCCATTTCTTTTACGGGTTCCCAAAGCGGAATCATTACAGATGAAAGTCACGGCAATGCAAAAATCATAAAAGTGAACGCATTCCGCATTCAGGAAGAGCTGGCAAAAGATAAAATTGTGATTGTAGCAGGCTTTCAAGGTGTCAGTTTAGCTAAAGAAGTAACCACTTTGGGAAGAGGAGGTTCGGATACGACAGCCGTTGCTTTAGCCAGTTATTTGCAGGCGGACAGCTGTGAGATTTATACTGATGTAGACGGTGTTTTTACCGCCGATCCAAAACTGGTTGCCGAACCGATTCTTTTACCCGTGATTGATTATGACGAAATGCTGGCTTTGTCCTATAGCGGTTCCCGCGTTTTGCATCCTCGGGCAGTGGAATTTGCAATGAAATACAAAATTCCCGTAGAAGTAAAATCCTCTTTTACTTTTGCACCGGGAACTTTGGTCAAACTTACCGAAGAAAATTATCAATTGATAATCAAGGAAATTAAAATGGAAGACAGAGTAATTACGGCAATTGCTCACAAGACTGATCTGATTCGTTACCGTTTGGAGCAATCGGACAGAATGCGCTTTTTAATGAAGAATTGGACTAACGAGATTTTCAAGTATGAAGTTCACGGCAATCAAATTGACCTTTATATTGAGGCGTTTTACGCTCCGGAAATAGATAATATTTTCTGTGTGAACGATATTAAGCCGATAGAAAAGACGCCTGATTTGGGCTATGTAACAATGGTCGGGCTGGGCATCAATCTGGACTTGCCTTTCCTGAACGAAATTTTGAACCTTGTAGGCAACTTGAATATTGAACGCATCACGCATAGCGAACGCACTATTGAAATTCTGCTGCCGACGGCAAATGTGGAAACGTGCGTTCAAATTTTGCACAATAAATATATCAAGAGGATCGGATGAAATATATTGTAACCGGCGCTTTGCCTTATGCAAACGGCAAACTTCACATCGGCCATGTTGCAGGAGCGTATTTGCCTGCGGATATCTTTGTCAGATTTTTGCGCTTAAATCACGAGGATGTGATCTTTATTTGCGGAACTGATGAACACGGCACTCCCATTTCCATTCAAGCTGACGCTGAAGGCGTTTCCCCTCAGGTTATTGTAGACCGTTATCACAAATTAATCGAAGATGCTTTTTCCGGCATTAACATTGACTTTGACAATTTTTCCGGAACTGCGCGCCCTCCTCACTATCGTCTCTCACAGGAATTTTTTCTCAATCTTTACAACAAAGGGCATATTAGTTCCAAAGAAACTCTGCAGTTTTATTGTGAACATGACGGTCGTTATTTGGCAGATCGTTATGTGGAAGGTATTTGTCCAAATTGCGGAGCTTCAGGAGCACGAGGAGACCAATGTGACGCCTGCGGTCAAATTTACGATACAATAACTTTGAAGGAACCGAAGTGCAAGCTTTGCGGAAACAGACCTGTGATTAAAAGCACCCGTCACTGGTTTCTGAATTTGGAAGGTTTTACAAATCAAATGAAGGAATGGCTCGGTCACAAGGATTATTGGAAAGAAAATGTCCGCAACTTTATGCTCAATCTTTTGCAACTCGGATTGGTGGAGCGTTCCATTACCAGAGATATAAAATGGGGCATTCCCGTTCCTTTGGAAGAAGCGAAAGACAAAGTTCTGTATGTGTGGTTTGAGGCTCCCATCGGATACATTTCTTCTACGATTGAATGGGCTGAAAAAATCGGGCAACCCGAGCGCTGGAAAGATTACTGGTTTGATCCCGATACGCGATTAATTCACTTCATCGGCAAGGACAACATCATTTTTCATGCTCTCACCTGGCCTGCTGTTTTAATGGCACAGGATAAACCGTATGTTCTCCCTTACGATATACCCGCCAATGAATTTATGAACTTGGAAGGGCAAAAAATTTCTACAAGCAGGAATTGGGCTATTTGGGTGGATGAATTTATTCAAGATTTTGACGGAGATTATCTGCGCTATTATCTTGCTGCCAACGCTCCTGAAAATAAGGACAGCGACTTCGGCTGGAAGGATTTTCAGAATAAAATCAACACGGATTTGAACAATACTTTGGGCAATTTGGCTCAAAGGGTATTTGCTTTTGCGCAAAAGAATTTTGGCGGTAAAATCAAACCTTCAAAATTAACTCCTGCCGGTCAGGAAATTATTTCTGAAGCGCAAAGTCTGTGTCGGCAAATCGGTCAATCTTATCAAGAATATCAAGTTCGTCGTGCTACCAAACTTTTTATGGAAATTGCCAGATTGGGAAATAAATATTTTGACGAAAGCAAACCTTGGCAAACTATAAAAAGAGATCCCGAAGCCGCTGAAGAGACCGTTTATGTTTGCACTTGTCTTTTGCGGATGCTTTCTGTTGTTATGTATCCCATCCTTCCGAAAAGTATGATGAAATTGCGTAACATGCTCGGTTTAGGTGCAATAAGTCACTGGAACGAATGCCTACAGGAGTTTACGGAAACGCTCATTCTTCAGAATGTAACGCCTCTTTTCACCAAAATTGAGGATGACATCATAGATAAGCAATTGACTAAATTATACAAATCAGAGCAGGTGAAAAAAGAAGAACTGAAGGCTGAACAGGCAAGAACCTTTAAGCCTGAAATCAGTTATGAAGATTTTGCCAAACTGGATTTGCGGATTGCCAAGATTCTAAATGCGGAAAACATAAAAGGTGCGGATAAAGTGCTGAAGTTAAAAGTTGATTTAGGCAGTTCAGAACGCGAGTTAGTGGCAGGCGTGGCACAAAGTTATCGTCCGGAAGAATTGATCGGGAGAAAGGTTTTAATTTTGGCAAATTTGCAGCCGCGAAAGATTAGGGGCATCGTTTCCGAGGGGATGATTCTTTGCGCTCAAGACGAAGGCAAAATGAGTATTCTCCTTCCCGAAAAGGATATCAGCCCCGGCAGTCCGGTTTCCTGAAAAATGCTGAAGAAGATAATTGTCGCAGGCCTGGGTTTATTAATCACTCTCTTGTCCGCGGCAGATATCAAAGACGGAAACCTGTATTTGGAAATAATGCTTATCCAAAATAGGCAAATCAAGATTGAAACCGCTCCAGACAGTTCGGTTGAAGTTCGGGAAGTTTTGAATCCTTTGAGTAAAACCTATTCTTCCAATTTGACGCTTGAATCTTATGCTGCCGACGGTGAAATCCGCTATGGCATTATAAACAGAAGCGAACCTGCGGATTCTTCTTTTCTTAATGATAATGAAGACGGGCAAATCAACTGCAAATTCGTTTGGAAAAGCGGGAAACTTAAGCTCATCTATGAGAAACTGATTTTTGAAGACAAATACTTTTCTTCCCGTGAAGAAGCGGAAAAATACGCTTCCGAAACCGGTTATCCTCTCAAACTGATCAGAGCTATACCCATGCAAAATACCAGGATTAAAGTCACAACCGATAAAGGTGAAATGGACTATTTTCAGCTTCCGGTGCAAATTGAAACCACATCTGCCGTCAAGATAAACGGAATTGACTGCGGCGATGATTTGCAATGTTATAATATCAAACAAAGCGACAACAATCTGCTTGTGACTTTCAATCTTAATATTGAAGCTTATTTGATCAATGTTCTGCCCTATGAGATAGGTGACACTGCACCCGAAGAAGCGCTAAAAGCACAAGCAGTCGCAGCCAGATCTCACGCAATTAATCTGCTCTTGCAGAACAGGCATGCGGGTGACGGTTTTGACCTTTGCAACACTACCCATTGTCAAGTTTATAAATTCGGTTTGAAACACTTTCTTCAAGCGGAGAAAGCAGTAAATGAAACACGCGGGGTTGTGATGGAATATGACAGTCTGATAGCTGATGGAGTTTATCACAGTAATTGCGGAGGCAGGACGGAAAGCAATCAAAATGCGTGGTCAGGTAAGCCGATTCCTTATTTGCAAGGTGTTGCTTGTTATCCTGAAACGGACAGTTTAGACTTGACAGTAGAAAAAAATGCGGTCGATTGGATAAATACGACACGCCCGACGGAAGGAATGGCAAGTTGGGAACGTAAATCCGAAAAATGGGAGCAAACCATTACCAAAAGCGCTTTGGAACAGAATACGGGCGGACAAAATCTGCAAACATTAACCGTATTGAAAAGAGGTGTTTCCGGCAGAATTATCAAACTGAAATTAAGCGGTTCCAATGATATTTTTTTGGATGGTGAATACCAAATCAGAAAAGCTTTCGGCGGACTTCCCAGTTCATTTTTTTACCTTAAAAGCGATGCCAATCATCCAAATTCAACTTATATTATTGACGACACGATAAAAATAATCGGGAAAGGCTACGGACACGGGGTAGGAATGTGTCAAGTGGGAGCACTGCAGAAAGCGAGAAGCGGATGGACTTGGCAGCAAATCCTTTTGCATTATTTTCCCGGTGTAACTTTTAATTCTGATTGGCTTAATCAAACTGTTGAAGATAGAGGGAAAAGGAATTGACGCTATGAGAGAAACATCGTATTTATTACGCGGAACCGCATGCAGGCATCAAATCAGATTTTTCGTTGCTGATACCACTTCCATTGTTCAAACCGCGCTTGATCTGCACAAAACCGCGCCTGCACCAACTCTGCTTTTGGGCAGATTACTCACCGGTGCGTTATTGATGGGTGCTGACATAAAAGACGAAATCCATACCCTTACCTTAAACATTGAGGCTGAAGGACCTTTGCAGGGAGCGATTGCCATTTATGAGCCCCGTGGCAAAGTCCGAGGGTATGCCAAGCAGCCTGATTATTTTGCGCAGGAAACAAAGTTGAATTGGCAAATCGGCAAACTTTTGGGAAGAGGAACTCTGAATGTGATTAAGGATTTGCATCTCAAAGAACCTCTTATCGGCACCATCGAATTATTCACGGGTGAAGTGGCTGAAGACATTGCTCAATATTATCTGACTTCAGAGCAAATACCTTCTGCCGTGAGTTTGGGAGTGCTTTTCAGTGGGGAAGGCAAAATCAATTCCGCCGGGGGATACATTATTCAAGAATTGCCTGATGCCGATCCCGAAGCAATTGAACGCCTCAAACAAAACTTAAACGAAGCACCGTATATAACTGACCTTTTGGACATGGGTATGGAGTGGGAGACAATTCTGACCAAGATTTTATTCAAGAATATGGATGTGCAAATAATGGAAGAAATTCCTGCGGAGTATGCTTGTTCCTGTTCCAAAGAGCGCTTTGCGGACGCATTGCGTTTATTGGGGAAAGATGAATTGCAGTCAATGCGGGAAGGAGTTGCACCTGTCTGTCACTATTGCAACAAGCAATACGATTTCACGCCGGAAGAAATTCAAGCCATCATAGCATCTCTTGAGACGGAGGGGAACGCGAATGAATAGGATTATCTTGCTGCTTATTCTCATTTTCAGTTTTGCGGAGATTATGTGTCTTTCCTATACCGATGCGGATTTTTGCGTGAAAAAAGAACTTTGGTCTATTTTAGATAAGCATGCGGATGCAGTCAGAGACAGTGCTTTGGCGGAAGCTTCATCTGCAAAATGGCTGAATCTCTATCTTTCTTATGCGGACTACAAAGCGGATACGCTGATGGTGCTGCAATGTCTGCAAAAACTTGCTCTGGAGCATAATGATTTGGAAAGTGCGGTCAATTGGGTTTCCATTGCTCCAGTGTATGCTGATGTGCACAAGGATTATACATTGGAACCCGTTTCAACACAGCTGCCGGCTCATTATTCCGATGAGGCAGATCAACTATTGCTTCAATCTTTACTCACCAATCCGTCAGAAGATTCTCTCTATGCAGCCATCGGCAAACTTACGCATTACAACTCTTACATAGAGGAATTGGCTAAAACTGTAGTAGACATGATCAGCGTGGAAAGTGACGATTCGCTGTCTTTTGCGCTCATTCAAAAATTTTCGCAAACCTTCCCATATTCTAAATGGAGCCAAGCGGTATATTATTTTGAATTGGCTCATTATATGAATAAAGGTGATTATGCGGCCGCTTTTGCCGTGATGGACGAAAAAGGAAAGTTATCACCTGCGCATCGTTATTTGACTACACTGTATTTGGTAAGTCCCACTTTACGGCGAGAATTGCAACATACCGATTTGCAACAAGATTGGTGGAGCAAGGCTCTGGATTTGATCGATTTTATTCCCGTGCAAACGGATACCGAACTTGTTTTATACGATTCTTATTCACCGGCACATTGGCAGGCGCGTTTGACTTTGCAGAAAGCCAAGATTATGTATTACAGACTGATTGCTCCCTACGGTTATTTCGGCGATGAAGACAGACTTATTGCCGTGCTGAAAATGCCCATTCCGGATTGGCAAAAAATCAATCTAATGCTCAGCGGAATTAATTTTGACACAAACGATGCCGGAGAACAGGCGGAACTTGCTTTTTGGAAAGGAAGGCTATACGCTTTATTATCCGACAAGAAAAGTCGGTTGCAAGCGCTGAATTATTTTACCGATTGCCTGATTTTGGGTGCTCCGCGTCAGAAATATGACAAAGATGCGATAAATTATTCCGAACATTTGCTCAGAACGCTGAAGATCAAAACCGACCTGATTACTTGGCAACGTAAACAGCGCAAATATCAAGGCATAATTTTTAACGAGATAACAACTTCCGCCGGTTTAATTGACAATCATGAAACGAGGGTCGCCATCGGTGATTACGACAATGATGGTTATCCGGATCTTCTTTTGAACGGATATAGACTGTATAAAAACAACCGCAATCTCACTTTTTCCGATGTTTCGGAAGCGGCGGGTTTAACAAAACTGAATGCCAACGGAGGTTTATTTGCCGATTTCAATTTGGACGGAAAATTGGACTTAATGACCACCTCCAATTCCGCTGAAGGCAATGGTGAAGCACTGATGAAAAATGACGGTAATCGTTTTATTAAAGTCAATGAGCGTGCGGGTGAGATTGACGACACTTTTCCCACGGAAGGGGCAGCATGGATAGATTGTTTTCAAGACAGGTATCCGGACCTCTATTGTGCCAATTATGAAATTTGGAATGAACGAAGTGGATTTGAAGATCGATTCTGGAACAACGCCGGAGGTTATTTTACCAATAAAACAAAAGATTACGGGTTTTTAAATCCTCCTTATACTCACGATCCGGGTCAAGCGGGAAGAGGTGTGGCTCCCGCAGATTTTGACAACGACGGTATTCAGGAAATTTATGTCACCAATTACCGTTTGGACAGAAACTTCCTTTGGGACAGGCAGGACACGATTTTTGTTGATACAGCCGCTTTGAATTCCGTGCAGGGCATTTTAAAAAAAGGGTATTACGGACATAGCATCGGCGCAGATTGGGGTGATTTCGACAATGACGGCGATCTTGATCTCTTTGTTGCCAATCTTGCCCACCCTCGTTATCTTGATATTTCGGACATCAGTATGCTGCTCAGGAATGACGGAAAGCGGGAAAGAATCGTTGAAGGAGACACGATCCGCTATTATCAATTTACCGATGTAACCAAACAAGCCGGTATAACATACGATGAATTGCATTCCGATCCCTTGTGGTTTGATGCTGATAATGACGGCTTCCTCGATCTTTTTATCACTTCCGTGTATGAGCATGACCGCAGTTACCTTTATCATAACAACGGCAACGGAACTTTTACGGACATCACCTGGCTGGCAGGAGCACGCATTTATAACGGATGGGGGAATGCCGCAGGCGATTTTGACCGCGATGGAAAACTTGATTTAGCAATCGGAAGCGGCAATCACACCAAAATTCTGCATAATGTTACGCCCTCTTCCCATAAGGCTTTATTCCTTAAACCGGTGCATTCGGATGGAAAAATCGTGCTTGAGGAAAATTGGCGTAAATATTCTGAATTGCCGAATTCTCCCGCCTACGGAACTCGTGTTCTCGTGACTTTGAAAGATAAAAACAATCGTGAATTTCAACTTATGCGGGAATTATCTTCCGCCAAAGGCACCACATCTCAAAACGATCAAGTTCTGCATTTCGGTTTAGGGGAGAATAAAGTGGTCAATTATAAAATTTTTGCGCCCGCAAAGGCTATGCAATAAGGAAAATACAAAATGGGGAATGTTATCCAAATTAGAACTAATCTGCTGAATCCTGTTTCACCTGAAGCGTTTGAACTTCAAACCGACAAATTGCTCACTATTTCGGAAGGGAAAATCACCGACATCAATTCCGCTTCCGATGCGGATACTTTAAGTCTGGATTTACGACACTGTCTTGCCGTTCCCGGGTTGATTGACCTGCATGTTCATCTATCGCAATACAGGATTAGAGGGCACTATAACGACTCCCTTTTACCGTGGTTGGAAGAAGTCGTTTTCCCTGAAGAAGAAAAATCCGCCTCTTATGATTTTGCATCCGAATTAGCAGACGAATTCATCTCCGCCATGCATAAAGCCGGTACGACAACGGCAGTAATTTATACTGCGCCCTATCGTTCCGCTTGCGAAACCGCTTTCGAAGCCGCAAAACATCATCATTTGCGCGCGTTTATCGGTCAGACGATTATGAATCAAAACTGTCCTGATGCCCTAATAGAAGATGATCCGCAAATCATGCAAGATTGTGAAACCCTGCTGAAAAATTATCATTCTCCGGAAAGCGGATTGCAATATATTCTCACTCCGCGTTTTGCGCCCGCTTGTTCATTCGGTTTAATGCAGAAGATCGGCACTTTTGCCCGGAAAAACGATTTGTGGATTCAGACGCATCTTTCTGAAAATAAGGATGAAATTGCATTAGTCCATAAACTTTTCGGAATGAATTCCTATGCAGAAGTCTACGCTCAAGCGGGATTGCTCACGCCCAAAACTCTTTTGGCACATTGCATTCACCTGACAGAACGCGACTATGAAATGATTGAGTTTTGCGGCAGCAAAATCGTTCACTGCCCGGATTCCAATTTTTATTTACGCAGCGGTCAATTTCCTCTGGCACAAATCAGAAAGCGTGAACTTCCTTTTGCCTTGGGTTCTGACGTCGGTGCAGGCACATCTCTGAATATGCTTTACCACGCCAAACTTTATAATTACCGTCAGGAAACGGAAGCTGTCAGCCCTGCAGACGCTTTTTACAGAATAACATTAGGTGCGGCAGAATTACTGGGTTTGGGACATCGCATCGGCTCCCTTGAAGTGGGAAAAGACGCCGACCTCGTTTTCTTGAAACTGCCTCATCCCCAAATTCCGCTTAAGGAAAACATCCTTTCCGAACTCATTTTCACCGGTCACGACTGGAAAATAGAGCAAGTTTATACGAAAGGCTTGCGTAAAGTTTAATTTTGCATGACCGAAGCTCTGCTGCAAATTTATCGGATACTGTCATCCGAATTTGGCCAACAGCACTGGTGGCCCGGGGATACGCAAGATGAAATTATTATCGGTGCCGTCCTCACCCAAAATACAAATTGGGCTAATGCGGAAAAAGCGATTGCCAATCTGAAAAAGCATAACTTGCTATCATTGCACGCTCTTGCCGCATCAGTTCCAGAAAACATTGCGCCTTTAATCAAATCAACCGGCTATTACAATCAGAAAGCACAAAGATTAATCAACCTCAGTCAAGTGCTGACTATATCTTCACTTCCTTATGAGTTGGCGGAATTTCGTTCTTTCCTGCTTAAAATAAACGGTATCGGACCGGAAACTGCCGATTCTATCTTACTTTATGCTTACGGTTATCCGATTTTTGTCGTGGACGCATATACCAAAAGAATATTTCAAAGATTGGGTCTGATTCCGGAGAATAGCTACTATGACTTCATTCAGCAAATGTTTCATAAAAATTTACCGCAAGACACCGAACTTTTTAATGAATACCATGCCCTCATCGTCCGTCAGGGAAAAACCTTTTGCCATAAAACTCCACTTTGCACTTCCTGTCCTTTAAGAAAATTATGCAAATTCTGCCTTGAAGAGGAAAATAAATAAGCCTCTCCTTCCTTTAAGTCTGCTTTCTTAACTTCTTCTATATCAGTATATTGTAATTCGGCTCTTGAATGATGCAGGGGGTTAACGGAGGGAAAGCCCACGTTAACCCCCCGTTAATCAAGAGAAAGATATATCTGCCGACAGCCTTTTTTCCGATAGAAAACGGCAGCCGATTAGTCCTTAACATATTTTCGCTATGTCGAATAAATGTCGACATAGAAGCAATGAATTTGAAAGTAATTCTCTCTGTTGACAACCCTATAGAACTTGATGTTTGATCGGAGGAGTTCTTTAAGTTCTGCTTCCGGGAAATCAAATGGATCTGAATAATTCCGCAAGAGTTTTATTTTCATGCGTAAAGAGTGATTTTTCCTAAATAAAAAAGCCTCCGTTGATTTAGCGGAGGCTTGGCAAGAAAAAGTTAATAAATTAAGAAAATTGTTTTTCGGATAGAAATTACACAGGGAAATCAAAAGTTTAGATTTTCAGGCAGTGTTCTGCTGCTTAAGATTGATTTTCTTATGCTTTTAAGATTTCTTATCCTTAAATTAACACACATTAAATCAGGTTCCTTATTTCCGCGAAGTTTTGAGTGCGGGAACATTGTTCCGTGCATCTTTTTGTGCTTGAACAGTGAAAAATCCTTTTTGACCGGCGGGCAGTGAAATTGTCTCGTCAGTTACCGTGTAGAAATTACCTCCGCTTTGAGCGGGATCAGTTTTTTCTGTAACCAGATAGCGATCTGCTCCGATAATTCCGTCCCAATTTAAGGTGACTGTGCTGCCGTCTATCGTAAGAACAACATTATTGGGACTGAAATCTGCGGTAAATGTTTTGCCTTCAAACATGCTGCTTTGCCCGCGTGCATTTACGCAATACATATGGAGTTCATATTCCCCATCCTGATGCAAATGAACGATACTCGCTTCCATAGCCAAGGTTATATCCTCCGCCGGATTAGTGAGTTCGTAAGTGAAAACTTCATCTGGATCGGCATCTGAGCCGGTAAAATACCATTGCACCCGGCAAATTTCAGATTGTGCATTGGAATTAAGATAGATAAATTTAATTGCATTCAAACTCCAAAAACCGGCGCTGTCTTTCACGCGAACACCCAGCAAATGCATTCCAGGAGTAATATTTTCATCGTTAAGCTCAAAATTAAACAGGTAGGAATTTTCTTCCTCCATACGGGAAGAAATAGGAATTCCATAACCCTGCCCTGGATCATTATCCAAAAACATTTCTGCATAAGTAATGGGACTAATGCCGGCTGCACCTTTAAAAACTACTTTAGGAGAGTTGGAACTCCAAAAGCCCTCGGCATCTTGACAGCGCACATACAAAAAATGCAAGCCGTTGGAAAGACCGTTAGTAGAAATTGACTCCGTGCAAAGGATATCCGTAGTTCCGGTAAAAGCCAATGCGGTGCCCAAATGATAACCAGGATCAGTATCAAAAAAATATTCCAGATAAGTAATATGAGAATTGTAAGATGATTGTTTCAAGATAAATTTACTGTTCAATAAACTCCATTTTCCGTTTTCATCTTTGGCGCGGAGAAATAATAAATGCAAGCCGTCTGATAAATTTTGCAGGTTAACATCAAAACTGGTATTGATATCTTCCGCCGGAGTTACGGGTACTTGAGTTGCTAATCCCAATCCCGGATCCGTGTCAAGATAATATTCAACCTGATTGATGTTTATACTCCATAAAAATAAAAAGCCCGTAAAACAGATGCAGAAACACAAGAGAATGCGTTTCATGATCCACCTCAATTGTTGGAACGCGCTTTTATCTGAACAGGTATTACAAATCCGGTTGCAGGTGCAGTAAATTCATATATAGTAGGAATGGCAGGAATTCCCGATAAATGATAGGGCGTTAAACCGCCAAAAATTCCGCAATCCTGGCCACTTATACCTACTCCAATAGCTGGAGAACCAGGACAAAGTTGATAATAACCATCCTGAGAACCAGTTGCTACATACAATTCACCTGGGACATCATATAAATTACCTTCCCCCGTGATAGTTGTATTGGTTTGCCAATTCCAGTTATTCATAGCTCGGAAGACATTATGGTGAAAAGAAGTGTTGGCATCAAAATTAAAATTCCTTCCCCAGTAGTCATCAAATATACTGAATATACAGTTATAAACCTCTGCATTGTAAAATTCGCAGCTTCCCTCCACGATATTATTGGCAAAAACACCACTGGAATTGCTAGTAGCTTGAAAACTCCAACCATTTCCTCCCATCGGAATATAGTTATTAGAAATCAGATAATTAGCCCCGTTAACATATATCTCTGTTTGCCACACCTGAGGATTAGATATATAGTTTTGGAGAACAATACAATTAGAACCATATATCCATAATTCATATATACAATTGCGTTGCACTACTACATTAGAGGCATAGACAGTTAAATTAGTTATTGTCATTCCGCTGATTAATGAACCACTGGAACCGACATCAAAAGTAATGTAGTCTACTCTAGCAGGGGTAAGATTATTTTGCAGACCGGGATTTTGACCCAGAAAATAGCCCGGACCAATAATCGTTAATGGACGAGCTAAATTAGCATTTGCGTATTGAGTGGGTGAACCATATACATAAAGAGTATCATAATCGGCTACTTGAGACGATGAACACGCAACATCTAAATTGTTAAAGTCTGCAGTGATGCCGGGGATGTTGTTCACATGCCACACGGCGGAAAAGATTGCACTTACAATAAGTGCTAAAGCAAGAGTGAATAAGGTTTTTTTCATAATGATAACCTCCCTTCTAATATTCAACTTAATTGTAATTAAGCAATTAAAATGTCAAGAACTTTTTTTATTATTATCATATTTATATAGATTGCCCCTGTTTTGGAAAATGAAATATAATGAAGTGCATAATAAATATTCTTTTGCGCTAAAATTTTAATCTTTCCCGAAAGGTGAGATTTATATTTGTTTTGATGTAATTTAATCCGGTCTTTTCAGATAAGACAGGAAGCTATAGCATTTATAAATTTAAAACAAAAAGTAAAGTTCGTTGAATAATCGGGATAACAGTTATGGACAGTAGGGACAGACCTGTATGTCTGACCAAAAAATGGGGGGCGAATACATAGTTTCACCCCAACTTTATTTTCCCTTTTCCTATGAGCCAAGTTATTAGTATTATATTAACAGAGAAAGGCTAAACAGATATTGACAAAGTTAAAGTATAATACATTCATATACAATGAAATGGACAGTTGTATAATGATTTTATTCTTGACAGATTTCTACGTCGGAGAAATAAGAATTAAATCCTAAATGGGGGAAATCAGAAAGAAAATATGAAAAGAAGAAATATCATCTTAATAATTACCGCTCTCAGCCTTCAGATTTATTGTGTTCCTTTAATCCAGGCTGAACCTGTGGTAGGTTTAGCGGGTGATTCTGACGGTAGGGGTCTTGAAGCCGTGCTGTTGGATTCACTGCAAACGCATGAACCGCCCGGGATTACGCCCGTTGTCGATACCGTGTTTGCAACCTATTACTCTCATCGCTTTCACGGGCGTCGCACTGCCAGCGGAGTAAAATTTGATCGAAATGCTTTTACTTGCGCCCACAAAACCCTCCCTTTTAACACTTTAATCAAAGTTACAAATCCTCAAAACAACAAATCAGTAATAGTTCGCGTCACCGATCGCGGTCCCTTCAAGAAAAACAGGAAATTGGATTTATCCTATTCTGCCGCCAAAGAAATCGGTATGCTAAAAAAAGGTGTAATGCAAGTAATTATGGAGGTTCTGCCTCCTGATACTTTGGGTCTTAATCTGGCTAAACAAAGCTGATATTTCAATTCTTCGACATAGGGGATATTTTATTTTAACCAATAAAATTCTTCCTTCGTATAATACATAAATTCACAGTATTTTATTCTTCAAGTTTGTGTTTCTTTCCTGCGCATAATTTCTTAAACCTGTTCTTATCGTCTATCCTATCCATTTTTCTTTTTTCCTGTTAATTTCGGATTGACAAACCTACCATCGTAAATAAAAACTTGCCTGATGGAGAATTTAAAAGATACACAAATAGTTAAATTTGCACCTGAAGTGCGGCAGGCTTTGGAAAAATCAGAACCTGTTCTGGCTCTGGAATCCACTGTTATTACTCACGGTTTGCCCTTTCAGCAAAATTTGGAAATTGCGCATGAACTGGAAAGATTGGCATCGGCAGAAGCAGTCGTTCCCGCTACGATTGTTATTCTGGACGGCATTGTTCATATCGGTGTAGGCAAAGCTGAATGGGAATATTTGGCATCACTTTCGCAGCAGGCGCAAACAGATAGTTCTGTTCTGAAAAAATTAGCCCGTCGTGATTTGGCGCTTGCTGTAGCTAAAAAATGGAACGGAGGCACAACTGTTTCCGCTACAATTCATTTGGCAAATTTTGCCGGAATTAAAGTTTTCGCGACAGGTGGAATTGGTGGTGTGCATCGTAAGTGGCAGGAAAGTTTTGATATTTCTGCAGACCTTACAGCTATGTCTATGTGTCCCGTTATAATCGTAACTGCCGGTTGCAAAGCAATTTTGGATATTCCCGCAACTTTGGAACAATTGGAAACTTTGTCCGTTCCCGTGTTAGGTTGGCAGACCGATTACTGTCCCGTATTTTACTCTAAAGATACGCCTTATCCTGTTGAGCGTGCGGATGATATAGACGAAATTGTACAAGTTTGGCAAAATAATCTGGAACTTTATCAAAATGGTATAAGCAAAAACGCCTCTCCCGCGGTTGTGGTTATGAATCCCGTTTCCGATGAATATTCCATACCTTCAAAACAGATTGAACCTTTTATTCATCAAGCTTTGGAAGAAGCTGAGCGGTTGGGAATAAAAGGTAAAGCAACAACTCCTTTTTTGCTTGCGAAGTTAGCAGAAATTACGCATGGTAAATCCGTACAAGTTAATTTGGAATTGCTCAAAAATAATGTGCGCTTGGGCAGTAGGATTGCTAAAGCCGTGGCTGAAACAAGAAAGTAATTGACATAAATCATGCTTTGTCTGAATAAAATTTCATTGCAAAAATTACAAAATTGAGAGGCAGAATATGAAAATATATATTTCTCTTGATATGGAAGGCATTCCTGGCACTTTTAATTGGGCTCAGGAAAGAGAAAATCGGGCTGAAGTCAAAGCTCTGATGACCGAACATCTGAAAACTGTAATAGAATCAATCAAAGAAAGCCGGCAAAGTCATTTTATTGAGGAAATTTGCATAGCGGATTCTCATGCCAACGGCGACAACATTGATTATAACATCACGAAACTGGATGAACGCATAAACCTGATTTCAGGCAATCCCAGACCGCAATATATGATGCCTGCTTTCTCCTCTGAATTTGACAGGGTCTTCTTAATAGGTTATCATGCAGGTACGGGTGCATTTCAAGGCAATATGGATCACACTTATTCAAACAGGCGTATCCATAAAATTTGGCTGAATGATAAACCGATGAACGAAGCCTTAATCAATGCTGCTTATGCCGGATTTTACGGTGTTCCGGTTACTTTGATTACGGGAGATAAGACGCTTGCGGAAGAAATCTTAACCGAAGGTGCCATGCCTTGGGTAAATTTTGTCGTAACTAAAGAAGCGATAGCTAAATTTGCGGCTAAAAATTATTCTGCCTTTCAAGTGACGAATAAGACAATAGAAGCGGTTCAAAAAGCTCTCGCAAAAGAAAAATCCGAATATCCGTTATATAAATTTGAACCGCCGATTATGCTAAAAATTGAGTTCGCATCCACTTCCATGGCAGATGTAGCTTGCCTGATGCCTTATGTTAAAAGAATTGACGGCAGGGCAATCGAATTTGAAGAAGACAACTATGCAGTGATGTTTGAAGCGATCATGGCTTTGGTCACTTTGGCTTCCACGGCTGAGATAGCATAAAAAAGGAGAAAATAAATGAGCAAAATTACTGTTTTATCGGTGTGTTTTGTATGTTTGATGTTGCCGCTGATTGCAGTCGAGCGTGATATGGTGATTGTGGAGATAGGGACGGGAACTTGGTGTCAATATTGCCCCGGAGCCGCTATGGGTGCTGATGATTTAGTGGAAAATCATCACCGAGCAGCCATTGTGGAAAATCATAACGGTGACAACTATGCCAATACCTTTAGCAATGCCAGAAATACTTATTACAATGTCAGCGGTTTTCCAACTGCTTTTTTTGACGGTTTAAATCCGACTGTCGGCGGAAGCCATACGGAAAGTATGTATTCCGGTTACAGGAATAAAGTCAATGCCAGATTGAATGTTCCTTCCAATTATACGATAACTGCAACAGGCAGTCATAGCGGTTTGGTTTATGATATAGCGGTTACAGTTTCCAAAGTTTCTGCTGACCCTAATACAAACATCAGACTGCATGGAGTTTTAACTGAATCCGGTATTCAATGCATTTGGCAGGGTCAAACGCATCTTGAGTTTGTCAATCGGTTGATGGCTCCAGACGCTTCAGGAACACCTGTTGATTTTTCCGCCCATTCTACTCAAACTTTTAACCTTACTTTCACGGCAAATTCCGACTGGAATCCGGATAATTTTGAATTTATCTTCTTCCTGCAAAATAACACTACCAAAGAGATTCTGCAGGGTTGCAAGTATAAAGTGGAAGCGCTGGAAAATGTCAATCCGGTTAGCGTAACTGCCATAGATTTCGGTAATGTAACCGTTGATGAAGTCTCCTCGCACACTTTTACTCTCCACAATTGGTGGACGCAGGATATGAATATCAGCATCAGTTCGGATAATTTTGACTATTTTATAACACCCCATACCAGAGATGACTACACCATACCTTTTTTGGAAGATATGTCTTTTGATGTTATGCTGCTGCCCAGTCACGGAGGTGCCGATAACGGGACTTTGACAATTACTACCGATAATCCATTTTATCCTGTTTTAACTGTTGCTCTTACTGCTAATGTCACTACAGCAAATGACGAGGCGCAACTTGTTCCCCTTCCGAACGGACTGAAAAATATCTATCCCAATCCTTTCAGAACTGCTACAGCAATCAAATATAATCTCAAACCTGCGGATTTAGGTTATCTGCAAATCTTTAATGTCAAAGGCGAAAAAGTTTATGAACAAAGGCTTTCGGGTTCAAGTGTGCAGGAGCATACAGTTTTTTGGAACGGGCAAAATATGAGCGGAGAAAATTGTTCTGCAGGCATTTATTTTTGCCGTATAACCGTTAACGGCAAAACTGAAGGAACGGGGAAATTGCTCAAGCTTCAATAAATAATAAATGATGAAGGCTGCTTTCGGGCAGCCTTTTTTGTCGGATGTTTTAATTAGAGATAAACAGAGCGGCAAATGTTTCTTTTAAGTCTGCAACCGGCAGCTTGAAAGAGAAGAAATAAGACTGTCTTTTTTCCTTGACGATAAAGCCAAAATCCAAAGTTGTGATTAAAAAATAATATTTTAGCGAGATAATATGACGTTAAGAGAAATTCAGACCTTATTGGAAGCGGAAGTGCTGACCACTAAGTGTGATTTGGATAGGGAAATTCCTTGTGCGTTTGCTTCCGATCTGATAAGTGACATGTTGATGTGTACAAAAGAGCCGACTCTGCTGCTGACCGGTCTGACTAATCCTCAGATTATTCGAGTTGCAGATATGATTGACCTTTTGGGAATTATTTTTGTCCGGGGTAAAATTCCACCTAAAGAATTGGTTGAAATGGCGGAAGAACGCAATCTTCCTTTTCTAACTACAAAACTCTCTATGTATCGCACTAGCGGTATTTTATACACTAACGGATTGCGCAGTTGTAAAATTTAAAATGGCGGACTATTGGAACATTGTGCCCGCTTTTGAGGAGCGCGCTAAAAAATTCCTTGCTAACAAACCAGAAGCGGAAGTTACTCTCCAATTTGAAATAGAATGCAAGGACTTTGTCAATGCAGGAAAAGGCAGTGCGGAATTAAAAAATGTGCTAAAACGCCTCGGAATTGATTCCGCAGTCATCAGAAGAGTCGCTGTCGCTTCCTATGAGGCTGAAATCAATGTTGCAGCTCATTCTGTCGGCGGAACAATGTTCAGTTATGTATATGACGATTTAGTATATATAAAATTCGTGGATAAGGGACCGGGAATTTCCAATATCGAACAAGCTATGCTGCCGGGTTGGTCAACTGCGGATGAATTGGTAAGAGAAATGGGTTTTGGAGCAGGCCTCGGTCTGCCCAACATTCAAAAAAATTCGGATTTGCTCCATATAATCAGTGATGCGGGCAAAAACACAATGGTGGAAATAATTATCTTTTACGCGTAAAAATATGACTGCTCAGGAAAAAAAATATTACCATGCTCTGCAAATTATTCCAGATAATTGCACCGGTTGCACTGCTTGTGTAAGAGTGTGTCCGACTGAAGCGATCCGTGTTCGAAACGGTAAGGTTAAAATTGATCCGAATCGGTGTGTGGATTGCGGTAATTGTATAACTACATGTAGATTTCACGCTATTCTGCCGAAGAGTGACGGCTTGGAAATGATCAAGAATTACAAATATACAGTGGCAATTCTTTCTTCCTCTTATGCGGGTCAGTTTACGGAAGACATTGCCTATTCAACCGCAAAAAGCGCATTATTGGAACTTGGTTTTGACGAAGTGGCGGAAGAAGCTTTCGTGACCGATTTTATGCTCAGCCTCATTCGCGATTACATTCGCAATCACAAAGAAATTCGACCTATTCTTTCCAGTAACTGTCCTGCCGTCGTACGCCTTATCCAAGTTAAATATCCTTCTCTGCTGCCTAACATTTTACATCAAGAAGCGCCAATGAGTGTTCTCACTCGTTATATTCGGGAAAAAATTCAGAGAGAAAAGGGTTTGGGAGAAAAAGAAATCGGTATTTTTCTGATTGTTCCGTGCGTTGCACATGTCACGGCAGTTCACCAACCCGAGGGTGCTTATAAACATCTGCAAGACGGAGCTTTTTCAATCGGCATGATTTACGGTATGATCAGAGACCGACTCAGAAAAATGCAGCCTGATTTAAATCCGATTGAAACTTACGAGCACGGCTTAATATGGGCTCTGTCAGGAATTGAAGGTGACATGATAGACAGTGATGAAATTAGGGCTTTGTCTGTTAGCGGAATGGATAATGTCATGGAAATCCTTTCCAAAATTGAAGACCATTACCTTGATCAATATGATTATATCGTTCTTCGCAGTTGCATTAACGGTTGCGTGGGCGGCTGTCTGAATGTGGAGAATCCATTTGTAGCGATGTCCCGCATTAAGAAATTGATTAAAAATGCAGAACAGCACAAGATTGATACTTCCGAACTGCGCGAACTTTATGCGGATGGAGAATTTGCCGTTGCTCAGTTAGAACCGCGGTCCATTCTTCAACTGGACGGTGACATTAAACAAGCTATTCAGAAGATGAAACAATTGAACGAAATCCTTGTCTTACTTCCGGGATTGAATTGCAGCGCTTGCGGTTCACCTTCCTGTTATGCTTTGGCGGAAGATATCGTAAATGAGCAAGCGTCCATTGATGATTGCATGGTCCTGTTGAAGCGCCATCAAAAAGAGGAGGAGCGTTAAATGCCAATAATTTTAAAGAACTATCTGCAAGAGGTGCAAGCCGAAATACTTACTCCCGAGATTGACACTGCTTCCATAGAAATTATTGGGGGCTATGTTTCAGATATGCTTAGCGATGTAATGGGAAGCGCTAAAGAAGGGCAAGTCTGGATTACCATTATGCGCCACATGAATGCTATAGCAGTTGCTTCCATGACTAATATTCCCTGCATTATTTTTGCGAAGGGTTTAAAGCCTGAAGAAGCGATAATTCAACGTGCCCGGCAGGAAGAAATCTGTTTGGCTGTCAGCAGTTATCAGGCTTTTGATTTGGTGGGCATTCTTTATACAATGCTTAAAAAGTAACATCTTATAGAGTGTTTTGATTATAGAAGTCCGGCAGAGAGAGGATGAGAAGCTTCAAGGCTGATTTACACATTCATTCCGTTTTATCGCCTTGCGGTGGTTTGGAAATGTCTCCGCATGCCGTAGTTGCCAAAGCTAAAGAGCTAAAAATTGAATGGCTTGCTTTAACCGATCATAATACTTTGGCAAACTGTCCGGCTTATGCTGAAGTTGCGGAAGCTGCAGGTTTGGCATTTACTTATGGAACGGAGATTCAGACGGCGGAAGAAATTCATCTGCTTGCCTATTTCGACGACAGGGAAAAGGCAATGGAATTTGACCGCGAACTGTATAACGCTTTGCCTGAAATCAAAAATGATGCTGACTTCTTTGGCGACCAAGTGGTAATTGATGCGGAAGAAAATATCATTCGCATGGAAGAGAAAGCCCTCAGTAATTCGGTCGTTTGGGATTTGGACGAAACTGTGAACAGGATTTTATATTTTCACGGATTTGCCGTGCCTGCTCATATAGATGCTGAAGCAAACAGCATTCTAAGCCAACTGGGTTTTCTTCCTCAGGAACCTGATTTTCCCCTTTTGGGAATAACTGCTAAATTGAATTTAACGGATTTTTTACTTCAGCATCCGGAACTTACGGATAAGTCTTTTTTACGCTCATCCGATGCACATTACTTGTCTGATCTTGGAAGCGGGACTTCTGAAATAATAGTGGAAAAGCCTATAGTTAAAGAATTGATGATAGCTGCAAAGCAGCTGTATGAAAGAAAAATAAGATTATAATATATATAATTAAAGGGAGGAACAATGGCACAGGATAGTGGTTCAGAGACTGCTCTCTACGAGCGCCTGCGTGCCGTTATCGAAGAAAAGAAAAGTCTGCGCAATCCGCTGATTGAGGTTTTACGCGCAGCTCAAGAAATTTTCGGCTATTTGCCGATGGAAGTGCAAGAGTTTATTGCTGCTGAAATGAATATTCCAGTGAACACGATTTACGGTGTTGTTACTTTTTACAATTTCTTCACCATGAAACCGCACGGCAAATACACCATTAATGTCTGTTTGGGAACGGCTTGTTATGTAAAAGGAGCTTCACGCGTGGTCTCAGATTTGGAGGAAGCTTTGGGTATCAAAATGGGTGAGACCACTCCCGATCGTCTCTTTACGCTTAGTGCAGTTCGCTGTGTGGGAGCGTGTTCTTTAGCGCCTGTTTGCGTGATTGGAGAAGATACTTACGGACGCTTGGAATCCAAGAAGCAAATCCAAGAAATTCTCAAAAGATATAATTAGCGGACTTTCGGTTTAATTATGCAAGATATTTCTTTGCATTTGCTGGACATCATTGAAAATTCTGTCAGAGCCGGAGCAAAACATATTCGGATCAGAATCATTAATGACGCGCAGGAGAATGTCTTGCGTTTTATTATAGAGGATGACGGTTGCGGGATGGATGCGGAGACCTTGGCTTTGGCACAAGATCCGTTTTATAGTTCCAAAGAGGAAAGAGTAAAGAAAGTGGGACTTGGCATACCTCTGTTCAAGCAAAATGCGGAACTAAGCAACGGCTCTTTTACGATAACGAGTGAACCCGGATTGGGAACAGTCCTCACTGCCGAATTTGAACGCGATAATATTGACCGTCTTCCCATGGGTAATTTGAAAGATACGCTTCTGGGAGCAATTCTCGGTCATCAAGATGTGGATTTTCATTTGAGTTTGATTTATCGGGATCAGGATAAAGAGCAATCTTTTCACTTTAATACCGAATTTATAAAAGAAGAATTGGGAGGCATTCCCTTAACTTATCCCGATGTCATAGAATACATTGAACAAAGTTTAAATGAAGGAATACAAAATACAAATATGGAGGATGTCTGATGAAAACACTGGCAGACCTGAAGAAAATTCGCGAGAAAGCGCAAGAGGAAATGAAATTGCGCAACAGTCAGGTTAGGATTAAGATTGTTGTCGGTATGGGCACATCGGGAATTGCGATGGGAGCAAGAGAAGTGATGAAGACTTTCTTGGAAGAAATCTCTCAACGGAATTTGACTGATGTCTTAGTTACCCAAACGGGTGAAAAGGGCCTTTCTTCAATGGAACCCGTAGTGGATGTTATTGAAGAAGGTAAGCCGACCGTTACTTACGGGAATATGACTCCAGAAAAAGTCAGGAAAGTAGTGGTTGAACACATTGTGAACGGAAGGATTGTCTCCGATTATGTAGTTGCTACCGGTAAATGAGGAGGGAGGTCATCCGATGTCACTCAAACGAATTGACCTGCTGATCTGTTGCGGGTCAGGATGTGTATCAGCCGGTGCTTTGAAGATAAAGGAGAAGATTAGTCAAACCTTGGAAGAGAAAGGTCTGGCTAATGAAATTAACATCATAGAAACAGGCTGTATGGGACCTTGTGATTTGGGTCCCGTGATGATTGTTTATCCGGAAGGCGTTTTTTACCAAAAGGTAACAGTGAATGATGTTCCCGAACTGGTGGAAGAACACTTTATCAAAGGCCGTCCCGTTAAGCGCTTGATGCTGAAAGATGAAGATAAGCGTGTCTATACTACGAAAAAGGAGATTCCTTTTTACCAAAAGCAGGTCAAAGTCGCTTTAACCAATTGCGGTTATATTGATCCTGATAGTTTGGATGAGTATATTGCTTTGGGCGGTTATGAAGCTTTGGGCAATATTCTTACATCAATGTCTCCTTCTGAAGTGATAGACATAGTGCAGAAATCCGGTTTACGCGGAAGAGGCGGTGGCGGTTTTCCCACGGGAATGAAATGGAAACTTGCGGCAGCAAGCAAATCTGATCAAAAATATATAATTTGTAACGGTGACGAAGGTGACCCGGGTGCGTTTATGGACAGGTCTTTACTGGAAGGCGATCCCCATCGCGTGCTCGAAGGAATGATGATTGCCGCTTACGCCATCGGTGCAAGTAACGGCTTTTTCTACATCAGAGCGGAATATCCTTTGGCCATCAAACGCATCAGACATGCAATTGAACAAGCCAAAGAAGCCGGATTACTCGGCAAAAACATCTTCGGCAGCAACTTTGATTTTGAAACGGAAGTCCGAACCGGTGCGGGAGCATTCGTTTGCGGTGAAGAAACAGCTTTAATACATTCCATTGAAGGCTTGCGCGGTCATCCTTCTCCTAAACCACCTTACCCTTCCGATCAAGGTTTATGGGGGAAACCGACTGTCGTCAATAATGTGGAAACTTTAGCCAATCTACCGTCCATTTTCACAAAGGGAGCGGATTGGTTTGCTTCCATGGGAACTGAGGCCAGTAAAGGAACAAAAGTTTTTGCTCTAACCGGCGATGTGAAGAACACAGGCTTGGTGGAAGTGCCGATGGGTATTACTTTAAGGGAAATGATCTATGAAGTTGGCGGAGGCATAGTCGGTGATAGAGATTTCAAGGCCGTCCAATTGGGAGGTCCTTCCGGAGGTTGCTTAACGAAGGAGCATCTTGATGTCCCGATAGATTACGAATCCCTGAAAGCCAAAGGTGCAATGATGGGTTCGGGCGGCGTCATTATTATGAATGACTCCAAATGCATGGTCAATGTTGCCAAGTTTTTTTTGGAATTTACAGTGGAAGAATCCTGCGGCAAATGTCCGCCTTGCAGAATAGGGTTGAAGCAGATGCTGACAATTATGGAACGCATCACTTCCGGAAACGGAGTGGAAGGTGACATTGAAGAACTTATCCGTTTGGGCGAAACAATCAAGCAGCTTTCTCTTTGCGGGCTGGGTCAAACTGCACCAAATCCAGTGCTGAGCACAATTCGCTATTTCAGAGAAGAATATGAGGCACACATTAAAAATAAAAGCTGCGCAACATGTGTTTGTCCGGACTTGATGCACTTTTTGATTGACCGCGACAAATGCACCGGCTGTTCACTTTGCGCACGTAAATGTCCCGTGCAATGCATTTCTGGCAGCAGGGAAGAAAAATATACAATCAATCAATTGAAATGCACAAAATGCGGCAACTGCAAAGAAGTATGCGCCTTTAAAGCAGTAAAAAGCATACCCGGTATGCATCCCGAACTGAGACAAGCTCGGGAACAAGAAAAATTGCAATTAAATCAAGAATAAAAAGGAGTTGATATGTATCAGGAAATTTTTTCCAAATACGCTCCCACCAAGGACAACCTGATCTATATCCTACATGAGATACAGGATAGCGAGCCTCGGCATTATTTATCCGAAGAGGCAGTTCAGGCAGTGTCCGAATACTTAAACATTCCCGCCAATCACATTTACGGAGTAATCACTTTTTACTCTATGTATAGCACAAAACCGCGCGGGAAATACATTATTCGGTTGTGTGAATCTCCGCATTGTTACATTCGCGGTTCCGAGAACATTCTGCGTAAAATGAAAAACATGCTCGGTGTCGGAATTGGTGAAACTACAAAAGATGGACTGTTCACACTTGAGCTTTGTGCTTGTTTAGGCGTTTGCGGAAACGCTCCCGTAGTCATGATCAATGATGATATCTACGGTGACCTGACGGAAGATAAAGTCGAAGAGATTTTGACGCACTTGAGAGAGGTGAAGCAATGAAGTATTACAGGATGCATGTTCTCATCGGGATTAATGAAACTTCCAAGCAAGCGGGAGTAGAAGCTTTTATAGAAGCTTTGAAAAAGGAATTGGAAGCGAACGGTCTGCAGGATGAAATTAACATTTTGGAAACAGGACCTCTCGGTTTCTTCGGTAAAGGCATTTGTCTGACAGTGTATCCGGACAATGTGAATTATGAAGATGTTAAGCTCGAAGATATCGGTGAATTGGTTCAGGAGCATTTTCTGAAGGGTCGTCCCGTGCGTCGGTTACTGTTTAGTGCAGGCGGAAAATTCACTCCCAAATTCAATTACGAAAGCAGAATTGTCCTGCGCAATTCAGGAATTATCGATCCCGAAAACATTGACGAGTATTTGGGCACCGGCGGTTACGAAGCTTGGGAACAGGCTCTGCTTAATAAAAAACCAGCCGAACTTGTTGATGAAGTGAAAAAATCGGGATTACGCGGACGAGGAGGAGCAGGTTTTCCGACTGGTTTGAAATGGAGTTTTACCGCTCCGATTGAATGTGAGCAGAAATATGTAGTCGTCAATGCCGATGAAGGCGAACCCGGCACCTTTAAAGATAGGCTGATTATGGAAGGCGACCCGCATCAACTTTTGGAAGGCATAATGATTTGTGCGCGTGCAGTCGGTGCCACCAAAGCGTATATTTATATTCGCGGTGAGTATAAACTAAGCATTCAACGCTTGCGTAAAGCCATTCAGCAGTGCTATGAATACGGTCTCTTGGGCAAGAACATCTTTGGCAGCGGATTTGATTTGGATATTGAAATCAAGATTGGTGCCGGAGCTTATGTTTGCGGAGAGGAAACAGCTTTGATAGAATCCCTTGAAGGCAATAGAGGAATTCCGCGTTGGAAACCTCCTTTTCCCGGTGTGGAAGGCCTCTGGAAATGTCCTACAGTCGTGAATAATGTAGAGACCCTCGCCAATGTTCCTTTCATTATAAAAAACGGAGCGGACGCTTTCAGAAAATACGGAACTCCCGAATGCAGTGGAACGAAGGTCTACACCATTTTAGGCGATGTTGCTTATCCGGGTCTTTGCGAAGCTGATATGGGAACGACTTTGCGCACTATTATCAATGATTATGCCGGCGGAATGAAAAAAGGCTTTCGTTTCAAAGCTGCTTTAATCGGCGGAGCCGCAGGTGTTATTCTCAATGACAGCCTGCTTGATGTGAAGATGGATTTGAACAGCTTAAATCAATATGCGGCAGTCCTCGGTTCCGGTGCAATTTTGGTGATGAATGAAAACACGAGCATGGTAGATATGCTGTGGTCAATTCTTCGCTTTTTCAGGCATGAATCCTGCGGGAAATGTTCCCCTTGTCACAATGGCACGCAGATGCTGTATGACTTGATTAGCAAGATCAGGAACGGACAAGGCACCGAAGATGACTTGGATTTACTTCTGCTCATTGCCGAAAATATGCAGCAGACATCATTTTGCGCCTTAGGGCAATCGCCTGTTATGCCCGTTCGCAGTGCTCTGGAAAACTTCAGAGACGAATTTTTGGCGTTAGTAAAAAAATAAGATAGAGATCTGGAGGAAAACCTCATGGCTAATACTAATTCGAAAACAGTCAATATCTGGATAGACGGACACCAACTTGAAGTGCCGGACACAATGACCATCATTGAAGCGGCAGACAAGTTCGGTATCTATATTCCTCGCTTATGTTATCATCCTGATCTTCCCCCAACTGCCAATTGCGGTGTTTGCGTGGTGGAAGTTTCAGGCAATCCTTTGCCCAAAAGAGCTTGCTGCACACCCGTGGCAGAAGGAATGAAGATAACTACGAACAGCACGAAACTTCGTTCCTACCGCAAAACTTTGGTAGAAATGATCCTTAGCAATCATGATGTTACTTGTCCGACTTGTGCAGCCAACAATAAATGTGATTTGCAGACTTTGGCAAATAACTTGGGTGTCGAGCCGGATCATTTACCGACAATTCTGCACAAGCAACCGAAAGATGACTCCAGCCTTTCCATCATTCGCGATGTCAATAAATGTATTGCTTGCGGACGCTGCGTAACTGTTTGCAACGATATTCAGACCGTGTATGCGCTCACTTTCGCCGAGCGCGGTTTTGACAGTCATATTGATACTGCATTTTCACAAGGAATGGCAAACAGTCCGTGCGTGAATTGCGGTCAGTGCACAGTGTATTGTCCGACGGGTGCTTTAACCGAACGCAGTGAAATTGATGCCGTATGGGAAGCGATAATGGATCCTGACAAGCATGTAATCGTTCAGGAGGCGCCTGCCATCCGTGTTTCCTTAGCTGAGGAATTCGGCATGGAATTGGGTAAGGTAACTGTCAAAAAGATGTATGCAGCTTTGCGTAAATTGGGCTTTGATGCCGTTATGGATACGAACTTTACCGCTGACCTTACCATTATGGAAGAAGGCACGGAATGCGTAAAGAAGTTAAAAGCCGGTGATCCGCGTCCGTTGATCACTTCTTGTTCACCGGGATGGATTAAGTTCATGGAAACTTATTATCCCGATTTAGCTGATTGTGTCAGCACGGCAAAATCGCCTATGTCCATGTTTGGCGTTTTGGCAAAAACTTATTACGCTCACGAACGCAACCTTGATCCGGCTAAGATTGTAACAGTTGCCGTAATGCCTTGCACTGCTAAAAAATTCGAAGCGCGTCGTCCCGAATTGCGTGATTCAGGATATCAGGATACGGATTATGTTCTGACCACGCGTGAATTTCTGCGGATGCTGCACGAAGCAAACATTGATTTGAAAGAACTTAACGATGAAGAAGCCGATGCGACTATGAGTTTCTACACAGGTGCCGGAACCATTTTCGGAACGACAGGCGGTGTTATGGAAGCCGCTATCCGTTCAGCTTACACTCTTGTTACGGGCGAAGAATTGGAAGATATTGATATTAAAGCTGTGCGCGGTTTGCAAGGTGTGAAAGAAGCAACAATTCCCATTCCCGGTTTCGGAAACTTGAATGTGGCAGTTGCACACGGATTAGGCAATGCGCGTTTTGTAATGGATAAAATTCGCAAAGGATTGAAGGAAACAGGAAAGTCACCCTATCACTTTGTGGAAATTATGGCTTGTCCGGGAGGATGTGTAGGAGGAGGAGGACAACCATACGGCAACAATATGGCAATGCGTGCCCGCAGAGGTGAAGGTCTGTATAATGAAGACAAGAACTTGCCCATTCGTAAAAGCCATCATAACCCTGAAGTAAAACGCGTGTATGAACGCTTCTTGGGTGAACCGAATTCTCCTTTAGCCCTGAAGCTGCTCCATACTTATTATTTTAAGCGTTCTCAAACTTCCGGTCAAGTGACTGAACAGGTTACGCACAAACACAGGTAAAAATCAGAAAATTTATCTGCCGTCTTTTTCTTAGGCGGCAAAGATAAATTCTCCATGCTATAAGCCCGCTTCATTTAAGCGGGCTTTTTTACGCTTTCGGAAGTTGCTGTATAATGACTTCATCATTATTTTGTGTTGAATAAAATATAGACAATAGACAAATGAGTTTGTGCTGTATGAAACGTCATCTTGTGCCTCACAAATTACTTTAAGATTTATGCTTCAATTAGTTAGTCGCATTAAATTCATTCACGGCATTTCATTTTACGCAATTTTTTTTCATAAGAATATTAGAATCGCTAAAATGAACATTCATATTTTTAGGTGTATTGAAAGAAATGTAGTTGCTAAAAAGTGGGGTATCCATATGAATGGCAT
>DAOPOH010000007.1:0-118719 GCA_035357855.1 Candidatus Cloacimonadota bacterium
CAATTATTGTTGACAATTATATGCATCTGCTAGGAAAGAATATTAAGAGGGGATATGTTTTTCTTTACCACACAAAATTATTCTGACTTTTGTTGTTGACAGATTAATACTATATTCAGATAAAATTTAAAACAGAAGAAATACTTATTCACTTTACCACTCATATATGCTACTTGTCAAGCTTGACATGACACTAGTAAGAAATTCATTGACAAATATCGACTGTGATTTTTTTATCATAAATTGTATAGGAGGAAAGATGCTTGATGAAGTTATAAAAAAAGTCGTTGCCTTGGGAGTTCCAGGACTGGTTCTTGTAGTGGTTATGGGAACAACTGGTTATGCTGGAGCAGCGGCTATTACTTTAGCATTAGCAACCTTAGGTGGTCCGTTTGGAATGCTGGGAGGACTTTTTGTTCTTAGTGTTTTAACCTTAATTGCTAATGCGGTTGCTCAATATGGTATTGATATTGTAGCAAGACGAGTGATCGATGGACTTAGGGAAAAGGGACTATCTAACGATCAGATATGGAAGCAAATCAGAAATATTCCCAGCATAATACTTTCTAAGCGTTATAAACGGAAGTGTAAGGCCTATATTTACGAAGACCGTTAAATAATCAGGGCATTAAATATTTAGGGGTTATTTTCTAGCTGAGAAAGCAATTTTTTAAGAAAAAAGACTATATTTTGCTCTTTTTTTGCCTTTTTAAACCTCTATAATCTCTAATTTCTATCTTTTTGTTCCCTTTTCCCAAAATCCAGGCACACCTCTCAGAAATTCAAAACCTCAAAACAAAAAAAGTGATCTTACGATATCCCAACAACTGACTATTTAGATGATGTCTGGAAATACTATGACTATAAAGAGATGATTAACTTGATGGCGGAGTTAATCTACAGGTTGCAAAAAAACCATTGGGTCAATAACTAGCTACTTTCCCCTTTTCTTATTCAATATGCGCAACCATATCGTTATAGTGATTCCAATTTTACCAAATGTTTCGGCCACTTCCTTTGTTTTTTTATAACTACGCCCCATGGTATTTTTTTTACCGTATCGATAACTGGTTTAGGGTTCATATTTCCTCCTAGTTTTTATAAAATAATTTAATACAACTAAATCAATTCTGTCAATCACTTTATTCAGTATTAACCTATTTATAATTCAATACAACTAAATCAATTCTGTCAATCACTTTATTCAGTATTAACCTATTTGGTAGTGTCTCAGAGGTTGGTTTAAATTTGGTTAATACAGATGAAGAAATAGGATGAGCCTGTGATGAAAATAACGGACTGAATAAGCGGGAAACTGAATTCTTAAGAGCCATTGGAAGGGATCCGAGAAAACCTGATAAATCCTATACTTTTTGCTCCTCAGTCGCGGCAAGGTAGCTTATTTTGAAAAAGATATTGACATATATTTATAAGATGAAAAGAAGGTAAATAGTTGCTTTGCCTTATATAGATTGTGAGTAACGAGGAATATCAGATGCCCTCAAACAACCTGAGAAACAATGAGTTGGAATTTACACCAACATTGGGAACTCAACTGTATAATGATATTCAGCAAAGAGGAGAATTAAGATTTAATGTTAAAAACACATGACCGATTTGTTAATCTAAAACTCATAGAATATATCTCAAGACCTCAATATAATCATGGATGTTCTTTTGCAGCATTAACAGGTGTTTTTAATTATCTTTATGCTGAGCAAATCGGATTGATACCTGCAAAAGATCTTGCCTCTGCCCTAAACAAGCAAGTGGATTTAATAGGCACACGCGGGAATGTTCCAGAAAATGAAGATGTTATGGACTGGTTTGATAAGCTAACGCGATACTATCATGTAAAAGGATATAGTTCAGTTTACTTTTCAAAAGCAAACACTTCAAAACGAGCAAGCATTTTTTTGGAGATAAAACAACTTCTTAAGCGTAGGGACTATGCGTTTATTTATAATCTTAGTAACCATTACAACCTTGTAATCGGTTACTTCGAACACGCTAAAATTCCCGAAGAAGCATACAAGATAGAAACAGAAAATGGAAAACCTATTGAAATAGATCGCTGGTTAATATTGGGAGATCACAGTAAGCATTTTGACCCTATTTGGTCTAGAGATTGGGAAGAGATTATTAAAGATGTTGAAAATAATCCGCCTCACTGTATTATGGCTTTTGTCAAAGAATAATAAGATATTATCTGAGAGAACTAAACCTCTAGTAACTAGTTAGAACCTCTTGATCCTCGTAGAATTAAGGTTGCAGGTCTGGATTTTTACGATCCGGTAAAGATGTTTAGAGTAATGTTGCTTAAATCTTGGTATGAGCTATCCGATCCTGAATAGGAGACGCATTCGAAAACGAACTTGCACTTCATGAATTTCTGTGATTTCGGTCCGGTTGAAGATAAGCCTGATTATTCCACGATTGTCGTTGGCGGGAATATAAGCTGTTTTTTCATGCAGGAAATGTGGAAAAATGCGATTTTATAAGGAAAGAAGAAAAGTAGAATTTGCTCGTAAGGCTTGCAATTTGAATTTATACTTGACAAATAAGTTGGAAACAGTTATTATTTAATTATGAAAAAGTGAAAGGAGGAAACAAGAATGAAAAACTATGGGAAGGTAGTTTTAACCATTCTCGTGATGCTATTCCTTGCAACCGGAGTTTTTGCTTTGGAATCCACTCTTTCTTTAAGAGGAGGCCTTTCCCAAAGCGTTACCGATATCACAGACGACAACCAGATTAAAGGAATGGTCGGTCTGTCGTATGAAGTTTGGATGGCAAAATGGCTCAGTTTGGGAATTTATCCTTATTACACAGCAGCCGAAGCCGGCGAAAAAACCGGGACAGATACAGGGTATCTTGCTCCCAATTTCAAGACTCCTTTGGTTGGAGGAGACTTGATGTTTAAGGTTCGTCCGACCTGGAAAAAAGCAGCTCCTTATGCCATTGCGGGTGTAGGAGTGGTAAATTTCTTCCCCAAATACAGAGACGGAGGACACATTGAGGCATTCCCGCCTGAAGATTATGATTACACTGCAGCTGTTTTGCCTGCAGTCGGTGCGGGAATTGATATTTTCACCAAATGGGGAATTGATTTTGAATTAGGCGGTCAGTATGAATTTGTTGCTTCCGATTACTTGGATGCCAGAGACAGAGATGACGATAATGATGCTTTTTGGATGGCGTATTTGGGCATTTCACACACTTTTGGCAAGCCGAAACCAGCTCCGGTGGTGGTGATTCCTCAGGAACATGAAACTCCTCCTCCGCCAAAACCCGTAGTTATTCCTGAACTGAAGCTTTCTCCCAATACGCGAAATGTAAGTTATGAAGCGGGGAAAACGGAAGTTATTGTTACCTGCAATACAGATTGGCAAGCGAAGGAAGATGAGAATTGGTTATCCGTCAGTCCCACTTCCGGCAAAGGCAATGCCAATTTTGTGGTCAATTATGATGAAAATACAAGCAGCGAAGCTCGGACGGGTTATATTTATTTCACGGCAGGAGAAGTAAAAGAGACTTTAACCATTATCCAAGCAGGTAAAACCTTACCTCCACTGGAACTGAAAACCGTCTATTTTGACTTCGACAAATATAATTTAAGACCGGACGCCGTTGCAACTTTGGATGCCAATTTAGCAATTCTGGCAAATTATCCGAATGTCAAACTCGATATTCAAGGTCATACAGATTACATAGGTCCCGAGCCGTATAACCTTGATCTTTCCGAAGAACGGGCGAAATCAGTATATAATTATATGGTGCAAAAAGGTATAGATCCTTCACGCTTAAGCATTTCCTATTACGGTGAATCTCAGCCCATAGCACCTAATGATACTGCAGAGGGGCGTGCTTTGAATCGGAGAGTGGAATTCAAAGTTAAGTAACCCTGAAGAAATTTAATCCGCTTTCGGGGGATCCTTATCGGGGTCCCCCTTTTTATTTTCCGCGTTGAATTCATCCTTTGAAAAGATTTTATCCGATAGAACTATATTTGTTTTGCATAGTTAAGGGAAAAAGGAATTCCAGACTTTTGCTTGTTTCAGAAAAAATAGTTGACTTAATTTAATACTTTCAAATTTGCTGCAAAAATGGGAAAAAAATAAGATATGCGAAGATTGATTATAGCGATTGACGGTCCTGCAGCTTCAGGCAAAAGCACATCCGCAAAACTTTTAGCAAAGCGTTTGGGTTATCTATATCTTGATACCGGCGCAATGTATCGTGCTTGTGCTTTGGCTGCTCTGGAAGCAGGAATTAAATTAGACAACAGTGCCGCTTTGGATAATTTGCTGAAGAATTTGGATTTGAAGATAGAATACAGCGCGGAAGGCAATAAAGTTCTTTTATCCAGTAAAGATGTGACGCAGCGAATAAGAGAAGAAGACATTTCTCGTCTGGCGTCGGATATTTCCACCTTGGAAGCCGTGAGAAAAAAGATGGTGGCTTTGCAAAGGCAAATGGGAAAAGACGGAGGAGTAATTCTGGACGGCAGAGACATCGGAACTGTCGTTTTTCCCGATGCGGACATAAAATTTTTTCTGCTTGCCACTCCTGAAGAAAGAGCAAAAAGGCGTTGTAACGAATTACGGCAAAAAGGCATTCCTGCCGATTTTGCCACTGTTTTGAAAGAAATGACCGAACGCGATGCGCAAGACAGCACTCGTGCTTTGGCTCCTCTGAAGCCTGCTGCCGACGCTATCGTAATTGATACGACAAATTTAACGATTGAACAGCAAGCAGAAAAGCTTTATCAATATATAAAAGCGAAACTTGCAGAGGATAATAACTGATGGAAATTTTGTTGGCACCGTATTCCGGATTCTGCTTCGGGGTCAAAAGAGCTATCCAAATTGCTTTGGAAGCTGCAAACAAACCTCCGGTCTTCACAACCGGACCCTTGATTCATAATCCGCAAATGGTGCAAGAATTGGAAAAAAAAGGTATCAAAGTAATGGAAAATCCGGATGAACTGCATAACAGCACTGTAATCATCCGCTCACACGGCATCACAAAACAGGAAAATGAAATTTTACTGCGCAACGGAAATACAATTATTGACGCCACTTGTCCGTTTGTCGCCAAAGCTCATGAATATGCGCAAAGGTTAACTCAAGAGCATTATCCGATTCTGATTTTAGGTGACCACACGCATCCGGAAGTGGAAGCTTTGCTTTCTTATTGCGACGGAGAAACGATTGTTATTTCAAGTCCGAAAGAACTTCCTGAATTTCAGTGGCAGCGCTTGGGAGTGATTTCACAAACGACTATGGACTTAGCATCTTTGCGGGAGGTAATTAATGCGTTAATTCCGTGCGTGAAAGAGCTGAGGTTATTCAATACTATCTGCACAGCGACTTCACAAAGGCAGGAAGCGACTGTGGCATTGGCAAAAAAATGTGATTTGATGATTGTTATCGGAGGACATAACAGTTCCAATACCCGTATGCTGACTAAGCTGAGCTCGGAAATTACGCCGACTTTGCAGATTGAAACAGCTGCGGAACTCAAACCCGAAGTAATTATGGGAAAGCAAAGAATAGGTATCAGTGCCGGTGCTTCCACGCCTGATTATTTAATTGTCCAAGTTTTTAACCGAATAAAAGAAATCACGGGAGATCGGACAACCGTGAAAAGTGTCGAAGATATACCCGTCAATAAGGAGGAATCATGATTAATCATGATCAAGTTCAAGACCAAGACGAAGTCAAAACCCAAACGACTGAAGAAGAAACTTCGGTCAAAGAAGAGCAAGTGTCCATGGGTTCCGCGCTAAATGCGGAGAATGAAAGTAATGCAAAACCTGCTGAAGAGACATCTGCAGAACCGATGATGGAAGAAACAACGCCTCCGCCAAAACCTCAACCCGCAAAATCTGAACGGGATGTTTCCAAAGAAAAAAGCGAAATGGAAATCCTGTTGGAACAAAGCACATCTAACTTGAAGAAGGGACAAATTGTGGAAGGTGTGGTGGTTGACATCACTGATAAAGAAGTGATGGTTGACATCGGATACAAATCCGAAGGTGTGATTCCCATTTCCGAATTTGCCTATTCCGGCATTCCGGGAAAAAATGAAGTCATCAATGTCTACATCAGCGAAATGGAGGATGGAGAGGGGAAAATACATCTGTCTAAAAAACGCGCAGATTTTATTCTTAATATTCAACTTATCAAAGAGGCATTTGAGCAGAATAAGCCGATAAAAGGAGTTATCAGACGACGCGTCAAAGGCGGAATGATTGTTGATGTCCTCGGAATAGAAGCTTTTCTTCCCGGTTCGCAAATGTCCGTTAAACCCGTTCCTAATCTTGATCAGTTCATCGGAAAAGAGCTCACTTTTAAGATTGTCAATCTGGATGAAGAACGACGTAACATTATTCTTTCCCGCAAGAAAGTTTTGGAAGAGGAAATGGCGGCAAAGAGGAATGAATTGCTTTCCCACATTGAAGTCGGAGCGGAATTGGAAGGAGAAGTAAAAAATATCACTCAATACGGTGCCTTTATAGATTTAGGCGGAGTGGACGGACTTCTGCACCTTTCCGATATGTCTTGGGGAAAAATCAATCATCCGGCAGAAATGCTCAACATCGGTGACAAACTAAAAGTAAAAGTCATCAATTACGATCCGGAAAACGGGAAAATTTCACTCGGTTTAAAACAGCTGGTTCCTCATCCATGGGAACATATTGAAATAAAATATCCCGAAGGCACGCATGTTTCGGGCAAAGTTGTCAGCGTAAAATCATACGGTGCGTTCGTTGAAATAGAACCCGGAGTTGAAGGTTTGGTGCATATTTCCGAAATGTCCTGGACTAAGAAGATAACAGATGCCCGTCGCGTCCTTAAGGTCAATGATACAGTCAATGCCATTGTGCTGGAATTGGATAAAGAGAATAAACGCATTTCACTCGGAATGAAGCAAATGGAAGCCAATCCTTGGCTGACGATTGAAGAACGCTATCCCGTCGGCACTGTTCTGACCCGTAAAATCAAAAGCCTGACTAACTTTGGTGCTTTTGTGGAACTGGAAGACGGGATTGACGGTTTAATCCACATTTCCGACATCAGTTGGACTAAACGCATCTATCACCCCAAAGAAGTATTTAAGAAAAATCAGGAAGTGGAAGCCATCGTTCTTTCCATTGATCGCGCTTTGCATCGCGTTGCTTTGGGTATCAAACAGTTACGCAGAGACCCATGGGAATTTTTACCCGAAAGACTTCCAGTTAATACGGAAGTTAAGGGCAAAATCAGCAAACTGATTCCCAAAGGAGTGTTAGTCGATATTCCGCTGGATGATTATATCATAGAAGGTTTTGTGCCGATTTCGCACTTGGCGATTCCGAAGTTGGAACGCTCGGAAGACGCTTTCCATGTGGGCGAAGAACTGCCTTTGAAAGTTATTGAATTGGATATCGATAACCGTCGGTTGATTATGTCCGTCAAAGCCTTCTTCTTCTCGCGCGACCCGAAACTGCAAGAAGAATACATTGCTCTGCACGAACAATATATGCGTGAACGGATTGCTCGCCTGCAAAGGAAAAAAGCTGAAAAAGAAGCTCGCCAGCGGGATAGAAACAGACAAAGCCAACCTGCCGTCGTAACTGTGTCGGAAGAGGAAAAAACGGCTCTTGAAACAACTGAAAAACCTGCCGAAATTCCTCAGCCGGAAACTGAAACTTTACAACAAGTAAAAGAGGAAGTTCCGGTTCAAGAATCGGCAGTAGAAGTTCCGCTAACTGAAAGCGCAAAGGAAGAGCCAATCTTAACTGAAGCTGTTCAGGAAGCCGAACCCGAAGTGCAAAGCGCTTCAGAAACTATTCAAGAAACGCAACCTGAGCCTATTCCCCAACCTATGCCTGAACCTGAATCAATAACCGCATCCGAACCTTTGGTTGAACCTCAGATTATTGTAACTCCTTCGGAAATTCTATCTTCTCCCATCAGGAAAAAGGCAGCAGCCAAGAAAAAAGAGGCTGCAGATACTGTTGAAGAAAAACCCAAAAGAACCACAAAAGCCAAAGTCTCTGCTGCCAAAAAAGCAACTGCAACAAAGAAAATCTCAACTGCCAAACCTGAAACTGTGGTTAAGAAAACTGTCAAAGCCAAAGCAAAAGCAGCTGAATAAGGAATGTCCACAGCAAATATATTGTCCGAACCGACGGCTCGTAAGAGTCGTCGGTATTTGCTTAATTGGGATTTCCTGCTTCCTCTGCTCTTATTTACAGTTACAGTCCTCATTTTCAGATTTACAGAGCTGGATTTAAAATTCCAGAGCCTTTTTTACCGTAGCGGAACCGGCTGGTATTTAAAGAACCTTCCCCTAATCCGTATTCTCTATAATTACGGCAATTTGCCTGCCTTGCTGCTTGCACTATGCGGAGTAATCCTTTTCGGGTTGAGTTTTTTTACCGTTAAATATATTAAATGGCGCAAAATCGGCATATTCCTCGTGCTGGTGATGCTCATCGGACCGGGATTAATCATCAACCTAACACTGAAAGATCATTGGGGAAGACCGCGTCCGCGTAATGTGATTGAGTTTGGCGGCAAATATAATTTTGAGGAAATTTTATCCGTTGATTTAAGCAGTCCGGGAAAATCTTTTCCCAGCGGACACGCTTCCATGGGCTTTTACCTTTTGACTCCGTGGTTTTTACTGAGAAAGAAGAGACAGCGTTGGGCAGCTTTTTTCTTATTTATCGGTCTGGCATTCGGTTTGTTGATGGGTTGGGCACGCATTGCGCAGGGAGGACATTGGTTAAGCGATGTTATTACTTCAGGTATATTAGTTTATCTTACTGCTGCAGCCGTTTTTTACCTGCTCAAACTGAACAGCGCGCCTTTCTATCTTTCCCAAACGCAAATAATAAGTTCCGGTCAGCGGTTGGTAGCAGTTTCTATCATTATTGTCTTATTGATTTTCTTGCTATTGGGAGTAAGTCTTGCTGCGCCGTATGAAATGAAACGCAGCTATTTATCAAGCCTGCCCGATAAAAATGCTCCCTTCCGCTTGCTGGAAATGAATATTGCAGACGGAGACATAACGCTCAAACCAAAACCTGATATTCAAATCAGTTTTGATACACAGGGTTTCGGCTTTCCGGGCTGTAAATTAATTACCTCATTTAAGGAAGAAATGCATTCGGATACTTTGGCAGTCGTATTCAGTCAAAGTAAGAAAGGAATATTTTCGGAATTAAATAATACAATCATGTGCGGATTTCCCTTTGAAAAAAGCGGGAAAGTAAAACTGCATCTTAACGACGGAAATGCAGTAATCGCTCTTCCGGAAAATTCGGATACTCTCGCTTTGGACATTTTCATCAATAAAGGGACGCTGGATTTGGATTTGCCTTCTTCCTTCAAACCGCGAATCACTCTCAAAGGCGATTGCGAGCTGATTGACAAGACAGGCTTCACTTCTTCGGATAAAGTCTATATTAACGAGGACTTTAATGTCTATATTGCCGTCGCTAAAGGCAAAGTAATCCTGCGCTGATGATTTTCCTTTACATAACGGACGGCTTTGTTTATTTTGAAATTATAATATAAGCACAAAGGAGCACTCATGAAAAAAGGTCTGCTGATTACGCTGATTATTGTAGCCGTTATCTTAATAATAGTCATCTGGGGCGTCGGTAAATACAATGCCATGCAAAGAGCTAAGATTGATGTGCAAAATCAATTTGCGCAAGTCCAAGCCGCTTACCAACGCAGATATGACCTCATTCCCAATCTCGTGGAAACGGTTAAAGGTGCGGCAAACTTTGAAAAATCCACCCTTACTGCCGTAGTGGAAGCAAGAGCTAAAATGGGCGGAACTTTACAGTTGCCCAAAGAAGCTGTAAACGATCCTCAAGCTTTTGCCAATCTGCAGCAAGCTAACGAAGGCCTCTCTTCCGCTCTGCAAAGATTGATGGTCGTCGTGGAAAGATATCCGGAATTGAAAGCCAACCAGAATTATTTAAGCTTGCAGGAACAACTGGAAGGCACGGAAAATCGCATCAATCAGGAACGCCGTATCTATAACGACACTGCAGCTAAATTCAATAAATTGATCTCCGTTTTCCCCAATAATATCATAGCCGGTATGTTCAATTTCAAACCGGTTGAAATGTTCAAAGCTGCTGCCGGTGCGGAACAAGCTCCCCAGGTAGATTTCGGAGTGTAATTTACCTTTCCTAAGGCAGATTTACCTGCACGCTTTTTACTGCGGGATATTTCTGCAGGTGTTCTTTGATTTCGTCTACCACATTGTTGCGCCAAGTATCAAAGGACGGAATATTCAAATCTATGACTACCTCGCCGTCGGAGAAGCCGACATATTTGACCATCTTTAAGGTGACAATATCTTCTCCCACTTGCGGGTAGATTATCTTTTTCAGTTCCTCTATTATCGTGTCTTTATTAAAATCGGGCACGGGTTTCAGGCCTTTGGCGATTTCATAATTGGAGATGGCTGACTGTAAAGTATCGGCAGCCAGGACAGAGCAGTGAACTTTAACCGGAGGAAGTCCGCCCAAAGCTTCCATTGCGTCTTTCCAAGTAATTTTCTTTGCTTCTTCCAAGGTCTTGCCTTTTGCCAAATCAGTGATGATGGAGGCGGTGGCTATATTAGAAGCACAGCCGTAAGACAGGAAGGATATGTCTTTGATGGTTTGCGTCGGTTCATCCACTTTCAAATAAACGGTAACCTGGTCTCCGCAGGCGGGACTTCCTTCCGTAGCTTCAGCGTCGGGATTTTCCATTTTACCCACATTGTGCGGATGCATGAAGTGCTCCATCACTTTTTCCGTGTATTGCATTTATATCTCCTTATATTATAATATCGTTATCTATTTCAGCCGTTGAAAGAAACAGCATTTACTATTTTGCCGGCTGATAGAGCGGACTGCGTTTTCTCAATTCAGCTGCAGCTTCCGCCAATTTTTCCACTGTGTAATCAAGATCCTGCTTAGTCGTGTAACGGGAAACGGTGAATTTGAGCGAACCGTGCGACTGCATGTGATTTTTCCCGATTGCCATCATCACATAGTTTGGCGTTAAACCTTGGGAAGCGCAAGCGGAACCTGTCGCAACCGTTATGCCTTGCAAATCCAGCATCATGGTGAGCGCTTCACCTTCTATGTAATCAACGGTAACATTGATATTGTGGGCAACGCGTTTTCTGCCCCGCGGACCGTTCAGTTCCACATAAGGAATTTTTGCCTCTATGGAGCTGAGCAGATAATCCGAAAGCTCATACAATCTTTCTATTTGAGCAGGTAAATCGGCAAAGGTGAGTTCCACAGCTTTGGCAAATCCCGCCAGCAGAGCTATGTTTATTCCTCCCGGCTGCAAACTGTCCACTCTGGTTACGCCGTGAATTAATTGCCCCAATTTGGTTCCGCTTTTCACATAGAGCGCGCCGACTCCTTGCGGACCGTGTATTTTATGTGCGGATACGGACAAAGTATCCACTCCCAATTCTTCCGGATTTAGTTCCATTTTACCGTAAGCCTGTCCGGCATCTGCATGGAAAAAGATCTTGTGATCCGCTTCGGACAGCACTTTTTTATATTCTGCCATCGGCTGAATGGTCCCGATTACATGATTTACAATCGTAGTCATGAACAGAATGGTGTCAGGTCTGATTGCTGCTTTCAAAGCTTGCGCGGAAACCACTCCTTCCGCATCCGCAGGAAGGTATGTAACCTCAAAACCGTTTTGCTCAAAAAAAGCGGCATTAGTCAGCAAATCGGGATAATCCACCGTGGAACAAATAATGTGACTGCCCTTATCCGAATTTGCAGTAACTAAACCTTTGATTGCTATATTGTTCGCCAAAGTTCCGCCGGAAGTGAAATGAATTTCCTGCGGCTTGACCTGCAAGCTTTGGGCGATAATGTTTCTGAATTCATTTACGGCAGAATTGATTTCTTCACCGGTGCTGATAAAGGTTCCGGGAAACCAAAACTTTTCCGTAAAATAAGGCTTCATGGCAGAGAGCACTTCCGGTGCCGGTTTAGTCGTCATGCAATTATCCAAATAAATCTCTCCGCTCTTCATTCACTTCCTCCTTTATTGTTCATCTCAGTCATTTCTTCTATCTTGTCCAAAGAATAACCGCCCAAAACACTGCGCATGTTCTGATAAATATCTCCCCACACCAAATAAAGTCCGCATTCTTTTCCGTCGCAATGTTCGGGCGGATTGCTGTTGCAGCTCATTTCCCACGAATGATCTTCCACTGCTTGCATGATGTGCAAAAGCGTTATTTCTTCGGGTTTTTGAGCCAAAATATAACCGCCTTTCGCACCCGGCACGCTTTCAATCAAACCGGCACTGCGCAAATTTCCCAATAATCGCTCAATGTATTTGCGCGGAAGATGCCTTCGTTCGCAAATTTCTCTTGCGGAAATAGGTTCATTTTTAGCTTGAGCCATTTCCAACAATGCGCGTAATGCGTATTCAGTCCGTGTTGATATCTGCATTTCTCTATCCTTCTTATCCTCTTATGTAATACATACTAATCAGGTATGGATTTTTGGCAAGCGGAATTTATATCTTATCGGTAGGATATTTTTATTGTAAAATGACTCTGATATTACTTTGTTTTGTTTGTCTCTTTATAAAGTGACACCGAGTTTGTCAATTTGTGACACCGATTTGTCAATTCACCTGATTTCGGGGAAAAAGTGACACCAATTTGTCAATTCAGAGCTAGGAGTTTGTGACACTAGTTTGTCAATTTGTGACACTAGTTTGTCATATAATTATCAGTATATTGTATCTTACATTCAAATCGCTATAAACTAATCCGATTCTGTATTGCCATTCTGTCTTTTGCGGTATTCTGAGATATTATTAGGTAATGTAAATAGATATTCAAGCAGGAAATCTATGAATTTTATGACATCTTTGACATCTGCTGGATTCAGCTCATCACCCGGCTGTGGATGAGCTGTATCATTTCCAAGCATTCTTAAGCTATGTGACCAATCTTTCATAATAACAGGTAAAATACCCTTATCTGATAGATCGTTAATCTCTTCTTTTAGGTCTTTACCTTGAGCATTGCAGCTTCTAAGTGCTATCTGAAGAGTAGATCTAGCCATAGTTGCTGCAGCTTCATAATTTTCAAGTCTAAGGTTACTATGTGCTTGTGACCAGTATTTAAATACATCTGTTGGCCATTCAGGTCTTTGATTATCTATACGTAAAGGATAAGGTATCATCAAATAATTGTATAGAGAGTGCCTACTTGATATTGAATGCTCATTCGCAGACCAAAATACCATATTGTAGTTCCCGCAATTACCACATTGAAGAACTTCGTAATTGAGTTTCTTTTTTCCGTTTGGCTTTACTTTTTCAATGTGGTATATAACACTACAAACTCCAATAGCTTCACAAAATGGACATGTAATAATGTTTAATTCAAGTTGGTTGCCTCTTAACCCAGACCAATCGCCAAAATGCCACCATGAATCAAGCATAACTCCTCCCTTTATATTATTTAGATGAACAAATCTTATAATCACAAGGTAATAGTCATTTCCAAGAACTGAGACAATATCATTTTGTAAATAAAATTCTGCGTATATACTATACTTCTAATCATATCGTCATTGACATATTGCTAATATTGTATATTTCCATTCATCGGGAATAAATGCCTGCCCATGAGCTAGGGTAATGGTTACTATCTTATTATCCAGTTTGATGTCCTTAATGAACATATTTTTATCACAACAAGGAGTCAAGACGATATGGGGCATAATATCGTATTCCTTTTCTAAGACGTGTTCTACCTGATGACCACGTCCCATTTTTTACACCATGTGTAAGGTGACACCTTTGCTATCGACATTGTTTTCATAGTTTTCTCGGAATTTTGCTGGCGGAATGTAATTTAGGGCACTATGGGGGCGATTTTTGTTGTAATCTAACCGCCAATTCATAATCACATCCCTTGCTTCAAGTAAATCTCCGAAACAATTCAAGTCAAGACATTCTTCTCTGAACTTGCCATTGAAGCTTTCTACAAAGGCGTTCTGCTGAGGTTTACCGGAAGCAATGAAGCTGAGATCAACCTTGTTATCCTGATACCATTTAAACATCACAGAACTGCGGAATTCGGAGCAGTTGCCACAGACGATGAATTCCGGTAAGTTATGGTACTTGGCTATATCAGTTCGCTCTCCGGCTACTCTGATGCCTGAGATTGAAGTATCTACTACCCGGTGAATAAGTTTCCGGGTGAAGTTATCTCTGCTACGCATTGGCTGCTCCATATCTTGGTTAAGTTTTTTCTGAGCAACAAATTCTCCCGACAAGATCCTGCTGTAAAGCGAAAAATTTTTGATCAGAAAAAACTACACGCGCTTCCCAATGTGTCACTCTTCCGGTGGTGTAAATTTCGGGGATAAGGTCATTGGGTGTCACATTGTATTCTTCATTAATAATCAGATTAACCTTTTTTAATTTTATCAAGAGGCAGTTAACGGGAACAAACTCTCAAAAAAGCTTTACAATGTTTTTGTTCATAAAATCAGATTTGAGTGATACAGGTCTTAAATTCTGCTATGTTCAAAGCTTTTTATTTTGTCAGAATATCGTATAATGCTATGTTAACATAATAGTTGGATCTGCTGATTTTTTCCTTTCTAAGGAGGCCGTCCTCAGTTAATGCATCCAAGTATTTAGTAGCTGTAATGCGGCTGACATTGAGGTTACGCATAATAAATTCAATCTTGGTGTATGGATGGGAGAACAGGTTATTGATCAGGATCAGTTGATTAGGTATGGTAGTAGAAATACATTTCAATTCACCCAAATATCTATTGGCGACAGATGCTTTGCGTAAAACAGTTTTGGTCTCAATCTCCTGAGAAGGAGGTAGCGGTTTAAGAATAAAATTCATCTTCTCTCCAATGCATAGATAATGGCACATTACTATGCAGATCTATGCTGACGTGTATACAAAAATGGCATTTGCTATATATGCCAAGAACAATATGTATAGAAAATCCCACTTTTCTATATATGACCTTATCCCCGAAATTTACTCCGGTGGAAGAGTGACGCATGGGAAAGCGCGTGTAGTTTTTTCTGATCAAAACTTCCCCATTTTGCAGAAAGAGCTTGTCGAGAGAATTTGTTGTTCAGAAAAAACTTAATCGAGATGTGGAGCGGTCAATGCGTAGCAGAGATAACTTCACCCGGAAACTTATTCACCGGGTGGCAGATACCTCAATCTCAGGCATCAGAGTAGCCGGAGAGCGAACTGATATAGCCAAGTACCATAACTTACCGGAATTCATCGTCTGTGGCAACGGTCCCTAATTCCTCAGCTCTTTGATGTTTAAATTGTCTCAGGACAACAAGTTCGAACACAGCTTCACGCTCCCGAGAAGCCTCAACAGAATGCTTACGCAGAAAGCTTTAATGGCAAGTTCAGAAAAGAATGTCTTGACATAAACCGTTTTGCCAAGCTACATGAAATAAGAACGATGAGCAGTCAGTGAAAAGACAACTACAATTCCCTCAGACCTCATAGTTCTTTAGAATACCTGCCTTCTTTGAAATTCAGTGGAACTTATGATAAGAACGTCATTAGCAACCGCATCACCTTACACATAGTGTAAAAAATGGGGAATGTTATCAAAAAATATCAAGTTAAGTATTAAAAAACAATCACATTAACCCAAAAGGGAAAATATGTTTTAATAATATTTGAGATTAGCAACTTTATTTTCGGGTTGACAAATATGATTGTCATCAAAATTAGTTAAAAACCGAATTAGAGGAAATAAATCATATCTGTGGGACTAAACTAAATGACTCATGATAGGCGGATGATGTTTACAGATTATCAGGCAAAGTACTATGCTTATGAGCTTAGCAGAAAGGGCGGTGCAGGAGTCGAAAAAGTTGGCAGAGCGTTGTTTGACGCTTGTGTAGATTTAAATCCCCATCAGATTGAAGCCTCATTATTCAGCTTACGCTCTCCTATTTCCAAAGGTGTATTGCTGGCTGATGAAGTCGGTCTGGGCAAAACCATTGAAGCCGGCTTGACCATCTGTCAGTATTGGGCTGAGAAAAAGCGCAGGATATTGGTAATCAGCCCGGCATCGATACGCAAGCAATGGGCTTTGGAATTGCAGGAAAAGTTCAATTTGCCAGTTATTGTAATTGATGCCAAGACATCCCAGGATTTAAAGAAGAAGGGTCATGACAATCCGTTCGACTTAAAACAGATATGTATAGTCTCGATGCACTATGCCGGACGCATGGCAGAATCTATCAAACGGCTTCCCTGGGACTTGGTAGTTATAGATGAAGCACATAAACTACGCAATGCGTATCGGCCAAGCAACAAGATTGGTCAACGTATCCGCTGGGCGACAGATGGTCGCAAAAAGATACTTTTAACCGCAACTCCCTTGCAGAACTCGCTAACTGAGCTGTATGGCATCTCAACCCTCATAGACGAGAACATATTTGGAGATTTACCCTCTTTCCGAACCCGATACATGAACACAGGCGGAGATCTCATAGATTTACGCTCCAGGCTGCAAAGCTTCTGCTGGCGTACACTGCGCAGTCAGGTGCTGGAATATGTGAAATTTACTGAACGGCGGCTGATTACTCGTCCTTTTACACCGACAGAGCAAGAACAGGACCTGTATATGAGGGTCTCTGAATTCCTCAAAACCGAAGATAATTACGCTTTACCTCAGGGACAAAAGCAGCTGTTGATTTTATTGGTGCGCAAAGTGCTGGCTTCTTCACCCCATGCGGTGGCAGGAACGCTGGAAATCATCAGAGACCGTCTGGTTCGTCTGAAAAAGGAGTATCAGAAGAAGCAAACAGCACCGGAACAACTGATCATTGATGACTTCATAGATGACGATCTGTTGGATGAACTACTGGAAGACCAAGAGGACTTGGAGACCGAAACTGCTGAAGCTGAAGAAAGCGCTGAGACTAAAGCCATCCGGATAGATATTCAGAAACTTGACGCCGAGATCAAAGAGCTAAATAGCTATATCGAAACTGCCCGTAACTTCGGAGTAGACTCCAAGTCAAAGGCATTGCTTACTGCATTGGAAATTGGCTTTTCTCAAATGCAGAAAATGGGAGCAGCCAAGAAAGCAGTCATCTTTACTGAATCCCGCAGGACGCAAGCCTGGTTGAAGGAGTATTTAGATGTCAATGGTTACAGGGATGAAGTGCTGACCTTTAATGGCACCAATAAAGATGATGCCACAGGACATATATATGAAGAATGGCTAGAGCAAAACAGGGCTAACGGCAGATCGTCAGGTTCCAAGCAAGTAGATTTACGGACTGCTATTATCGACCGATTTAAAGACAAGGCAAGCATTCTGATCCCCACTGAAGCAGGCGCCGAGGGGTTAAATCTGCAATTTGCCTCGCTGGTAATCAATTACGACTTGCCCTGGAATCCCCAACGAATCGAGCAAAGAATTGGTCGGTGCCACCGCTACGGTCAGAAACACGATGTTGTCGTAATCAATTTTCTCAATGAGCGTAATGAAGCCGACCGTCGTGTTTACGATATTTTGACCGATAAATTCCACTTGTTTACAGGTGTTTTTGGTGCTTCTGACGATGTTTTAGGATCCCTTGAATCAGGTGTTGACTTTGAGCTCAAAGTGCTGGAAATATACCAGCAATGCCGAACTCATGAAGAGATAGACTTAGCCTTTGAGAAATTGCAAAAGGAACTGGATTCAGAGATTCAGACCAGACTTAAGGAGACTCGTAAGAAGCTATTGGAGCATTATGATGAAGATGTGCAGGAGCGGCTCAAAACCAGCCATACTGACGCAGTGGAAACCTTAGACCGGATTGGTAAGCTGTTCTGGTATTTAACCGTGCATATCTTGAATAGCAATGCCACATTCAATGATCGCAACCATACCTTCAAACTTACAAAATCGCCAATTAGAGACAGCAAACCAGGCATCTATCGTTTAATCTCCAAAGATAGCGAGAATTATAGCAATGATTTCCTTTACAGGATGAGTCATCCTCTGGGTGAATACGTCCTGGAGCAAGGGAAAAAGAAAGCTTGTCCCCGTGCTGATGTAGCCTTTGACATTACTCATCATCCCACCAGAATCAGCTTGATAGAACAGCTAAAAGGAAAGCAGGGATGGTTGAAATTAGACCTGCTATCCGTTAATTCCCTTGATACAGAGGAGTATTTACTGTTTACTGCAGTTGATGAGAGCGGTAATAATCTGGATCAGGAAACCTGCGAGAAGCTGATGTTGTGCCAAGGTAGCGTTACCGGTAAAGCTTTGGACTTTTCAGATATTGAGCCCCGGTTAAAGGCTGACAGTGAGAGATTTGTAGATGCCACCCTGACCAAGAACCTTGAAGAGAATAACAAACATTTTGCTGAAGCACGCGATCAGTTGGAAAAATGGGCAGAAGATATGGTAAAGTCTGTGGAGCAGGAATTGGAAAGCGTTAAGCGGCAGATTCTAGAAAAGCAGCGTTTATGCCGTCAAAGCTCCACTATGCGGGAACAGCTTGATTTACAGCAGGAGATAGCTAAACTGGAGAAAAAGAAGCGCAAAATGCGGGAAAAGCTCTTCAATACTGAAGACCAAATAGCAGAGAAAAGGGACAAGCTGATTGAAGCTCTTTCCAGGCGCCTGAAACAAAAAACTACGGTTACTACCCTATTCACAATCCACTGGAAAGTTGTATGATATCAACCACGAAATGCTCAAAAGAACTCGATGGGGATTTACCTAACTCTGCAGAGATAGTCTTAAAAGAGGAATCCTATCTGATCTTCGGAGCGATCTTTGAGGTTCATAAAGAACCGGGCTCCGGTTTTCTTGAAGCTGTTTCTCTGGAATTCCTTGCAAAAGAATTTACCGGGCAAAAGATTCCCTTTACAGCCCGGCCGGAACTCACAATCTTGGATAAGGATGAACCGATAGAACAAACATACAAGCCGAATTTTATCCGTTATGATAAGATCATCGTTGAGTTTAAGGCTGTTAACGAACTAAGCCAAATACATAAAGCGCAGCAACTGAATTATCTGAAAATTACCGGGATGGAGCCTGGGGTATTGGTGAATTTTGGTTCCTATCCCAAGATTCAGACAGAAAGACTTACATTATGACTTTCGTGGTTACAAAAAAGGAGTTTAGATGCCATCAACAGAGCAACTGAGAACCAAACTAACAGATAAACTGAAAGAACTGTTTCAGCTCAACCAGCCGGACCTTGATTTCGGATTTTACCGCATCATGCACGCCAAATCCGAGCAGGTTATCAACTTCATCGAGCATGATTTGTTACAGGTTATCAAGGATACCTTTGGACAGGTGGATGAACAACATAAACAGCAGCTTAAAGATGAAATTGAAAAGGAAATCCGGCAAGCCAAAGAATATGGAGTAAGCGATCCCGAGAATAGTCCCAAGGTAATCGAAGCCAAAGCCAAATATGAAGCCGTTAGGGACGGGGCTACATCCGAAGCTGAAATCTATGACCATCTTTATCGTTTCTTTGAGCGTTACTATGATGATGGCGACTTTATCTCCAGACGGTATTACACCAGGGAGACGCCGGGAAAGGCAGCACCCTTTGCAATACCTTACAACGGTGAGGAAGTAAAACTATACTGGGCGAACGCTGACCAATATTACATCAAAACGACCGAGTATTTTACCAATTTCACCGTAAACCTGACGGAAGCAATCAGAAAACTGCGGGAAAGCCAAAAGAGCAAATCCGAACAGTTGGATTTGGCAGATAGCTCAGTGCCTGAGGGACTGAAGCTGCATTTTAAGATTGTGGATGCCACTGAAGGCGAGCATGCCAATATCAAAGCCGGTGCTGCCACTAAAAGATACTTCATCCTGCATAAGGATAATCCGGTGGAACTGAATGAGAATAAAGAGCTGATTATCAACTTTGAATACAGACCCAACCAAGCAGAAGCCAAGCAGGATGCCCTGAATAAAGACGCCATATCGTGTATAATAAATGCGCTCAAGCTGAAGCCTGAAATGGCTGTATATTACGAGTGTCTATCCATCGCCATTCCCACAGATAAAGAGAAGGATAGAATCCTGCTGAGCAAGTATATCAATCAATATACCGCCCGCAATACCATGGATTACTTCATTCATAAGAACCTGGGTGCTTTCCTGAAAAGGGAACTGGATTTCTATATCAAGAACGAAGTGATGCGCTTGGACGATATCGAAAATGCCGACGCACCAAAGGTGGAGGATTACTTGACAAAGCTGAGGGTACTGCGGCAAATCGCCACCAAACTGATAGATTTTATGGCTCAATTGGAGGACTTCCAGAAAAAGCTGTGGCTGAAAAAGAAGTTCATTGTGGAGACCAATTACTGCATCACTCTGGACCGGGTCCCGGAAGAGCTTTATCCACAGGTTATTGCCAATGATGCGCAAAGGCAGGAATGGGTAAAACTATTTGCCATAGATGAGATTGAAGGCGATGCTGTGTCACCTGCATATAGTGAACCGCTGACCGTGAAATTCCTCAAAGTTAATGATAAACTGGTGCTGGATACCCGTTTCTTTGACGAGTCATTCAAAGCTAAACTGCTGAGCTCGATAGATGACTTTGACGAGCAGTGCGATGGTCTTCTTATCCATAGCGAAAACTTCCAAGCTCTGAATTTGCTTCAAGACAGATATCGGGAGCAGATTAAGTGTATATACATTGATCCACCATATAATACGAAATCTTCAGAAATTATGTATAAAAACTCATATAAAGATTCTTCTTGGTTGTCTTTGATGTTTGATAGACTAGTTTTAGGGAAAACTTTATTGTTATATGCGGCATCTATTGTTATTGCTATCGATGAAGTAGAACAAGAGAGATTAGGGCAGATTGTAGATCAGATATTTCCAGACTGGAAAAAAGTTTGTGTATCAATAGTTCATAATCCAAGAGGTCAACAAGGTAAGAATGTATCATATGTGCATGAATTCGCATACTTTATTTACCCTAACGATGAATCTAAATACATAGCAGAAACGAAAAGAGAAGAAATTGATTCGAGGACACTCAGGGACAGTGGCGGTGAATCAGATAGAACTGATGCAAAAACATGTTTCTACCCTATAATAGTTAAGAACAATAAAATCGTTAGAATAGGTGAAGTACCTAATGATGATTTTCATCCTAAAGGAGCTAATGTAGAAATAAATAATGGAGAAATTGAGATTTGGCCTATTAGCGAAGAGGGAGTCGAAAAGAAATGGAGATATTCAGTCAATACAGTCCATAAAATCTTTGATAAACTAGAAGTTAAAATGGGTAGATCATTATTTCAGATTATTTACAATAAAGATACTGGAACAATGAAAAGTCTCTGGACTGGAGCTAAATACGATGCAAGTGAATATGGTACAAAAGTTCTTCAAGATATTCTTGGCTATATTGATGCTCAGAGTTTCTCTTATCCTAAATCTATTCATACAATTACAGAAACATTGACTTTACAATTAAATGGAGATAATGAAGGATTGATCTTAGATTATTTTGCCGGTTCAGGCACTACAGGTCATGCGGTGATCAATCTTAATCGGGAAGATAGCGGAAAACGCAAATATATCTTGGTTGAGATGGGCGATTACTTTGACACGGTGCTCAAGCCCCGCATCAGCAAAGTCGTTTACAGCAAAGATTGGAAAGACGGTAAACCTCAAAGCCGAGACACCGGTGTCAGCCATTGCTATAAATACTTGCGTCTGGAAAGTTATGAAGACACCTTAAACAACCTGGTGCTGACCAGTGAACCGGAGCGGGAAAAGGCATTGGCAGTCAGCCCAACCCTTCAGGAAGATTATATGCTGCATTATATGCTGGATATAGAAAGCAGAGGCAGTTTGCTTAATATAGATTCCTTCTCTGACCCCACAGCTTATCTGCTCAAGGTAAAAAAGCCCGGTAGTGATGAATATGTGGAAAAGGCTGTCGATCTGATAGAGACTTTTAATTACCTGATTGGGCTGCGTCTGGTGCATCTGGCAGAGCCGCAGACCTTTACTGCCAGTTTTACCCGTCTGAAAGACCCGGATTTGCCACAAGACCAGGACACTAAATTAGTGCTTGACGGAGACCTGAAACAAGCTGCAGACGGCAAATGGTGGATTCGCAAAGTGGAGGGCTGGGTACCCAGGAACCCCTATAATCCCAATGACGGCTTGAAAGATAAGGTGCTGATTGTCTGGCGCAAACTGACCGGGAATCTGGAAGAAGATAACCTGGTGCTGGATACATGGTTCCAAAAGAACCGCATCAGTACCCTGGACTGGGAGTTCAATACCATCTATGTGAATGGCAGCAATAACTTGCCGAACCTCTTGTTGGAAGGCGATACATGGAAGGTGCGGCTCATTGAGGAAGAGTTTTTGAAACGGTTGTGGAGTACAGAGGGGGTATGAAATGGCAAAGGATTTAACCAATTCCTCAGTAGATCGCCAGAACATCCTGAATAACCAATATGCCATCAACGAGATCGAAAAAGCGGTGAAACTGCAGGGGTTTATTTTTGATGGGAAATTCGTATTAACCTTAGAACAAGTGGCTGATTTTTATGAAGTTACTCTGAGAACAATTAAAAACTACACGAAAAAGTACGAAACAGAACTGAAACAAAACGGCTATGAAGTTTTACGGGGTAACCGTCTATCTGACTTTAAGTTAAAAGCAAAACCGATGGATGTTAGTGAAATCAATTTCCTTAACATCAAGGCATCGCAATTGGCAATATTTGACTTCAGAGCTTTTTTAAACCTGGCTATGTTACTGGTAGAAAGCGAAAGAGCAAGACTACTCAGGCAAACCATCCTTGATATTGTAATAGATACAATTAATGCCAAAACCGGGGGCGGTACCAAGTATATCAATCAAAGGGATGAAGATTTCTTGAAGTCGTGGTTTAAGGGAGAGAATTACCGACAACAATTTACCCATGCACTAAGTGCCTATGTTAATATGGGCAATTTTAAATATCCGCTTTATACAGATAGAATTTATGTAAGTATTTTCAAAGAAAAAGCAGCTGAGTACCGTGCAATTCTGAGACTTCAGAAGAATGATAAAGTTAGGGATACGTTCTATGCCGAAGTCCTCGATTTAGTGGCTGCTTATGAATATGGCTTTGCCAAACTACTTGAAGAAGAATCACACAGAATTGGGCGTAAACTCACTTTCTATGAAACCGATGAGTTGTTTAGGAAGTTTGAGAAACAGTCATTGTGGAAACCTTTAGTCGATAAAGCAAGAGTAAAAATGGCAAGCAGGGATCTGGCATTCAGGGATGCACTACATCTACAACTTGAAGAATACATTACGCCATTGCAAGCTGAAGAATTTGAACGTTTTCTGGGAGAAAAGAGTAAGGAACTGGCAGAGCGATTGGAAGAAGCAAAAGATGTGATGAAAAGGCTCAAGGACAGAGAATAATGCTTTGCAGATATATTAATCTCAAAGAAGCACTCCTTACCCATAAATTAACAATTGAGAAGAGCGGTGGCGGAAATTCTGGCGTTCTTAATGATGGTCAATTAGATAGTATCCTTGAAAACATCCAAAATGATGACTGGTACCCTACTTTTGAAGAAAAACTTACTCATCTCATTTTCAGTGTTTGCAAGTGTCACTGTTTTGCAGACGGAAATAAAAGAATTGCCATTGTTTTAGGATTCGAATTCCTTTTGATTAATGGGTATTACTTTGCTATGACGAATTTCTTAGAAGATATGGAAAATATAAGCTATCATGTCGCAGCTGGAAATATTGATAAAGATCTATTGGGTAGGATAATCAGTGCCAGACTAAGTGGAAAAGAAGATGATGAATCTCTTAAACTGGACATTATTAACGCTACCACGGACAAAGTGGGTTAATTATGGCACGTAAAACTACCCTACAAACCCATAAATTCACCAATAAACTGATCCTAAACCAGTGGCTAATGAGCCTGTTCGGGATAGATCCTTTGCAGGAATATAAGGACAATACCCGACCCTTTCACAGGCTGGCTGCACCCATTAAAGATGCCGGGCTGGAAGGCTACGATACGGATGGCTTGCACAAATTCTATCATGCGCTGGTGGAAAGCGAGCTCTTTTACAACGAATTGCATCCCCTCAGCAAAGAACAGTTGCTGATCTATGAGGAGAATATAGTCTCCTACACCAAAACAATCAATTCCATGCGAAGCAGACCGATTGTCTGGAAATACTTTCAATGGTTAACCCTCCTCTTTGTGGAAATCTACCTGGATAGGTATTTTACAGATAAAGAGAAACTGTTGGATGACCTGAACAGCTATATCCGGCGTTTCAATGAAAGATGGACAGGCTTCCGGGATATTGATCCTTACTCTTTGGATGATTTGAATAAAATCTGCCTGCAAAACGCCACCGGCAGCGGAAAAACCTTGCTGATGCATGTCAATCTCCTGCAGTTCCGAAACTATGCTAAAAAGTCACGAGAAGGAAGAGAGATTTCCAGAGTTATCCTGCTGAGCCCCAACGAAAGATTGAGCGAACAGCATCTGGAAGAGCTAAAACTAAGCGGATTCAGCTTTGCCCAAAGGCTCAATACCAAGCAGGACGGCAGCATCGACATGATTGATGTTATCGAAATCACAAAATTGGGTGATACTGAAGGACCCAATACCATCGCTACCCGTAGTCTGGGTGACCAAAACCTGCTCTTGGTGGATGAAGGGCACAGGGGTATGAGCGGAAAAGAAGAAGGAGTATGGTTCACCAGACGGTCTGATTTGTGCGCCAAAGGCTTTACCTTTGAGTATTCCGCCACCTTTGCCCAAGCCGTAGCTGCTGCTAATAACAGGACATTGGAGGATAGCTATGCCAAAGCCATCATTTTTGACTATTCCTATCGCTGGTTTTATGAAGACGGTTTTGGTAAAGACTACCAAATCCTGAACCTGCCCAAGACCTATCAGCAAGTGCAGGATGTCTATTTGACTGCCTGTTTACTTAAGTACTATCAGCAACTCAAGATTTATGACGATAAAAAGCGGGAACGCGAACCCTTTAATCTGGAGAAGCCGCTCTGGGTCTTTGTTGGTAGCACTGTTACCAAGGAGAAGGGGAAAAAAGAGATTGAACTGCCAAGTAAAGAATTACTGGCAGATGTCGGACAGATCATTGTCTTTATAGCTAAATTTCTGTCTGATTCCCAAGTATTTCAACGCTATATCGAGCAAATCCTCTACGGGAACGGCAGCATTACAGGATTACTGGATGACAACGGTAATGACATCTTTGCGCATTCCTTTGCCTATCTGCTCAGAACAGTCAATCCTCAGGATGATATCGAAAGACTTTACCATGATATTTTAGAGCGATTGTTTAATAATGCAGCCGGCGGACAGCTCAGGATGGATAGAATCAAAGGTGACTCAGGCGAGGTTGTGCTTTACATAGGCAATACTGAAACACCCTTTGGTTTAATCAATGTAGGCGATGCCAAGGGGCTGTGTGAGCATGTGGATGCCTTTGCCACTCAGAACGGTATCCGGTTAATTGTAGAAGATAGTGACTTCACCGAAGCGATGTTTGCCTCAGTGAAGGACTCTTCATCTTCAATCAATCTGCTGATCGGTTCCAAGAAGTTCATTGAAGGCTGGGACTGCTGGCGGGTGAGTACCATGGGTTTGATGCATGTGGGAAGGAGTGAGGGAACGCAAATTATCCAGCTATTTGGACGCGGTGTGCGCTTAAAAGGGTATGGTTGGAGTCTGAAGCGCAGCGGTCACATTCCTGCCGTTACAAAACCGGATTTCATCGAAGATATTGAAACCCTCAATGTCTTTGGTATAGAAGCTGACTTCATGGAAAAGTTCAGGCAATTCCTAAAGGACGAAGGCTTGCCCGGTAATGAGAAGCGGATGATGATTACCATTCCGATGAATGTGACAGCCGATTTTGGCAAAAAACTCAAGATTTTGAGACCGAAAAAGAAAAAAGACGGCTCAGAATACGATTTTAAGAAAGATGGTCCCATCCCATCCCTGGATACTATTCCACAGTATCTGCAGAAAAATCCGGTTGTATCTGACTGGTATCCCCGTATTCAAACTATCAAATCCAAAGGATTACTGCTGAGCGGGCAAAAGGATGAAGTCAAGCTCAAGGGTAAGCAGGTCAGCCTGCTGGATATGGAGCGTTTGTATTTTGAACTGGAACGCTTTAAGCGGGAAAAAAGCTGGCACAATCTTAACCTGACAAAGCAGGGGATTATCAAGATACTCTCAGATTCCTCCTGGTATAAGCTTTATTTACCTGAAACCAGACTCACTCCTCAGAGCTTTGATGATGTAAATATCCTCCAACAGATTGCCACTGAATTGGTGAGAAGATTTTGTGAGAAATACTACAATTATTGTAAGGATGCCTTTATTAAGCCAAGATTGGAACTGCGAGACCTGACAAGAGAAGATGATAATCTGCCAACGGAAGAACTATATAAGCTTATTGTGGATGGAGACGATGCCACTTTGATCCAGCAAATAGAAAAGCTCAAACAAGAAATTATCCTGAATAAAGAAGATCTCATCGGTTATGGAGATCTGAAAGCCTTCAATTTTGGCAAACACCTCTTCCAGCCATTATTCCATGTGCAGAACGGTAGAAATATCACAATTATGCCCATAGCCCTGGGAGAGAGCGAATACCGGTTTGTCATTGATTTGAAAAACTGGTGCGAAAAGCACGAGGACGATTTAAAGACCAATGGTCCGGAGATTTTCCTCTTGCGTAACCTTAGCCGGGGAAAAGGTGTCGGGTTCTTTGAAGCCGGCAATTTCCATCCTGACTTCATTCTTTGGATATTGTCCGGTGATAAACAATATGTTCACTTCATCGAACCGCATGGACTCATGCATGAGGGAGTGAACAGCGAGAAAATCCAGTTCCATAAGCGCATTAAAGAGATAGAAGCCAGGCTGAGTGACCCTAAGGTAATACTGAATAGCTGGATTCTGTCGTGGACTTCAAAGCAGGAGCTCAAGATCAGTGGTTATGACCCGGACGAGTATCTGAAAAATAATGTAGTGTTTATGGAAGATGAAAATGATTACTTAAATAAAATCTTAGCTAATTAAATCATCATTGTAAAAATTGCATAATTATATAGCATTATACGAACACAAAAAGCTTAAAAAGGAGCAAATAGATGACAAAATGGGGAAATCATGTACTAAAAGTTGGTCCTAAAATTGATTTTAATGCTAAAGATCCTGATGAATTAACTGCTGAAAGCGGTACGGACACAGAAACTCTTAAGAACCAACTTATTGATCAATATAGAAAGAGCATTGAACCTTGGTTATCATCTCTATTTCAGAGTGAACATTTATCCCTGTTAATTGGTAGTGGATTCACTACTGCAATTGCAAATATGTGCAGTTGCACTGCTCAATGTATGGGTTACGATGAGACTAAATTTCCTGAAAGCCATCGAGAGATTTTAGATAAACATACAAAAGAAACAGCAAGAATTTTACGGTTTAGTGATCCAAATATTGAAGATCAAATCAGGGTATTAAGTCAATCCATAGATGGTTTAGAAGCTCTTGGTGATAGCGTTAATGCGATATCGTTTAAAACATCATTGAACGATTTGTTATCATCTTTCTTGAAAGGGTTGCTTGAGACTGAATGCGGTATTGGTAAAAAGCTATTTGAGTCGATAGAAGAAAGTCCCATTAATACTCTAATCCCATTTTTAATGAGTTTTGCTTCTAGAGCCGCTTCACGCGAAAGGTTGAATTTGTTTACAACTAATTATGACCGACTTATTGAATTGGGCTGTGATGCTGCAGGAATAAGAGTATTAGACCGTTTCATTGGAGGTTTGGAACCCGTATTCAGGTCATCACGTCTTGATATTGACATGCATTATAACCCTCCTGGCATTAGGGGAGAGCCAAGGTATTTGGAAGGAGTCGTGAGACTTACAAAATTACATGGCTCCTTGGATTGGCGATATGACAAAGACTTAAAAGTAATAAGGAAAGTAGGGTTACCATTCGGGGTTGATCCTGATATGAATCCCATACCTACTAACCCGGCTAACAGTGTAATGATTTATCCTAATCCGATGAAAGATAGAGAGACAGCAGAATATCCGTATGTTGAATTATTTCGAGACTTTGCTGCAGCAGTTTGTAAACCTAACGCTACTTTGGTGACATATGGTTACGGGTTTGGTGATGATCATATTAACCGAATAATCTCGGACATGTTGACAATTCCTTCAACTCATTTACTAATAATCTCATATGACAAATCTGATGATAGAATTACAAAGTTCTATCAAAAACAGGGATTTGAATCCCAGATATCGCTAATGATAGGTTCACATTTTGGAGACATCTCCAAATTAGTTGAACATTATCTTCCAAAACCATCGATCGATCGCATTTCAAGCAGAATGTTCGAGTTATTAAGTAAGCGCAATGTCGATATAAAAAACGATGCTGAAGTTGTTATACCACAAGTTGTTGAACAAGATAATAACCAAAATACAAGTCAGCCAGAAACAAAATTATCTACCTTAATGGATAAAGATATTCCATTTTAGGAGTTTGTTATGAGAACACCAATGTCTGAGTACTCAAGTTGTCTTATTGGAACAGTAGATGGTGTTTCGCCTGATGAGATTGATGTACTTCTCGATACTGATGCACCTCAATCTACAGCTTTAAATACTGGCACTCCTACAGCATTTCCCCAAGTTAATGGTTTTGTCTTAATACCAAATCAATCGGGAGCAATCGTAGGATTAGTTTACTGGTTAGGCATCGAAAGATCTCCATATCCAAAGCAAAAAGGATATTCAGATTTTGGGTTAATTGATCTTCCCTTCCCGCTACGAAAATTAAAGATAACTCCAATTGGAACACTTGTCTCAAAAAGAGGTATTGATAATAAATGGAAATTGGAAAGAGGTGTCTTTACTTTCCCATCAATTGGTGATAACGTTGTTATACCGACACCAGAACAAATTAAAGCGATAGTGACGGGTGAAGAGGACCGATACCAAGTAATTTTAGGAACATGCCCGTCAGCATTTGATGCTGATGTTAAGATCGATCCCAACATCCTTTTAGGCCGTCATTTAGCAATTCTAGGTAATACGGGAAGTGGCAAGTCTTGTACTGTTGCTTCGGTTATACGATCTATGCTCACGCAATCACATGAAAAGCACAAAGATGGAAATGAACCAAATGCAAGGTTTATTATCTTGGATCCCAACGGAGAATACTCAAATTGCTTTAATGATATTTGTCCCAATGTTCGAGTATTTCGACCTGAACCTAATGAAGATGATATACAAAATGGGATTGCTCCCTTTTTCCTTCCCGCTTGGATGTGGAACAGTTCAGAATGGGCTGCTTTTGCCCAGGCTGCGCCTCGAATACAAAGACCTATGCTTCAAGAAGCACTCCGGAGATTAAGATCGAATAAACTTTGTACATATGACAACATTGGCAAACTAACTATAAGGACGGGCTATTTTATACACACTAATAGCTGCTACATCAATACAGGAACTAATTCTTACGGACCCAATAAAGCGTTCGGTACCAGTTTAGAAAAGTTTAAAGATGATTTAATGAGTTTGTCGAGTTACCTTGATGGAACAAATTCTACATATGTAGAATCATGTATTGCTGTATTAGACGATCTTATAAAGAAAAACAAGTGGCCGAACAACAACGGGTTCGATGGTTTCTCCGCACAAGAAGTACAGAATGCAATAAATGCAGCAAAAACTCTGAATTCACACTTTCCTCATGTAGATAAAGAATGTCTCATAAATGAAGATACCCCAGTGCCTTTTGATCCTCGATATTTAACTGAGTCAATAGATGAAGCATCCAGTTCAGATGCTGGTAATGCTCAACAATTCATCTCAACGTTAGTTGTTAGGATAAAGTCTCTCTTGAATGACCCAAGAATATCATCTGTTATTGCATCAGAAACGTGCACTCTTGAAAGTTGGCTTAATAACACAATTGGAGAAGATAAATCAAGTAATGGACAAATAGCTGTTATTGATTTATCACTAATTCCATACGAAGTACTTCATCTGACAATAGCTGTAGCAGGTCGAGTTATCTTTGAGGCACTTCAACGTTACATGAAAAGTAATAAAGTTAGTCTTCCTACATCTTTGGTTCTTGAAGAGGCACATACATTTGTTTCTAAGCTATCATTTCAGGGAGATGAGATACCGAATCCAGCCGCTATGTGCCGTTTTACATTTGAACGAATTGCCAGGGAAGGACGTAAATTCGGTTTAGGTCTAATTGTTTCATCTCAGCGTCCATCGGAGATATCGGAATCGGTGTTGTCTCAGTGCAATACTTTTATGATACATAGAATAACAAATGATAAAGATCAAGATATTATTAATCGACTAGTTCCTGATACCGCACGAGGATTACTTAAAGAATTACCTAGTTTACCGACTAGACATTGTATTATACTTGGTGCAGCAGTAAAAATACCAGTCTTAATTGAATTACCAGAATTATCAAAAGAAATTCGACCTCATTCTGAAGATCCAAAGTTCTGGGAGGTCTGGACCGGGTATTCTGAACGTCCAATTAATTGGAAGAAAATTGCAGACGATTGGCAGGGAAATAATGAGTAGTTTCAATTCAAAACTAAACAAACTATGATAGTAGAAATTAGTAGGTTGACCTTATCCCCGAAATTTACTCCGGTGAAAGAGTGACGCATTGGAACGCGCGTGTCGTTTTTTCTGATTAAAAATTTCCTGCTTTGCAGCAGGAGCTTGTCGGGAGAATTTGTTGCTTAGAAAAAACTTAACCGAGATGTGGAGCAGCCAATGCATAGCAGAGATAACTTCACCCGGAAACTTATTCACCGGGTGGCAGATACCTCAATCTCAGGCATCAGAGTAGCCGGAGAGCGAACTGATATAGCCAAGTACCATAACTTACCGGAATTCATCGTCTGTGGCAACTGCTCCGAATTCCGCAGTTCTGTGATGTTTAAATGGTATCAGGATAACAAGGTTGATCTCAGCTTCATTGCTTCCGGTAAACCTCAGCAGAACGCTTATTTAGAAAGCTTCACCGGCAAATTCAGAAAAGAATATCTTGACTTGAATTGTTTTGGAGATTTATTGAAATAAGAGATGTGATTATGAATTGGCGGTTAGATTACAACCACAATCGCATCCACAGTGCTCTTAACTTCATGCCGCCGGTAAAATTCCGAGAAAACTATGAAAACAATGTCGATAGCAAAAGTGTCACCTTACCCATGGTGTAAAAAATGGGACAGGGGCAAAAGGGAGAAGTAAAAAATTAATATTGACATTTGTATTACTGTTTTTTAAAAAGCATTATTATCAATAAAGGGAGGCTCTAATGGACAAACAATATCTTTCAATTGAAGAATTTTGGGAAATACCGGAAGAAGAAAGGTATTTAGAATCAACATTAGCTGATGTTTCTACAGAAGACTTGAAAAAAATTCTTGAAGAGTATAATTTAACAGAAAAAGAAGAGGAAATATTTATATCTGAATTAAAAAGACGAGATCCCAGCTTTGTATATACAGAAATAGGAGGCAATGATTTACTACATCATGGAATACATTATCCTGCACTTGAGACACTAATTTTTATTTATAAACTTGTGGGGTGGGTTTTAATAATTGCGGGTCTAATAGGCTTAGGGGTAATGGCTGAAAAAAGTGCATTGATTGCTTTTGTAATATTAATAGTAGCACTTATTTTTGCATTGCTGTTTTTTGCTTATGCAGAATCTATTAAAGTTCTAACTGATATCTCATCTTTCACTTATCAAATATTGAAAAATATGAAATCAAAAAACCAAAGTTAAACTGTATCTTATATTTATAATATTAAATTTAGAATAAACTGAATCAGAGGTTATATAATTATCACAGAAATAAACTTCTTAATCTATAAGCAGTATAAAAGTGAAACATAGCTTTGTAAGTTTTTGTTATAGTGGTTTTGTTGCCCGCCAATTTTATCTCGTTGGCTATAACTTACTGTGACAACAGGATAAATCCTATGTTACAACTTCGCAAACGAGCCGGCATTTCGGAGTTCTGAATTCCTTTGCCTACTTTCAAAGTTTATATAATCTTAAAGGAATTCCGGACTTCGGAACGCCTGGTATAATATAAAGAATGCGATGCGGTCGCCTACCGAAGTCTGTTTTAACTAAAGATTTCATATAACTTGATTGGTTATGAAGGCAAAAAGAACATCTAAGCAATTACAATTCTTACTCTATTATTAAAAATTTAATTTGAATTATATGGTCAAAACTATATTTTTTGATTGTGCTTTCTGAAGAATAATTCTGTTAATCCATAAAGATGTGGTTTAAGTTTTGTGAATATTACTTCCTCGTTCTTTTCATAATTACGCCAAATCATATTGCATATGAAATCTGTTAATTGTAAAACATAACAGTTTTTGCTTATTATACTTTTATTTTTGATATTATAAGCAAATTTATGTTCGTATCTTAGTTTTATTTCAAGATAATCAAACAAGCAATTAGCAGAGCCGACTTTTATTGATCTGGGATCCGGATGTAGCTCAATATCCTGTGTCATATCAAAATAATTCTCAGCGGCTATTCCTACCATATAATTATATAGCAGATTACGATTTTGTTCCCATTTTGGTATATTACATTTTGTTTTGTCTACAGTTATAGCAAAAATTCGTAAATCTGGAATTTTGTTTTTGAGTATTTCAATCCTTTTTATCAGTTGAATCCTTGCATGAGAAGAAAGAGAAGAGCCCTTTAATTCTTTGTTTTTGAAATCATTATAGGATTCTGTTAATCCTTTAGTTACTTGATAATTATACTCAGTTCTGTATATATATTTTACTATTCTTTTACAATAATGTTCGGTTTTATCAGGAATTTGAAGGAAACATATTGTAAGATATTTTGTGGATCTTTTATCAGCTAATCCGTTAAATTTACTTCCGAGGTTTCCGCTTTCGTCAAAAAATATCAGGTGCATTTCCTATCCGATATAAAATAATGAGCAGCCCCTGAGTCCTGCATATTTACAATATGCTTATGGCATTGCCAAGGTTACTCAGGATTTACCTGCTCATAATACAATATAATTTTCCACCATATATTGTCAATAATTTTTTTCTTTTCTTTTGCCCCGTCCTGAAATTGGTTGACCAAAAATAGAGAAAAAAGGATAAGGTATGAATAAGAAGTCACGACATCAAATTCGTTATAGTGAAGAAGTTAAGCGGATGGTAGTGGAAGATATCGAATCAGGCGTTATGAATGTAGCGCAAGCATGTCGATATTATGGTATTAGTACTCCGGTTTCAGTCTACAAATGGTTAGAGATATACGGATTAAGAAAAAATAAAGGTCAGAAGGTATTGGTAATGAGCTACAAAGAAGAGAATGAGTTAGTAAGGTTAAGTCGAGAGTTATCATTGCTGAAAAAGGAATTGGAAGAAGCGGAATTGCGTGCTATAGCATGGAAGAGCATGGTTGATGCAATTGAGCAGGATTTAGGATATCCGGTAAAAAAAAAGCCTTGGAATCAAGTCTTGCAAGAAGCCAGGAAGCAGTTATATCCGGAGGAAAGCGAGTCAGTATCGGACACCTCTGCCGGATTTACAGTATCCTAAAACAGAAGTTTGGTTTGGGCAGTTTGTTGCCGAATTTGGAAACTGCACGCAAGCTTCTTAATGATGGCATTAAAATCTACAACAATGACCGTCTGCATGCAAGCTTGGGCTATAAACTCCTGATTATGTTTATAATATGGCGCAGGAAATATCTGACTTTCCTGCGAAAAATTTTACTCCAAAAACGGTCAACCTATAGCAAGACTTGACAGTAATACGCAAAATATCTTTAAATAGAAAGAATATCCGAGAGGAAATACAACAACAAGCTTAAGTGGCAGATTAGAGGTGTAGGATGGGAAATAATAATCGGCTAGAGATTATCAAAGATATTAATGAAAGGCTTTCATCATTAAGACAAGAAGCTATACAGATAGATGTCCCTAAAGATGAAATAGCTTGTTTTTATGAGCAACGTTCAGATTTGCTAACTGATAAAACAAATACACAGATACTTAAACTTGATAGTTGCTTGGTGGAAACAGTGTCAATGAAGGGGCTAAAGAATTTGCTAAATCCTATGCTTATTAGTATTCTATCTGAACATAGACAATTTCTTAAAGAAGACCTTGATACCTTGATTGACAGCCTTAAAGCACTGCCAATTATTAATTATTCCGTATTCGGACAGATTAGTGGCTTCAATATTGATAAGGAAATTCTTGAGCTGGGTGATTTTATAGTGTATAGAGCAGATTCAGATGAATTGCGCAGTTTTATTGACCCCATAAATAGCAAAATATCAACTCAATGCAATGGTTTCAAAGGCTTATTAACAAATTGCACTACTGTAAGAATTAATGTTCCTTCTCGTGATGTAACTATGGCTATAATTAAAGCATATAAGTATTTTCGCTCATTCGATTTCGTTACTGCTTTTGTTATTAATGATATCAGCAGTAATTACAACTACGGTATATTTACTTATAAACCACCATCCTTAAACACATGTATCGCAATAGGAGAAAACAAAAGCTGGGAATTAAATTCAAATGTCGTGAACTCACCCATAACGCTTGTTATTAGTGAGCATGAAGGTCAACAACTTGAGACCTTCTCAGATATCTGGTTGTTAATCACAAAAATAAACAAAAACAAAATAGAATCAAGAATTCTTAACTCGATCGAATGGATTGGCAAAGCCATATTTGAGCCAGACATTTCAAAAGCCTTCGTTATGTATATGTTTTCTATAGAAAGCCTGCTTCAATACGATGAAGACACGATGATAAATCCATCTATCATTCACCAGTTATCAGAGTCTCTCGCATTCCTTCTCGGGATAAAATACAAAGATAGAATTAACATCGTAAACTGTGTAAAAGCTCTTTATAGAAAACGATCTGCAATTGTTCATGGAGGAGACACTCGAATTGGACAAAACGATATTATACAAATTAACAAAATTGCTATTTCAGCTGTATGGGCTTTTTTAAGCAATCCCGAACTTAAAGAACTAAAAAATATGAGTGACTTTAATACTTGGTTATCAATTAAAAAATTTACTGAACCAAGTTTAATTGAAGAAGAAACTAATTAAACATAAAATCTGATATGTAAAATTAATAAATTTTCAAATGTTTAGTATGTAATTTCAGTAGTCGTCCTACACTTCCAATGAAACAGCGGGAAGGGAGTGTGGGCTTCTTAAACACTGATCAGCTCATCTTGATTGTTATAGACGATCTGGTCTTTCTTCATCCATAGAGTTAAGGCTTTGATTTATGCCATCTAATCCATCAGTGCTGTTTGTTTTGTTAAGAAATTCCATCGGGGCATCAATATTTTGATTGCGACATCTGTTTTTGAGACAGATTTTATCTCGGGGAAGCGATGGTAATTTACCCGGACTGTTATCTGAGGAGAGTGACTTTAATCATTCTTTTTTCTTTGCCGGAAGAGATGCGTAGCAGGTAAATTCCGGAGGGAAGATTTTCTCCCGCATTATTTTTGCCGTTCCAGATTGCTTCTTTTGTATGTTGCAGATGTGTTTGCCAAACTTGTCTGCCTTTAAGGTTATAGACAGTCAGCAGGTAAGAACTTGCAGTTTTGTCAGTAAGGCGGATATTTAAGTTTTCCGCAAAGGGATTAGGATAGCAATTAACGGTAAAGCATTGGGGGACGGCATTTTCATCTTGGACAGATACAGGTGGATAGAGTTCCGGCAAAAGCTGATGAAGGAAACTTACAACCCCTTCCTGTTGCATATAATAAAGCGGAAATCCCAGCAGGATACAGGTGCCGTTGTTATCAGTTCTAACTACAAGAGGTTCTCCGTAACCGTTTAAACTATCCGTTGTTTCAGCATAATATAAAACTTGAGATGCACCCGGGAAAATATATGTCATCCCCAAACAGTTATTCCAAATTGGAGGCAGTTTACTCGGGTCCGGAAAAAGGGTAGGATAAATATCAGAGCGGGCGGAAATCAGGATTGGCGAACTTAACAGTCGAGGCACGACCCCCGCAAACCATTGGTCAAAGAAAGTTTGCGGTAAAGCGGAAGGATATTTCCATCCCGACACGACCAATTTTCCGCCGCTGATGAGATAACTGCTCAAAACCGTTATATTGTCATCCAAATAAAATTCTGAAAAATCGTCGCAATGCCACAACAGAAGCGGATAATGACTCAAAGTTGATAAAGACGGAGCGCCCAAAGCAGCGTAATCCCATTGCGAATAAGGCATTCCCGCTAAAACTGAAGAGTAAAAATCATCAACCATTTGGTCGGTTGGAGAAAGTATTAAGCCGGAACCGTCACGCGTTTCATCCACGACTAAGAAGCCCCAATCAAAGGGAAAATCGACAGGAGTGGCGCTCATTGTATCCGTAGGCAGGGATAGAAAGTTTTGCGCATCGCAAGCAGTAATGCGATACCGGTATGTAATGCCGTTGTTGACAGCGTTGTCCGTATAGGTCAAATCGCTTATCGGTAAAGGATTTATTTGTGTCCATTCGCCCTCAGGCAACTGTTTTCTCCAGACCAAATAACCTGCAAACGGAACGGGACATTCCAGAGCAGTCCATCTTAAAGTCACGCTATGATTAGCGGGAGCGCAAAGAGTGAGCTGAAAATTGTTAACAGAAAAGCCCCGATTGAGCACCCAATGGTTAGGATCGATTTGGATATTTGACATATTTTCAAAAGAAGTATCCATTAAAGAAAGATTATTGACGCAGCCCTCAGGAGTGGCGTAAACGACGATAGAATCCTGCAGGGAAAACTCATAACGCAAAGGAATTTCAAGTTCAAATTGCGTTGCAGTCGGACTAAAGGTTTGAGCAATAATTTTTGCGTGTCCGCTCAGATCGGTAAAATAATTCAATTTAGCGGAGGGTATCCCGCTTCCGTAAATCCATTGCCGGAAGAATTGATCAAGGTTTAGACCGCTTGCCTGTTCCGCCGTCTGCTGTATTTCTTCCGTAATGACATTACCGTTGCAATATGTATTCAGCCAAGTTTGCATAAAATTAAAGAAATTGGCGTTTCCCATTTTGAGACGCAGCATATGCAGCACTGAAGCTGATTTTTGGTAAGTGGGAGGAGCGAAAAGTTCATTATACGCAGGATTGTAAATAGTGTGGGGTCCGTTTGAGTTTTCCCAACTGAGATAATAGTTCTGAATAGAGGAAGCCAGATAGGATAAACCAGCATTCCAACCGTAGTGATGAGCCTTCCATAAAAATTCCGCATAAGTGGCAAAACTTTCTTTCAGCCAAACATCCTGCATGGTTAAAGGAGTGACTGAATTGCCGAACCACTGATGTGTAAGTTCATGTGCCACAGTTGGTTCGTTAACTAAATCACCCGTTAAATATTGAGCCCCGAAAGTCGTCATCGTTTGATGTTCCATTGCGGCGTAGGGCGAGATTGTAACGCAGGCATGACCGTATTTTTCAAAAGGATAGGGACCATAGAGAGAAGAGAAATAGGAAATCATTTCCGGCAGATTGGAAAAATCGATTTGGGCGTGTGCCAAGTTGGCAGGAAGGACGAAATTTTGGATGGGAAGGTTTCCCGCTTGCTGATTAAATTCCGTAAAAGGACCGGCAGCAATGCCGACCAAATAAGTGGCAACGGGACTTTGCATCGTCCAATGATGCGTTTTGGTGCCGTCTCCGTTATCAATAATACTTTGTCGTGTTCCGTTTCCGGCAACCAACCAATCATTGCGCACGGTGATATACAATTCAATCAAAGCCTTATCCCACGGGTGATCATAACAAGGCCACCAGTATCTTCCCGCATCAGGATTGGATAAAGTGTAAAAAGAATTGGCGTTGAATTTGAGACCGATATTATAGGGAGCGGGACTTAAACCCGGCGTTCCCGAATAAAAAACCTGAGTAGTGAATGCTTCTCCCGCCGTAAAATTCAAGGGAATATGGATAATTCCTTCGGCAAAAGTGAAGGCAGAAACGCTGTTATTGACCAGCACTTGAGTTACAAGAAGCGTTCCGCCTGTCAAATTGTAATCAATTCCGGTCAGATTATTTTCCGCAGTGACGAAAGTGAGAACATTGCCGTTGATATAATGCGTTTGGTCATTTATGGATAAAGTCAAAATATATTTAGTAATGTCAAATCCGGTCAAAGAGTCATGTCTTTCCGTTTGTTGCAGGGAAGGCAAAGTGCTCCAGTAGGGTTGAGTCCCCAAAAGAGGGTTTACGCAGGTGAGCAAAAACAATCCTACCGCCAAAATGAAAATTATGCCAAACTCTTTTCTCATAATGTATTCCTTTTGTTTAACTTCTTATCGGAACGGAAAAGATCAGTCAAGGAATTTGCTTCTTGCTTAATATCAACGGGGGGTTAACGGGGGGTTAACGGAGGCTTACCCTCCGTTAACCCCCCGTTAACCCCCCGTTAATCACAAGGAAGACATAAGCCATAAAAACGGGATAATCACTCATCAGAAACGGCTTGATTTGCTATTTGAGGAGCGGCTTTTACTCGCTTATCCGGAAGGGTAAATGATTTTTTTCATAGACAAACAAAGTCTCTTCGTGTTTTTGTCACAGATAAAATAATTATTGAAGAAAAAAAGGGAGAAAATGAAAACTGCGCTTGCCAAAATCCGTAATATAGGCATCATCGCTCATATTGATGCAGGGAAAACTACGACTACGGAGCGCATTCTGTTTTATACCGGTTATCTGCATAAAATGGGCGAAGTTCATGACGGCAATACTTTTACGGATTGGATGGAACAAGAACGCGAAAGAGGAATAACTATAACTTCGGCAACGGTGGCATGCCACTGGCGAGACCATCAAATCAACATCATTGATACTCCCGGGCATGTGGATTTTACGGCAGAAGTGGAAAGGTCATTACGAGTTTTGGACGGTGCTGTGGGTATTTTTTGCGGGGTTGCGGGTGTGGAACCTCAAAGTGAAACGGTTTGGCATCAGGCTGAAAAATATAATATTCCCCGGCTGGCATTTGTGAATAAATTGGACAGAGTCGGCGCTGATTATGAGCGGGTGATTGCCATGATTCACGAACGCTTGACCGCAAAAGCAATTCCCATCAACATTCCCGTCGGTAAAGAAGATAATTTTAACGGTATCATAAATTTGGTTACGATGAAAGTGTGCAAGTTTGATCCCGATTCGCAAGGTTTTAATGTCTGGGAAGAAGAAATTCCCGAAAACTATAGAGAAAAAGCTAAACTTTACAGAGACGAACTTTTGGAAGCGGCAGCCGAATTTGATGATGAGCTGATGACATATTATTTGGAAGGTGAGGATGTTCCGGACGAAGTGTTCAAACGCGCTATCAGAAAAGGGACTGTGCGCAATCAACTCGTTCCCGTTTTGTGCGGAAGCGCCCTACGAAACAAAGGAGTTCAACTGCTGATTGATGCAGTTTGCGATTATTTACCTTCTCCTTTGGACATCGGTTGCACTCTCGGTTTCAAGCACGGGACGCACGAAGAAGTAAACATTATTTGCGATCCGAAAGGTCCTTTGGTGGCATTGGCGTTCAAAATTCAAATTGATAAATATGTAGGTAAACTGATTTACATCCGGGTATATTCCGGAACATTGAAAAAGGGAGACAGTTTCGTCAATCAAACTACGGGCAAAAAAGAGCGCGTGTCCCGCATTTTGCAGATGATGAGCAATCGCAAAATTGATTTGGAACAATTGCAGGCAGGCGAAATTGGAGCTTTAGTCGGTCCCAAACATACGATTACAGGCGACACAATCACTTCCGAAGGCACCAATATTTTACTTTCCCGAATGCAATTTCCGGATACGGTAATTTCCATTGCCATTGAGCCAAAAAGTAAAGCGGACCAGGATCTTTTGAATGATGCTCTGGCAAGATTGGAAGAGGAAGATCCCACTTTTAACGTCCGCACTGATAAAGAAACGGGGCAAACTTTGATTTCAGGTATGGGTGAATTGCATTTGGACATCATAATAGACCGTTTGCGACGCGAATTTAACGTGCAGGCAAATGTGGGCGCTCCTCAAGTTTCCTACAAAGAAACTATCACGAAACAAGTGACGACGGAAGAAGTTTTCCAAAGAGAATTGGCAGGAAAAGTCAATTTTGCCGCAGTCAAAGTCAGGCTTTCGCCCGTTCCTCTGAACAAGCTTCCCGAAGGCGAGAAAAATATTTTTGTAATGAATGTTCCGGAAGAAGAAATTCCTTCCCTCTATCGGAAAGCGATTGAAGAAAGCGCTATGAGTGCCTTAAACGACGGACCTCTGATTAACGGTAATGTGGAACGCGTGAAAGTTGAGGTCATTGGCGGCAAATACGATCCGGTAAATTCGAGTGAAATGGCTTTTCATATCGCCACTTCGTTAGCGGTGAACAAAGCTTTGCGGGAAGCGGAACCTGTAATTATGGAACCGATTATGCAGCTGACAGTCCTCACTCCCGATGAATTTGTCGGTGACATAATTGCGGACATCAATGCCAAACGCGGCAAAGTGGATGTTTTCAGACACTTTAATGAATTTCAACAAGAGATTATTGCAGAAGTGCCTTTAAGCGAACTCTTCGGTTATGCGACGCGCATCCGTTCTATTTCACAGGGACGGGCGATTTATACTTTGGAATTTAAGAAATACGAGATTACCCCTCCCACCGTCCAAAGCAATATTCTGAAACGCATTCGCGGATATTGAATTCCGTTCTGCGGTTATTTGCTTCCGTTTTTCTGCCGGATAACTTCTTTAACTTGAACAGGTTATAAAAGTCGATTTTATTCGTATCTGAGCGCATCGATCAAATTTAGATTTGCCGCTTTTCTGGCAGGATACCAGCCGAAAAAGATGCCGATGGCACAGGAAAATCCGACCGATAAAAGAATTGACCACGCATTGACGGTTACGCTCCAATTCTGAGTATGCCCGATTAATTTCGCTGCTCCGAAACCCATAATGATGCCGATCAAACCGCCGGCCAGACTGATAGTGATGGCTTCAATTATAAATTGCAGCAAAACATCGCGCTTTCTTGCTCCCACTGCCATGCGGATGCCTATTTCTTTGATGCGTTCAGTGACGGATACAAGCATGATATTCATAATGCCGATGCCGCCTACAAGTAAAGAAATTCCCGCAATGCTTGCCAACAAAATCGTCATCGTATTGGACACTGATTCGGAAGTTTCGGCAATATCAGTTTGAGTGCGAACGAAGAAGTCTTCGGAAGTGGTATCCCGATGCCGCTGCTGAAGCAGGTTTGTGATATCCTGTTGGACATTGGGAATCATATCTTTGGATTCGGCGGAAACATAAATTTGCAGCATGGGACGGCGATTTCCCATGAATCTGGTCAAAACCATAGTGTAGGGAGCCATCACGATATCGTCTTGATCGCCTCCCATAACGCTTTGTCCTTTTTCTTTCAGCACGCCGATTACTTTGACCGGTATGTTTCGAATGCGGATTACTTTATTAATGGGGTCTTCGTCTCCAAAGAGGTTGGTAGCCACAGTTTTGCCGATGACACAAACTTTCATCCCCGATTTCACTTGGTTGCTGTTAAATAAAACGCCTTCGGAAGTCTGCAGGTCGCGGATGTAAAAATAATCAACATCCACGCCCATGACCTGTGTCCGCCAGTTTTGCGAACTGTATTTCAACTGACCGAAAGAATGCACCAAAGGCGATGCATATAAAACACCCTGCACCTGTTCTTTGATTGCAGCCACATCATCCACTTTAAGCATTGTTCCCGTTCCCGCTTCACTTCTTGCGGAAGAACGATTCATAAAGTTGGATGAAATGATTAGCACATTTGTGCCCATGCTGCTGATTTGTTCGTCCACGACTTTCTTGGCACCTTGTCCGATAGCCAGCATTGTAATCACTGCCGCTACACCGATAATGATGCCGAGCATAGTCAGGAAAGTTCTGGTTTTATTGCGTTGAAGAGATTTGACGGCAATTCTGATAATGGACGGTAATGACATCTTAATCCTCATCCAAAGGTGGTAATTTTTTTAGGTCTTCAATGGCGCTGCGCGGGTTGGGATTGGGACGATCGGAACGAATTTTCCCGTCCCGAAAAGTAATTATGCGCTCCGCATATTGCGAAATGTCGTTTTCATGGGTAACGAGAACGATGGTGATACCTTTTTTGTGCAATTCCTGAAAGACAGCCATAACTTCCACGCTGGTTCTGGAGTCCAAATTGCCTGTAGGTTCGTCAGCTAAAAGCAAAACCGGTTCATTGACAATTGCCCGCGCAATGGCAACTCTTTGTTGCTGTCCGCCTGAAAGCTGATTGGGAAAGTGCTGAGCCCGATCTTCAATACTGACGTCATGCATTGCTTTAAGCGCAAGTTCCCGTCGTTCGTGATGAGATAACTTCGTTCTGTATAGCAGAGGCAATTCCACATTTTCAAAAGCGGTTGTGCGAGGGAGCAGATAAAAGGATTGGAAGACATAGCCGATTTTTTGATTGCGCAATTGTGCCAAATCCTCTTCAGAAATGGTGTGAACATCAATTCCGTCCAAATTGTAAGTTCCCTGCGTAGGTTTATCCAAACAGCCGATTAAATTCATTAAAGTAGTTTTGCCGGAACCGCTGGCACCCATAATCGCCACAAACTCACCGGTCTTGATTTCCAAATCCACTCCTCTGAGTGCGTGGACTTCCACCTCTCCCATTTTATATACTTTGGTCAGATGTTCTGTCTTGATTAATGTTTCTGCCATGATTTTATACCTTAACGATGCCCGAAGCCGCCTCCGCCAAACGCGGAATTATTAGTGGACTGCTTGGCGTTTTTGTAATTCACACCCGTAATAAATTTTTGGTCTGCAGCCAAACCGGATATTACTTGCACATAAGTGCCGTCCGAAAGACCGGTCACAATATCCAGCGCTTGCGGTTTTCCGTCTTTCAGAATGTAAATGCGGTTGTGCGAAGTCGGCTCTTCTTCCGTAAAGCTTTCGCCGAAATTAAACTGACCGGAATTTTGCGAAGCAGTTTGTAAGGTTCTTGCCATTCCGGGAGCGGATTGAGAGTTTGCACCGTTGCCGACACCGCCTTGCTGACGCAATTTTTGGAAATAGGCACGCCGTTCGCTTTGGTTCATATTGGCGATTTTTTGTTTTATGCTGTCAGGAAGATTAAAGGCGCCACCCGCGGCACCGGGAGCACTTCCTGCAGAAGCATATTGTCCGTTTGTGGAAGAAGCGGCATTGGCAGAACCGTTTTGGGCAAACATTCTGGAACGAGAGGAAAAAGTATCATCCCACTTTAATCCGAATTGCTGCCAAAGTTCTTTGCTGGGCTTGAAGCGAATAGCCGTTTCCGGAATGCGTAAGACATTTTCCTTTTCCTGCACTACGATAGTTACATTGGCAGTCATTCCGGGCAAAAGCTTAAGTTCTGGATTGTTTACATCTATAATCACGGAATAGGTGACGACATTATTCGTGGAAGTGGAGCTGAGACGCACCTGCTTCACTCTGCCTTCAAATTGTTCATCGGCAAAAGCATCCACGGTAAATTCCACCTGTAATCCGTTTCTGATTTTACCGATATCGGCTTCATCCACATCGGCGTAAATCTGCATTTGCTTTAAATTATTGGCAATAACAAACAGCGTGGGCGCATTCATACTGGCTGCCACAGTCTGACCTTCTTCCACTGTGCGCGAAATTACAACACCGTTGATGGGTGAAGTGATAATGGCATTGCTGAGGTTCTTCTCAGCTCTTTTTAATGATACTCTGGCATTAGCAAGATTGAGCAGAGCCTGGTCATAGGCATTTTGCGCTTTTTGCAGGTCGTAGGAAGTGCCCATATCCTTTTTGTGCAGTTCGGTCTGGAGGTCTAAATCCAGTTTGGTGGACCTGACATCTATTTCCGCTTTGTTAACATCAGCGCGGGCAGCATCAACGGCATTTTGCAGGTTTTCCGTATCCAGTTTGGCAAGCAATTCACCTTTTTTTACCGTATCGTTAAAGTCTTTGTATATCTTTTGGATAGTGCCGGATACTTCCGTGCCAACTTCTACCTGCGTGGACGCTTTCAAGGTTCCGCTGGCTGTGACTTCTTCTCTGATTGTGCCCTCGGAAGCAGTTTCCAATCTCCATTCGGGTCTGTTTTTTTGTTTCTTGTAAAGGCTGTATGCAGTGATCAATCCAATCACCAGCACAACGATTATTGCGATGCGAATAAACTTTTTCATAGCTTTTTCCCGCTTTATATCTCTTTTTTCGTCACTTTGAAGTTTCTGGCATAAGTGCAAATAACGCCTGTTGAGAGAAGGGCTATCTGTCAATTAAAACCTGTCTTTTCTTGTTACAAGCTGATTCCTCTTTTCCTGCAGTTTTTCTCACAAAAGATAAAACAAAAATTCCAAGCGGAAATAAAAAACGGGCAAAATAATTTCTTGACAGAGGCAAAGAAAGGAAAGGTTAGGTAAATAAGCATAATACATGAGACGAGAATAAATCTTTTCTCTACGGACGGAGGTATCGTGAATATTGAATTAACTTATGACAACCGGACCGCAAAATTAAAAATTGCCGGCAATCTCACTCCGGACAACAGTAATCTCTTCCAAGAAAAGCTGGATGAAGTTCTGAACAGCGATGCCGATTTTTTAAAGCTTGATTTGCAGAATTGTCAAAATATGAGCAGTATCGGTGTCGGCAAGATTTTGTTGTTTTGCAGAAATTTCAGAGCCAAAGGCGGAGACATGGAAGTAACAAAGTGCTCTCCCGAAATTTATGAACTGTTTAATATGCTGAAACTTAATCAGTTATTCACGGTTAATCAAGATTAAGTTATGGCTGATGAAAATTTGTATTAGTGTCTGTAACTTCTTTATCAAAAAAGCAATTCTCCCTTTTCTTTTGCATAAAACCTTTTACTTCTGCTTTTAGCAGGAAAGAACCATTAGGATAAAAATAAATAAAAATATGTCTTCTCAAAAGAGAATAAAACTTTCGGCAGCATTGACCCAAGCGATAGGACAAGGGAAAATGCTCGGAATTGAAGAGCATAAAATCAAGTTATTAGCGGCGGGCATTTGTCATTTGAGCATTCCGCAATTGGCGATAAATTCTGATTTAATCCTGTCTCAAGCGCAACAGGAACTTTTGCAGGACGGCTTAAAGCGATTGGCAAAGCACGAACCGGTGCAATACATTCTCGGTTCGGCTTGCTTTTACGGATTGGATTTAACTGTAGACGCAAATGTGCTGATTCCTCGTCCGGAAACTGAAGGCTTGGCGGAATGGATAATTGAGAGCGAAAAAGATAGGGCATGCGTTTTGGAAATCGGAACCGGCAGCGGTGCTATCGCTTTGGCACTTAAATATTTAAGACCGGATTTCAAAATAATCGCTACGGATGTTTCGCTTCCCGCATTACAAATTGCCCGTGCTAACGCCAAAAATTTAAACTTAGATGTCAAATTTGTGCCTGCTGACCTTTTCCCTTCACATCCTTTGCGTTTTGACCTGATTGTTTCCAATCCGCCCTATATAGCACCTTCGGATTACGCAAAACTGGAGGAGGAAGTTCGTTTTTATGAGCCTAAACTTGCTCTCTTTGCCGAAGATAAAGGGTTGGAATTTTATCGCAGAATTATCAAGCAAGCAGGAAAATATCTTAAACCAAGCGGAAAAGTCTATCTGGAAATCGGAGACACACAAGCGAATGCAATATCCGAGCTGGCTTTGAAACACGGATTTAAGAATGTGGAAATGAAATGTGATTTGGCGGGCAGAAATCGCTATTTGCGCTTCACTTTGTAAAGATATATTGACAAAATAGGCGTTATCCTCTAATGAAACAAAGACAGTAAAAAGTTGAACAGGCAGGCGTATGGACAGATTTATTATTGAAGGCGGGCATCCTTTACGCGGAACAGTTTCCGTAAGCGGTGCCAAAAATGCTATTTTACCCGTTATGGCAGCGGCTTTATTGGCTCCGGGAATATCTGTTTTGACGAATGTGCCCAATCTGATCGATTTGAAAACAATGGCACATCTCTTGCGCATTATCGGTGCAAGAGTAGAACAAAATGACGATACAATGCAGATTGACGCTTCCGATGTCTGTTTTTGCGAAGCTCCTTATGAATTGGTCAGCAAAATGCGCGCGTCAATTTATGTATTGGGACCGCTTTTGGCACGCTTGGGTGAAGCCAAAGTTTCTTTTCCCGGCGGATGTGCAATCGGCACCAGACCCGTAGATTTGCATCTGAAAGCTATTGAAGCTTTGGGTGCCGATGTCAATATTGAACACGGCTATATTCATGCCAAAGCCAAGCGTTTGAAGGGAACGGAAATCTATTTTGCCAAATCTTCCGTCGGCGCTACAATCAATACTTTGATGGCATGCGTCACTGCTGAAGGAACTACTGAATTGTTAAATGCGGCAAGAGAACCGGAAGTCGGCTCCACCATTGATTTTTTGAACCAAATGGGTGCTGAAATCAGCGGGAAGGATACAAATCATCTCACCATTCACGGTGTGGATAAACTTCATCCCGCAAACGCAAAAATGATTGCCGACCGCATTGAAGCGGGAACTTTTTTAATTGCCGGTGCAATGAATACTGAACCTTTGACTGTCAGCAATTGTCAGCCCGAACATTTGGAAGCCTTAACGGAAAAATTGCGTCAGACCGGATGCAAAATGCAGATTAAGGATAGCGAGATCACAGTCCTTCCTCCCAAAAAGCTCCATTCCGTTGATATTATTACTTTACCTTATCCGGGTTTCCCTACAGATTTACAAGCCCAATTTATGGCACTGATGACTCTTGCGGACGGTGTAAGTGCCATTACCGACACAATTTTCCCTGATCGCTTTATGCATGTGGCGGAGCTTAATCGCCTGCAAGCAAATATAAGTTTAAATCTTAATACAGCTACCGTGCACGGAGTAAAAAACTTAAGCGGAGCAGAAATCATGGCTACTGATTTGCGTGCAAGTGCTGCTCTTGTTTTGGCGGGTCTAAGGGCACAGGGTGAAACGATTATCAATCGTATTTATCATATAGACCGCGGTTACGACAGAATTGAAGAAAAGCTGAATGCTGTCGGAGCTCATATCGTTAGAAACACTGTGTAAAGTAAAATGAAAATTCACAATAAGTTAAAGCTTTTAGGGACGGCAGTTATTTATCTGTCCGCTTGCATGCTTTGGGGAATGAACATAAGCGGCAATTTTGATGTTGAAAAGTATCTTTCCGCTTTGACTGCAAACAACCTCGTAAACGGGAAAATAATTTTGGCTAAGGATTCCGTTTTTACTCAAAGCGGAATTAATAATAAAGGCGGAAAGAATTGCGTGTTTTATCTTCCGCAGCATAATTCACCTGTGAAAAAAGAATTGATGCGTGAAATGGAAGACTTTCCTATTTACCAAATGGCTCACGACCCGGACTTTAATACCAAAGGTGATGAGCATTACAGCGCTGCCGATTATTATGTCTATGCTCGTTCTTATGTGAGTATGAATAATGCAAAGCTGTTTTCGGGCGTTTGCATTGGCGAAGCTTATACCGGAGGAGCTCATCCCATGCACTTAAATTTGGTGTATTTGATTAATTGCAAGAGCGGGAACAGCCTTTCCGTTAAAGACTTGATTAAACATGATGCATGGGGCGAACTGATGAGCCTTGCCTATAAATCCTATTTGGAACATTATTATCTTCCCAGCGGTTTTGATTCGGTGGATGAAGACCTGCGCTTGCGCAAGAATGAACTTTTTACCTATACGAACGACAAAGATTTTTTAACCAAATTCAGCCACATTTTTGTCTCACCCGATTATCTGATAGTCTACTTCCCATATTATGATTTCGGTGCCTATTACGAAGGAGATTGCTATATTCCGATTCCTCTTGAAAAATTAACCGATTTGCTGACGAGTGAAGGCAAAGCATTACTTTTGGAGCAATAAAAAAATGGATATTTTAGTTACCGGCGGAGCGGGATTTATCGGTTCGCATTTGTGTAAACGCTTAATTGATGAAGGACACAGAGTTGTTTGTCTGGATAATTTTTCCCCTTTTTATAATCCTGCGGTGAAAAGAAATAATATTTCAGCTCTGATTAAAAATCCGGCTTTTCGTCTGGTAGAAGGTGATATCCGCAATCCTGTCTACTTGGATCGTTGCTTTACCGACGGCAAAATTGAGGCTGTCATTCATCTTGCAGCCATGGCAGGTGTGCGTCCTTCTTTAAATCATCCGGAACTTTACTTTGATGTCAATGTCATGGGCACTCTGCAAGTGCTGAGAGCCTGCCAAAAACATCAGGTTAAAGCATTGCTGGTTGCCTCTTCTTCGTCAGTCTACGGTGACCGAAGCGAAGGTGCTTTCAAGGAAGACGATAAATTGGAAAAACCCGCTTCACCCTATGCTGCTTCCAAACAAGCGGTGGAAGTTCTGTGCGAACTTTGGCAATCAATTCTCCAAATTCCGCTCTTTTGTCTGCGTTTCTTCACAGTTTATGGTCCGCGCCAAAGACCGGACCTTGCCATCCATAAATTCACTCGCCTTTTATATGAAGGAAAACCTCTTCCCGTCTACGGTGACGGCACAACAGGCCGTGATTATACTTATGTTGACGACACTGTAGAAGGAATTATCAAAGCTATGGACTATGCGCTTATGCACAACGCTTTTGAAATCTTCAATTTGGGTGAATCCCGTCCGATTAACTTATGGGAATTGATCAACGAATTGGAAAAAGCCTCCGGCAAAAAGGCTAAAATTGAAGCTCTGCCTCGTCAGGAAGGCGATATAACTTACACCTGCGCAGACTTGACTAAAAGTAAAATTTTACTGGGCTACAATCCCTCAACTCCTTTTGAGGAAGGCATCCATCGTTTTATCGCATGGTTTGAAAGCAATGATAATTTAGTCTGAAAACCTGCAGAGTAAAAAACATTGCAGATAGTCCATCCCTGAACCGGGGAAAAATAAATCAGGGTCTTTCTACATTTCGGGCGAATACTTCAAAAAATTCGGGCAGTAATCTTGCGGGTTTTCCGTTGTGAGCAAAAACTGCCGTCATTTTTGCGGTGAAGCATAATTCACCTTCTGCATTATAAATTTCCTGCATCCATTCACTTTTCAACTTATTGACGCTCAAAATTCTGCTGTGCACCTCTATCACTTCTTCCAGCTTAAGCGCTTTAAGGTAATCCAGCTCAAAATGCAAAACATAAATCTGCCAATTCGCTTCCAGCATCTTCTTTATCGACACTCCCATTTCCTGCATAGCTTCACTGCGCGCAGCTTCCAAAATAGGTAAATAATCCGCATTATTCAAGTGTCCGTATATATCACATTCGTAACCGTATATCCTTTTCCTGAAGATGAACATCTTGCTCGCTCTCCTGTCCTTGTTCTGAAATTTATTATGCCTATAGACAGATATTTGTCAATTGATTTCCTAAAGGTTTTTTCATTGACTATCTCATGATGCAGTAAAAAACTGGAGAGTTACCATGTCCCATTTTTTGCACCATGTGTAAGGTGACACGTTTGCTATCGACATTGTTTTCATAGTTTTCTTGGAATTTTGCTGGCGGAATGTAGTTTAAGGCTCTGTGGGGGCGATTTTGGTTGTAATCTAACCGCCAATTCATAATCACATCCTTTATTTCAATTAAATCTCCAAAACAATTCAAGTCAAGACATTCTTTTCTGAACTTGCCATTCAGAGACTCCACAAAGGCATTCTGTTGCGGTTTGCCGGGAACAATGAAACTCAACTTCACCTTGTTATCCTGAGCCCATTTGAACATCACGGAACTCCGGAGCTTATGACCATTGTAGCTGACCAGATATTCCGGTAAAGACCTAATCTTCGCCAGTTCTGTCAGTTTTTTGGCTATCCTCACTCCCGAAATGGAAGTATCCACTATCTGCAATACCAGTTCCCTGGTATAATCATCCATCAGGTTAAAGACTCTGAACTCCCTGCCATTCATTAAACTGTCCGAGACAAAGTCCACCGACCAGCGGTTATTGGGACGTTCTGCCTAAACCAAAGTACAGGATGTCCGCATGCTCAAGCCTTGTTTCTGTAAATCCCCAACAGCTGCTTGTTTCTGCTAAGGACTCACTATTTTTTTGAGAGAAGCTCCTTCATCGCCTCTATCTCCAAGTCCTACTCCGCCACTATCTTCTTCAAACGGTGGTTTTCAATCTCCAAATCATGTTTAACTCTGGCATCACTGGGGTTCATGCTACCATATTTATTCTTCCAGTTATAGAAGGTGTTCCGACTGATCCCGACTTTCTGCATACTTCCTTAACATCTGCTGCCGTATCGGATTCTTTCAGGATTTGGTGGATCTAAGTATTGGTAAATCTACTACGCATTGGTCGCTCCATATCTTGGTTAAGTTATTTCTGAGCAACAAATTCTCCCGACAAGCTCCTGCTGTAAAGCGGGAAATTTTTGATCAAAAAAAAACGACACGCGCGTTCCAATGTGTCACTCTTCCAGTGGTGTAAATTTCGGGAATAAGGTCATAATCTTTAAAATGATAGATGCTGTTATAGAGAGCACTAATTTTTCCTATCATCAATTTGATCTGCATATAAAAAATAGCATAATATTTTACAGATATAATAAAGAAGAGGTGCGCTCTGATTTTGGAAAAAGAGCTCAAAAGCTAAAAATTTGCGATTATTATATGTTATTTTTATATAAGAAAATAGCCCATTAATAATTAATGCCTTAATTATTCAAGGTCTTTTAGGGATTGGGAAAAAACCGTATATATATTCTGCAAAAACTAAAGAGACGATGGATTCAACGAAAATAGAGACTAAAAACCTCCTTCGTATAACGGAGCAGATTTTTGAAAGGATGCAAAACAATTATTTGTCATTTTACAATATATATTAATATATTAAAATTGGATCTATATATTACTTTTACGTTTTTTTGTTACGTTTCTTATATTGTTTAATAGTCATAATAATATAGACAATAATTAAAATATATACAATTATTAAAATTGCTGATATGATTCTATAAAATCTGTTTGATAATATTTCCCATTTTTTAGCATATAATATTATTAATATAGAAGAAAATAATGACGGTAATAATAGGGAGAGTAATTCACCTCCTGTATGAAAACAAAATCCTATTAATTCCTGCGGTTTAGAAATTAATTCCGATAAATATCCTTCCCATTTTAAAAGGTTATTCTCACCTTTAGCTATTTTATTAATATCAGGAATTAATATTTGAGTAAGATATTGAGATAATCTTAATATACCTCGTAATAACCCTAAATATATTATTGCCATTATAGCATAAACAAAACATATAGTAAATAATAAAACCATAAGGGTCAGATGATTGTTTATTAAATTTTCTATTTTAAAATATGTTATAATTGTTACTATAGGAGCAGCTGCTGCTAGTCCCAAATTTATCATTTTTCTTTGTGACAATTGATTATTATGAAGTTCTTCATATATTATTTTATATTCTTCCATCATTACATTCAATTGTTTTTCCTCTAAATTTGTTAATTCTTTATTTGTTATTTTGTCATTTTTAGAAGGTAACATAACTATCTCCTCATAATATATTATTTATAAATATTATATTCTTATATATTAAATTAAATATTATATAATACTTTATTCAAAAAAGAAGGAAGCTAATATTATCATTTTCTTATTGCTTATTTAATTACAAGCTATTTTTTACCTTTTGTCGGCTTTGTTGGCGGTTCAGTTTTTTGGACGGGGGAGTAAGTTTTTAAGAAGACGCTTGCGTCTTCGGTAAGTTTATCATTGAGGAAGGCAGCTGTTTTGTCAATTCTGTCAAGGGGGCAGAAGTCCATAAAGCTGTTCACATAGACTGGAGGCATATCTTTTACATTGTATAAAAGTTCATAAGTGAAGCAGGAGCCTTCCATTTTAGCTTCAGGCAGAGCGGGTTTGACAGTCATCAATTTGAGGGTAAAGACTTGAGGGATGCCGTCTTCGGGCACAATTTCCCATTGTTTGGAACTTGAAAGCATATCGTTTACGAGGGAACAAAGCTTTTGACCAATTTCATCTTCTTTGCCGGGTATAAAATTGTAATGAATCTTGAAGTCTGCAGCCCCAAGTATTGAAATCAATGAAAGCATTATAATGCAGCCGAGAATACACTTTTTCATTTTTTACCTCCCTTCATTTTCTTCCAATCAAAAAAGTAATTGTCGGCTTCTCTGTCAATTAAAAAAGCTGGAAGCGGAAAAAGCTTGACGCACAAAGGCAACTTTACAAAATAATAAACAGAATGAAATATAATCTGATTGGGAGGTAGAAATGCAGGTTAAAAGCGTCATTATGGACAAAGCTCAAATGGAAAGAACCCTTCACCGCATGGCACATGAAATCATTGAGCAGAACAAAGGTCTGGAAAAAATCAGATTAGTGGGCATTCGTTCCAGAGGAGTTCCTTTAGCGGAACGCTTGGCGCGTTACTTGAATGAAATTGATAATACGGAAATTCCCGTCGGCATCATTGACATTACACTTTATCGCGACGACCTCAGCACGATTTCTCATCAGCCCGTCATTAAAGGCAGTTCCATTGATTTTGAGATGGATGATGCCATAGTTATTTTAGTGGACGATGTTTTGTATACGGGAAGGACTGTGCGTGCCGCAATTGACGCTCTTTTGGATTTCGGTCGTCCGAAGCAGATTCAACTTGCAGTCTTAATTGACAGAGGGCACAGAGAATTACCCATAAAAGCTGATTATGTGGGCAAAAATGTTCCCACTTCCAATGAAGAAATCATCAAAGTATCTCTTGAGGAAACTGATGGCGAGGATTCGGTCAAAATCGTTTTGGTCTAAAGTTCAGCAGGCATGGCAGATTAAAAAATCTCTTGTCTGCGTGGGTCTGGATTCGGATTTGAATCAATTGCCCGCTTGCGTGAAGGGAGATGCCAATCCCATCTACACTTTCAACAGCGCAATTATTGAAGCGACGCAGAATTACGCTGCCGCATACAAACCCAATTTAGCCTTCTATTTAGCTGCGGGCGTTAAAGGTCTGGAAGCACTAAAACTTACGGTGGAAAGCGTTCCGGAAGACATTCCTGTCATTCTTGACTGCAAAATCGGGGACATCGGCAACACGATGGACGCATATTTGGAAGCCTTTTTTGAGGAGATAGGAGTTGATGCCATCACCGTTAATCCGCTGATGGGAAGCGATGTTCTCAACTCAATTTTGGAAGACGGACGCAACTTCGCTTTTGTGTTGACTCTCACTTCCAATCCTTCCGCCAAAGATTTCTTCTTAAAGCAGGATTTATATGTTAAAGTAGCGGAATGGATGAAAGATTTCAGTTCCAAGCAAGTGGGAGCAGTGGTGGGAGCCACTCAACCGGAATATCTGGAACAAATACGGACTCTGCTTCCTGAGCGGATTTTCCTCATTCCAGGGATAGGAGCTCAAGGCGGTGATTTGCTGACAGTTCTGAGCAAAGCAATTCAGAATCCTCTTTTGCCGAATATCCTGATTAATTCTTCGCGCAGCATAATTTTTAAGGATAAAAGCGCCAATTTTGCAGAAACTGCAGCGGCAGAAACACTCAAGTTAAGGAATGAGATCAGGCAATTTTTATCGTAAACGGAAGTAAAGATTCCGCTGTAAAAACAATCAAGAAACGGTGTTAAAGGCGTGTCATTATTCCTGTAGCAAGGTCATAATGAATTAATTCCACTCCTGCTTCCGTAAACAAACTTTCCGCCAATTTATCAGGATAACTTTCTGCAATATATACAGTTTTGATTTCCGCATTGATAATCATTTTGGCGCAAATGCTGCAAGGCTGATTTGTGCAGTAAAGAACTGCATTGCGTGTGGAAGTTCCGTTGATGGCACATTGGATAATTGCGTTTTGTTCAGCATGGACTCCACGGCAAAGTTCGTGTTTTTCACCGGCGGGCACATTTTGCGTTTCTCGCAGACATCCTGTTTCACTGCAGTGTGTTATATTTTTGGGGCTGCCGTTGTAGCCCGTGGAAAGAACTTGGTTATCATGCACCAAAACCGCACCCACTTGACGACGCAAACAAGTGCTGCGTTGAGCCGCCAAGTATGCCATCTGCATGAAATATTGTTGCCAAGATGGCCTGTCCTTCATAATAAACCTCAATCAAGCCTCAAATTCAATTTATCTTATGCCTTTATTTTTTCCTTTCTTATAGTTGTCAAGCGGGTTATTCAGAAGCAGAAAAAAGGAAGAAATTGTCGTTTTTCGGATTGACAAAATTCTTCAGTATAGATATAATAGCAAAAAATAATTTTTGCGAGGAAAGAATGACTTATCGCGTTTTAGCAGTAAATCCTGGTTCCACTTCCACGAAGATCGCAGTCTATGATGATCTGACACCCGTTTTTGAAGTAACTTTGCGCCATGATCCCGATGAATTGAATAAATATGGCAGCATCATTGACCAGTATGAATTTCGCAAAGAATTGGTAATGGCAGCGATGCATGAGCACAATGTCGATCCGAAAACTTTGCATGCTGTAGTAGGCAGAGGCGGATTAGTGCGTCCTGTCAGCGCAGGAACGATGAAAGTGAACGATAATATGCTGCGTGACTTGAAAGACCCTACAATTTGGGGCAGGATACACGCTTCCAACTTGGGTGCTTTTATAGCGGATTCCATCAGCAAAGAACTGAATATTCCCGCCTTCGTCGTGGATCCTGTCGTTGTTGATGAATTTGATGACATTGCCCGTATTTCGGGTCTCCCTGAAATTGAACGCAAATCTCTCTTGCATGCTTTAAACATTCGTTATCTGGCTCGTTTGCTGGCAAAAGAGTTGGGTCAAGAATTTACAAGCTTAAATATGATCGGAGTTCATTTGGGTGGCGGAATTTCGATAGCAGCAATCAAAGCGGGCAGAATGGTGGATGTCAATAATGCACTTTTGGGTATGGGACCGTTTTCTCCCCAACGCTGCGGAGCTTTACCCATCGGAGATTTAGTGGAATTGGCATATTCCGGAAAATACACCCACAAAGAATTGGTTAATAAACTCTCCAAAACGGGCGGACTGATGGCATATTTGGGCACGGACAGCGGAATTGAAGTGGAGAAACGCATTCAGGAAGGGGACGCTTACGCCAAGAAAATCAGGGATGCAATGTGCTATCAAATTGCAAAAGAAATAGGCGCTGCCGCTACTGTTTTATGCGGAAAAGTGGATGCAATTTTCGTTTCCGGCGGTTTGGCATATAATCAGAATATCATCAATGAAATCAAATCCCGCACGAGCTTTATCGCTCCGTTTTACATTTACCCGGGCGAAAAGGAAATGGAAGCGCTAAGTCAGGGTGCCATTCGTGTCCTGAAAGGTCTTGAACCCGCTCTAGAATATCAGTATTAATTGTCGCTTTTATCAATCTAACAGCGCTGTGAGTAAAATCTTAGCGCTGTTATTTTTTGCTTATTATTTTGTCTCCGATAAATAAACCACCTATTTTTGCAACCGAATTCCAAAAGAAATCTATCCGATTTTGCCTTTATCCCTGTCTGCAATAATTCAGAATCAAACCGAATAGTCCTATCTTGTTGATATCTTTCATGCTATCTTGTTGCCCCTTAAGTTCCTGTCGATATCCAGTCGATATCCAGTTGACTTTATTTCGACTGGATGTCGACTGGATATCGACAGGATATTAAGAAAGAGGAAAGAAAAAGTAGGCGATATTGAGTGTATTTAATTGCAATACAGAGCATTACTGTAAAGAGACGCAAAAACTACAAGACGGTTACAAAGAAAGTAATATACTTTTTAGAGCAAGAGCCAAAAAATAAGCGATTGAAAATTGACAAACAATTCTGCGAATCGTGACACAAGGTCTGCAAACTTTGGCATTGTCAGGCATTGACCTTCTTCCTGAAAACTCCACCGGATTTTAAGGACACTTGAGCGTTAACTCTCATTTTGTTGTTCAAACATTTCCTTTTACGGACACGAAGTTATCGGAAAAATGCTTGAAGCAAAAATGCTTATCAACTAAAGTAGTTACGATGCGGAAACGATTTACCGGGGACATATTTACCGGGTATTGAAAGCGGGTGAAGTTGAGTTTCATAGCACCGGGCAAACCGCAACAGAATGCTTTTGTAGCAAGCTTCATTGGCAAGTTTCGAAAAGAATGTCTTAATTTGAATTGCTTTACAAGTTTGCTGGAAGCGAGAGCTGTGATTATGAATTGGCAGTTAGATTACAACAAAAATCGCCCCCACAGTGCTCTAAACTACATACCGCCGGTAAAATTTCGAGAAAGCTATGAAAATTATGTCGACAGCAAACGTGTCTCTTTCCACGTAGTGAAAAATGGAATAGGGTCAAAAGGACTCCGAGTTCGCTTTGGTAATATATCATTATATGATCCCTTTGCGTCTATATCCTTTGTGTCTCTTGCGTTCTTTGCGTTAAAATTAATATCCCTTGCGGCTTTTGCGTTAAAATATTCTTAGCGTCTTTTGTTATCCTTATCTTGTTTGCGTTTGAAATGACTTTATTATGGCGGTTTTGACTATGGAGCGAAAAATATGTTTACAAAAACAACCTGCTCATAGAAATGGATACTTGATGGAATACCGTTCATCTTTACGAAAACGGAGTTGGAGGCAAAGATGGAATTGATTACCGAAACCTTGCATTTTCCTTCGGACTGTAATGTCATTTTGGGTCAGGCGCATTTCATCAAAAGTTTGGAAGACTTATATGAAGCGATGGTTAACAGCGTTCCGGGCATCAAATTCGGCATTGCATTCAATGAAGCATCCGGACCTTGTTTGGTGCGCAAAGAAGGCACGGACAACGAATTAATAGAAATTGCCGTGGAAAACATGCTGAGGTTGGGAGCCGGGCACGCATTTTTAATTATTCTGCGCGACGCTTATCCGCTTAATGTTTTACCTGCAATCAAAGATTGCCGGGAAGTGGTAAATATCTTTTGCGCCACTGCCAATCCCGTTCAGGTCATTTTGACAAAAACCGAACAGGGCAAAGGAATTTTGGGAGTAATTGACGGTCAAAGTCCGAAGGGCATAGAATTGGATACCGACATTACAAACAGGAAGAAATTGCTGCGCGATATCGGTTATAAAAGATAAAGTTCCGTCAAATTGAGCAGGAAATTGAAACTGAGAACTTTCATTGCGTTGGAATTGCCCAAGGTGCATAAAGACGCAATTTTGCAGCATCTGAATCGATGGCGTTTTTTGCACAGCGAAGGCATAAATTGGGTCGCGCCCGAAAACCTGCATCTGACTTTACTGTTTATAGGCGATACTCAGGGCGGAGACCTTCCCGCGCTGAAAGAAACGCTTTCCCGAAAGGTGGAGAGTTACGACAGCTTCAGCTTAAGGTGCCTCGGTTTTGAGCTTTTTCCCGCACGAGAGCCGAAACTTTTGTGGGCAAAGCTTCAAACTGCCGATCAAGGCATATATTCTTGTGCCAAAGACTTAAAGCGTTCAGTTCAAGCGCTTGGTTACTCGCCTGATGTAAAACCGCTGAAACTGCACATCACTGTGGGAAGAATAAAAAGTCCACAGTCTGTATGGCTGGAGAGGGAATTTCTGGAAGCGGAATTGCCTTCCCAACCTGCAGACTACGATACAGTTACTTTTTATCAAAGCATATTGCGACCCGAAGGTCCGCTTTACTTGCCTTTGGAGCAATACACAATGCAAAAGAAACATTTATAAGCGATACTGGAGGTATCAATGCTGGAAAAGACGAAAGACACTGCCCTGAAGACAGCTATGACGCAATTGGAAAAGAAATTCGGCATCGGCACTTTAATGCGTTTGGGAGACAATCCTCAAGCGGCAGTGGAAGTCATTCCCACCGGTGCTCTCAATCTTGATTTGGCTTTGGGCATAGGAGGCATTCCCAAAGGCAGAATTACCGAAATTTACGGTGCCGAAGCTTCCGGCAAAACAACTTTAGCTTTGCACATTGCCGCTAACGCACAAAAACAAGGCGGGACTGTTGCTTTTATCGATGCTGAACATGCCTTGGATGTATATTACGCCAAAAATTTGGGTGTGGACATAGATAATTTGTTGCTTTCTCAACCGGACGGTGGAGAGCAGGCATTGGAAATTGTGGAAACACTTGTTCGCAGCAGTGCTCTTGAGCTTGTAATCGTTGATTCTGTAGCTGCTTTGGTTCCTCGTCAAGAAATTGAAGGGGGTATGGGAGACAGCCATGTCGGTTTGCAGGCACGGCTTATGTCCCAAGCTTTGAGAAAGCTCACTGCCATCGTTTCCAAATCCAATACCGCTGTGGTTTTCATCAATCAGACGCGAATGAAAATAGGTGCTCCTCCTTATGTCAATCCTGAAACTACCACGGGCGGAGTTGCTCTAAAATTTTATGCCTCGGTGCGTTTGGAAGTTCGTAATGCCGGTGCCATAAAAGATGCGGGCGGTGAAAACCAGATAATAGGTATGCGCACTCGGGTCAAAATCGTGAAGAATAAATTCGCTCCTCCGTTTAAGACAGTTGAATTTCCTATCATTTTCGGCGAAGGAATTTCCCAACTTGATATTCTGCTGGATATGTGCATCCGGTTTGATTTAATCAAGAAAAGCGGTTCTTGGTTTTCTTACGGTGATTTGCGTTTGGGGCAAGGTGCGGATAAGACCAAACTTTATCTTAAAGAAAATCCCGAACTTACGGAAGAGCTGACCACCAAGCTGAAATCATTGATTAAACCGGGAAACATTCCTCTCGCTCCTGAAGAAAATGAACCTGTCGATCTGGAAGAAGAGCAATAGCGACCGTGTTTGTCTGATTAAAATCGGAGACAGAATTTGGGGTTCTCTTCCGGAAAAACGGTTGCTGACTTTATTCCAATCCGGAGTTGGAAGTTTTGAAATTACGGAAGAGCAAGCGCAAGTCATAAAAGATCATTTATTTCAAGCAGCTTGGGATAAATTGCTGGATTGGTTAGCCCGCCAAGAGCATTCCTCTTTGGAAAGCGAAGAATACCTGAAACGGCAAAGTTTCCATCCCTCAATTATTGAACGCTGTCTGGCGGAAGCAAAGGAAAAAAAGTTTATTGACGACAAGCGTTATTGCAGTCTGCTGATAGAATCTTTGAAGGAGCGGGGAAAAAGTCCTCATCAAATTCAAGGCAAACTGATTGAAAAGCATCTTCCTTCTTCGCTTTGGGAGCCTATTTTAGCTGAAATTTATTCGCCGAAAGAAGAACTGAACAATTTACGCGCACAAGCGGAAAAAGCATATCTGCAATATCGTCATTTGGATAAGCGCGCCTGCTATGAACATTGTCTGGCAGCGTTATACAGAAAAGGATTTGATTTGGAAAAAGCGCGCACCGTTGTTGCAGACATAGTCTATCGCCCAGACGAAAAAAAACCGTAGCTTGAACTACGGTCTCATAAACTTTGTAAAACCTGCCCTGCTTCAGATTATTTTTTTGACTTTATTGCTCTTCAGGCAGGAACTGCAGACTTTATAATTATCGATTTTACCTTTGTATTCGCCTCTGATTTCATGCAGATTGGGGTAAAAACGACGCTTTGTGGCATTCATGGCATGAGAGCGATGATTACCGATCTGAGCACCTTTTCCGCATATATCGCATACACGCATTATTCTCACCGTCCTTGTTTTTTATCTCTTGTAGGCAAGAAAATTTAAGCCGCTTTTTCTGGCAAGATTTTATTTTGCTTCCTCTTGCGGAAGGCGCAGAATACATATTCTGTCAGGTTCTTTCCGTCATGCGCTCCAACGAAGAAACTCCATTTCTTACAAGTCCGTCAGGTTTAATTTGCACATTTATTAATAGTCCTGGTCAGCATTATGCGGCGCTTTTACTTGACAGGGAGTTCAGAGCTGAGAGAGTGACTATGGAAGTCAAATATGAAGCAAATACCTCGCCTGCTGGCAATTACCGATTTGTCCGGACACAGCAGCACTTCTCTTCAAGCAGTCATTTCTTTGGCTGCCGCTTTAGGAGTAAAAGTAACTGCTTTGCCCACTGCAGTCCTTTCTTCCAATACCGAACAGCCGAATTTCAGGATAGCCGACCTTTCGGATTATCTGCAGGACTTTTTGAACCAGTGGAAAGAACTCAACTTGAAATTTGACGCTATTTTAAGCGGATTTCTCTCATCGGAAAGGCAAACTTCCGCAGTGCAGCAAGCTATTTCCGATTTTCATTCCCCTCAAACTTTGACTGTTATAGATCCGGTCATGGCTGACCAAGGTGAACTTTATCCTTGTTTTGAACAAAACATCGTCACTTCCCTTCGCAGTTTGCTTAAGGATGCGGACCTGATTACCCCCAATTTGACTGAAGCCGCTTTCCTGCTGAATTTATCATACGATTCAAAGCCCTCTCTCAAACAGGTAAAAACTTGGTGTCGGGAGCTTGCAAAACTCGGTCCGAAAAAAGTTGTAATCACTGACGTCCCCGTTTTGAACAAACCAAAGCTCACTTCAGTCCTCGCTTATGACAGCGCAAACGATGTTTTTCATCGCACTCTCTGCCGTTATTTAACGGTAAATTTTCCCGGCACGGGAGATATTTTCACTTGCGTTCTGACTTGTCTTCTGCTGCAAGGAAAGGAATTCTTTTCCGCAATCGACCAAACAGTCCTTTTTATCAATAGCGCCATGCGTCTGACAATAAAAATGGGCACACCCGCAGCAGAAGGAATTTGTCTGCCCGCAGCGTTAAAATTTTTACCTCCCGTCTGATTTGCTTGTTTGTCTTAAACTTGCGTTCAGATATGATTTCCCGCGTAAATCATAACTATTGCTTGACGGAAAGATAAGCTTATTTTATTTTAACTATTCAAAAATAATCTTCCCTGATGAGAGAGGAGAGGGAATAAGAGGATAAAAGGCAATGGGATATTTGTTTCTGACCAGCGGTTTATTTTTAGGCTGGGCATTGGGTGCGAATCATCATGGCAATGTATTCGGTCCTGCAGTTCAGACCAAGATGATCAAATTCAAGTATGCGGCAATGATTTCCAGCATATTTGTAATTCTTGGTTCGCTGGCTGAAGGGAGCGGAGGTTCGGCAACTTTGAATCGTTTGGGAGCCGTCAATGCTTCAGCCGGAGCCTTCACCGTAGCTTTGGCAACTGCACTCGCCATCGCTTTGATGACCAAAATCAAACTTCCCGTTTCCACTTCTCAAGCCATAGTAGGCGCAATTATCGGCTGGAATATTTTTGCCGGAATGATGATTGATTACCACTCTCTCGTCAATATTGTTAGCAGTTGGGTGATAGCTCCCGTGCTGTCGGCAGCGATTGCTTTCGGGCTGTATCATTTATTTAAGCATATCTTAAATCACAGTCATGTTCACCTTCTGCATTTGGATGCATGGAACCGTTGGGGATTGGTCATTATCGGCGCGTTTGGCGCATACAGTTTAGGCGCGAACAACATAGCCAATGTTGTGGGAATTTTCATCTCCAGTTCTCCGTTTAAGGATATTTACCTGACGCCGGCTTTTCGGATAACGGGATTGCAGCAGCTGTATTTTTGGGGAGCGGCATCCATAGCCTTGGGCATGTGCACCTATTCCAAAAAAGTGATGGAAACCGTCGGAAACGATCTTCTGAAACTTTCTCCCATTACCGGATTAATTGTCGTTATGTCTTCTTCGTTAGTTTTGTATTTATTCGGCTCGCACGAATTGCAGCAATTACTCATCAATCTGCATTTACCCACAATTCCTTTGGTGCCGTTATCTTCATCCCAAGCTACGATTGGAGCGGTAATCGGAGTAGGATTAACAAAAGGTGGCAGGAATATCCACTTTAATACTATGGGCAAAATTTCTTTAGGTTGGGTGACAGCTCCCACTTTAGCCTGCATTTTGACATTTTTCCTCCTCTTTTTCGTTCAAAATGTCTTTGAACAACCCGTAGTTAATCCCACAGCTTATCAATTTTACAAAGACGAAATGCTGGAACTGCAAAAGCGCGGAATTGACCTTGACGCACTTGCGGAAGTGAACGGACGCCACTATGAAAATGCCCGCGAACTGAATGCCGCCCTGAATAAAATCGAAAAACTTAATCGCAAGCAAAAATTGATTATCTGCACAGTCACGCAAGTAAATCCCCTGAAAGTGGACTACAATCTGCTGAACAAGCAATTGGAACCCAATTTCCTCACTCCTGAACAGTGGAAAACTTTACGAAATTTGGACGGTCACACTTATCTTCATAATTGGCAGTTGGAAAAGGACTTGCAAAATCTTTCTCCCGAATGGCACTTTAAACCTGAAACCAATCAAAACCAAATCTACAACAACGACCTACAGAATAAACTTAAAGCAATCTACAATATCTGCCAAATTTCCCCTTCCCAAGAAACGGAAGGTTAAATTAATTCTATTATCTAACACTATTGACGCAAAGGTGATTATTTTTAACGCTAAAGACGCAAGGGGTATTAATTTTAACGCAAAGGACGCAAGAGACGCAAAAGGTATAGACGCAAAAGGGTTATATAATGATATATTACCAAAGCGAACTCGGAATCCTTTTTGCTTCCGGTGACCGTTTCGGAGTCCTTTTTGCTTTTGTAATCAATCTTGTGTCGTAAAACTATCAGGCAAAATGGACTTCGGTTAATTGTTTCGGAATCCTTTTTGCTTTTGTAATCAATCTTGTGTCGTAAAGCTATCAGGCAAAATGGACTTCGGTAAATTCCCGAAGGTGTAGCATAGGATTGTATCCTGTTGTCACCGCAGGTTTGTAACCTGCGGAAAAAAATGGGCGGGTAGCAAACCCGCCCTAACAACAGCTTGGAAAGCTATGTTACAAGAACGAACTAAGCGATTTGGAGTTCTTTTTGCCTTCACAAATATTCAAGTGTAACAAAGCTATCAGGCAAAACGGACTTCAGAGAGCGTCATTTCCGAAGTCCGGAATTAGACAACGCAAAAGACGCAAGAGAAATTAATTTTAACGCAAAGGACGCAAGGGACGCAAAGGATATAGACGCAAATGATTTTATTTATGAAAAAATATCAAACCGCAGGTTTTGTAGCATAGGATTGCATCCTGTTGTTACCGCAGGTTTTTGTAGCATAGGATTTTATCCTGTTGTTACCGCAGGTTTGTAACCTGCGGAACTTAATGGGCGGGTAGCAAACCCGCCCTAACAACAGCTTGTAAAGCTATGGGACAATAATACAGCAATAAAAGTGTCCGGCATTCATCAATCAGGATGCGCATTTGACTTTTTTATCACTTACATATTGCTTAAGCTTAAAAGTGGCTCAAAAGCAGACCAAAAGTATATCAAATGTATATTAAATGTATTAAAATCAACATTTGATATGCTTTTGAGATACATTTGATATACATTTGGTCTATATCGGCTAAAGAGAAAGAAAAGGAAAAAAGACGAGAAAAACTAAAGGGGAAATGAGGAGGAGAGGAAGGACAGGTTTACTTTTTAATTAATTATAGTGTAATGGATTATCCTCTGCCGATACCGTAATATTCAAAGCCCTGTTCCCTTAATTGAACGGGGTCATATTGATTGCGTCCGTCAAAGATGACCGGGGTTTTCAACAGTGCTTTGATTTTATCAAAATCGGGATGGCGGAATTGATGCCATTCGGTAATGAGCAGAAGGGCATCGGCATTTTGCAGAGCATCGTATTGATTGGCGGCAAAAGAGAGCTGAGGCAGATTTTTCAGACGGCGTTCGGCTTCCGGAACAGCTACGGGGTCATAAGCGACAACTTTTGCGCCCGCATTGATTAAAGCGGGGATTATGACCAGAGACGGTGCTTCTCGCATATCGTCAGTCTGCGGTTTAAACGCCAATCCCCAAACCGCGAAGGTTTTGCCGCTGAGGTCAGTTCCAAAGCGGGTTTGGACTTTTTGCACCAAAAGGCGTTTCTGTTCCTCGTTTCTTTGTTCAACGGCAGTGAGGATTTGGGGTTCGACACCCGCTTGCTTAGCCATGTGAATCAGAGCTTTAACATCTTTGGGAAAGCAGCTTCCGCCGTAACCGACCCCGGGATAAATGAATTTGTAGCCAATTCTGGAATCGGAACCTATGCCGTTTCTGACTTCGGCAACATCAGCGCCCAATTTTTCGCAGAGCAAAGCGATTTCGTTCATAAAGCTGATTTTGGTTGCCAGCATCGCATTAGCGGCATATTTAGTCATTTCTGCAGAGCGGATAGACATTACAAGAACGCGGTCTCTGCTCATATTAAACGGGGCATACAGTTCGCGCATGATTTCCGCAACCGCTTCGTTTTCGGTTCCGACCACCACTCGGTCAGGTTTCATAAAATCTTCTACAGCTGCACCTTCTTTGAGAAATTCGGGATTGGACACGAGGTCAAAAGTTAAATCACTGCCGCGCTCGTTCAGGATTTTCTGGATTTCGGAGCGCACCAAATCAGCAGTTCCGACGGGAACAGTGGATTTATCGACGATAATTTTGTGCTCGTTCATGGCGGAAGCGATGTCGCGCGCAACAGACAATACATATTGCAAGTCTGCCGAACCGTCTTCTTCGGGAGGAGTTCCGACGGCGATAAAAATAATTTGCGAGCGCCTTACTGCCTCAGGCAAATCGGTTGTAAACAGCAATCTGCCTTCGGCGGCATTGCGGTTGACCAAATCTTCCAACCCGGGTTCAAAAATGGGAATAATGCCGGCTTGCAATTTACCGATTTTATCCGCATCTTTATCCACACAGATAACTTCATTGCCCATTTCCGAAAAACACGCGCCGGTAACGAGACCGACATATCCTGAACCTATGATTGCAAGCTTCATTGAACTCTCCTTAAAACAAAATTATAAGTCATAATAAGATCCGTCAAAATTCAGACAGCAGACGCACTTGGGAAGGTTCGACGCGAACTGTGACAGCTTGGTGCAGAACATTCACCTGTAGAGTGATTTCGCTCAATTTGGATTGACTTTCCACCACTCCGTGCAAGCCCTGTAAAGGTCCGCCGACAATCTCCACTTTCCAGCCTTTTTCCAGCCAGGTTCCTTCTTTAAGTTCCGCGCGCAAAGTCCGTCCTGCGCGGATTTGCTTCAATTCATCCAATAATTGTTTTTCATTCGGCACTTTGAGGAAATTGACCACACAGCCCGAAAGCAGGATAGTCGTTTTTTGCGAAAAATTAAAACGGGCAAACAAATATCCCGGGAACATTGGTTTCGTAAAAGTAATTTTCCGATATTGATAGACGCGGGTGCTGTCCATTTGTGGCAGGTAATAGGTGATGCCTTCTTTCGTCAGATACTTTGCTAATTTCTTTTCACACTGCGGTTTAGTATGGATGACGCTCCATTTTTCTCCGGAAGAAGAAAGCTCCAAATCGCCGAAAAGTTCGTCGGCAAAAACGGGTTTATGAGTTGCCAATCCTGCTCCGCTTATTGAGATTAATATCTGTAGTGATCAGGTTTGTAAGGACCGTCCGGAGAGACGGAAATGTATTGTGCCTGCTTTTCCGTAAGACGAGTGAGCTTCACGCCCAATTTATCAAGATGCAGGCGTGCCACTTCTTCATCCAAATGTTTGGGCAAGCGGTAGACATGCTTCTCGTGCTTGACTTTCCAGAGCTGCATCTGCGCCAAAACTTGATTGGTGAAACTGCAACTCATCACGAAAGAAGGATGACCGGTGGCATTTCCCAAATTTACTAACCTGCCTTCCGACAATAAAATGATGGAATGTCCGTCCGGGAAAAAGACTTGGTCAACTTGAGGCTTGATATTGATTTTGCGGATGCCGGGCAAAGCATAAAGAGCGTCAACCTGTATTTCGTTGTCAAAGTGGCCTATATTGCAAACAATTGCCTGGTCCTTCATATTCTGCATGTGCTCAACGGTGAGAACATCACAATTTCCGGTAGCGGTGACAAAAATATCGCCTTCCGCAAGAGAAGCCTCAACGGTGGAAACTTCAAAACCTTCCATCGCTGCTTGCAGTGCGCAAATCGGGTCAATTTCCGTGACTATTACCCGTGCTCCGAAACCGCGCATGGATTGAGCGCAGCCTTTTCCCACTTCACCATAACCGCATACTACCACAACTTTTCCCGCCACCATAACATCAGTGCCGCGTTTGATGCCGTCCGCCAACGATTCCCGGCAACCGTAAAGATTGTCAAATTTGGATTTGGTGACAGAGTCGTTAACATTGATTGCCGGGAAAAGAAGTGTTCCCGCGTCCATCATTTGGTAAAGACGATGCACGCCTGTGGTGGTTTCTTCGCTCACACCTTTGAGATTTGCGGCAATATTATGCCATTTTTGCGGATTTTTTTCCAATTCCGAAAGCAGCAGTTTATCCAAAATCGCCAAATCTTTGTTGGAGTTAGAAACTTCCGGCAGCTGACCGGTCTTCAGGTATTCTTCTTCCAAACGATAGCCTTCGTGCACCATCAAAGTAGCGTCACCGCCATCGTCAACAATGAGATCCGGTCCCCCGTTTTCCCAAGTCAAAGCTTTTAAGGTGCATTGCCAATACTCTTCCAAAGTTTCCCCTTTCCAGGCAAAAACGGGAATACCTTCAGCCGCAATTGCCGCTGCCGCATGATCTTGCGTGGAATATATATTACAGCTTGCCCACCTTACCTGCGCGCCCAATGCCGTTAAAGTTTCAATCAGCGAAGCAGTTTGGATCGTCATGTGCAAAGAACCTGTAATGCGAGCGCCCGCAAGAGGCTTCTCCTTTCCGTATTTTTCCCGCAAAGCCAAAAGCCCGGGCATTTCTTTTTCCGAAATGGAGATTTCGCGCCTGCCGAAATCGGCTAAACTGATGTCAGCAACTTTATAATCCATGTTGTCCTCTGTGATTTTCTCGGTTTAACTTAATGCCTTCTGTTATGATCTCTGTCTCTGTCGCCGCCATGATGGTCAAAACCGCTTCTGCCGCGGCCGGGATTACTTCTGTCTTGAGGATGAGCAGGACGATTAGCCGGATTTTTTCCGGCGGCTATAGCTTCATCACTCGGTTCCGGATTTCCAGGCAGACCTTTCATCGTAAGAGAAATTTTGCCGCTTTTTTCGCTGGGTTTGACGCGCACAACGACTTTGTCCCCGATGCTCAAAAAATCGCTCGGCTGGTTAATCCTGTGGGAACTGAGCTCGGAAACATGCACCATTCCCTCTTTGGCGCCGTTCAGGAATTTCACGAATACGCCGAAGGGTTCCATTCTCGTGACCACGCCTTCATAAACTTCGCCCACTCCCGGTTCCACAACCACGCCCAAAATCATTGCTTTGGCTTTGTCAATGGCTGCTTTATCGGGAGAAAGGATGCGCACCGTGCCGTCGTCCTCAATGTTTATTTCAACTTTGCAGGCTTCAATGACGGCTTTGATGTTTTTGCCGGAAGGTCCGATGACTTCACCGATTTTATCAACGGGAATTTTGAAGCTTTCAATGCGCGGAGCCGTGGGTGATAATTCCTCTCTGGGAGCGGGAATGGTAGCTTCTATCAAGTCCAAAATCTGCAGACGCGCAGTTTTGGCTTTTTCCAACGCGATGGACATAATTTCTTTAGTGATGCCTTCAATCTTGATGTCCATTTGCATAGCGGTGATGCCTGCTCTCGTGCCTGCACACTTGAAATCCATGTCGCCTAAATGATCTTCCAGACCCATAATATCGGTCAAAACCACATATTCATCACCTTCCATAATCAGCCCGTTGGCAATTCCGGCAACGGGAGCTATAATGGGAACGCCCGCAGCCATTAATGCTAAAGTTCCGCTGCAAATTGAAGCCATGGAAGAAGAACCGTTCGATTCCAAAATATCGGAAACGACTCTAATCGTGTAAGGAAATTCCTCGGATGAAAGAATGACGGCTTTTAAGGCGCGTTCGGCTAAATTTCCGTGTCCCAATTCACGCCTTCCGGGTGCTCCCATCCTTCCGACTTCGCCTACGCTGAAAGGAGGAAAATTGTAATGCAGATAAAACTTCTTTTTGTATTCTTCTTCCAAACCGTCAATCACTTGCTCGTCATCGGCACCGCCTAAAGTGACTGTTCCCAAAGATTGAGTTTCTCCTCTCGTGAATAATGCCGAGCCGTGCACGATCGGCAGCACATCAATCTCGCAAGTGATGTCGCGCAAATCGTCCAAACCGCGTCCGTCAACCCTGTGCTGCTTATGCAAAATGGAATCGCGGACAAACCGTTTGATCAATACGTCAAAAGCGGCTTTGTAATAGCGTTCGGTCTCGGCAAAAGCATCGCCTTCGGCTTCTTTATACTTTGCCAGCATTTCTTCTTCCGCTTGGTCAAAAGCGTCTTGGCGTTCCTGCTTGCCGAAAATCATAGCTGCTTCGGCAATTCTTGCACTGTAATCCGCTTCCACTTTGGCAGTGATTTCGGGAGGGATCAAGTCCAATTGAATCTCAATTTTCGGCTTTCCGCATTGAGCAACGAATTCCTGCTGCACTGCCACTAATTTTTTGATTTCTTCGTGTCCGGCATAAACCGCATCCAGCATTACCTGCTCGGAAAGTTCATTAGCGGCGGCTTCAATCATCACGACGGAAGAAGCACTTCCTGCAACGGCAAGATTGAGTTTGCTTTCATCCTTCAGCTCTTGCAAGGTGGGATTGATTACGATTTGATCGTTAATGTAGCCGACCGTTACTCCCGCTATGGGTCCGTTGAAAGGAATGTCCGAAATGGAAAGTGCTAAGGAAGCGCCAAAAATGCTGATAAGGTTGGAATCGTTAACGCCGTCAAAGGAAAGAATGTTCACTACCACATGAACGGCATTGCGAAAGCCCTCGGGAAAAAGAGGACGAATGGCACGGTCAACTAATCTGGCGTTGAGAGTGGCTTCCGTTGTGGGTTTGGATTCGCGTTTGAAAAAGCCTCCGGGTATTTTTCCGGAAGCATACATACGCTCATTGTAATCCACGGTTAAAGGGAAGAAATCCGTTCCTTCCGTAACTTCCTTTGCCATGACTGCTGTTACCAAAACTGCGGTTTCACCGTATTGAATGAAGACTGCGCCATTGGCTTGCTTTGCCATTTTGCCCGTTTCTATGAGCATTTCTCTGCCGCAGAACTCTAAAGTTTTGCGCGTAATATTAAAATTGTGCATAATATTCTCCTTCTTTATGCGCGGGAGAATAAGCAATAGGTTGAAGGAAAGGATGTCTTTTCCCTCAATGTATTGCTCCGTTCTCCCGATCTTTTATTTCTCAGACTTACCGCTTTAAGCAAAGTCTGCAAAACTACATTATCTCATTTTCTGACGGAAAAACAAAATAAAAAAACCGGCACCCTCGTGCAAAAGAAAAAAGGGGATAATCACTTATCCCCCGCAAAAGGCAAAAGTTTATTTCCTAATTCCGAGTGCTTTAATGATAGCGCGATACCGTTTAATGTCTTTCTTCATCAGGTAATTCAGTAAACGGCGACGCTGCCCGATCAGTTTTAACAGTCCGCGCCGGGTAGAAAAGTCCTTCGGATGAGCTTTAAGGTGTTCAGTGATGTCCTTAATTCTCTGTGAAAGAAGAGCAATCTGCACTTCGGGCGAACCGGTATCTGATTCATGGAGTTTAAACTCTGCCATGATAGCCTTTTTAGCCTCAGGTTTCAACGCCATTTTTCGTCTCCTTTTTATTTTGAGGTCAGATTTTTATCCTCTCAAGTTTTGTAAAGAAATATGATTGACTACCTCGGAAAACAAGGGACGCAAGAGTAATTATTTTTAACGCAAAGGACGCAAGAGACGCAAAAGATAATGACGCAAAAGCTAATATTATTAGTTTGTTACGCAACTTGTAACATAGGATTTTATCCTGTTGTAACCGCAGGTTTTTGTAGCATAGGATAGTATCTTGTTGTGAGTGGGTATTAGCAATACCCGCTTTTTGATAAAATAACTCCGGCAATGCTATTGCCGGAATACAACAGATTGCTAATCTATGCTACAATAAAAATGGGCGGGTAGCAAACCCGCCCTAACAACAGCTTGGAAAGCTATGTTACAATAAAATAGCAATTACATTTATTCAAATTATAAATCTAGAAAATAAAGATGAAAAAATGTCTTGACTAAAATAGAGAAAATTAAAAAAGATAAAATCGGAAAACGGAATAGAGAGTAAAAAAGTGGGAAATCTGAGATAGTTATTGTTTTTTCTTCTGATAAGTCATTGATTTAAGTAATAGTTACAAGCTCCCTATTCAATTGACAGCACAAATGGTGTTGGGTTGAGACTACGATTTAATGGTTCTTTGCGGAGGACCGAATTCAATTGACAGCACAAATGGTGTTGGGTTGAGACATTATTAGGATTATAATATTATTTATCCAGATTCAATTGACAGCACAAATGGTGTTGGGTTGAGACTCGCAGATGTTATTCTTTTCAGAAGTAAGAATTCAATTGACAGCACAAATGGTGTTGAGTTGAGACTAAAATAATATGTTGTTGCAGGAGATAAGTATTCAATTGACAGCACAAATGATGTTGGGTTGAGACGTGTTAACAAGATAATAGTAATTCATTGTTATTCAATTGACAGCACAAATGATGTTGGGTTGAGACATTCCTCCTTATCGAATAAATACATGGTTGAATTCTATTGACAGCACAAATGGTGTTGGATTTACAATAAAACAAATAAAGATTTGCTCTAATTGCAATTTACCTCACTCCTGTCGGCTGTTCCGAAGTCCGGAATTCCTTTTAGCTTATATACACTTTTATGTTTTTTCAGGAATTCAGAACTCCGAAACAGCCTCAGTTTTTCGGAGTTCTTTTTGCTTCCGGTGACCATTTCGGAGTCCTTTTTGCCTTCATACCAATCTTGTGTCGTAAAACTATTAGGCAAAATGGATTTCGGTTTATTGTTTCGGAGTCCTTTTTGCCTTCGTAACCAATCTTGTGCCACATAACAAAAAGGCAAAATGGACTTCGGTAAATTCCCGAAGGTGTAACATAGGATTGTATCCTGTTGTAACCGCAGGTTTGTAACCTGCGGAACTTAATGGGCGGGTAGCAAACCCGCCCTAACAACAGCTTGGAAAGCTATGTTACAAGAGCGTCATTTCCGAAGTCCGGAATTCCATTTAGTATCATAAACTCTGAAAGTATGCGGAGGAATTCCGAACTCCGAAATGACGAAAAACAACAGCTTGGAAAGTTATGGGACAAGGTTTTCTGTCTGCCGAAAGAATGCACTTGACACTTTTGTGCTATATACATTATGATATTATATAGTGAGGATTTAGATATATGAAAAAGGTGCTGCTAAGTTTTATCGGAAACAACGATTGCTATTTAAGCGAAGGGAAAGAAGGGGCTATTATCAGCATCCTAAAGTCCAGACCTTTTGACGCTTTGTATATTCTCTTCAATAAAGAGAGTTATTTAGAATCTGCTTATGAGATTAAGAATTACTGCAAAGAGCACTTTCCGAATCTGCAGGTAAATTTTGAGCCTGCAGTGACAATTGATCCCATTGATTACAATTTGGTGTATCCCGCCATGTATAATGCGGTGATGAATATTAAAGCGAAAGAAGACCCGAAAGAAACGGAATTTACAGTTTCAGTAACATCGGGCACACCGACTATGCATACCTGCTGGGTTCTGCTGAAGCAAGGAGGAGTGCTTAATGCGGAATTAATTCAGAGTTCCCGCGAACAAGGTGTCAGTTCCATATCTTTTTCTTTGAAAGATTTTCCCCCTTTGGATCAAGCAATATCAATGAGCGCACAATTATTGATGTTAAGCAGAGAGAACATTGCTCTGAAACGCATAATAGATTACGAATTTGAAGATTTTATCGGCAATTGCGAAGAAATCCAAAACATCAAAAATCAGATTAAGATGATAGCCAAATACGATGTCCCGGTTTATATCAGCGGAGAAAGCGGAACGGGAAAAGAAGTGGTAGCCCGTCTTATTCATCGTCACAGCAGCAGGTATCAAGGACCTTTTATTCCCGTAAATTGCGGTTCCATAAGTGAAAACCTGTTTGAAAGCGAATTTTTCGGACATAAAAAAGGTTCATTTACCGGTGCCATAAACGATCATTTCGGCTTTTTTGAAGAGGCGAACGGTGGAACATTATTTTTGGATGAAGTGGCAGACCTTCCTCTGCAGATGCAGGTAAAATTACTGCGCGTTTTGGATAGCGGTGAAATCACACCGGTCGGAGGAAAAGTCAAAAAAGTTAATGTCCGCCTCTTGACCGCCAGCAATAAAAACCTGCAGAACTTAGTGTTTGAAGGCAAATTCAGACGCGACCTCTATTATCGGATTGTGAACTATGAAATTGCCCTGCCGCCTTTACGCACCAGAGGAACGGATATCTTGCTTTTGGCATCCCATTTTGTTGAGCTTTTTAACAAACAAAATAATACCAATAAAACTATTTCCCCCGCAGCGGAAAAAGTGCTCCTCAATCAACCTTGGCAAGGAAATGTGCGCGAACTGCGAAATACTATTCAGATCGCTTGCATCAATTGCAAAGGCAATGTCATCAAACCCGAAGATATAAAATGCAATAGTTTGACTGATAATCCAAAAATAAATGAAATTAGTATTCCCGATGATGGCATTGACTTAGAAAAAGAAATTCTGCCTCTATATTATAGTGCTGCGCTCAAAAAAGCGAACGGCAATGCGGCAAAAGCGGCAAGGTTATTGAAATTGGAGCCTCACACTTTTCGTGCCCGCTTAAGGGCTTTGGGCATGCTGTAAAAATATTTACCCTTATCCGTAAAAATATTTACCACCATTCCCCTCAAGAAAGGGGAGGGCAATAGCATATCATATTGACATACAATTAGTTGTAGCATTTAATAATTTTGGCACAACTTTGGCTCTATTATCCTTTCAGATATTTTAGGTAGAAAGGAGGATGCTATGTTTGTAAGTAAAGAATTTAGGACTTTAATTGATCGGATGTTTGTTCCCCCGATTGACTATGACGCCATTAAGGTAGAGACAAGAGAAACTCCCGAGGAACCGATTCTAATAATTACTCTTTATAAGAATAATGAGGTTATCTTCTTCCATAATTATGCCTTTGAATCTTCCTTCTTAAAGGAAGAAAGACAAGAGCAGGTTTGATTTTAATTTCATGGAGGATATTAAGAATAAGAAAAATAAATTGCACAAAAAAGCAGGTTTGAATATCTTGGCTTTACAAAACTGAGAATGCTATAAAATTTATAAAAGGAGAAAAACTGAGGATGAAGATAACAAACCTGCTTCTGATGACTGCACTGTTGCTAAGCGTCACATTTTTGGCGGCTGCGGACAAATCTAAAAAGGAAGAGAATATGCAATCCGATTTAACGGCAAAAAAGGTAAATGCGATTATTCAGACCAACCAAGGAGATATCGAATTGGAACTTTGGCCCGATATGGCACCCAAGACTGTTGCCAATTTTGTGAAGCTGGCAAACGAGAAATTTTATGAAGGGACATATTTTCACAGGGTTATACCGGATTTTATGATTCAAGGGGGCGATCCCAATACGAAAGATAAGGATCGCAGCAATGACGGAGCCGGCAGTCCGGGCTATAAATTTGAAGATGAATGCTATTTGGGAGAAGCGGTTCCTATGACGGGAGCAATCACTAACGAGGAACAAGCTCATCAGGTTTGGCAAAACCAAATTTTGCCTTATCTGCAAAGCACTCCTGAACCCGATCCCGAAATAATGGCGATCGCTGATTCCGTAATGGCAAAACAAACCGGCCAACCCATTATGGAACATAATTATGAATATTATACGCAAAAGACCGGTCAGCCGCCTCTCATTGATAATAGCAAACGCACTCTGAAGCATACAGTTGAATACGGAACTATTTGCATGGCAAACAGCGGTCCGGACACGAACGGTTCTCAATTTTTTATCGTCACAAGGAAAGACGGTTGCGACTGGCTGAACGGAAGGCACACCGTATTCGGTAAAGTTACCAAGGGAATGGATGTGGTTCACAAAATAGAAAATTTGCCTCGTGACGATAGAGACAATCCCTTGGAAGCAAATCAAGCCATAATCAAAAAGGTGACGGTAAAGAAATAATCTTACTGTCTCTGAATTGACTTCTCTGTTAATGTATAAAACAAGATATAAGCAAGTGTAACAGAGATAAAATACATGTTTTTGCCGCTGAAAAAAGATAAGCAAAGAGGAGCCGAATGAAAGCAATCTACACTTTTGAAGATGAACATACCGGTAACGACTATTTAATTATACCTAAGATTAGAGAAGTGCAAACAGCTTTGGGCGGAATTGTCGTGACTTTTGATAACGGGGATAAAAAGACATTTGCAGTGAGCAATCTGAAACAGGAACTGGAGCGTTTTTTACTGAAGATTGAGGCATATTACCAAGACCTGACTCAATGACCGCAGTCGGGCAAAAAATCATAGACAGTCCGCCGTCTCTTCAGATATTGTAGCCTTCTTTAAATAAGAGAAGCAGGAGGAAGCAATGTCTTTTCTAAATTTAACTCTGCTGAGCGTGTTTAAGAGCGGATATTTCACTTCCGAGACTTTAGTTCAAATGGTCAGAGTAGCATTAATCCTGATAATCGGCATCCCTTTGTTAAAAATTGCCACGCGTCTGACCGTTAAAGTCACGCGAAATAAGTTCTCCGCACAGTCGGAAACTCTGATTAAGCGTTTCGTTTATTACACGGGTTTCTTGATTCTTATAATCACGGTGCTGAACGAGTTCGGCTTCAAATTATCGGCATTATTAGGTGCGGCAGGAATTTTTGGCATAGCTGTCGGTTTCGCTGCCCAAACCAGTATCAGCAATATCATCAGCGGCATTTTCCTCATTTCGGAAAAGCCTTTTGCCATCGGTGACACAATTGAAATCAACGGAACCATCGGCAGCGTTCTTTCCATAGACCTGCTTTCCATCAAAGTAAAAACACCCGATAATCGTTTTGTCCGTATTCCGAACGAAAATATGCTGAAAAGCGAAGTGATAAACATCACTCGTTTTCCTGTTCGGCGCTTGAATTTGTCTTTCAATGTTGCTTATTCGGCGGATTTGAATAAAGTAATCAAGATGCTGCAAAAAGTTGCGGAGGAGGAAGAATTGGCTTTGAAAGAGCCCGCACCTCTCATCCAAATTGAAAGTTTTGCGCCTTCGGGAATAAATATTCTGTTCGGGGTTTGGGGAAAGCAGGAAAACATAGGCGAACTGAAAAACGCTTTATGGCAAAGCGTTAAACAAAGATTTGAACAAGCCGGAATCGGCATTCCCTGCACCTATCTTGCCACTTCCGGTCAAGCTGAGTGGTTACCCGAAGTATGAAACTGAAAGGATTTATCTTTGATTTGGACGGCACGCTTTTAAATACATTGGAAGATGTTGCGGCAGCAGAAAATAAGACTTTGGCGGAATTCGGTTTGCCTACGAGACCCGCAGAGGAATTTCGTTTTTTAGTCGGAGGCGGAGCTGAAGATATTGCGCGGCGTTTGTTGCCGCCGGAAATGCACAGTCCCGAAAACATCATGAATTTCATCTATAAATTCCGCGCAAATTACCATCTTAATTGGCATGATAAGACTCGTCTCTATCCCGGTCTGACTGACCTAATTAATCATCTGTTGGATGAAAATTTTCCTCTTGCCGTGCTGTCCAATAAACCTGAGGAGTTTACGCAAAAACTGGTAGATTTCTTCTTTGGAAATTGGCTCGGTTACGAAGACAGGAAAGTATTTTCTCCCGTTATCGGACAGCGTAAGGATCAACCCGTAAAACCTGATCCGACCTTAGCCTTAGACATTGCCTCGCAATGGAAATTGCCTGCGGAAAGTATCGGCTTAATCGGTGATTCTGATATTGATGTATTTACCGCAAAAAATGCGGGCATGTTTGCCATCGGAGCAGGTTGGGGTTTTAGAGGAAAAGCAGAATTGGCTGCAGCCGGTGCACGAATTATTTTGGACAGGCCTTTTGACCTTTTACGCTATCTCGATTAGGAGAAAATTATGAAAAGCTACAGACACGAAATTATTATCCAAACCGAAACGCGTCGCGCTTTCGTCAATATTACTCCGCAAGTGGAACACTGCGTTGCCGAAAGCGGAATTAAAGAAGGTTTGTGTCTGGTCAATCCCATGCACATTACTTCCAGCGTATTTATCAATGACAATGAAAGCGGTCTGCATCAGGATTTTGAAAGATGGCTGGAAAAATTGGCACCGGAAAAACCTTATTCCCAATATGCTCATAACGGTTTTGAAGATAATGCGGATGCCCATCTCAAACGCCAAATTATGGGTCGCGAAGTTGTCGTTGCCGTAACCGATGGAAAACTTGATTTCGGTACATGGGAACAAATCTTTTACGGCGAATTTGACGGCAAAAGGCGAAAACGTGTATTAGTCAAAATAATCGGTGAATAGCTATCAGAATAAAAAAGGGTAAAGTTGAGCAGCCGATACGGAAACATATTTGTTACACCGTGACATAGCTGATACAAATTAAACTCATCTTCTAATATATTATTATTAAAGCAATTAGGTGATTTTCCATTATTATGTTGTAACAGTATAGTTACATTTCTTAATCTAACACAATTATTAACGATTTAATAACCACTTGAAATACAATAAGATATAACTATAATAAAAAATTGGCACAAGAGTTGCATTTTAATTTTTATGTCTCGAGATTAAAAAAGATAAAAGATAATAAGTTAACGGAGGTTATAAAATGCGAGCAAAGACATCGTTCAGAAACAGTTTCCTCGTCATGCTTCTTTTGCTGATTTGTTCAGCTCTTCCTCTTCTGGCTGGTTCCATCAGCGGAACAATCACAGATGAAAATGGTCAGCCGATAAATCATGCTAATGTTCAATTGATGTTTGCTTTTCCTCAGAACGGAGAGCACGGCGGAAACGGTATAGGTTTTCGTAATACTATTACTGCGGAAACAGGGAATTATTCATTTGAGAATATCCCCGCGGAGAGTTATTATGTATATGCAAATGCACCGGGTTTTGTGCGCAGCTGTTACGCAGACCCGGAAACAGGAGAAATTCAAGTCGTAGAAATTGATGCAGACGATCAGGAGATTGTCGGTATAGACATTCAGCTCACCCCGCAGAATGATCCCCCGCCTCACAATTTTGGTGCAATATCCGGCAATGTTATCGGTTGGATTAACAACAATAATATGGGAATGATGGCAGAAGTCGGTTTGGTAACAGTGAGTGAACCGACTGTCGTGCTTCCCAATCTTTTCGGGCATGTAAATTTCAACGGTCATTATGTAATCAATCATATTCCCGCAGGCAGTTATATGGCTTGTCTGTTGGATGAAGAACATGCTCCGATAGCCTTTTCCGCGCCCGTTGAGGTGATTGCGAATCAGATGACTGAAAATGTGAATATTATTGTGGGCACCACTCCCATGGGATACAGCCTTTCCGGCTATATTTACAATGCGGAGAATGGACCTGTGACCAATGGGGTTGTGGAATTGCGCAGCACTGCCAATGACGATCACAATCATCAGGGAATGATGCATCACGAGCACAGAATGGTTCATCCCGATTCCAGCGGCTATTATGTTTTCACTAATGTAGCGGCAGGCGAATATTATGTTTCCGTCTGGACTATGGGCTCACCCGTAGTTTTCTATCCTTCCGTTTATAATATTGACGAAGCTACTGCCGTAACCGTAACCGATCAAGATGTAACGGGTATAAATATAACAATTCCCGAACCTCAGAATTATACCGTCAGCGGATATGTTAAAGATGCGGATACTCAAGCTCCTTTAGCAGGCATTAAGGTCAGAACGGACAGAATGGGCTTCCATCATTTTCCGATGCACGACCCTATGTTTAATAACGAATATCAGGCCTTAACGGATGCTAACGGCTTTTATACTTTGACTTTGCCGGACGGCAGATATACTTTAGCTGCAGTTGATACCACACATTTCTATCGCATTCAATTCTATGATCACGCACAGAATCCTTTTCATGCGACAGTTATAATGCTGGATGAAAACCTGACTGGTATAAATTTTGACCTGATTCCGAGGCAGGACAGTTTGCAGTGCAGTATCAGCGGCACAATTACCGAAAACGGGGAAGCAGTTACTTATCCTGTTACCGTGGTTGCAGTGTCCAGTGACGAAGATTGGGAAGAATCAACAGTCACCAACGCGAGCGGTGCATATACCATTAATCATTTGAGACCGGGTAATTATTATGTTGTTGCTTATTCAATTTACACTGCTCCCACTTATTACGATAATGTCCTAACTTGGGAAGATGCGGATGCAGTTGCAGTTCACGGTCCTGTTTCCGGAATTGATTTCAATCTTACAGCCATTGAGGCTGACGGACCTTGCAACTTGAGCGGCAGAATTACCGATGCCGAAGGTCAGACTATAGCAAACGCTATTGTAATGCTGACTGACAGCAATAATGAAGTGTTGGGATTTGCCCGCGCCAATGAAACAGGTTTCTACACAGTTTCCAATGTTCCCAGCCAAGTATACACCGTGGTTACCACGAAGCTTGGTTACGGAACAGTGACGCAGAACCTGACTTTGACAGGTAATCAGAGCTTGAATTTCGTTCTGAACGCTCCGACCACTAATGAAGATGCCGTCGTTCCGGTCGTCCATGCTGCTATGGACATCTATCCCAATCCGTTCAAAACTAACGCCGTGATTTCTTATACAGCTCCGAAGGATTCTCAGGTTGCTGTGCGTATTTACAACCTGAAAGGTCAATGCATAAAGACCCTGCTCAACTCCAAAGTGAAATCTGGCAGTCATACTCTCGTTTGGGACGGCTCTGACCATAACGGCAAGTCTGTCGCCAATGGAATTTATTTCGTAAAATTGCAAGGCACCGGCTTTACCATTAGCCAAAAAATAACAATCATGAGATAAACTCCTTCCCAAACTGAAACTCCCTCTCTTCAAGCGTAGGCAAGAAAGAGGGAGTTTTTTTATTGACTAATAATTTATCTCCAAGTTTCTAACAAAAAAGCGGCGGATAAAAACTATGGAAATAACAAAGGATTTTCTGGAAAGAGCTCGGACCGTTTCTGTGCTCAAGCAAGATAAAACGCTCAGTATTTCTTTAATTGAGCTTCCGAACGGTAAGCAATATATATTGAAACAATTTGAGCCGATATTGGAACAGCAAGCCAGAACCGAATATTTATTTTTACAGACAATTTCCGCGGAGCACATAATCAACCCTATCGGCTTTCTTGTAATCGATAAACCCAATCTCGTAACTGAATACTTGAAAGGCGAGCCTTTATCCATTCATGCTTTCAGCAATATTCAAGAAGCTGAAATCTGTCTGGCGGACCTTTGTCTTACAGTCGCCTCCATTCACGCTTTGGGAATTTGCCTGAACGATATAAAACCCGATAATATAATCGTCAAGAATAACGCCGCTTACATTATCGATTTGGGTTTAGCGACAATGAACCTGATGTTTGAACGAGAAATGCGAGGCACTATCGCTTTTGCCGCTCCTGAAAAAATCCTGCGCCTGACCAATCATTTAGCAGCCGATGTTTTTGCTTTGGGGATGCTATGGTTTTATCTTAAACATGGAAAAACAATTATGGACACTGTCGGTGAAGAAGAATACCTGCATCTGATATGTGATGAAGAATTGTGGCAGAAGCAATTAAGCATACTGGAAACTGATGAATTACTTCTTTCTTTGCTTACTTATTCTCCGCTCAAGCGTCCTTCAGCTCAGGAAGTTGCAGCGGCTCTTTCCGCAAAACACAATCTAAATCTGCAGGGATTGGCGGAATCCAAAGTTGAAAATTATGTATTCAAAACTCAGTTGTCTGCAGCGGAAAAATTATGGAAGAAGCGTTCTCTGAACTGTGATTATGCCGATGAGCCTCAAAAACTGGAAAATCAGCTTTCTCTTTTAACGGAAGCGGAAGGCAGAAAGCTGCTTGTTTTGGATGAGATTACTTTCATTACTCAGCCGGAAGAGTTTTTCCGCTCATTTCCTTTTGGTTATCGCGAAACTAACATCTATCAACCACACTTTATTGAATGGCTGGAAGAGCAGCCTGTTTCCATTCTTTTACGCAGAAATAAAAATTTGGAACCGACAAGCTTCTTTAACGAAATAGCGGCACGCACTAATGCCATGCAGCTGTGGCTCGGTTCGGAAAGCGAATTAAAGCCAGTTTCACTTCGTGAAATCAAAGAAGCTTTTGCCGATATAATTTCTAACCCGAAAGACAATCCGATGCTGAAGGAGCAAAATCAAGTTTTAAAACCTTTTCAAATCAGAATGCAGCTGCTTTCCCTGCTCAAAGCAGCTCCGCAATTACAGGGAAAAAATGAACTGACCGAATTCCTCAGTTGGATTAATATCTCTTTGCCGTTAGCGCTGGTGGAAAAAGTGTGGAGAAATTGGTATGTTTTGGTGCAGGAAGGATTGCTGACAAAGCAGATTGTATTTGAAGCTACGCAAATTCGGGCTGAAAGGCATGAGCGTGCAGGCGGCAAACCTTCGGCTGCGGCAATTAAAAAAGCGGTGGAGTGTGCCGCCAAAGCCAATCTTTTTAATGTAGCGGGAGAAATTTCTTATAAAACCGGCGACAAAGATGCGGCTTTGGAGTATTGGAGCCGGTATATAGAAGACCTGATTAAAAAAGAGTATTTCCTTTCCGCCTTTGAATTTCTGCGGCAGTTGAACAAGCGAATCAAGACTCTGCCTTTTGAATTAAAGAAAAAAGAAGCATTCCTTGCGCGGATTTGCGGTCACTTTGAACTTTCCAATTCCATGTATGAGGACTTAATTGCGCAAAGTGACGGACTTTACAAAGCAGTCCTGTCTGTCGATCGCGCAATCGTCCTGCAGGCTTTGAAAAGATTTGACGAAGCGATCGAGTCCTATAAGACAGCCATTGACCTTTTCCGTTTGCACAAAGATAGGAAGAGTCTCTTTCGAGCTATGAACAATTTAGGCGTTGTCTATTTCACTCTGCAACGCTATTCCGAAGCGGAACAGCTTTTCAATGATGTGCTGCTGGAAGCTAAGCAAAGCGGCAATTTACAGTTTGAGGCAGTTTCTTATCTCAATTTGGGTGATTTGCATTTAAAGCGCGGAGAATGGAAAAGAGTAATTTATTATGCCGAAAAAGCTATCAGTATCACCTACACCAATGAGAAATGGAATTTGTATGCGAACGGCAATGTCCTCAAAGCCAGAGCCCTTTTTGCTCAAGGTGAATTTACGGATGCAATTGAGATTTTAACAGCCCTGAAAGCAAATCCGCAAGTGACAGAAAATCTTTTGCAGTATCAGGAAATTTTAGCTTGGCTGCTACATTTCTATTTAGTTACCGAATCCGCCTCCGCAGAGCAATTGGCAGTAAGCATCAATCTCAATCCGGGAAGCCTGCACGAAATTCTGCAAAGAGAGCTTTTCTTTTTGAATATGTATGAAAAGCGCTATTGGCAAGCGTCAAATTATCTGCATGAGCTGGCGGAAATGCCTATTCTGAAAGCATTTTTCAATTCTGATTATGCGGTTGTCAAAGAACGGATGAATGAAATTAAAGCCAAATCCGAATTGGATACCTATCTTTATTATTTGACTCAATGCTTACGCTTATTTCCCGAAGAAGCTTTATCACTATTAGCGGAAGAAATTCAAGAAGCAATCACATTATATTCATATAAACCTATCAAGACTTTATCGGAAGCAGGAAATCAAACAGCAGGCAATCCCGTTTTCTGGGCGGACTTTATTGATGTTCTTTCCACGCAAACCGAAAAGGAAGACATAGCTTTGGCGGCGTTGCGATTTGCAACCAAGTTAATATCGGTTGATAACTATGTTTATTTCCAATCAGTTAATCAAACTTTGCAGCCTTTGACTGCAATTGATCGCCAAGGCAATGTTATTCCGGTTGCCGATCTTGTTTTAAGTCCCGGACTGCTGGATTTTCTTTCCCGGCAATCAGGTTTTTTCTATTTTTATCCCGTCCCTGCCAATTTGGAAGGGAAAGTTTATTCCGACATTTCGGGATTGGGAATTACGACTGTATTCGGTTACACTGAAACAGGTTCAAATGGAGTGCTTAGGCTTTTTTACTGTGATTCTCGTCAGAACGCTCAATTGGATTCCAAGCTCCAAGCTGCCTGTAAAACAGCTTTCTTCTTGGCTCAAGCTGCAATCTCAAATCTGGAAAATAAAGAAAAAAGTTGGGAGCAGACATTTGATTTCACAGCCGAAGAAGCCGAACGTGAAATACCCACCATGGTCGGTTCCGGTGCAAAAATGCGGGAAGTCTATGCCAAAATTTCTCTCGTAAGCGAGCACAATGTCAATGTCTTGATTACAGGTCCGACCGGCAGCGGAAAAGAATTGGTGGCACGCGAAATTCATCGCCGCTATACTTTGGCTAATCAGTCCGGTGCAAAAACTCCGTTCATTGCTGTTAACTGTGCAGCTATTCCGGAGCAATTATTGGAATCAGAATTGTTCGGTTACAAAAAAGGTGCTTTTACCGGTGCGGTTTCCGATAAAAAAGGCAAACTTCTGTTAGCCGATAACGGGACGATTTTTCTGGATGAAATAGGAGAGATGCCTCTTTCATTGCAGGCAAAGCTTTTGCGTGCCATTCAGGAGAAGGTGATTACTCCGCTTGGAAGTGATGAAGATATTCCCGTCAATGTCAGAATTATTGCCGCTACCAATCAAAACTTGGAGGAACTGGCGGAGCGCAATCTTTTCCGTTTCGACCTTTATTATCGCCTGAAAGTTATGACGATTGAGCTTCCCTCTTTAGCTGAACGCAAAGAAGATATTCCTCTGCTGGCAATGGCGTTCTTGAAAAAATTCAACGAGAAATTCAATAAGCAGATAAAATCGATTCATCCTGCCGTGCTCAACTATTTGCAGAACAGAGAGTGGAAAGGCAATGTGCGCGAACTGGAGAACGAAATGGAGAGAGCGGTCCTTATCTGCACCGGGGACCGTCTCACTTTGGAAGATTTTGCCGCGGAAGCGGATACTTCTTCCGGTTCCATCTATCGCAATCTGCCTTTGAAATGGCAGGAGTTTAAAGAATACAAGCAGCGCATTGAAGACGAACTGGAACACCAATACATAAAAATGCTGCTTGAGGAAGCAGGAGACAATATTACCGCTGCCGGAAAACTGGGTGAATTGGACAGAATGCAAGTCTACAGATTACTGAAAAAGAAAAAAGACTGAGGAAATTAATTCCGAACTCCGAAATATTAGTCGTTCGGAGTCCTTTTTGCCTTCGTTAAGTTTCAAGTGATATAAGACCATAAGGTAAAACGGACTTCGGTGATATGCCAACGCAAAAGACGCAAAGTTGATATATTTTAACGCAAAGGACGCAAAAGAAGCAAAAGGTATAGACGCAAAAAATGTTATGTATGATAAAATAACAAACCGCAGGTTTTTGTGGCATAGGATAGTATCCTGTTGTGAGCGGGTATTAGCAATGCCCGCTTTTAGGGTAAAAATAAATCCGGCAATGCTATTGCCGGAACCCAACATATTGCTAATCTATGCTACAATAAAAATAGGCGGGTAACAAACCCGCCCTGACAACAGCTTGGAAAGCTATGTTACAAGAGCGTCATTTCCGAAGTCCGGAATTCCATTAAGTTCATATAAACTTGAAATGCTTGCGGAGGAATTCCGAACTCCGAAATGCCGAAACGCAACAGCTTAGAAAGCTATGTTACAACATTCGTAGCATAGGATTGTATCCTGTTGTTACCGCAGGTTTGTAACCTGCGGAAAAGAAATGGGCGGGTAACAAACCCGCCCTGACAACAGCTTGGAAAGCTATGTTACAACATTCGTGGCATAGGATTGCAGACTGTTGTGAGCGAATATCAGTAGTGATCATATTTATGAGGGCGAACACATAGGTTCGTCCTTACGGTTATATTCTCCCATGTGTATATTCTTTAATTATTTATCAGCCGCCATAAAACCATAGAATATAATAATATAAGCCAATATATTTTTAATTCGGTTAAAGAAATCTTGACAAAATATCTGATAAATTTAGATAATGAAAAGAAAAAAGTTAAGAAAAGGAGTTTTTATGCCTGTTACCAAATTAAATCAAATTTTGGATCTGGTAAAGCAGCATCCCAGAAAACGATTAGTTGCCGCTTGGGCAAATGACTCGCATACCATTGCCGGTGTCTGTGAAGCGATCAAGAAAGAGATTGTGGAAGGAATTTTAGTCGGTGATCCAAATGCCATTTTGAAGACTTGCGAAACCCTGAAGATTGACAGCACTCTGTTCAATATAGTTCCTGCGGATACTGATACTAAAGCAGCAGCCAAAGCTGTGGAGATGATTAACAAGGGCGAAGCAGACTTTTTGATGAAAGGTCTTCTGAGCACTGATAAATATATGAAGGCAATTTTGAATAAAGAAACCGGAATAGTCAATCCGGGAGCGGTGCTCAGTCATGTTACCGTAATTGAAACGCCGAATTATCACAAATTATTAACTGTCACTGATGTAGCCGTTATTCCTTTACCTACTTTGGAACAAAAAATTGCTATGACAAATTATGCGATCAAGACTGCGCATTTTTTGGGAATAGAGATGCCCAAAGTTGCCATGTTAGCCATTTCAGAGCAGATTTTGCCGAAAGTTCCCTCTTGTGTTGATGCTGCTCTGATAACCAAAATGGCTCAGCGCGGACAAATCAAAGGCGCAATTGTAGAAGGTCCCATGGCTCTGGATTTAATCGTGGACCGCGAAAGTGCGGAAATTAAAGGTATAAAAAGCGAAGTTTGCGGTGATGCGGACTGCATTGTTTTCCCCAATATTGAAGCAGCCAATACTTTTTACAAGACTCAGACTAAGATGTGCGGAGCCGAATTGGGTGCCATCGTAATCGGTGCCAGAGTTCCGTGCGTGCTTACCAGTCGCGGGGACAGTGCCAAATCAAAATTGTATTCCATTGCTTTGGGCGCTTTGCAGGCATAAAAGATGCAGTTGAAACTTGCCATTGCTTCCGATCATGCCGGTTTTTGCCTGAAGGAAGAAATAAAAAAAGCTTTCCCTGAAATTGAATGGAATGATTTTGGCAGTTATGACCAAAACGCAGTGGATTATCCGGATACGGGTAAACCTGCAGCGGAAGCTGTTGCCAAAGGCATCTTTGAGCGCGGAATTCTAATCTGCGGTTCCGGTATCGGTATGAGCATTGTCGCCAATAGATTCAAAGGCATCAGAGCAGCTTTGTGCTGGACACCTGAAATTGCTGAACTTTCTCGCCGACATAACGACTCCAATATCTTGGTTTTAGCCGGCAGATATACATCTTCCGAAGATGCTATAACCATGGTCAAGGTATGGTTGCAAACCGAGTTTGAAGGCGGCAGGCATCAAAGACGCATAGAAAAAATTGATAAAGAATAGAGGTAACAAATGAAACACATCAAAGAAACCGATCCCGAGCTTTTTGCCTTTATGGAAAAAGAACTCAGGCGCGAGCAGCAGAATCTGGAGTTAATCGCCAGCGAAAATTTCACTTCTTTAGCCGTATTGGAAGCTCAAGGTTCAGTTCTCACCAACAAATATGCCGAAGGCTATCCCTACCGTTGGGACAAAGAAACCGGCAAACTTGATTACAATCAATATGGACGCTACTATGGCGGCTGCGAATACATTGACGAAGTGGAGCGTCTGGCAATTGAACGCGCTAAACAATTATTCGGAGCGGAGCATGCCAATGTTCAACCTCATGCAGGTTCCCAAGCTAATATGGCTGCGTATTTTACTTTGTGCAAGCCCGGAGATACGATTTTGTCATTGGAATTGGCTCACGGCGGACATTTAACCCACGGGCATCCGCTCAGTTTTTCCGGAATGCTTTATCACATCGTTCATTACACGGTGGACAAAGAAACCGAGCAGTTCAATTACGACGCTATTTATGACCTTGCCATGCAGAATAAGCCTGTTATGATTTTAGCCGGAGCAAGTGCCTACCCTCGTGCCATGGATTTCAAAAAATTCCGCGAAATTGCAGACGCCTGCGGAGCAACTTTAATGGTGGACATGGCTCACATTGCAGGTTTGGTGGCTGCCGGACTGCACATGAATCCGGTCCCCTATGCCGATATTGTTACCTCCACTACCCATAAGACCTTGCGCGGTCCTCGTTCCGGACTGATTCTCTGCAAAGAAAAATATGCCAAAGATGTAGACGCCAAAGTCTTTCCCGGAATTCAGGGCGGACCTTTGGAGCACATTATTGCCGCCAAAGCAGTCGCTTTTCACGAAGCTATGCAGACAGAATTCAAAACCTACCAGCAACAGATTATCAATAATGCCCAAGCTCTTGCCGGTGCCCTTTTGGAAAACAATTTCAAGCTTGTCTCCGGCGGAACTGATACGCATTTGATGCTGATGAATCTGGGAACTAAAGATTCCGGAGGACCGAGCGGCAAGAAAATGGAAGAAGCTTTGGATAAAGCCGGCATCACAGCCAATAAAAACACCGTGCCTTTTGACACTCGCTCGCCATTTGTCGCTTCCGGTATCCGTTTGGGAACTCCTGCAGTCACCACCAGAGGTATGAAAGAACCCGAAATGAAACAAATAGCCTCTTTCATCCGTCGCGTGGCTGATAATATCAAAAACGAAGAAGCTTTGGCTGAAATCAAAACAGAAGTCAGAGAACTAACCTCCCGTTTTCCTCTTTATTCCGAATTGGGATAATCATCCGAAACAATATATAACAGGTAGGGGCAGACCGGTGTGTCTGCCCTAATAATTCAGACCTTTTCCGCAGGTTACAAACCTGCGGTTACAACAGGATGCAATCCTATGCTACTTGTAACATAGCTTTCCAAGCTGTTGTTAGGGCGGGTTTACTACCCGCCCATTAAGTTCCGCAGGTTACAAACCTGCGGTTACAACAGGATACAATCCTATGCTACTTGTAACATAGCTTTCCAAGCTGTTGTCAGGGCGGGTTTGCTACCCGCCCATTAAGTTCCGCAGGTTACAAACCTGCGGTTACAACAGGATGCAATCCTATGCTACTTGTAACATAGCTTTCCAAGCTGTTGTTAGGGCGGGTTTGCTACCCGCCCATTAAGTTCCGCAGGTTACAAACCTGCAGTTACAACAGGATACAATCCTATGCTACAAAAACCTGCGGTTACAACAGGATGCAATCCTATGCTACAAGCTGCACGAAAAACCGGCATTTCGGAGTTCGGAATTCCTCCGGAAGCATTTCAAGTGTATATGAACTTAATGGAATTCCGGACTTCGGAAATGACGCGCTCTGAATGTCGCTCACCGAAGTCCATTTTGCCGAATAGATTTTATACACACTATAGATTACGGAGGCAAAAAGGACTCCGAATCGCTCTCTGAAGGCAAAAAGAACTCCAAAACCTGTGATTTTACATTTTTGCATTTTATTTGTTCTTTTGCGTCATTATCTCTTGCGTCTTTTGCGTCCTTTGCGTTAAAATATATCAACTTTGCGTCTTTTGCCTTGAATAATTCCAACACAGTTATTATTGGCATATAAGTGAGTATTTTCTTGACGGTTTAGCTAAAAAATGATTTCAGGATTAAATGATGAAATGTAAATGTGGAAAAATCCATGCGGGAGATAATTCCCCAAAATGAGACGCTTTTTCTTAATTTGCCTTGCCTTATTTGCAGTCTGCTTATCGGCAACCCAGACATCAGTAACCAAAATTACGGCAAGCACGGATAATCCTCTCGTTTCCAGAATTACGATTACTCTTTCGGAAAAAACAGCTTGGTCTCATACCGTGGACAGAAGTAAGCACCAACTCATTATTACTCTTCAAAATTGTGAACTTGCGGCACCTTCTCCTTCCGGCATTGATAACAACAATTTGATCAGTTCAGTTACTTTTGCCGGTAGTCCTTCTTACCTGAAAATAATCGTTACCGTAAACGGACCTTTTTTGCTTGAGACTTCCTCCGCGGAAAATCCCTTCCGCATTTTTCTGGATATTTTTGCTTATCACGACCCCTATACTTATGAAGATTATTTAGCTCAAACGCGGTTCTATGAGCAGACTGAGCAATGGGATGCCGCTGCCAAAGAATATGCCATAATGATGAGGCATTATCCAAAGCAGACAGACGGCTATTATTTATGGGCGCTCACTTTGCTCAGAAGCAATAAGCCGGAAGAGGCAAAAACCAAATTGCGTCTTGTCTCAACCGATTCCAAATATTATCCTGCCGCTCAAGCGGCTCTCATTAAATTGGAAAACAATGAGCCCGCAGAGGCTATTCTCAATGAAGCTCAGAGATTTACCACCCACCCTTTATCGCAGGCATCGGAAAAATCAAATCCTGACACAGTTTTAACTCAGTCTGCCGCGTGCGGAAGCGGCACCCTTCCCTCTTCTGATAAAAAAAGATATAGCATTCTCTTTTCTTTACCGCTTTGGTTTTGGCTGCTTGTCCTTATCATTCTGGCAGTCCTGTTCTTAATTATAATAGACATCGCTCTTAAAGGCAAAGAGCGTAAAAATACCGCTGCAACCCTATCCAAAATCGGAATTGTCTATGATGCCGGAAAGCAGGACCTGGTAGTTCGTCTTTTGGAACGCGGCTGGCAGGAAAATGAAATTGCGCGCGAGCTTTTGCTGACTGAGCCCGAAGCGGATTTCTATATCCGGCGCGGCAAAAAAATCATTAAAAGGAAGAAGCATCGTCGTGAATAAATTTTATCTTTCTCTGCTTGTCGTTTCCCTAATGCTCTGCTTTTTTTCACAGCTGAATGCCATCAGGTATTCGGCATTTATTCCTGAACTGACCTACACTCCTTACGTTTCAAGTGTGGCGGATAATTACACTCAACCGGAACCGCGTTACCTTCCCGAGTGCGAAGATTCCATCTGGTGGGAAATTCCCATCCGAAATTGGGACACTTTTAAGCGGTTCGGTTACAGCCTTTTCAGCAATTACAAAGACGAAAATGCCATTTTCCGCTACCATTACAAAAATCAGGGTTTGGATTTCTTTAACCGGTCAAATTATCTGATGGGTTACGACGGCACTTTTTTCCCCGGCTCGCAATTTAACTTTTTCTATGTAGGCTTCAATCAGCAGGCTTGGCTGAACGACAAATGGAGCTTCCATTCCCAATTCACATACAGTTCTCTGCGCGGAGATTCTCTTCGTGCTTCCCAAAGTCCCATTCTGAATTCGCACTGGAAATATTACGGACATCACTTTGAATTCGGCGACTGCACAGCCGGCATCAATTATGAGGATAACATCATCAAAGCTTCTCTCGGCAGGGGAAGGCTGAATATGGGCAACAGCATCACGGGCAGCATTCTCTTGAACGATCGCGTGAACGACTATGCCTTTATGACTGCCGAATTCCAAATCGGCACTTTCGTCATTTCTTTAATGAATGCACAGCTCATGGCGGACAGCACTCTTGCCATCTACCACAATCATATCCTGAACAATCACAATTATCCGAATAAATACTTCGTGACTCATCAATTTACCTGGCAGCCTGCTAATCAGGTCAATATCTATGCGGGTGAAACACTCATCTACGGAAACACTGCTTTCAATTTTAATTATCTTCTGCCCCAAGGTTACCACAGAGTAATTGCGGACAGTGATCATGACAGAGATAATGCCACCATGTATGCCGGTTTTGATTGGCATTTGCATGACAGGTGGCTGTTTTACTTCACTTTTATGATGGATGAATTTCGTCCCGAAAAATTGCTCCATGATTGGTGGGGAAACAAATATGCCGGACAGGGCGGAGTTTCTTATCTTTGGCCCTATCAATTGGCTGAAAACAAAAGGATCAGAACCACTTTTGAAGCGACTGCTGTCCGTCCGTGGACATACACGCATAATTTAATGTATGATAAATACACGCAGGACAATCATTGTTTGGGCTTTCCCTTCGGAGCAAACCTGATTCATTTTGCGGGAAGATTGGATGTTCCTCTGCCTTGGGACTGCAGTTATACAAGTTACGCTTCTTTCATGCGTCAGGGTGTCAGCACAATACCCGGTGAGGATAACGTCGGCTACAGTTACTTAACCAACTACGGCACCTACTTTGATACCTTTAATGAGCTGTATGACAGCACGGCGCAATGGCTTCAGGGCAAAATTGTCAATACATACAGGATAGAGAATTCTTTTCGCATCGGCATTCTGAAGCATCATCATCTGTTTTTGTCACAAGCTGCGGAAAAAACTTCTCATTCGCATTGGAATAATCAGATTGTCTTCGGTTGGCAATTGGCTTATTAATTTATTTTAGTGTGCTAAATTGCCGCTTCCAGTTTAACGCTGAAATTTCTTCCCGGAGCGGGATAGCCGTATTCTTCTTCGTAATATGTGTCAAAAATGTTTTCCAGACCGCCTTTGACGCTAAATCTGCCGAAGGATTTATAAACCATTAAAGTATGCGTCCAATACGAAGGCAGGACTTTGTAATTATAATTTTCATCTTGGCTTAATCTGCAGTCTCTGTAAAGGGAATTATAAGTAAGCTTAATCTGCAGCGGCAGAGTAAAATTGGCTTTTAAATCCAAACTGTTGCGCGGGGTCTCGGTCAATCTGTAATCGCCGGAATGCGAATAACTCAAAAAGGCATAACCGAAATCAAAATCCAACCGGGCAAAGGGCTGCAGCAGAAATCCGCTCTCCAAACCGTAGGAATTTACTTGATAAATATTGTCGTATTTTCCGTCTTTGAGATCTATCAGATTCCTCACTATATTATAATAAGTGCTCAAAGAAATTGAACCGCCCAGGTCTTTCCAAGTAAAAGGATGATTAACGGAAGCTTCAGTTTTCAAGGCAGATTGCGGTTTCAAATTCGGATTGCCTTTTTCCGCACTGTAAAGTTGGCGCAAAGTTGGATATGCAGTATTGACACCTGACGCCAATGATAGAAGCGTATAATCAGCAAGCGTGTAATAGACGCCCAAGGCCGGTTCGGCATACCCGGTCGGTTTGTCTTTCAAATCACCCGTAGCTATTGATTCTCCCAAACTTGCCGTTAAATCCAAATTCTCTTTCGCCTGATAACCAGCCTGCAGAAAAAGATTGTGCAGATTGAAGTCGTGCGATGTCCAATCCTGATAATTGCCGTTGTCTTTTCGCGTGCTGAATTGATTTTCCCATCTGTATCCGGTCTGCAGCTTCAGCTTGTCAAGCGGCGTCCAATCCAATCTGGGATTAAAACCGAAGGTGCTGTATCGCATTTCCGAATTGATGTAAAGATGCTGATATTCGGGGTCGTTGTATTCCTGATAGGTATCCTGCCCGCCGTCAAAATAAAGGAAGGAATTTAGCTGCGCGTCTTCGGAAAGGATAAATTCGCCCATCACCGTGGACTGATAACGCAGCCAATCTTTATACAATCTGTATTGGGAAGGCTCGTATATGGAAGAAGGTATCTCTTTTCTGTCAATTGTAGTCACACCCGCAGTCAAGCCCAAAGTATGCAGTCCGCCGACAGTGAAATTATATTCGCCCTGAAAATTGTATTGCGTCTTTTGATTATGATTGCGGACGGCTCCGTTTTCCCAAGCCGTTGGCTTAAAATCAGCGGGTAAAATAAAGCCGTCTGTATGCTCTCGGGCTGCGTAAATTCGGAAATTGCTTTCGGAAAAGCTGTGCGCTAAACTTACTTCCGCCTGATTGGTATTATTCCTTTTTGCCAGCAGACCGATTTTCAGCCATTGCGAACGAGAAGGCTCTTTGGTAATGATATTGATTACTCCCCCCATCGTGTTGCTGCCGTAAAGAGAAGACGCCGGACCTTTCAAAATCTGGATTTCACTGATTTCCGCCAAAGGCAGATTCTGCAAATCAACATTCCCGAAGTAGCCTGCATTCAAAGGACGGCCATCCACCAAAATCCGCACTTCATTTTTGCGGAAGCCGCGAAGGCGCAAATTGCTTTCATCTTTCGTTCCCACAGTTACGGTTAAACCGGGATTGTCTTCCAATGCGGCTTTCAGGTTGGATGCCACTTTCGGAACATCGGTCGTCAAATTTACGGTGGAAAGAGTGCTGAGCGCTTCCTGAGGCCTGCGCGCTATGACTCTTATCGGTTCCAATGTGTAGCGTTTAAATCCGGTCGTATCCTGCTGCGCTTTCGTTTCCGCGTTTAACGGAGCCAGACAAAAAATCCCTGCACCAAGCATCAGCAGATAAATCGCTTTCCGCTTCAGCATCGTCCCTTCCCGAAAATTAATTCTGCCGAGTTTGAACTTAATCGAGCAGATCTTTGGCAGGATAGTTTGTCAGCTCTGTTGCAGTATAACCCGAAAGGTCTGCCGGAACGGTAAAAATTATGTCTGCTGCTGTATTAGGTGCCAAATCAAAGGTGTGAACCTGACCGGTAGCCGGTCCATAAACCCGCAGGTATGCCACTTTTTTCATTTTCTTCATATTACTCGGCAAAGCGGCAGTCGGGAAAATCGTCCGTTCGCTGGACAGCAAATAATAACCGTCGTTAATTGCTGCAGGCTGGTAATATCTGCCCAAACCGTAATCATCAAAGCACACGATGCTCACTGAATCGTAAGACGCTATCCCCTGCAAAAGGTCGGAAAGCTTGATTGCGTCTTCAGGATTGCCGTCCCAATTCGTCACTTGATGAATAGGCAAACCTCGCAGCTCAATCATTTGCGAAGAATTGTCCGCTGCTATGACCTCAATTTTACGATACATTCTGAAATAACCGGCATGCTTCACTCGGAAAGCACTCGGCAGATTCGGGTCCGCAAACCAAGTTCGCCCTTGGTCGGAAGGCACCAAATAACCGCTTCTGAAGGTATCCCAATTTAAGTCATAACCGGCAAAAGAACTTTGCCGCGGACTGAAACCGTCCGTCCCACTCACGATTTCATAGGCGAATAATCCTCTGAAATCAAGACTATCCGCTGCCGTTGCATCTACGGAATCGGTTACAGTAGCTTGATCGATAAATTGCTCCAATTGGTAACCGTAGACATGAGTCGTGTCCGGAGGAACATCAGTGGGGTTGTCATTTTCGCTGCATGCGGTCATAGATAATAACAGACACAGTGCAGGTAATAAATAAAGCAGTTTTTTCATAAAACCTCCTTTTTTCCGGAGGCAAGACAGCAAACCAAACTGTCCCGCCTTTCCAAATGGGAGGCATAGCCGTTTCCAACTATACCCTATCGGTGTCTGCTCCTGCCATAAAGGTTTAGAGACAGACACTCGGCGTCAAATCCATTCCCCTCAAGCCTGATGTTTTTGTCAATTTTTTCTTTCTCTGTCACTTTATCCATTTTCAACCCAACATACTGTGCCGATATAACTTATACTCTTTTACAAACTTTCAAATTCAGCTCTTCCCCGTTCAAAGCGCGGGGTTAACGGAGGCTTACCCCACGCTAACCCCCCGTTAACCCTCCGATAATCAAGAGCAAGATATAGGATTGCATCCTGTTGTTACCGCAGGTTTTTGTAGCATAGGATTGCATCCTGTTGTAACCGCAGGTTTTTGTAGCATAGGATTTTATCCTGTTGTTACCGCAGGTTTGTAACCTGCGGAACTTAATGGGCAGGTAACAAACCCGCCCTGACAACAGCTTGGAAAGCTATGTTACAACATTCGTAGCATAGGATTTTATCCTGTTGTTACCGCAGGTTTTTGTAGCATAGGATTGTATCCTGTTGTAACCGCAGGTTTGTAACCTGCGGAAAAGAGATGGGCGGGTAGCAAACCCGCCCTGACAACAGCTTGGAAAGCTATGTTACAACATACGTAGCATAGGATTGCATCCTGTTGTTACCGCAGGTTTTTGTAGCATAGGATTTTATCCTGTTGTAACCGCAGGTTTGTAACCTGCGGAACTTAATGGGCGGGTAACAAACCCGCCCTGACAACAGCTTGGAAAGCTATGTTACAACATACGTAGCATAGGATTGCATCCTGTTGTTACCGCAGGTTTTTGTAGCATAGGATTTTATCCTGTTGTTACCGCAGGTTTGTAACCTGCGGATCATAATGGGCGGGTAACAAACCCGCCCTGACAACAGCTTGGAAAGCTATGTTACAAGAGCGTCATTTACGTAGTCCTTTGCTGCTCTATGTTGCACTTCTCTCCCCCTAAAAATGAAGGAATCTGCTTCCTTATATGCTCTAATTTAACATACTGAAAAATAATATGATAGACAGTATTCAAACACTGCTTGCGGGATTTTTTTCTTGACAGGATTTATTTATAATCAACAATTTGTCAAAATCTTTTGGGAGGTTTTTATGAAAAAAGGACTATTTATCATTCTCGCCCTGTTAGTTGTAACGGGATTGTGCGCTTTTACGAAAGGCACGATCAACCCCGGCGGAACTGTCAGTTTCTCCAGCTACAAAGAAAATTCGGATGCTGACGGTACTACCACCATTAGTGTGTTGCCGCAAGTCGGCTATTTCGTAATTGATAACTTGGCAGTTGATGTCCTGATCAATTATGTTTATCAAGACGATCAGGATTATGACACTACCATATCCTCATTCGGCGGCGGTCTTGGCGGTCGCTATTTCTATAAGAACTTTTATGGCGGTTTGGGCTTTACCTATCAGTCCAACAGCCTTGAAGCAGGTGCAATCGATACATCCTATTCCGGAATGTATTTGGGCTTGAAAGCCGGTTATGTATATCCCATAAATCAATATGTGGGTCTTGACCTCGGCTTGTATTACAAAATGGGATTAGGTAAATACGGCGGAGATATGGATGACACCGATAACGAAGAATCCGATTTCGGCTGCAATGTCGGCTTCCAAATCTTCCTGCCTATGAAGTAATTAAACAAAGACATACGCATCTGTCTTACCCGGGCTTGAATAAAGTCCGGGTTTTTTTATTGTCTTGATTTTCCTCGTCCGCAGACTATAAAAACTATTGCCCTTCCCGCTTTTGCGCCCTGTCCAATTTGTCCAAAACAATTGCGGTTTTAACTGAATTCCACATAAAAATGATAAAAAAGACGACAGAAAAGAAGATTGCACCCAAATCGTAAAAAGTCAGATAATTCTGTCCGGAAAGCCAAATCTTGGGATTCCAAAAACAAATGACAGTATTGAAAATAATGATGACAAGGCGAATTTCCGTGGGTCCGAATTTCAGAAAAGAAATGCGGAATTCCGCTTTTGTATACGCTCCGATGTGCGCATAAATATTCAGCAGCAGATAACCTATTGCCAAAAGCATCCCCAATTCCATCTGCATCAAAGGAGATATTCCCAATGCCAAACACATGATCACTGTCGACCAAGCGTCACATATATGGTCAACAAAATAGCCGTATCTTTCACGCTCAATTTTTCTCACCCGCGCTAAAGTGCCGTCCAAGCTATCCGCATACCAATTGAGAATAAAGCCGAAACTGGCAAGAAATAACCAATATGGCGAATACCAGGTAAGGCAATAACCGGTTGCAATAACCAGGGTGGAAAACAGACCCAAAATCGTGAGATGGTCGGGAACGACTTTCGGTGGAAGCGCCAAAGCTAACTTCCTCAAAACTTTTTTTTCCCACGGTCCGGTTAAAGTATCAATTATGCGTTCCGCAGGATGCTCTGTTTGATTTTCTTCCATTATTTTTTCCTTTCTACTTTTTTATGATTATTCCTCTTTGACTGATAGTTAAATACTCTCCTTTTTCGGAAAAATAAAAAATTCGTTAGCTATGAACTTGAAAAACGGACCTAATAATTGCCCGATTAAATTTGCTAACAAATAATGCATCCCGAAAAAATGATTCAGCAGCCACAGCGTCCCCAAATTCAATACAAAATCTATTGACGCAGTTACTATATTATATCTCAATAACAGCCGAAAATAATTCTCTACAGTGTGATTAACCCGCACTTTCCAGGTCTTAAAATAATTCCAACTGAAATTATGAATTATGGCGACTTCAATGGCTATCGCTCCCGCTATCATCAATTTTACATGCAATTGACCGTGCAGCAGCCAAATGACAAGCATATTCACGCCCGTCCCCATCCAAGCCACCGCTTGAAAGCGGAACACTTTTCCCCAGTTAAAATCTTTCAGCTTCCAGTATAACTGCTCTTTGCTCATAATTCTTTAGCGTCTGACCGCATCAATCGTCCGAAAATACATTTCCTTTTGAATATTGCTGTCTAACATAAATAAAATAATCTACGTTTTTATTTTAGTCGGAAAAACTTGTTCCCCCATAAATTAAAACCTGATCTTAAAAAGAGCCTTGCCTTTTAATAAAGCGAAGATACATCCCTTCCTTACATAATTTTTATCTTTAAATTACCATTTACTCTATCCCTCAAGATTGTCAACCCTTATTGCAAAAATCTCTTTTCCCGGCAAGTGTAATATACGATTTATCGTATTGTTACCGCAGGTTTTTGTAGCATAGGATTGCATCCTGTTATTACCGTAGGTTTTTGTAGCATAGGATTTTATCCTGTTGTTACCGCAGGTTTTTAACCTGCGGAAAAGAAATGGGCGGGTAACAAACCCGCCCTGACAACAGCTTGGAAAGCTATGTTACAACATTCGTAGCATAGGATTGCATCCTGTTATTACCGCAGGTTTTTGTAGCATAGGATTGCATCCTGTTGTAACCGCAGGTTTTTGTGGCATAGGATTGCATCCTGTTGTTACCGCAGGTTTGTAACCTGCGGAACTTAATGGGCGGGTAACAAACCCGCCCTGACAACAGCTTGGAAAGCTATGTTACAACATTCGTAGCATAGGATTGTATCCTGTTGTTACCGCAGGTTTTTGTAGCATAGGATTGCATCCTGTTGTTACCGCAGGTTTGTAACCTGCGGAAAAGAAATGGGCGGGTAACAAACCCGCCCTGACAACAGCTTGGAAAGCTATGTTACAAAAATTAACTGAGCGATTCGGAGTCCTTTTTGCCTGCGCAAACAATCTTGTGCCGCAAAACTATAAGGCAAAATGGACTTCGGTTGATTGTTTCGGAGTCCTTTTTGCCTGGGTAAACTATCATTTGTCACAAAACCACTTGGCAAAATGGACTTCGGTTGATTGTTTCGGAGTCCTTTTTGCCTTCGTAAACTATCATTTGTCACAAAACCACTTGGCAAAATGGACTTCGGTGAGCGACATTTCCGAAGTCCGGAATTCCATTAGGTAACATAAACTCTGAAAGTGCACGAAGGAATTCCGAACTCCGAAATGCCGAAACCCAACAGATTGCTAATCTATGCTACAATAAAAATGGGCGGGTAACAAACCCGCCCTAACAACAGCTTGGAAAGCTATGTTACAAAGCGAACTCAGCTTTCCTGAATCAACACGGAAAAATCGTCAGGCGGAGTAAAAAGTAAATTCGCCCAAATTTGCATGCTCTCGTAAAGAAGCCTTCCCAACTCGGGACATGATTTATTTATGTTATTCAGAGCATTCTGCAAAGCGTGATAGACATTATCCGCACATTTGTAATCTGAATCATTAATCTCTTTCATCATGGCTTGCACATTTAGATTTTCCTTTAAATAATCCAGAAGACTGTCCCGCTCAAGCTTTAATTCTTCCAATCTCGCCAAATCATTCCACTCCTCCGCTTCCGCTATTTTAGCATTGATCACATTCACCCGAAGCTTTATCTCTCGTAATGTTTTCCCGTCCGCTTGAGGTGCTGTAATCAAATTATGAAATGCCCCTTCCCCGTTTTCCTGCTTAAAATCAACTTCCGGCAAACTGTAAATTCGTGCCCGATGATTTACCAAAGCATAAAGAGATGAAGCAGTTATGCTTTGATAAGGATGCAAAAGCAATTCCAACAAATAATTCACGCCGGTTGTCCTTTTCAAAGTGAAAGAACTTTCACCCCATCTGAAATGAACTCGGTTTCCGCTAAGTGTTATTATTAAATACACATCAGCTTCACCTGCACTGAAATCAAACATCATTTTCATAACGGCCTCCGTAATTTTTTTTATCTATCGGAACTAATTGGTAGTAAAGCAAATTATGTCAATAGAAAAATTAGTAATACTAAAAATATTCGCATTTTCTTCGGTAACCCCATTTTTATTCGGTAATAATAAATAGAGGCCAAAATCGTCGCGACAGATTGGAACCTAAAAATTAAACCAAAAGAGGTAAAAAACATGAAAGTCAAATTCAAGTACGGCATCAAGACATATTCCGGCACTGTGGACGAGATGACTTACGGTTCCTACCGCAAAGGCAACCTGTGCATCGGCAGAGAGTATGTCTATCCCACATTGACCGATAACAACCATCAGAAGGGTGCTATCGTCAAAAACTTGGCAAAGGTATACAGTGAGGTCAGTTCCGACTATTTGGCGGACCTGAAGACTTACGGGGTTCGTAACGGGAAGGAGAATGTTCCTCGTAATCAGTTGATTCCCACATCATTTTCGCTGTGGCTGAAGATGATGTTTGCTTGGGGAGCGTCAGACCCGACGCACATTGATTTGGCAACAGTGACTCTGGCGGACATCGTAGCGTTGGATGCCGAAGTATACACGATTGCTCAAGCGGTGGAAGCGGGATTTCTTCCCATGGTTACTATGTATGAAGACCTTACCAGTTCCATCCAGTAACCTTGTCTCATAGTTGTGTAAGCTGTTGTTTGGGCGGGTTTGCTACCCGCCCATTAAGTTCCGCAGGTTACAAACCTGCGGTAACAACAGGATGCAATCCTATGCTACAGCTGCGCGAATAACAGCCGTTTCGGAGTTCGGAATTCCTCAGGAAGCATTTCAAGTGTATATAAATCTAATGGAATTCCGGACTTCGTAAATGACGCGACCGAAGTCCATTTTGCCTAATAGATTTTACACACACGATAGGTTACGAAGGCAAAAAGAACTCCGAGGCTGAAATATTAATTAAGGAGAAAATATGAATCCGATAATTCAAAGTTTAGCCAAGGAATTGGCTGATTACATCAATGCCAAGGTTAACCTGCCCTGGATGAATGAAGAGCAGGAACAGGCGTTTTTTGAACTGGTGGTCACGAAGGTGCTGGATCTGATTATGAGCAGAGTTCTGGACCAATTGGAGAAAAAGGACAGCAACGAATAAGTCTCTTGCAGCAGGCAAAACTTCGGTGCAATTTAACTAAACGCAACCTAAAAAATAAACTCGTAAGGAGGATAAAATGAACCGCTTTTTGGATGGTTTGGCGCATGAGCTTTGGGCGGAAGTCAGAGAACAAATGGACTTGCCTTTTTACACGGAAGAGGAAGAAGAGCTTTTCTTCCAATTCATAGTGGCAAAGCTAGCTGAAATTGTTACTCGCAATCTGATTTTCTGCTTGGCGATTGAACAGGCGGATTAAACTACAAATGCAAAATGGCGGCAGGACGGCTGAAAAGCTGTCCTGCCTTTTTTTATTTAGCAATCAAATTGTTGTTTTGACCTAAAATTATAATGACTCCCAAAAAAATATTTTTTCGCTTGACATCAATCATTGCTTTTGCTAAAAAAGAACATATCCGGAAATTGAGTTTACCGCAGTTAATATAGCTGGGGAGAGTATATTTGCGGACGAAGAAAAATAAAAAGAAAAAAATGCAAAAAACTGTTGACAGGATTTTTGAGATATATATAGAGGTATTAGAATTAAAAAATAGAATTAAGCTAAGGCAAGAAAAGGTATATGTTTTTGATTTTTAGGTTTTCGCAGAAAGGCGGTTCAGCCCTCAATGAGGGTAAAAACCGAAAGTGTTTTAAGTTCGCAAATAGGGCTGCTTTCCTCAATGTTTCCGAAGTGAAGGAAAGCAAAATTGAAAAAATTTAATCATAATATGGAGGAAATATTATGAAGAAATACTTATTTGTCTTATTACTAATCGTCTCGGCAGGTATTTTGCTGGCAGTGGAATCAGCGCCGTCGGAGACGGTCGGATATGTGAAGTATAGCTGCTTAGTTGGTGACAATTTAGTTGCGATGCCAATGAATGATGGTAGCACTGTTGTCAGCGAAGAGATGTTAGCTTACAATGGCAATGATGATATTAACACCGTCAATATTTGGGATCAAGTCGGACAGAACTGGTTAGCCAATGTTAATTACGGCGGAAATTATTTTGAGCCCGATATGAATGTGGGTCCAGGTTCTGTGCTATTCTTTAATACATACAGCGCTTTTTCTTTTTATAGTATCGGTGCTATGCCCACAACGAATGCTCAATATAACATCGTTTGTGGTGACAATACCATTATGGTTCCGCTTAATTACAGTTCGCTTACTTTGGTGAGTGAAGTTTCAGCAAGCATAGATCCTAATGATGCTATTAATACTATTAATTTATGGGATAATGCTGGCCAAATTTGGCTAGCAAATGTAAATTACGGCGGAAATTATTTTGAGCCTGATATGAGTGTAACAATAGGAATGCCATTATTTTTGAACTCCAGTTCATCGGCACCAATTACATGGCCTTCTGGTCCGCGTGGTTCAGTAAGATCTTCAGCTTCAAGAAGTAAATAAAGGAGTCAAAAATGAAGAAGTTTTTTATTATTATTGCCATTATGTGTATTTTAACTGTAGGGTTAACAGCCGCAAGAACCAGAGCATATTCTCAAAAGTTGGTTAATGCTACAGATGGCGGAGTTTTGCCTACGGTCGTTAACGGAGCCACAGAAAGTGCACCGGATTATAGTCTTACAGTTTATTTTACTTCCAGGCCAACGGAAGTATCTTCCACTGTTCCTGATCTTGATACTTGTGGTTCAGCGGGAGCTGCATTACCTGGAGTATTGCGTGTTGCGCGTATTGGAAACGGATCAGCACAGCAGCCTTATGTAACAATTGCTTTTGTGCAATTTTCTGTTTTTGCTACTGATTGGACAGTGGGTGAAACTTTGCATTGTATTTTGACTTATCTTCCCACAAATGAGGTAGTAACTTGGGATCTTGTTGTTCCTGACAATAATACAAGCGCCATAGGCTTCTCTTACACTGGTACAGCGATCAATCCAATTCCTCAAGTTGTAGCGCCTCCTTTTCCTGCACCTACGTATAATTTAACTGTTGAGTCCAACTATGTAGGTGCGGAAATTTACAGGAATGGGACAGACACTGGTTTTGTAACTCCGCATGTCTTTACTGAAGCCGGAACTTACACTGTTCAGTTGGCGGGTGTGACGCAATGGACTCCGGCTGAATATGTATGGGACGGAACTTCTGATCAGACTATTCGTTTTATGGGCGTTAAGACTCCCAATGCCGTAAATGCGGTTTATCCTCAGAATGGACAGACAATTCATATTGCCTGGAACGCTCCTGCGTCTGCAGTCTACACCTTGCAGTGGGCTCCTGATCCTGATCCTGCAGCAGTGGCACCCGAAAATTACATCGTCAAATGGATGGGCACAGTTCAGACTACCGTTGCGGCAACCGTTACCAGTTGGGATACTCCTGCCATAGGTGAAGGGACTTATAACTGGGAAATCATTCCGGTTGTAACAGACCCTGCCAAAGGCGGTCGCAGAACTTTGCAGCCCGTGCGGGCAACCATTGCGAATAACGCCAAAGGCAATGGTCCTTCTCAGCAGTGGACATTCACCATTCAAAGAGATGAACAACCCATGTATAATGTGAATGTTACAACCACTCCTGAAGTTGGTGCCGATATCTATGTTGATAATGTTTATAGCGGATATACTACTCCTTACATTTTCAATTGGGGTGAAGGCACCAATGCCGTAATTACTGTGGTGAAAGAGTATTATACTTTTGAACCCGAGAATTACACAATCAATAATTTGAATGCCGATACTGAGTGCCAGTTTACGGCAACCTTTGTTCCGCCCGTGATCACTTGGTCATCTTCCGTTAACGGATTACCTGAGGGAGCAATTGTTGGCCCCGATAATATAACATTATCCTGGAACATTGATATTGTGATGCCACCCGATGGATTTTTCAAAGTCTACGAAGATGCCAATAACCCTCCGACAACATTAATCTATACCGGAACAAATACTGAATTTACGATTCCCGGTCCATTATCACCCGGAACATATTATTGGTTTGTGGAACTGCATAACACTGGAAAGGCATTGTTGGGAACTTCCGGTATTCGTTCGTTTATTGTCCAAAATGTGCCGGTGGAATTGACTTCCTTTGATGCTGCCATTACTTCGGAAATGTTCGTCAATCTGACCTGGGTCACCCAGTCCGAAACCAATGTGATGGGCTTCAATATTTACCGTTCCGATGATAATGTCGCCGATCATGCAATCAGAATTAACAATTTGATGATTCCTGCAGCCGGAACTTCCTCCACCGCTCAAACATACAGATGGGTGGACAGCGAAGTGGAAACCGGACATACTTATTATTATTGGCTGCAGAGCGTCGATCTGAACGGCTATAGCGTTATGCATAATCCCATCAGCGCTACGGTGAACACTCCGGGCACTCCTCCGGTGAATGAACTCTCCGTGCTGAACAGCATCTATCCTAATCCGTTCAGCATTCACGCTAACAGCAATGTGAATATCAATGTTACCATTAAGACCGGCGAAGTCGGAACCGTTACTGTTTATAACCTGCTGGGTCAAGTAGTAAAGACCTTCAAGGTTACTTCCAACCAGACTAATGTCACTTGGAACGCCAAGAATGCCGCCAGCGGTATCTATTTCGTTAAATTAAGCACGCCTACCACCAATATGACAAAGAAATTGGTCATTGTGAAGTAAGCGGTATTAACTTACATCTTAATAAGCCCCGTTCATCGTAACGGGGCTTTTTTTTGTTCCATAGGCATGTCGGAGTTCGGAATTCCTTCGTGCGCTATCACAGTTTAGCTTACCTAAAAGGAAGTCCGGACTTCGTAAATGACGCTCTTGTAACATAGCTTTCCAAGCTGTTGTTAGGGCGGGTTTGCTACCCGCCCATTAGGTTCCGCAGGTTACAAACCTGCGGTTATAACAGGATGCAATCCTATGCTACAAAAACCTGCGGTTAAAACAGGATACAATCCTATGCCACGAATGTTGTAACATAGCTTTCCAAGCTGTTGTTAGGGCGGGTTTGCTACCCGCCCATTAAGTTCCGCAGGTTACAAACCTGCGGTTACAACAGGATAAAATCCTATGCTACAAACAATTCCACTTGACAATATATTGCTAATTTTACAGTATAGAAATCATGAAAATTAATCAATCATACCGTAGAAGATTACCTCATGCTTTTGCCGAAAATCATCCAATTTTTTTTACATGGCGATTAAAATTTACTTTACCAGATGCTTGTTTAACTGAGATTAAAATGAGAAAAACCTCTTTTGAACATAAGATTGAAAAATTAAGTGAAGAATATAAAACGATGCAGAGATTCCAATTCAGCCAAAAGGAATTCTTCTGGTTTGACGATTTAATTGCAAATAGCGAAATATTTAATCGTAACATCCTAAGCGATAATGAATTATTAATCGTCAAAAATGCCATTCATTATGAAAATGAAAAACTATATTTTTTACATGCATATTGTCTTATGCCTAACCATGTTCATATATTAGTAACTCCCTTCGGCAAAAACAATAACAATAAAGATACGATTGCTGAAATAACCCATACTCTTAAAAGATATTCCGCCAGAAAAATAAATCAGTTGTCAAATCGTAAAGGCAGTTTATGGGCACGGGAATCGTATGACCGTATAATCAGAAATGAACAAGAACTATTAAGAACAACTCAATATATAATAAACAATCCCGTTAAAGCCGGGTTAGTTAGCAAATGGGAAGAATGGAAATATAGTTGGGTAGCAGAAGATTTGATTGAGATTTTGTAACATAGCTTTCCAAGCTGTTGTTAGGGCGGGTTTGCTACCCGCCCATTAAGTTCCGCAGGTTACAAACCTACGGTTACAACAGGATACAATCCTATGCTACAAAAACCTGCGGGGACAACAGGATAAAATCCTATGCCACGAATGTTGTAACATAGCTTTCCAAGCTGTTATTAGGGCGGGTTTGTTACCCGCCCATTAAGTTCCGCAGGTTACAAACCTGCGGTTACAACAGGATAAAATCCTATGCTACAAAAACCTGCGGTTTGATATTTTTTTCACACATAACACTTTGCGTCTATACCCTTTGCGTCTCTTGCGTCCTTTGCGTTAAAATTAATCACCCTTGCGTCTCTTGCGTTTTCATATTACCGAAGTCCATTTTGCCAAATAGATTTTAGACACAAGATTGTTTACGCAGGCAAAAAGGACTCCGAAACGCTCAGTTAATTTTGTAACATAGCTTTCCAAGCTGTTGTCAGGGCGGGTTTGTTACCCGCCCATTAAGTTCCGCAGGTTACAAACCTGCGGTTACAACAGGATAAAATCCTATGCTACAAAACCCTGCGGGGACAACAGGATACAATCCTATGCTACGAATGTTGTAACATAGCTTTCCAAGCTGTTGTTAGGGCGGGTTTGCTACCCGCCCATTAAGTTCCGCAGGTTACAAACCTGCGGTTACAACAGGATGCAATCCTATGCTACTTGTAACATAGCTTTCCAAGCTGTTGTTAGGGCGGGTTTGCTACCCGCCCATTAGGTTCCGCAGGTTACAAACCTGCGGTTATAACAGGATGCAATCCTATGCTACAAAAACCTGCGGTTAAAACAGGATACAATCCTATGCCACGAATGTTGTAACATAGCTTTCCAAGCTGTTGTTAGGGCGGGTTTGTTACCCGCCCATTAAGTTCCGCAGGTTACAAACCTGCGGTTACAACAGGATAAAATCCTATGCTACAAAAACCTGCGGTTTTGATATTTTTTTTATACATAAAATCTTTTGCGTCTATACCCTTTGCGTCCATAGCGTCCTTTGCGTTAAAATAATTTCCTTTGCGTCTTTTGCGTTATCTAATTCCGGACTTCGGAAATGTCGCTCTCTGAATGTCGCTCTCTGAAGTCCATTTTGCCTGATAGTATTGTGACACACAATAGGTTGCGAAGGCAAAAAGAACTCCAAGCGCTCACCGAAGTCCATTTTGCCGAATAGATTTTATACACACTATAGATTACGGAGGCAAAAAGGACTCCGAAACGATCAGTTAATTTTGCGTCATTATCTGTTGCGTCTTTTGCGTCCTTTGCGTTAAAATAATACTTCTTTGCGTCTCTCGCATTAAAACATCACCTTTGTTGCTGTTGCTTTCTATTGGATACTTTGCGATGAATAAATAAAAAAAAAGCCCCCGCCTTGAGCGAGGGCTTAATTTTGCGACAGCTCTGAGAAAGCGCTGTCTATTTCCTAAGTTTAGCGTTGGCAATACCAAAGCTGGCAGGTTTGGGACTGCTTACTTTAGTCTTACGCAATTCGTTAGTGTAACGGATAGGTTGACGGTTGTTTGCCATGCGTCCACCGACGGCTGTTACCTTATAGAACTTCTTGGCAGAAGTAATATCGGGATCAGTCCAACTATTGGTATATGCGGTTGCATAGTAAGTGAAGGTTCCGTAAGGATCATCGGAAGCGTAGATTTTGTATTGAGCTGCACCTTGGACATTAGGCCAGCTTAAAACGCGTCCCGATGTTGCTGCAGTCACGACAGGAGTTTCGGGAGCAGTGCCATAAGGAATGGCAAAGGCATCCAGCTCATAAGCGTTGGTTCCGAAAGAACCTACTTTATAAGCTCCGCCGTAAGTGGTATCTACCCAGTATAGTGCACCACCGTTGGAATAACCAGCTAAGAACATCAAGCCGTTTACTTCATCTAAGGAAGCGCCCTGCGCATAGTTAAGATCAATTCCGAAGTAACCGATAAAGGTTAATTCGCAGGTTGCGGGATTGATTGTCCACAGGCAGTCGTTACCGAGGTCAACGCCATACAGGATGTTATCGGCGTTGTCATAAGCTATGTCAATCATCAAACCGCCGATATTAGCTAAGCTATGCTGTCCTTGGGCACCTAAATCATACCACAGAGAATCAATCACGGTAGCTGCACCGGTTGTTATATCCACAGTATAAAGGTAACCGTCACTGCTGACACCATAGAGGGTATCGCCCGTTCCGTCGTTATCGTCAAAAGCAATACCCATCAGGGCTGCGCCCGTGGGACCGATCAGAGTGGAAGCTCCGCTCAGAGGATTGATGTCATAGTAGTTATCGGTGGTCAGGGTGCCGTCATCATACTCAACGGTCTTCCAGGTACCGTTTACCCATGCTCCGCCGGACATGAAATAACTGCCGGTATAACCATTTGCCAGGGGATTCAGCGTTCCGGGATTATCAAGATTGAATTGGACATACTGATCCGTCTGAGCATTATTAGCCAAAGCGGGCGTATTAAGCGGCAGGCAGATAACTACATTTTCCGCAGTATTATTAGCCGCATCTTCATCCGTTGCCAAGTTTGTGGTTACGGTAGCCAATTCGGCAGTCCAGACAGTCGGCAAATAATTGGCGAAAGTAACTTGCTGGGTTGCTCCAAAAGCCAGATTAGAAACAGACTGCGTATTGGAATATGAACCGATAGTGCAAGTCACAGTAAAGGATTGAGTGTTCAGTCCATAGTTAGTCACTGTTGCTTTTGGTGTTACGACAGCTCCTTCGGGATACACTTGCTGCGTCACATCCCAAGACGCAACACCGACATCGTTGTTCAACGGAACCATCAGTTGGACATCATCCACATACCAAAAATCAAACTGATAGTGATCTCCGTCCAACACCCAAGCTACATAAGTAATGGGCTGATTTATTCCGGTAAATATAACGTTAACCGTTCCGCTGGCGTCACCCGTTCCGCTGGCATTGGTCCACGGGCTGTCATACCATGTATTCAAGTCATAACTATACTGCATTTTATAGGTTATGCCGGCAGCATAGTCGTTATAGTAGTGTTTGAATTTGGCAACGAAGGTAGTGATGCCGGTAGTATTAATGGGCGGAGTAATCAAGCGGGAGATGAATGTCCCTGATGCCCATTCAGCAGTCATTTCATTCGAAGTTCCGCCTGCAATATTAGTATCTGTGACACTCCAGCGATTGGAACCGCCGGTTGTAAAGGACTGGGTCCAGTTCAAAGGCCAAGTCAGTGTCGTGCCGAAATCCTGAGTATAAGGAAGAGTAATACGCGGATCGGCTTGGAAAGTGAATGAATAAACTGCCGAATTCATCGAAGTTTCAGCATTATTGGCGGTAACCATCCAGAAATAACGAGTGTTGTAAGATGGCGTCCAACCGTTGGCTATGGCATTATGCGAAGTTCCGGTTAAACCGTATTCGGCATATACGGGATCATCGGTAATTGTCTCTTCGGAAGTGGCAATATAGAAGTCATAACCGGTAATCGGACCGCCGGGAAGCCATGCATTCCATGTGAAATCAAATCCGGCAGGAGTAAGAGGAACATTAATCGCTCCGTCTGCAGGATAGGTTAAATTGACGAATGCTTGCGGGGTGAACAGATGCAGCATCAAATTAGGATAACCCAGAACGGTTGTGCCCGCAGGAGGTGCGGCAGGGTCGGGATTGGTGTAGTCGTCATAATAACGGATGCTGCGATAGGCTGTCGTGGAAGTGCAATAGAAGTAATCGATGGAGCTGTCATAACTTGATTCGTTCTCATCTACGCAAATTGCCAGATTATCCGTTCCGTTATACAGGAAAGGCGTATCAAGCGGAATTTCAATCCATTCGTCGACAGCCGGCAAAGCAACTTCACCCGTAAAGACCTGCGTCAAAGACGATAGCGGAATCCAGCTTGTGCCGGTTGCAAATGCGTTCAGAGAAGTATGACCCATATAGACAGTCCAGTTATTGCTGTTAGTTGCTTCCCCCGCACCATTCCAGTGATAATAGATCTTATCTATCATCTTTTGGCCGGTTACACCGATTTCGCTCTGCAGGAAGATGCTCTGGCTATATGTATAGCCGTAATAAGGATAAATCGGCAAGTATAAATTTGCTGTTCCGTTACCGATTATTGAAATGCCAACCGGCAGAACTGTTGCGCTAAGGGCTACATCGTGATCGGTTCTGTATGCGTTGGTAATGCGCAAAGTGGCGGAAATGGCGCCTTCCGTCGTGCCTGTTACATAAACCGGAATTACTACTGATTGTTGAAAAGTCAGGTTTGCCGGAAGGTTGTCATCACTGAAACTGAATTGATCAGCATTCGTTCCGATGATACTGATATCGGACACATTAATACTCAAAGTTCCACCGCCGGTATTGGTAATGGTTACATTCTGCGGTCCCGTCTGCACTCCGTTCATTACAGTGCCGAAGTTAATGGAAGAGGGAGCGTAACTGAAGGTGGGTTCGGTCGGCATAGGTGTGGCGGTTAGGCTGATATCGTCAATCGCTATCGGAGGTTGAGTGCCCCCGGAACCATCATTCCACCAAGAGAAAACTAACCTTTTAACCGTGCCGGAAAGAGTTGCCGGTAAAGTAATGTTAGCCTGCGTCCAAGTATTTTGCATGTTGTAATTGCTCCCTACTTGACCTGAAGTCAACCTTGTTCCCGCTACGGGTGTAACATTGGTGTCCACAACGAAAACCTGCAAGTAATCATAATAAGCACTCTCACCATAACCCTTCCACCAGAAAGTAAGAGGGAAGTTTAGTGAGTTGGCGTCAAAAGCGATATCCTTATAAATATGGACTATGGAAGTGGAGCCGGTATTATAGGCATTGGTTACGCCATTGTCATTGGAGATGTAGGCGGACTGTGCTCCATTATGGAAAGTGGCGGTTCCGACGCACCATTGATTTGTCTGTGTGCCGTTCACAACAATCCAGTTATTCCAGCCGCTTTCGAAACCTTCGGTTAAGGGTAAAGTAGCCGGTGCATAAGCACTACCGCTGAGATTAATTACATAAGTGGAACGCTCACCCGAACTGTAGGTAATGGTAACAGAACCGGTGTAGGGTCCGCCTGCGACGGTAGGCAAGAACTGCACAGTGAAGTTTGTGGATTCGTTAGTGGTAAGATTGGTATCAGTCGGTTGCTCACTGATGCTGTAATAGTCACCGTTTGCCACGACGCTGCTAATGACCAAAGTCCCGGAGCCGGTATTAGTTATAGTAAACTGCTTGGTGGCAGGAACTTGAGTGGGACACAATCCGAAATTCCATTCTGTTACATCGGGAGTAAGGGTAAAGATGGGAGCGGTAGGCGTCTGGCGGACAATTACATTATCTACAAACAAATCGTTATCCGCATTAGCAGTAGTAGAGCATCCGTAGAAAGCCACATATTTGGTTCCAGCTGCTCCCATTGGGATAGTTATTGTTTCTCCCAAATATGAAATGTTGTTATATACATAAGGAGATCCTGCATTATCCCATTGCCTGACAACATTTGCAGGTGTCCAAGATGTTCCGTCACCGATAAGGACTGCGAATACATCATCGGTTCCGGTTGTTCCATTCGGATCAGATGTAATAGGATTAGAAGAATAATAATCGGTCAATGCAAGATCAAACTTTAATTCATAATCATTTGCAGGTATAGATATGGGTGGAGTAATTAACCAACCGTTTACGGTACTGAAGATATTAATTACTGCAGCATAATTTGTTGAGCCGTCCGTTCTCCACACACGCGTCAACCAACTACCTGTTCCAGGAGAACCTAAGACAGTAGGATTAGCCAAAACGCCACTGTATTTATTCCAGTTTGTAGGAGGCCAAGGAGTGCCGGTAGTTCCAAAATCCGTAACCCACGGGAAAGTGTAAATTGTAGGGTCGGGTCTGGTGGTAAAACTCCAAACAGGACATCCGGACGCATCTCCGTAAGCGTTGGTGGGGACGACTTTCCAGTAGAAAGTCGTATTAAAAGCCATATTGCCAACGGGATCATAAGTAAGAACATCGCCCAGATTAGTGCCGTTGACTATATTGGTAGGCGGATTATCAGTTCCGAAATACAATTTATAGCCTGTAGCTCCGGAGGCTGCATTCCAATTTAAGGTTGCAGTTTCAAGCACTCCTGTGGCTCCGTTAAGAGGAGATATAAGGGTTGTGGGATTGGGAGGAATAGGTGTAGTAATACCGACTAAAGTTATATTGGGTCTATAAGTTGATGCAGTTAATGAAGTCGGTGCCGAGCCGTCTGCTTGAGCTCTTGTAAATAAATTTGTCGTAGTAGTAGTGTAGCGCCAATTAACATAAGGGCTTACAAAAGGAGCACTACCGCTTTCAACTAAAATTTCAAGATTGCTTGTCCCATCATAGGCAAAATCATTAATGTCAAAGGTATACCATCCTGTAGCATTAAAAATGCAGGTTCCGGTATAAACTGAAGTGGTTCCGACATTGATGTTTGCCCATGTATCACTTGCCAAAGTTGTTGCTGTCGTTTGTTTCATGTAAATCGTAACAGGAATACTTGTGGTTGTATTAGCTGTGCCACAATACCATTTAAGATGTGTAATAGTGCCTCCGGAAGAAACATTTATTTCCGAAGCAAGATAAAGCGCGGCTGAACGGTAATAATTATAGTATGTACTCATCGGATAATATTGAGTTGAAGTTCCAGTTCCAATCACTACATCTGCAAACATTGCCGTTGCCAGCACTAATGCCATTACTAAAAGTAAAATTTTCTTCATAACAAAAAACTCCTTTTTTAAGATGTTTTGCTGAAGTAAAAGTTATTTAATGTGTGTCCTTGTCCCTTGAGCGGGAAATTCCTTGGTGATGAATTCAGACACGATTGATTGCGAAAACGAGAAATTGTCGGAAGAAGGGAAAGCTTACTTTGCCTCTTCCGAACATAACTACGACACTTTACTAAGTCAAGGCGAGAAAAGGATTGGGAAGCATCGGCGTCCGGTAAAGCCTCTTGAGAAAAAGAGTTCTGAGGACAATGATCTTCCCGATTCATAAATATACTATGATTGTTTATTGTTATAAAATAACATGCAGGGTTTGTTTTAATAAAGCTAACCGGCTCAGGATAAAAATCTGATACAGCTAAAGACGGCATTCAACCCCCTTCTTTTAATATAACCGGTTTGTGAAGTTACAAATCATTACCACTTTTGAACTTTTATCTTGAAGCCATTAAAGGATATTAAAATATATTGTCAAGGAATTTGTGCATTGTGTCAATTTGTTTTAAACCGTTTGCCAAATAGCTCAGCAATCTGTTGGGTTGCGGCAATAGTATTGCCGGAGTTATTTTTAATCTTAAGCGGGCATTGCTAATACCCGCAAACAACAGGATACAATCCTATGCTACAAATGTTGTAACATAGCTTTCCAAGCTGTTATTAGGGCGGGTTTGTTACCCGCCCATTTTTATTGTAGCATAGATTAGCAATCTGTTGTATTCCGGCAATAGTATTGCCGGATTTATTTTTGGACTAAAAGCGGGCATTACTAATACCCGCAAACAACAGGATACTATCCTATGCCACAAGCTGCGCGAAAATACGGCATTTCGGAGTTCTGAATTCCTCCGGGAGCATTTCAAGTGTGTATGAACCTAATGGAATTCCGGACTTCGTAAATGACGCTCACTGGATGTCGCTCTCTGAATGTCGCTCTCTGAAGTCCGTTTTGCCTGATAGTATTGTGACACTTGAAAATTTGTGTAGGCAAAAAGAACTCCAAATCGCTCAGTTCGCTTTTGTAACATAGCTTTCCAAGCTGTTGTTAGGGCGGGTTTGCTACCCGCCCATTGAGTTCCGCAGGTTACAAACCTGCGGTAACAACAGGATACAATCCTATGCTACAAGCTGCGCAAAAAAACCGGCATTTCGGAGTTCGGAATTCCTCCGCAAGCATATCAAGTTTATATGAACTTAATGGAATTACGGACTTCGTAAATGACGCTCTTGTAACATAGCTTTCCAAGCTGTTGTCAGGGCGGGTTTGTTACCCGCCCATTAGGTTCCGCAGGTTACAAACCTGCGGTAACAACAGGATACAATCCTATGCTACAAAAACCTGCGGGGACAACAGGATACAATCCTATGCTACAAGCTGCGCAAAAAAACCGGCATTTCGGAGTTCGGAATTCCTCCGCAAGCATATCAAGTGTATATGAACCTAAATGGAATTCCGGACTTCGTAAATGTCGCTCTCTGAATGACGCTCTCTGAAGTCCATTTTGCCTGATAGTATCGTGACACACGATAGGTTGCGAAGGCAAAAAGGACTCCAAATCGCTCTGTGAAGGCAAAAAGAACTCCAAATCGCTCAGTGAAGGCAAAAAGAACTCCAAGCGCTCACCGAAGTCCATTTTGCCTGATAGCTTTGTGACACTTGAAAGTTTACGGAGGCAAAAAGGACTCCGAAAGCGCTGCTTCATTCATTCGGAAAATCAAACAAGCCGTATTGGTCTTGCACTGGTGAAATCCCCAAATGTTTATAGGCTTTGAAAGTGACTTTTCTGCCTTGCAGGGTGCGTTCCAAAAAGCCTTGCTGCACCAGATAGGGTTCAAAGATTTCTTCTATGGTGCCGGGGTCTTCACCAATGGCGGCAGCTATAGTTTTCAGGCCTACGGGTCCGCCTCGGTAGTTTTCTATGATAGTGGACAAAATGCGTTTATCCATCTCATCCAGACCGGCTTGATCAACTTGCAGCATTTCCAAAGCCTGTTTGGCAATTTCTTCCGTAATGACGCCGTTGCCTTTGATTTGAGCAAAATCGCGCACCCTGCGCAGAAGGCGATTAGCAATCCGCGGTGTGCCTCTGCTGCGGGAAGCCAATTCTTTCACGCCTTGAGGTTCAATCGGCACTTTCAGAATACCCGCGCTGCGCAAAATAATCTTTTCAATCGATTCAGTATCGTAATAGTCCAAGCGCAGAACAATGCCGAAGCGGTCTCTGAGAGGAGGGGTTAGCAATCCTGCCCGAGTGGTGGCTCCGATTAAAGTGAAGGGCTCCAAATCTATTTTCAGAGTGCGCGCACCGGGACCGCTGTCCAAAATGATTTCCATACTGAAATCTTCCATTGCCGGATAGATATACTCTTCGATCACATGACTCATCCTGTGAATTTCGTCAATGAAGAGAACTTCGTGCCTTTGCAGATTAGTGAGCAGTCCTGCCAAATCGGAAGGTTTTTCCAAAACAGGACCGCTGCTGACAGTGATTTCCACATTCAATTCACGAGCAATAATTCCGGCTAAAGTAGTTTTACCCAAACCGGGAGGACCGTAAAAGAGAACATGGTCCAAAGGTTCATTCCGCAGTTTTGCCGCTTGAATGGAAATTTCCAGCATTTGCTTAATTTTGTTCTGACCGATAAATTCCTGCAGCGTGCGCGGTCTTAAGGCACGATCAAATTCAACTTCTTCCGGTTGACCTATCGGATTATTAATTCTTTCTAACATAGCACACCTAATTTAACTATATTCCAAAGACACCGGCCGATTTTATGAAAGGAGGCTGACTGCATTCCTTCATTGCTTTTCGCGCAGTTTCTTCCACCAAGCCAAGCGCTTGGCAATTTCTTTTTCAAAACCGTATTCTCCCGGTTTGTAGTATTGCTTTTCCGGCATGGCGTCCGGGAAGTATTTTTGGTAGAAATATTTATCGGGATAATCGTGGTCATACTTGTAATCTTTGCCGTAATCCAAATCCCGCATCAGTTTTGTTGGCGCATTGCGAATGTGAAGCGGAACGCCCAAATGGGAAGTTTTCACTGCATCTTTTGCAGCTTCTGAATAAGCTGTATAAAGAGAATTGCTTTTGGGAGCGGTAGCCAAATAAACAACTAATTGCGCCAGAGCAGTATTGCCTTCCGGCATGCCTAAAAAGTTGACTGCTTCTTTTGCAGCCACTGCTTGCACCAAAGCTTGAGGATCGGCCAAACCTACATCTTCACTGGCAAAACGGATTAATCTGCGCGCGATGTATAGAGGATCTTCTCCCGCTTCCAACATTCGCGCCAACCAATAGAGCGCTGCTTGAGGATCACTTCCTCTTAAAGATTTATGCAATGCGGAAATGACATTATAATGCTCTTCCCTGTTTTTATCGTAATACATAGTCCGTTTGGCATAAACCTGCGCCAAAGTTTCCAGAGGCGGATGCGGATTACTTTTCAGATAAGGAGCCAGCAATTCTAAGTCATTAAGAGCCCTTCTGGCATCACCGGAACTTTGGATTGCCAGCCAATTGATGATTTCTTCGTCAGTTTCCAAACCAAGTTCGGCATAACCTTTGGTTATAATATCCCGCAAATCAGCTTCAGAGAGCATTTCCAGAACAAAGACATGACAACGGGAAAGCAATGCAGATATAATTTCAAAAGACGGATTTTCCGTTGTAGCACCGATTAGAATGATAGCTCCGCTTTCCACATAAGGCAAAAAGGCATCCTGCTGTGATTTGTTGAAGCGGTGAATTTCATCGATAAACAGAATAGTCGGCTGATTTTTTTCCCGATGTCTGTATTCCGCTTCTTTCATCACATTCTTGACATCGTTGATGCTGCTCAGGACAGCGCTGAAATGGACAAAAGGCAGGTTGGAAGTTTGCTCGATTATTTTGGCGATCGTCGTTTTACCCGTTCCGGGCGGACCCCATAGGATAAAAGAGTGATAATCGTTATGCTCAATCATGTGCCGCAAAAGTGAATCCTCTGCCAGAAGTTTCGGCTGCCCTTTCAATTCGTCCAACGAATGCGGACGCAGTTTTTCCGCCAAAGGAACTGTGGTCAGAGGTTCCTTGCGTTCGTTATCAAATATGCTTTTTTGGTCTTTCCGCATGAGTTTTCTCAATAATCAGGACAAATTCGCCTTTGGGAAGTTTTTCCGCAGCCTGATAAATTTCTTCCAATGTGCCGCGGATGATTTGTTGATTTGGGTAAGTGAGTTTGTAAAAAAGGATCGCCTTTCTTTTTTTGCCCAAGGCATCAACCATGTCAGTAAGCACAGGCATCAATCTGTATGGCGCATCCAAAAAGACAAGGTCGTAATCAGGCAAATTTTTAACCGCCTTCAATTCTTCTCTTCGTTTCTCTTTCTTAGCGGACAAGAAGCCGTAATAGATAAATTTATCGCATTTTAATCCGCTTGCTGCAAGCGCTGCCATTAAAGATGAAGCACCGGGAACGGGATAAACGGAAACTGCATAATCGTGACACAATTGCACCAATTCCGCACCCGGATCCGCAAAACACGGTGTTCCCGCATCACTGATCATTGCTATAGCCTTTTCTTTTCTGATCAGCAATTCTTCAAACAGCTGTTTGATTTCGTCTGGCTTGGAATGCTCATTCAAGAAGTATAGCGGTTTATTTACATTGAACGAGTTAAGCATACTTCTGCCGACCGGACCTTCTTCACAAATTACGGCATCGCAGCTCTTCAAAATAAAAACTGCTCTAAATGTTATATCTAACATATTCCCGATGGGAACGGAAACGGGATAGAGGCCTGAGGGAAGTTTAGAGCTGTCCATTTCACGGATTTTTTTCAGTTTCTCCAATTTTGGTGAGATTACTTTATCCCTGAGCATGCTGAATTCTTTTTTTACGCTGTAAATACCACAGCACCAAGCCTCCGATTAAAGCAGCCCACGCAAGAAGGATGCCGATTAAACTGAGCTTGATGCTTAAACTGTAACTGGCAGGCGCAAATTTCATTTCTACAGTATGTTTACCTGCGGGAATGACAACTCCGCGCAAGATGTAATTGGTAGCGTAAATCGGAGTTTCCTTACCGTCAATATACGCTTTCCAACCTGCAGGATAATAAATTTCGCTCACTGTCAGGAAAGCCGGTTTGTCCGTCTCGGTTACAAAACTCAGGTAATGCAGGTCAAATTTATCGGGAGTGACTTTCTTTACGGACGGAGATTGAACATCTTTTACTTCTTCTTCCACAATGGCAGTGCTCGCGGGATTGAATCGTTCGGAATTGATTTCTCCCCAAATTTTCTTTGGTTCCTTTATCACTTTTACGCTGTCTACGAACCAGGCGCGAGGCAAAGCAGTCAAATTCCGATGCACGACAACTTGTTCATCATTACTGCTGAACACAGGCTTCAAATTGAAAAAGGGCAGGCTGTCCGAAAAAATGACATACTTGACACTCAGCATATTGAGCAAATTCCAATTGATTTTGTTCTCTCTCAGCATAGCATACAGGCAATTTTCCAACACTTCCTGATAGCGTTTCAGTTTCGCTCCGTGGTAACCTTCAATCGTTTGATGATAATATGCCCACTGACCGGCAACACCGATATTAAGAGGAAAGATGCGGTAATTATCTTTATCCGATAAAAGATATTCATCGTAATCACGCTTAGTGAAGTAATCTTGAGTGTAACTTGCCGGTTCGGTATTTTGGAGATTTTTGCCCGTATAGAGCCAAAGGTCAATAAACGCCAGAATTAATATTCCGACATACATAACAGTTTTTGCCGCTTTCTTTTTCAGGAAAAGGAAAATGAGCCCCATTCCGGCAGTCAGAATCAATAGACTGATAACTCCGCTTTTGTAAAGCATTCCCAATCTGAGTTCTTTGAGACCGGGCAATTGGTCGTATGCATTGTTTTGTTTCAGATATTGTATTTCTTTCGCATTGGTAAAAGGCAAGCCTTTGAAGATGCCTTTGCCGGCTATGACAAACAAAAGAAATACGACGGCAGTAATGATAAAAAAGGTCTGAAAGTGATTTTGGAACTTCTTATCGTCTGCTTGCGCCTTTTCTGTTATTGCCTCCAAACCCAAAGCCGCCAGCAAAGCCATGTTGAATTGGAAAATTACCAGCATCATAGACGGCACTCGGAATTTGTTGTAATAGGGAAAATGCTTCAGCAGAAAATCGGAAAGCGCACCCGCATATTTTCCGAAAGACATGATTAAAAACAGCAGAGACGCAATCCACAAAAACCCGCCCAGCTTTTTCCTTTTCCCCATCAAGGCAAACATCGCCAGCACAATAATCAAAATCCCGCAGTAATTGTATATCTGCGTGAATTCCATTCCGCCCCAATAGGTTTGATTGATGCCTCCGAAGAAATCGGGAATGAAGAAAGCGATAATTTCGGCAGGAGGAAAGCTCCATCCTTGAGCGTATGCTTTATCCAAACCTTCGGCACCGCCTCTGATTGTATAATGCGAATACTCCTCCGTGGAAAGATATGGATTCATCACAGCCAAAGCGGTTATACCGAAAGCACAGAGCAACAGCAAAGTGAAGATGCCGAATTTTTTCCATTCTTTGCTGCTGAAAGTCTCAATCAGCCAATAAATCCAGAACATACCGATAAACAGATAAAGGTAATAACTGATCTGCAGATGATTTTCTCTCAGCTGCGCAATCAGAAAAACGGACGATAGTCCCAACCCCAGCAGATTTGGTTTATTGCGCAAAATCATTATTGCCCACATCACCCACGGCATCCACATCACTGCACGAAACTTTGTATTGTGCCCGATTGCCAAAAGCCCTGTCCAATGGCAGCTGAAGATGAATGCTATCGCTCCGAAGAAAGAAAGAAAATTGTCCAAACCTAAATTACGCAAGAGCAAAAACACTCCCAATCCGCCGATAAATAAAAGGAAAATACGCCAGTTCATTACATGGTCTACTACTCTTGTGATATTTTCCATAAAAGGATACTGATTGGGCAGAGAAATCAGGTAACTCGGCATCCCGCTGAACATATTCGGCTGCCAAAGAGCCTTGTCATGATGGGTTTTATTGTATTCCAACAATCTGTGTGCTGCACCTTGCCATTGAAAAGTATCAGTTGCGGAAGTCGGTGGTGGAACTCTTTTTTCAAAAGCGACGGGAAAATAAAGAACGCTGACTACAAGAAATAATAATATCACATATATCCAAGGCCGCTTCTCCAGAAAATCCGCTATCGGATTTTTCTTTTGAACAGGCTGCGCACCCGGTTTTTTCTTTTGGGGAATTCTTCCTTTAGCAGATGCTGATGTGTGCTGACTCATTCTAACCTCTTTAGTTTATTTTTCTTTCATTTTCTTTCCTTTCTTTTCTTTCTTACAGGCAGATTTAGTCAAGAAAATTGTATTTGTGCCTTGTGTGCTTAAAATAATCCCTCTGGATTTATTGCGTTCGCCCTTGTAACATAGCTTTCCAAGCTGTTGTCAGGGCGGGTTTGCTAGCCGCCTGTTTTTTTGTAGCATAGCTTTCCAAGCTGTTGTCAGGGCGGGTTTGCTACCCGCCCATTAAGTTCCGCAGGTTACAAACCTGCGGTTACAACAGGATGCAATCCTATGCTACTTGTAACATAGCTTTCCAAGCTGTTGTTAGGGCGGGTTTACTACCCGCCCATTAAGTTCCGCAGGTTACAAACCTGCGGTTACAACAGGATGCAATCCTAAAGACCATTGAATAATTAGGGCATTAAATATTTAGGGTTATTTTCTAGTTTAG
>DAOPOH010000008.1:0-27915 GCA_035357855.1 Candidatus Cloacimonadota bacterium
CCTCTGATTCCTCCAATTATTGTTGACAATTATATGCATCTGCTAGGAAAGCATAGTAAGAGGGGATACTTTTTACCTTTACCACCCAGAGAAAAGGAAGAAATAATTTGACAAGATAAAGGGCTGCAAAAAAGAGTGACTTTTACTTAGAAAAACGGTTTTAGCGCGTAGCACAAACCCCTGTAAGAAGCGGGGTTTATAGTTCTTTGGAGGAACGAATGTTTTGTCATCCAAACGGTGTAGCAAGAAAACGCCAAAGTGACCGGAAGATAAAAGCCGGTCTGTTTACTCAGTCAAATTTAGAGAGCGATTTGCAGACTAAGCAAAGAAGTATTTACATGCAGGTCAGGAGGAGGTATCAGTGAGTAAAAATGAGAACCGGATCCGGATTAAACTGAAAGCTTATGATCATAGGTTATTAGACCAGTCGGTGGCGGAAATAGTAAAAAGCACAAGGAATACCGGAGCTAAAATTGTGGGTCCCATTCCTCTGCCTACCGATAAGACTGTTTATACAGTATTGCGCTCTCCGCATGCGGATAAGAAGAGTCAGGATCAATTTCAGATGGTGGTGCATAAAAGATTGATTGATATCATCAATCCGACTGCTCAGACTACGCAAGCTTTGAAAAAGTTGTCTTTGCCTTCCGGCGTGCATGTGGAAATCAAAGCCAACGCAAGGAGTTAACGATGTTGGGACTAATCGGAAAGAAAATTGGCATGACCCAAATTTTCGATGCGGACGGTAAAGTCATTCCCGTGACTGTAATATCTGCCGGTCCCTGTCGGGTAATTTGCAAAAGGACCAAAGAAGAAAATGGTTATGAAGCCGTTCAAGTGGGTTATGAAGAGAAGAAGGAAAAGCATACGACCAAACCGCTTCAGGGTCATTTCAAGAAACATAATTCTCCCTATTACCGTTTTGTGAGGGAGTTTCGTTTGACGCAAGATCAATCTTTGGAGCAATATCAGGAAGGGGATGTTTTCACTGCCGATATGTTCAATCCGAATGATTTGGTGACGATTGTCGGCACTTCCAAAGGTAGAGGCTTCAGCGGAGTTGTTAAAAGACACGGGTTTGCCGGTTTTGAGCAAAGTCATGGTGTGCACGAAAGTTTTCGCGGACCCGGTTCCGTCGGTCAATGCGCTCAGCCTTCCAAAATATTTAAAGGAGTGAAAATGGCCGGCCATTATGGTAATGCTCGCGTCACTCTGCACAAAGTTCATATAGTAAAAATAGATAAAGAGAATAACTTGATTATGGTTAAAGGTCCGATTCCCGGCCATCGTAACGGCTTAGTCGTAATCAAAAAAGAGTCATAAAGGGAGCAAGCAATGGTAAAAGCAGTAAAATTTAATCAATTAGGTGACAAGATTGATGAGATAGAGCTCCCGGAAGCTATCTTTGACGTGGATGTGAATAATCCGTCCGCACTGTTGAATGAAGTAATTTCCATGTATCGTGCCAATCAAAGACAAGGGACTGTGCAAAAGAAAAACAGGGCTATGACGCAGGGCAGTACAAAGAAATTATTCAAGCAAAAGGGAACGGGAAACGCTCGGCAGGGCACTCGTCGCACTCCTGTTCGCACTCACGGCGGACGAGCTTTTGCGATTCTTCCGAAAAATTGGTATAGGCACATTCCGAAAAAGAAGAAACGCATGGCATTGAAAGTAGCGCTTACGGATAGAGCTCGCGAAGGGCGCATTTTTGTGATTGAAGATTTGAAGTATGAGAAACCGAGTACCAAATCCGCGCGTGAACTGCTGCAGAAAATCTTGCCCGATAAAGGTAAAAAACTGATTGTAACTGACGGACATCATGTTCCCACCGTTAAATCCTTTGCCAATCTGCCGGATGTTATGACGGACAGAGCAGACGGATTGTATGCCTACGAAATTTTGAAGAGCAGCTATATCCTGCTGACTCAAGAAGCCTTGAACAAGGTGGAGGAGGTATTCAAAGCATGAGCGGTATAAGAGAAATCATTATTGCTCCTCTGATTACGGAAAAATCCGGACGTCAGATGGCTGCTGATAATTCCTATACCTTCCGAGTGAGCGTTAATGCCAATAAAGTGGAAATTAAGAAAGCCATTGAGCGGATTTTTTCCGTGCATGTGGTGCGCGTAAATACGATTAATATGCTGGGCAAACCGAAAAAATTAGGAAAGTATAACGGCAAGCGTCCCGATTGGAAAAAAGCTATAGTTACTCTCAAGCCCGGCGATAAGATTGCGGATTTTGAAGTGTGAGGAGTATAAAATGGCAGTAAAAAAATATAAACCCGTAACTCCATCGCTTCGTTTCAGGACAGGCTATTCCTTTAAGGAAATAACAAAAGACGAGCCGGAAAAATCATTGCTGATTGCAAAAAGCAAAACAGCCGGACGGAATAATACCGGACGCATTACCTGTCGTCACAGAGGCGGAGGAAATCGTCGGCATTACAGAATTATAGATTTTAAACGCAACAAGTTTGATATTCCCGCCAAAGTAGCGTCCATAGAGTATGACCCGAACCGGACTTCCAGAATTGCGTTACTGAATTATGTTGACGGAGAAAAGAGATATATTTTGGCACCGGACGGTTTGCAAGTCGGCGACAAAGTTATTTCCAGTAAAAATACGGCTGATATAAATGTCGGTAATGCTCTTCCTTTAGAGAAGATACCTTTGGGTTCCTTTGTGCACAATATAGAATTGAAAGTTGGCAGAGGCGGACAAATTGCTCGCAGTGCCGGAACTTACGGTCAGGTAGTTGCCAAAGACGGCAATTATGTCCATGTCAAGATGCCGTCCAATGATGTGCATTTAATCCGCAAGGAATGCATGGCAACCATCGGTCAGGTCAGCAATGCGGATCATAGTTTGATTCAAATAGGCAAAGCCGGACGCAAACGTTGGATGGGGATTCGTCCTTCGGTGCGAGGAGTTGTTATGAATCCCGTAGACCATCCGATGGGCGGTGGAGAAGGAAAATCATCCGGCGGACGCCATCCTGTTTCACCTTGGGGCAAACCTTCCAAAGGCGGAAAAACTCGTAAACGTAATAAATATTCCGATAAATACATAGTTAAATCAGAGAAAAAGGTCTAAGGGAGAAAGATAAATGGCAAGATCATTAAAGAAAGGGCCCTTTGTTGACGGACACCTGATGAAGAAAGTTGAAGTGCTGAATGCGGAAAATAAAAAGTCGGTAATCAAGACTTGGTCGAGGCGTTCCACTATTCTTCCGGACTTTATCGGTCACACTTTTGCCGTTCATAACGGACATAAATTCGTGCCTGTATATGTAACGGAAAATATGGTCGGACATAAATTGGGCGAATTTTCCCCGACTCGCACTTACCGCGGTCACAAAGAAAAGAAAAAAGTAGTAACACCGGCTAAATAGGAGACATAAATGGAAGCAAAAGCAACTCTTCGTTTTGCACGCGGTTCAGCCCGCAAAGCACGTTTGGTGTTAGATCAGATTCGTAATAAGCGTGTAACCGACGCTCAGAGTATTTTGAGTTTATCGCGTAAGAGAGCTTCAGTAAATATAGGTAAGCTGCTTGCTTCTGCGGTTGCCAATGCGCAAGTTAAAGATCCGAAGCTTGATTTGAATCAGGTTTATGTCACAAAGGCAACTGCTGATGTCGGTCCCGTGATGAAAAGATATATGCCTCGAGCGCAGGGAAGAGCATATTTGATCAGGAAACAGACTTGTCATATTTCCCTTGAGATCAAGAGTTTAGAATAGGAGGAAAGCTTTGGGACAAAAGATAAATCCGACTTTGTTCAGACTTGGAATAAATAAAGAAGCGGAATCCGTCTGGTTTGCCGAAGGTAAAAATTATGTGGATTTCCTGCAGGAAGATATTAAAATTCGGGAGTATATTCATAAGCGTTTAGCCGATAAGATGGTCTCTCAAGTCAAAATCTCCCGCAAGACCAATTCTATTGTGATTGATATTTATACTGCAAGACCGGGAATGGTCATCGGTAAAAAAGGCGAGGATATAGATAAACTGCGTAACGAACTAAATGTTCTGATCAATAAAAAGCGCACCACACCGATAACGGTTTCCATCAATATACAGGAAATTGAAAAGATGTGGTTGGATGCAAGGTTAGTGGGACGGGAAATAGCTCGTCAATTGGAACAGCGAGTTTCTTTCCGCAGAGCGATGAAAATGGCGATGCGCAATGTGATGAAAGATGGTGCCTTGGGTGTAAAGGTTCAGGTTTCCGGTCGTTTAGGCGGAGCGGAAATAGCCAGAACGGAACGCTATCAACAAGGCAGAACTCCTTTGCATACTTTGCGCGCGGATATAGATTACGCATTGGTGGAAGCCAATACTACATACGGAGTAATCGGAATTAAGACTTGGATATATAAAGGCGATATCCTGAATTAGGGAGTAGTGAGAAATGTTAGCACCAAAGAAAGTAAAATATCGCAAGCAGATGCGCGGCAGGCGAAAAGGGTTAGCGTGGACCGGTTCTGAAATTAATTACGGGGATTACGGATTGGTAGCATTGGAAAATGCCTGGCTCACCAGCCGCCAAATTGAAGCTGCCCGTATTGCCATTACGCGGCATATGAAAAGAGTCGGTAAGGTTTGGATTCGGATTTTCCCCGATAAACCGGTAACCAAGAAACCTGCGGAAACTCGTATGGGTAAAGGAAAAGGTGCTCCCGAATATTGGGTAGCTGTTGTTCGTCCCGGCAGAGTCTTATTTGAAGTTGAAGGTGTAGATCTGAAAACTGCAAGGGAAGCTATGCTTTTGGCGGCGCATAAACTGCCGATAAAAACCCGGTTCATCGGCAGAGAGGGAGTGGAAATATGAAAGCTTCAGAATTACGCGAATTAAGTATTGCCGAACTAAATCAGAGACTGGAAGAATTGCGAGTCGAGTTGTTTAATCTCCGCTTTCAGAAAGCCAAAAACTTACTGGATCGGGCGGATAGATTGAAAGAAGTCAAAAAAGACATAGCCCGAGTCCTGACTGTGATGAAGCAAAAGCAAACTGAAGCTAAATGAGGTAGAAAATGTTAGCATCAAGAAAGAAAATAATGCAGGGAACCGTGGTCAGTGATAAGAATGACAAAACTATAGTTGTCAAGGTAGAAAGGCAATTTATTCATCCTCTGTATAAAAAGACTGTGCGCCGGCATAAGAAATTCATGGCTCACGACGAAAATAACGAAGCACATGAAGGTGATATTGTTCAAATTGCGGAATATCGTCCCATGAGTGCTCGCAAGCGTTGGATCCTTCACAAAATTGTCGAGACCAGGAAGTAAGAGGGGAAGAGATTATGATTCAGGTACAAACAGTAGTTAATATAGCGGATAATTCCGGTGCCAAGAAAGCCCAATGCATAAAAGTTTTAGGCGGCACGCGCAGTAAATATGCTTCCTTGGGAGACGTAATCGTTGTGGCTGTCAAATCTGCCACTCCCGGCGGAAAGATCAAAAAAAGTGCGGTAGAAAGAGCGGTAATCGTTCGCGTTGCCAAAGAAGTGAGACGTCAGGACGGTTCCTACATCAGGTTTGAAGATAATGCCGTAGTGATTATTGACGAAAAACACGAACCCAAAGGCACCCGCATTTTCGGTCCGGTGGCAAGAGAATTGCGCGAACACGGTTTTACCAAAATAATTTCTCTGGCGCCGGAAGTAATTTAGGAGGCAATGATGGCAGGTTTACATATTAAGAAAGGTGATTATGTCATCGTGATAACCGGTCCCTATAAAGGAATTAAGGGGCGTGTGCTGAGAGCTTTTCCCAAGACGCGAAGAGTCATTGTTGAAAGAGTCAACCTGATTAAAAAACATACGAAGCCGACGCAGAATAATCCTCAGGGCGGAATCATTCATAAAGAAGCTCCGATTGACGCTTCCAATGTAATGCTGTGGAACGAAAAACTGGGTTGCGTTACCAAGGCGGTTTATATTGAACGCGAAGGCAGACGAATCAGGATTGATAAAAAATCCGGTGATGAGATATAGAGGTTAATCCATGAACAGAATTAAGGAAAAATACAATAATGAAGTTCGGCCTTCATTGATCAAGAAGTTCAACTACAAGAACATCAACCAAGTGCCGAAACTGGATAAGATTGTAGTCAGTATGGGAGTGGGTCAGGCAACGCAGAATAAAGCATTACTGGATAATGCGGTGAAAGATTTGGAGATAATAACGGGACGCAAACCTATTATTACCAAAGCGCGAAAGTCTATTTCCAATTTCAAACTGAGAGCAGGAATGCCGATCGGTTGCAAGGTTACTTTAAGAAATGACATAATGTATGAGTTTTTTGATCGTTTAACCGCAATCGTGATTCCCCGCATGCGTGATTTTCGCGGTGTCTCATTGCACGCTTTTGACGGCAGAGGAAATTACTCTCTCGGCATTAAGGAGCAGACTGTATTTCCGGAAATAGATTATGATAAAATAGATACGATTCGCGGTCTTAACGTTTGTATCGTAACAACGGCAAAAAGTGACGAGGAATGCCGGGAGCTTTTAGCTGAACTTGGCATGCCTTTTCAGAAACCTGAACAATAAGGAGCGGGAATGGCTAAAAAATCATTGATAATTAAACAACAAAGAGTTCCTAAATACAAAGTCAGAAAATACAACCGCTGTTTAATCTGCGGTCGTTCCAGAGCGTATATAAGAACTTTCGGAATGTGCCGTTTATGCTTTAGAAAATATGCTTCTAACGGTCAAATTCCCGGAGTGACCAGAGCCAGCTGGTAAAACTGACTATATATTAATTTAAGGAGAAAAGAACATGAGCGTGAGCGATCCGATAGCTGATGCATTAACGAAAATTCGCAATGCATATCGTGCCGGACATACACAGGTTGTGCTAAATCACAGCAGTCTGCTGGAAAACATTGTTAAAATTTTAGCCGAAGAGAATTTCGTGAATAATTATCAAGTTATGGATAAGGACATGGAACAGCGGATCAATTATCGTCGTATTTCCGTGAACTTGCGTTACACCAATACGGGTGAACCGGTGTTAAAAGGAATACAGAAGATTTCCAAACCGGGACGCAGAGTCTATGTCAAAGCCGATAGTCTGCCTTCGGTATTTAATAATACAGGCTGTGCAATTATTTCCACCAGCATGGGAGTTATGGCTGATCGTGATGCCAGAAAAAACCGTGTGGGCGGAGAGTATATCTGCAAGGTCTGGTAAGGGGAGGAAAGATGTCAAGAGTAGGCAAGTTACCAATCAAACTTCCCGCCGGCGTAGAAATTAATATTAACGACAATCATGTTACAGTAAAAGGAAAATTAGGTTCTCTGGAATATGACTTACTGCCCGGAATTTCCGTGGAAACAGCAGACGGCTATCTTAAAGTGAAGCGTGCGGCAGAAACTAAACAGATGAAAGCAAATCACGGATTGAGCCGAGCCCTTCTTCAAAATATGGTCACAGGCGTTTCGGAAGGTTACGAAAAAATTCTGCATGTCATCGGAACCGGTTATTCGGCAGAAAGAATCGGACCTTGGTTAAAGCTGACTTTAGGTTATTCGCACGATACAATGGTGCTGGTTCCGAACGGACTGACAGTTGAAGCTGAAGCGGTTCCTCGTTCCAAAGGAACTAAAGCAGATTTGCAGAGCATCATCAGAATCAAGGGAAAGGATAAGCAATTAGTGGGACAATTTGCCGCGGAAGTAAGAGCGGTTCGTCCGCCGGAAAACTACAAAGGGAAAGGTGTCCGTTATCATGATGAGCATGTCATAATCAAAGCGGGTAAAGCCGGCACCAAATAAGGAAGGGATCTTATGGTTAAAGAAAGTTATGTAATAAAGAATAAAAAACGCAATCGCAGAAGAGCGGCAATCCGAAATAAATTGAGAGGAACAGCAACTCGTCCCAGACTGGTTGTCTTCCGAAGCCTGAAACATATTTATGCGCAGATTGTGGATGATGACAAGGGTTGCACTCTCTGTTCCTTATCGACGCTTTCCAAAGATTTCAAATCCGCGACAGGAAAGACGAAAAAGACGGAAATCAGCTATGAGGTCGGATTAAAGTTGGGTGAGAAAGCTTTGGCAAACGGCATTACTCAAGTTGCTTTTGACCGTGCGGGTTATAAATATCACGGTCGGGTAAAAGCTTTAGCTGAAGGCGCCAGAAAAGCCGGTTTGATGTTTTAAGGGAGAAGAGGATGAACTACGAAGAGACCAATTACGAAGAAGTACAATTGCTGGAAAAAATAATTGAGACTAAGCGTGTGGCAAAGGTGGTTAAAGGCGGGCGCAATTTCAGTTTTAGCGCTATCGTAGTAGTGGGAGACAAGAAAGGTAATGTAGGTGTGGGAACAGGTAAAGCAAATGAAATAGCGGACGCTATTCGCAAGGCAAAAGAAAAGGCTGCCAAAGCCATGTTCACAATTCCCTTAGTGAAAGGAACCGTCCCCCATGAAATGATTTCACGTTACGGTGCAAGCAGAGTATTGCTTAAACCGGCTTCCGAAGGAACGGGAATTATTGCGGGAGGCACGGCTCGCGCTATTTTTGAAGTAGCGGGAATTGAAAATATCTTGTGCAAATCTCTCGGTTCCAATACTCCCTGCAATGTAGTCAAAGCAACGATTAACGGATTAAAAGCCATGCGCACAATCAATCAAGCCGCTGCTCTTCGCGGAAAAACTGTTGCCGAATTAACGGGCAAAGAAGCAAACAAATTCGCTGAAGCTCAGGCAGAAAGTTACACAACGCATGAAAGAAGCAACCCTCAGACTGAAGAGCCGGAGGAGGAGCAATGAAGATTAAAGTTACCCAAATCCGAAGTCAGATCGGGCGCCAGGAAAAGCATAAGCTGGTTTTGAAAGCATTGGGCTTGGGCAGAATAGGTAAAAGTCGTATCCATGAAGACAATCCTGTCATTAGGGGCATGGTGGAAAAGGTCAAGTATCTGGTTAAGGTAGAACCTGTTTCAACCGATGCGACTTCTGACAAATAGGAGTAGATAAATGTTAACTTTAAGCAATCTGAAAAGACCCGAAGGATATAAGAAAAAGAAAAGATTGGGAAAAGGCCAGGGTTCCGGACACGGCCATCAGGCAGGACGCGGGCACAAGGGTAATAAAGCACGCGCCGGAGGAAATATTCCCGCTTGGTTTGAAGGAGGCCAAATGCCCATCCAAAGACGCCTTCCCAAACGCGGATTTAAAAATATCTTTAAGGTAGAATATCGTATTCTGAACCTTAACCGCCTGCAAGATTACGATGAGCAGGAATGGGATATCAAAAAGTTCGAGGAGAAAGGATTAATCATCTCCAAAGGTAAAAAAGCCGACGCTCCGGTCAAAATTTTAGCCGGTTCAGCCGAAGATTTCACCAAAGCCGTTCATATCAAAGCCAATGCGTTTTCCAAAAATGCAATTGCTGTGATTGAGAAGAATGGCGGCAAGGCGGAGGTAATCTGATTTGTTTAATACGCTCGGTAATGTATTCAGAATCGCTGACTTAAGAAAGAAGATATTTTATACTGCATTGTTTTTGGTCTTATACAGGCTGGGCAGTTTTATTCCCATTCCGGGAATTAACGCTTCGGCACTGCAAGGTTTCTTTAATTCGGTGCGTGATCAAGGAAACAACTTATTCGGCTTGCTGGATTTGTTTGTGGGCGGTAATTTTGAACGAGCTTCAGTCTTTGCTTTGGGAATTATGCCCTATATTACTTCTTCTATCGTTATTCAGCTTTTGGGCAGCATTATTCCTTATTTTGAGAAGCTGCGGAAAGAAGGAGCGGACGGTCAGAAGAAGCTTAATCAGATTACTCGTTACGGAACTGTAATAATAGCTGCTTTTAACGCTGTTGCAATTGCAGTTTGGCTTACCAGTCTTTCCAGCGGAACGATGCAAGTGGTGCCAAACGCTAATGCCTTGTTTTTCTTAACCTGTATCATAACTTTAATTACCGGAACAATGATTGTAATGTGGCTTGGGGAACAGATTACCGAATACGGAATCGGCAATGGTATTTCCTTAATCATTTTTGCAGGCATCATTGCCAGATATCCGCAAGGTTTTGTGAATATGTATCAACTTGTGGTAAACGGTTCTTTAAGCATTATAAAAGCAATCTTGGCTCTTGTTGTCATGGTCGCGGTTACGGCATCTGTTATTTTAGTAACTGAAGCCACGCGAAAAATTCCCGTTCAATATGCAAAACGAATTGTCGGCAGGAAAGTCTACGGCGGACAGAGCACCTATATACCTTTAAGAGTTAACACTGCCGGTGTTATTCCCATTATTTTTGCTCAGTCCGTTTTGATGTTTCCCGCTACGATTGCCACTATTTTCGGTCAGAACAGCGGTTTTTGGGAAGTTGTCAGAGCTTGGCTTTCTCCGGGAGCGGTTCTTTACACAATCCTCTATGTCGCTTTAATTATTTTCTTCGCATATTTTTATACTGCTATTGTCCTAAATCCGACTGAGATGGCAGAAAACATGGTAAAATACGGCGGACACATTCCCGGAAAGAAACCCGGCAAGAAAACCGCCGAATACATTAACAGCGTTTTAACCAGAATTACTCTTCCGGGAGCAATTTTCTTCGCTTTTATTGCGTTGGTTCCCGAGATTTTGAGCAATAGATTTGATTTACCTTTCTATTTTGGCGGAACGGGCTTAATCATAGTTGTCGGCGTTGCGTTAGATACTATGCAACAGATTGAATCCCATTTGGTTATGCGTCATTATGACGGGTTTATGAAAAAAGGCAAGCTGCACGGAAGGCAGAGCTATTAAATTATGATATATTTGAAATCTCCCGAGGAAGTGAATAAAATCAGGCAAAGCTGCAGGATTGTAGCTATGCTGTTAGCGGAAGTGGAACCTCTTATCAGACCGGGCATATCCACTTGGGAGATAAATGAGTTTGCCGAAAAATTTATTCGCGAGCAGGGAGCGTATCCTTCTTTCAAAGGATACAGGGTTCCGGGATTGCCTCCTTATCCCGATGCTCTTTGCATTTCGATTAATGATGAAATTGTGCACGGCATTCCTTCCAAGGAAAAGATTTTGCAGGAAGGTGATATTGTCAGCATTGATGCGGGAGCATATTTAAATGGTTATCACGGAGACGGAGCAAAGACTTATGCCGTGGGTAAAGTTTCAGAAATAGCACAGCGTTTGCTGGATGTGACAAAAGGGGCTCTTGCCGCGGGAATTGAAAAAGCTCTTGCCGGTAACCGTGTCGGGGATATCTCTCATGCCATTGAAACTTATGTCAGAAGCAAAGGATTTTATCCTGCGGACGATTTAACGGGTCATGGCATCGGCAGAGATTTGCATGAAGCTCCTCAAGTTCCCAATATCGGTTCTGCCGGTAAAGGTCCGCGTTTGCAAAAGGGAATGACTATCGCCATCGAACCGATGGTCAATGTCGGCACCAATTGCGTAAAAGAACAGGGGTGGGAATTCCGTACTGCCGATAATTCTCTTTCTGCCCATTTTGAACATACAATATTAATAACGGACGGGCAGCCGGAGATACTCACAAGTTTATAAGTGAGGCAAAGAAGGAGAGAAATTGGATGGCAAAATCAGGTGTAATTGAAGTGGAAGGAATTGTGAAAGAAGCTTTGCCCAATACAACTTTCAGGGTTGAGTTGGAAAACGGGCACGAAATTTTGGCACACAGTTCCGGAAAGATGCGGATGAATTATATTCGCATTTTACCCGGTGATAAAGTTAAAGTGGAACTATCCCCCTATGATTTGACGAGGGGACGCATCACTTACAGATATAAATAAATCCTTTTAATCAGTTGACTCGCCGGTTTTCGGCAGGGTCGGCAAAGGAGTTATCGATGAAAGTTAAAGCTTCAGTAAAGGCAATTTGCAAGGATTGCAAAATTATTAAAAGACATGGCGTTGTGCGCGTGATTTGCAAATCAAATCCAAAGCACAAACAGCGTCAAGGATAACCGAGGAGGATAAGTTTGGCACATATTGCTGGTATTGAACTTCCCAAAAATAAGCGAGTAGTCATAGGCCTGACCTATATTTACGGCATTGGCAGATCTCTGGCTGAAGAAATTGTGAAGAAAGCCAATATTGACGCTAATAAGAAGATTGCCGATTTGACCGTGGAAGAAGAAAAAATCCTGCGTGATATCGTTCAGCACGAATATGTGGTGGAAGGAGCGCTCAGAACGCAAGTGGCGATGAATATCAAGCGTTTAATTGAAATCGGTTGCTATCGCGGAATGAGACATAAACGCGGATTACCTGTTCGCGGTCAAAGAACACACACCAATGCCCGCACCAGAAAAGGACCCCGCATTGGCGGTCTGAAGAAAAAGAAATAGGAGCAGGAATTATGGCTAAAAAAACAAGAGTAAAGAAGAAAAGAACTCGTCTGGCTTTTGATGAGGGATTAATCTTTGTTCATTCCAGTTTTAACAATACGATCGTTTCCTTTACCGATAAAGCGGGAAATGTTTTAGCATGGTCCAGCGGCGGAAAAATTGGATACAAAGGCTCCCGTAAAAGCACGCCTTTTGCGGCTCAATTGGCTGCGGAAGAAGTGGCGAAAACCGCTCTTGACATGGGTGTCTCCAAAGTTGGAGTTATCGTTAAAGGTCCCGGCGGCGGTCGCGAATCAGCAATTCGCGCCATAAATGCGGCAGGCTTAAAAGTCTTGATGATTAAAGACGCAACTCCCATTCCGCATAACGGTTGCAGACCGCCTAAAACCAGACGAATTTAAGGAGCTGAAAGATGGCTAAATATACAGGACCCAAAGCAAAATTATGCCGTCGCTTCGGGGAAAATCTGTTCGGAACCGCCAAATATGACAGAGTCCTTTCCAAGCGGAATTTTCCTGCCGGAGAACACGGTAAATCTTATCGTCGCAAGGTCAGCGATTACGGAATGCACTTAAGGGAAAAGCAGAAACTTAGATTAACTTATTGCTTGCTTGAAAAGCAGTTCCATAACTATTTTGTCAAAGCGGAAAAAATGTCAGGAATTACCGGCGATAATCTTTTGCAATTACTGGAAAGGCGTTTGGATAACGTAGTTTATCGGCTCGGTTTTGCGGTTACCAGAATGCAGGCTCGCCAGTTTGTCAATCACGGTCATTTTGAAGTCAACGGCAAAAAAGTTGATATCCCTTCCTATTTGGTCAAACCGGGAGATGTAATCCAAGTGCGTGAAAAAAGCCGTAACAATAAAATGATTTTGGATGCCATGGAAAGGACGGAAACCACTTCCCCCTATTCTTGGCTCACTGTTAATAAAGAACAAATGAACGGTCAATTTCTCTCTGTTCCTGCAGTGGCAGAAATTCCCACCACCGTGGATGTCAGATTGATCGTTGAGTTCTATTCCAAATAAACCGCGCCGGACTTAAGAAAAAAGGAGTCTGTTTATGATGTTTCTTGAACAGTTACAGATGCCCGAAACAGTGGAAACCGATGAATCCACTTATTCCAGAACCTATGGCAAATTTGAAATAGGTCCTTTGGAACCCGGTTTCGGCACCACCATCGGAAATACATTACGCCGCGTACTTTTATCTTCCATTCAGGGTGCGGCTGTCCGGCATGTTCGGATTGAAGGTTTGCACCATGAATTTACTCCCATTCCGGGAACTAATTCCGATTACATAGACTTGATTCTGCGGCTCAAACAAATGGTTGTGCAGTCCAACAGCATTGACGAAGTCAAGTTGGAACTGGAGCACAAGGGGAAAGGTGTCGTCACCGCTGCTGAAATTAAGGAAACCCCCGAAGTGAAGATTATTAATAAAGACCTGTATCTCTTGGAAGTGATAGATAACATTGACTTGAAAATTGAAATGTGGGTGGGCATCGGCAGAGGTTACGTGCCTGCAGATAAACAGGATACGGAAGGCAAACCGGTCGGAACCATTCCCATCGATTCCATCTATTCGCCGGTTCTCAAAGTCAATTTCTCAGTCAATCACCAAAGAGTGAAAGAAAAAATGAACTACGACAGACTGATTATGGAAATCTGGTCCAACGGTGCTTTCGAACCCAAATACGCTCTTTTCCTTTCTGCCAAAATCCTGAAGGATATGTTCAGCAAACTTTGTCTGTTTGAAGAAGAACCGGAATATATTCACGATGTACATTTGGATCCGGAATTGGAAGAGCTGGAACGCATTATGAAGATGAGCGTCAAGGAAATCGAATTAAATGTCCGCGCCGCCAATTGTCTTGAACAGGCTAATATTCATACTATTGGTGAACTGGTTGGCAAAACTGAAGCGGAAATGTTGAAATTCCGCAATTTCGGTAAAAAATCCTTGGAAGAGATAGTTCTAAAGTTGAAAAAATACGGCTTGACTCTGGGTATGGATGTTGAATCCATCAATCGCAGAATCAGTGAAGCACGCAGTCGCGGCATTCCAGTTAAAACTGAACAACAGGCCGCAAAAGAGGTATCTTCTCCCGTTGTAAAAGAAAAAACCTCTGCTAAAACCGCGTCAAAAACTTCAGCTAAAAAAACTGTCACTCCTCCAAAGAAACCTGTTCCCGGCGCTACTAAAAAGAAGGGGAAATAAATGCGACACAGAGTAGAAGGAAGAAAATTCGGAAGGGAAAAAGCTCATCGCACTGCCTTATTCCGCAACTTAGTCAAATCTCTGCTTAGCAGCCCGAACGGTAGAATTGAAACTACTCTGGCTAAAGCTAAGTCCTTGCGCAGTTATGTTGAGCGCTTAATCACTTACGGAAAAAAGGATACCGTTGCCTCTCGCCGTCTGGCTTACGAAATGCTCGGCAATCGTACTCTTGTCAAAAAATTGTTTGATGAAGTGGCACCCCTGTTTCAAGATCGGAACGGCGGATATACACGCATTCTGAAAACAGGCTTCCGTAAAGGTGATTCAGCACCCATGGCAATTATCGAATTTGTCAATGCATCGGAGATTAAAGAAGAGAAAAAAGAGACAAAGAAAGCCGCGAAAAAGGACAATATCAAAGCCAAAGATCTGACTAAATAAGTTGCGCTTTTATCCCAAATCCCTAATATATTAAGCCTCGCTATTAGGCGGGGCTTTTTTTGTTGTAAAAAAACAATACTAAGACCATCGTATAAGCGGAATAATGAAGCTACAACACCCACCAATGTAGCATCACCCAATATCGATACCGTCGTTTCATGACCGTTAATTCCTAAAAAATTGCAGCAACCCCTAATAATACTACCACACTGCCAAAAAAAGACTAATTTTCTATTGTCCGTATTCTTCATTCTTTGCCGTTACTATAAATAAACTGTAATGTAGATTGTTAAGCTTTTGTCGCGGCCTGTTTGTTACCGGCCAAATAATTTTCACAGGTTATAAATCTTCAGTAATGAACAAGATACAATCGGATGTTGCATTGGGAAGGCAGGTTTTCCAACTTACTCCAATACTATGCCATAGTTTTGGAAAATTACTCTATAAGTCCAACCAATAAATAGCACTTACCTCTAATCTTGCTCATATAGTTATGGTGGAACAACAAGGAGTCTCTGGGAAAAAATCCCAGAGAGACCGCGGCATCACTACCGTAACTATTAAAGCAATAGATATGCAAAAAGTGAATAGCAAATATGAAAGACTGTTGCACATAAGAATGGACAATATATATCTAAGATTTTCATGACAAATTCCTTACGCATTTTATTTTAGCTCCATAATTAATAAGGAGCTATCATGGAAAAAGAAATTATCACTCTTGCCGATCAAGAGATTAATGAGCGCATAGAAAATCATGAGCATTTTCTTAAACACATAGAGAAATTAGTAGACTGGAAGAAAATTAGATCAGTTCTCAATCAGGTAGAACTTAAACGAGATTCCGTAGCGGGCAGAGATGCTTACTCAGCTGAAGTTATGTTTCGGATTATGTTGATTCAATCCTGGTATAGTCTTTCAGATTATCAGATGGAAGATCAGCTTATATGCAATAGGATGTTCTTATGGTTTAGTCAGTTGAGTATGGATAATATTGTTCCTGATGTGCCTGTCCTTAATAGAAGGCCATACAAGAGATAGCTCAACCTACTGGTAAATCAAGGCAGTGAGTTTATATCTACCTGAAAGCATTGGCTTCTATTGAAGTGGTAGACCTCAGGAGCTTTACTTATATGGTCATCTCCACGAAGAATGTACAAAAAATTGGGAGGAAGGTGAAAAAAGGAATTCTACTGATACTGATCAAACTAAATAAAATGGGATTAGAGAGGATAATCTGAATACTTGTATTTACTCCAGTGTGATCCATTATCGGTAATAATGGATTTCGATGTAACTTCTATAAACGAGTTATATTATTGTTCACAGTTACCTTAAAAATTATCTTGACTTTGATATAGGTTTATTATAAAAAGCTAACAAGCATCTGGTAATTAGGAGGAAATATGGCTGTAGATTCTCCATTTAACAAAAGTGTTGATTTACAACAGTATCAAAGCATTGTTGAGCTAACTAGAGAAAGAAATTCTAACCTCTTTTCTCGGATGAATCTTGGAGCTGAAATTGAAATCAATGCATTACTGAATTGGGTTAGTAACACTAAACCATCACAAACAGTCCCTGATTTCATAGATAGGCAATACCCTAAGTTTATCGAATCATATTTTTCAAAGCTCCGAAATGAGTGCTTTACATACTGTCTTAAAAAAACTAATGACTACGAAAAATCCGAAGATATTTCTCAAGATGCTATTTTACAACTCCTTAAAGCCAGACAACCTATTAAAAACGCAAGGCTATGGTTAAGACAAGTATCTTGCAATATGTTGGCTAAGCAGTATAAAAATAATCAAGATCATAAGAAAATGCTGCAAACATTGGAATATGAGGTTAGAATTATATCTGAGTTATTAGCTGGTAATGATATTGATTTGAGTAGTCAAATCTTTGAAAAAGTAGAAAACAATCTCTACGAATCTTCAGAATATAGACAACTTATTGAAATCCAGAAATATCCCAATTTAACTCAATATGCCCATGCAAAAGGCATCTCTTACGATAAAGCACGGCAATCCAGCAAAGAAATCAAAAAGAACTTCAAAGCAAAGTGCCTGAAGTATTACGGATGGGAAGATTCACCTGAGATACTTAGCTTTAATCAGCTCAAATCAATCCAGCGTTATCTGAAGCAATTAATTAAATGTCCTCAATTGGACAAAAAACCATCGATTAGGAAGAACTCATCTTTAATGAAACAGTCTGATATCAGACAAACCCTCGTGGGATTCTATCAAATAGATGATTGGGGCATTCATATTATTGGTAATAATAAGTACCGCATACATATCTTTTGTAATCCTGGCAATATTGAGCCTTTATGTGTTTCAGTAATAATCACGATAAAAGAAAATAATCGAATAGTAACTGAGTCCTGTAAAGTTAATAGGTTAGCAGCAATTCTAACTATCCCACCCAATGTTACAATACCTAAAAATAAAGGAAAATCAGCCCTGACATTCGAACAAATTAAAACAATTCTATCCGAATAACAAAATAAATCACAAAATCGCTCCCCAAAACCACTCCTTTTTGACACTTATATAGTAGAAGAATTTTAAAAGGAGTGAAAAATGAAGAATCGTTTCATTGTCATTGTCTTATCCCTGATGTTTAGTGTTGGGTTATTCTGTTCAGAACTTCCTTACAAAGCTATCGATCCCAACACAATTCCAATTTTTGTCGGTAGCATAAATGATCCGAGTGTCAAGATTGTGTATGAAGATCCTGAGGGTGAGTATATCTTCATTGAGATCAATGGTATTCTATATGTATATTATCTATGAACGAATTGCCTGTATAATAAGTAAGATTCAAATTTGAATAATAGAATACTTTGGATAACAAAATCAAGCAACTATAAGGAGCAAAAATGAAATCAATCTATCTTTTACTGCTGTTACTTGTTTTAGCAGCCTCGCTTACTTCACAAGTCACTCAGTTTGGCCAGCCAGAATTTTCTGGTCCCTTCTATACACCCAATACATCAGGTTCAATCTGGACAATTGTACCAATGAATGGCAGCTTAAATAGCCAGAATCAAAGAATTCGTATATCAACAAGCGCTACTTGGATTAATATCATCCCGACATATAGCTTAGTATCACAATATGGTGGATGGTACTACTATCAAATCAATGTCTCAAGGTCTTTGAATAACACTATCTATAATCGTGAATCTCAATTTTCTATAGTTTTGCAAAACATAGAAGATGGAGTATGGTACAATGTCCCCGGGGTATTCATTAACGACTATCTTTTTCAATACGGTATGTCTCAATCTAATTCTACAATACAGAACTGGATTAACAATGCAGCAGATAACTCTATAATCTCGATACCCCAGAATACTTACTATGGGACTATAAACATATCATCAAGAGTAGGTCTTGTTTTGCAAGGAGATAATTCAAATAACAACAGACCAAGCTTCATTGGTACTGGATATCAGACTGTTATAAATATCTCGAATTCATCAAACATAAGTATAAGAAACTTGAAAATTAGTAATGGTTCTGGTCTTGATGGAGGAGGATTCGTCATAAGCAACAGCACACGTATTTTGATAGATAATTGCCTTGTTTACAATAATGTTGCTCGAGCCTATTATTCGGGTGGTGCTTTGCCAGGTGATTCACATGGTGGTGCTGCAAAAGCAATCAACTCCTCATTATATTTCTATGACACAGTATTGTATGGAAATAATGCAAGCATAGGTTGTACTGTATATTTATCCGGGGGCAGTATCTCTTTTGAAAAGTGTTCTCTAGACCAGTTAGCCAGTAATCCTGCATTATACAGTGTTTATGGGGATAATGGGTTTACACATACTTACTTAAACAGCATCATAAAGTCTCCGTATAATATTAATGGAACATATAACTTATGCTGTTTATACAATACTAACTTACAAATATGGCAGTTTTCTGGTTATGGAAAATTCATTTCAGACCCAATGTTTACAAATCCGGCTACAAATGATTATTCGCTACAGAAAGGATCGCCTTGCATAGGTACTGGTTACAACGATCTGTACTGGGACCCACAAGGTTCATCATGGAACCAGGATTTGTTAACAGTCCACGACGAAACCCAGGATATTGGCGCTATTCCTTACGATTATGACAGATACTGCACATATTCGTTCACTAATGACAGACAGGGCAATTGGAAATGTTTCCCAGTTATTGATGACTATACAATGGTCACTATAGATGGCCAGAACTACCGTGCTGATGTAATGCGGGCTTTCTTTAGGCAGTATGAGTCAACGCCTTCTGCTATGGATACTGTTTACTTCCGTTGGTATGATTCTACTCATCCTATGGGACTTTATTTCCACATGCCAAGTGCTACTGTTACATGGCATTATATGCAGGGATTTCTCGGATATAAGGCAATTTTTAATCAAAGTAGCAATATGCCATCAACTGGTAAATACCACGGTTATCATATTCCCTACAATGCACCAGTATATGTTCCTTATCCTGATTCAGAGCTCTGGATAGGGTATTTCATACCCGAAACTCAAACTCCTCAAACTGCTTTTGGGACTTTTTTGAACGAACTGTACTATATTCATCATAAAAACTGGACAATGGCCAGGATTAAACCTCAGAGGGGTTCGACTTGGATAACGGTTTTGGATAGCGGACAACGCAGTCCAACTCTTTCTTATGGTGATATGGTAATAGTGAAAAAATTCGGATCTTCGCCTGGGTATCCTGAAATCGATGAATTTGTATGGAATAGATCTGGGGGTACTCAGCAGTTTGTAAAAGAAGAACCCACATATTTCAGCTTTACCAAAGAACCTGATTATACTCCAATATTTGTGCAAATGGATTCTCTTTCTACTGCTCAAGAAATAGCCGTAGTTTCTGATGGCGTTTGTTATGGAGCGGCTGTAGTTGAAAATGATTTAGTGATGATTCCAGCCTTTATCAGTTCATTACCGGAAGGCAGTGAGTTGGAATTAGTAGGATGGGATGGAGCGAAATCTCAGTCTAAGCCTTTACTTTTCAGTAGTTATGATAATGAAACCGATCAGTTTAATCCTTGTAGCAACTTAGTAAAACAAGATTGTGATTTCTATTATGTGACCATCGGTAATGCCAATAACATCACCCCTGAACTTTCATCAATATCGATTTCTAACCACCCTAATCCCTTTACTCCATCAACTACAATAAACTACTCCATACCAAAAGAAGGGAATGTTATAATAAACATTTATAACATTAAAGGACAGATTGTAAAAACACTTGTGAGTGAATCTATGAAATCCGGGATACACAGTATTGTCTGGAATGGTGATGACCAAAACGGTAAAAAGGTATCTGCCGGTTTGTACTTTACCAGAATGCAAGCAAATGGAAAGACCTTGACCAATAAGATGCTTATGCTTAAATAGCATAAGATACTAAACTGGGGGTGGTATCAACCATACCGCCCCTAATTTTATTGAGGAAATAATGAAACATATTATCGTTCTTGCCCTGATGCTGTTGCCAATTCTATTAACCGGAATTACAAGACATGTATCTTTGGATGGAACACAGCAATACACAGTCATCCAAAATGCGATCAATGATGCTGTCAACGGAGATGTGGTTTTAGTGCATCCGGGCAGGTATTATGAGAATCTCAACCTGTCAGATAAGACAGGAATTATTTTAGCATCTCTGGAGTATACTACCAATGATACAACCTATATCAGTACAACAATAATTGATGGAAGTAATAATAGTAATTCAACTATTCTTTGCTATCCCAATACTAATAACTGCACTATTAGGGGATTTTCTATTACTGGTGGCAGCGGATATGATTACTTTAACGGAGCTTCTCCTTATCAGATTTTTGGAGGGGGGATTTTTGCATATCTTAATTGTAGTATAAATCTAACGAGTTTGAATATTTATGGTAACAAAGCTTCAATGGGAGGGGGCATATGTATACTGCAATCATGCACGGTACATATGAGAAATGTGAATGTTTACAACAATATCGCAAGATATCGTGGTGGGGGATTATTGATCGGTAGTGGGATAAACGACCTTCCCGAAATTACATTTGATCTGATAAATCGTTGCAGTATTTATAATAACTTTGCCCAGTGGGGCATGGACATTGATTGGTACTTCATCAATGGGGGAACAATAGTAGTTTTCCTGAAGAAATTTACTGTCCCGCAGTGGCAAAAATATTATGCTGATTATTACGACTCATATTATCCCCCAAACCCTTACATAATTTTTGACATCCAAGAATCCTATCTACAGGAGGTAGATGCTGACCTTTTTGTAAGTCCAAATGGTAATGACAACAACGATGGATTGAGTCCCGCAACAGCTCTAAAAACGCCTTCCCTTGCCATGCAGAGGATAGCTTCCAATCCCAATTACCCCAAAACGGTTCATCTCATGGCAGGTGAACATCATAACATCCTGCGGGGAGAGTATCTGCCTATCGCCATCAAGGACTATACCATCTTGAAAGGTGTATCACAGAGTCAGACTCGTATATATGCTGAAAATTTGCTTGGAGGCACAGGATCGGTTACGATGGGTATAGAAAGGTATGGGATGTCGCTTAAAGATTTGTCCATTACTACTTCTAATGCCTCTGCAATATTTTCCTGGGGATTATACAACAGCCTGATAGAAAATGTCACTATTGAGAATTCTACAGTAAGTAACGGAATTGTATATATGGGATACATTACCAGTACTTTTACTCTGAAAAATATCACAATGAGAAATAATACAGCACAGAACTATGACTTTGGGCTGCATTTAACGGGTTCAGTGATGAAGCTGGATAATATCCTAATGCAGGATAACCGAGTTCCTTATCTACCCGGAGGACAGTTTTCCCGGGCATGTGGAGGATTAGATATTGCAGTTGCTGATACACTAATCATCCGTAACAGCAAATTTGTGAACAATACTCTTTATTCAGAAGATGGGTGGGCTAATTTCAGAGCATGGACTGATCCCTCCCAGTTCAGTCCTTACGTTCTGGTCGATAACTGCCTATTTGCTGATAATCACTCATATAATGGGGTGCGCAGTATTCAGATATCATCCATGGGAGTAATCAATATCATCAACAGCACTTTTGCCAATAATACCACATCCTATACAGATAACCTGCTGGTTTGGGCTGACTCCACCTATATCATCAACAACCTGTTTGCCAATAACAATGCCAGGTATGAAATCAGAGCTGATAACACTACTCTGATAGAGAATTGCCTGTTTAGCAGAACCAACAATATCTGGCGCACTTATGATAATCAACCCCCTTTGACTTGGGGTCAAAATAATCTGGTGGGAACCAATCCTTTGTTTTCTGGAACTGACCCAACTCTACCCTCATATTATTATCTGTTTGCAGATGATGAACATGGATATTCCCCTGCAATCAATGCAGGCACTTTAAATTACAACATTTTGCCTCCAGGATACTTGATACCAGAATTTGATGCATTTGGAAATAACAGAATATATGGAAGTTCGATAGACATTGGTTGTTTTGAATCACCGGGGTATACATATAATTGCGATCCCGTAGTTGTTCCATCTGACAAATTAGAACTAAATAATTACCCAAATCCCTTTAATGAATCGACTAAAATTAAATACACTTTACCAATGGATGGAGAAGTCAAGCTATATATATATAATGTTAGGGGTCAGTTTATCAAAAAGCTGGTTTCTAACTCTCAATCAAAAGGAGAATACCAAGTCAATTGGAATGGTGATGACCAAAACGGTAAAAAGGTATCTGCCGGAATATATTTTTGTCGATTAGAAATACTTGGTAAGGCGATAACCGGCAAAATGTTGTTATTGAAATAGTTGCATTTCACATTCATATTGAAGGAAATGCAACTTAGGTGTGGAGATTTATTTTCAGCATGATTGAATTTTGCTACCTTCTACCATGCAGCCTGCAAATTTAAACCGTAGGTTTGTTTGCTGATATTTTTTAAGGGACGGTAGGCGGAAAAAGCAAAACTAATAACCTTATTGAGGCGTTGACGAAATTGGAAACGAAAGGCGGAATCCGTATCCGATTGCAGGAGCAATTCCTCATCGGAAGGATAATCCATTGGTTGATAGTTGCTTTTCTGATTGGTCCAAGTGAGGAAAGACAGCCTCCAATCTGTTGTTTTTTGATGATAAGCCAATCCGTATAGAAGACTGATCCCGTTTTTGGTGAAATTTTGCGTTAAATAATGCTGATATTGGCAAGTGATATTGTAATCGAGATTTGGACTTATCCGCTGCCGCCAATTCAATTGCAGACGATTCTGTTGCGGGAGCAAATCACGATAAACGGAATCTTGGACGGCAAGCGCATCCTTTTGAAAACGATACCAAGTCATACTATATCGCCAATTTTGTTCGTGCCATTCAGACGACAAAACCGTGCGTTCTTTCCATTTAGTATCCGATGTTTCGGTTAAGTCATTGACTGCGGCAAAGCGACCTTTTAGCGTCAAAATCTTTACAGGTCTGTAAGTTATATCCCAACTCAATTCCCGCTTGCCGGATTGGGAACCGAAAACTTGAGAAGTGTAATCGTAAGGTAAGGGAAAAGAATTCGGGCGTTGAATAAATTGCAAAGATTGATGTAAATTAGATTGCAGAAATGTCAGTTTCGCTGCTTGTGCCGTTTGCCGTTCATTCCAATCCGCTTCCCAATTAAAGATCAAAGGTGAATGCTCCGCTTTCAGGAAAATTCCGCTCACCCTGTTGGGCACAAAATCCGTGTCAGGAACGAAAGGATGGTCATAATTTTGACTGTAGAAAAGACCTCCGAATTGCAAATGCCTGAAATTATAAGCGGCAAGAGCACCTCCGCTGCGTTCGGAAACCGTTTCTTTATTGCTGTAATCAGTCAGGCTTGATTCGTAAAGACGGCTGATTTTTCCTTCGTTTAACCGCGCAAGTCTTGAGGTTGACGAGAACCAGATAACTGTTTGCAGTGCTTGAAATTGCGTTTGGATTGCCGCACCGTTCATTGATGGATGCGATAAACCCGGTGCAGGATGTAAAGAAATTACCGGTGCGGTAATGGAATTTCCGCAGTTGCCTAAACATAATCCTTCGCCGGCTTGCAGACGAAAATTGCCTAAAGCAATTTCCCTAAGCCAATTTTGACCATGAAGTTGCACGCATACCTGTCCAAAATTCAGCGGCTTTTCCGCATCAGATAAGTTTTGCGCAAAAAGCAAATATAAATCGGGTGCAGATATATTTTCTGGGACATTACTTTGCAAGAAATAACGAGAAGTCAAATGCCGGCTTGAAGGTTGCCAATTTTGGCGGGCTTGAAATCTTCCCGCAGGCTCGTTGTAAAAGAAGAAAAGGCTCTCCGAATTGATTTGCCAGCTTAGCGCTTCCTTCTTTTCATACTGAAGTTCAGTCAGTTCGGGATATACATCATCAATTAATTCTGCAGATAAATATGAGCAAAAACCGCTTACGCACAAACATACAACAAGTGGAATTGTCTTCAGCATTGTGCAAATAAACTACAACCAAAATTAAGGAAAGAGAGCGGAAATTCCTATTGAGTGCGTCCAATCCAAATCCGGATGAGTCTGCACAGCGTATGCCAAATTGAACCACTTGAGTTTAAATATTGCACCCAAACCGAAGCGTCCGGGACGACTTTCCCAAGAAGCAACAGCTTTCAAATTCGGATGCAAACCGAAAATAGTGCCGACTTTATAATTGAAGCGCTGTTCGGAATCCGTATTGAAACCAGCAGCCACAGCAAGATTAGGGTCAAGATCCTGACGCAAACTGAGGTTAAACTCTCCGTCTTCAAAGGAATTATCTCTGCCGAAAGGCATAGCATGTTCGGAGCCTATATCCAGAGTCGTTTTTTTATGCTTAAATCTTATGCCGGCAGTCAATCTGTCATCGTTTTCCGTTCCGTAACCTTCCATTTCATCAATCATAACTTTGTAGCCAAGGCCAAATCTGAAATATAGATACGACAACCGAAATCCCAAACGGATGTCCTGTCTGTTATAGTCATTATTACTGAGAGTTTGCCACGACGCATACATGCTGTTCAGTTGATAATTCACGACGGAAGCGATTTCCACCTGACTGAGCTGCTGCATGGAATACGGATATGAAACCGAGGTTGTGATACCGCCTTCACCTGAAACAGGATTAAGTTGAGCGGACGAAGGGTCGTCCGTTAAGTTGGAAAGTGCACCGGAGGCAATAACAAAAGGATTACACGGCGGTAACGGTTCAAAAGCAAAAAGGGATAAACTGCACAGATAAAGCAAAAAACAGGCAAAAAGTCTTATACTGCAATATTTATTCATACTCCATCATAATCAGAGCAGGCAAACTTCAGTTTCCGGATCAAAAAAGTGAGCTTTGGCAATATCCAAAGTGACTGTGAATAATTGTCCTTTCGGAGGCATGTCTTTCGGGTCAAAACGTGCGGTAAAATTAAAGGATTTGGATTTCAAATAAACGATATATTCATTTCCGAGAGGTTCAATGATATCGCAGATAACATCAATTTTACGGGGTGTGACAGCCATGGAATCAAAGCGGGCATCATAAATATCTTCAGGACGAATGCCCATAATAATCGGTTTATCCTGATAGGAAGCCAACTGATTTGCCTGTTTGGGAGTTAAAGCCAATTGGAAATCCGGACAGACAAAATTGAGAGAACCTTCTCCCTGTCTTAATTCACCGGAAACAATATTGATTGCCGGACTGCCGATAAAACCTGCTACAAACAGATTTGCCGGATGATTATAGACCTGAAGAGGCAGGTCAATCTGCTGGATTACACCTTCTTTCATAACGACAATTCTATCCGCCATAGTCATAGCTTCCGTTTGATCGTGCGTGACATAAATCATTGTATCGCCCAATGTTTCGTGAAGCTTAACGATTTCGGAACGCATCTGCACCCGCAGTTTGGCATCCAAATTGGAGAGAGGTTCGTCAAAAAGAAAGACTTTGGGATTACGAACAATTGCTCTTCCAAGCGCTACTCTTTGGCGTTGTCCCCCGGAAAGTTGTCCGGGAAGGTTTTTTAACAAAGATTGAATTCCCAAAAGTTCTGCGGCGTGTTGAACTTTGGTTGCGATTTCAGCTTTGGGAGTTTTCCTCAGTTTAAGGGCAAAAGCCATGTTGTCAAAGACTGTCATGTGCGGATAAAGAGCATAATTTTGGAAGACCATGGCAATGTCGCGATCTTTGGGAAGGACATCATTGACGACTTTATCGCCGATTTCGATTTCGCCGCTGCTGATTGTTTCCAGACCGGCAATCATTCTCAGAATTGTAGTTTTTCCGCATCCGGAAGGTCCGACCAAGACTACAAATTCTTTATCTTCAGCGATAAAAGATGCGTCTTTGACAGCGTGAAAGCCGTTGTCATAGTATTTATTGACTTTTGTAACCGTCACTTTTGCCATCAGAAACTCCTTTTCAATCAATAAAACTGCAAATTACATCTTTGTCAAGCCTGAAAACTTTTTGAATTCCAATCGGTCTGTAAATGTCAATAATAGTAAACGCGGGAAGTTATCTGATTTTTGCCTCGCGCTTTGGATTCATACATAGCAGCGTCGGCTTCTGAAATAAGCTTTTCCAAATCAATCGTGACACATGGATTTTTGAAAATTACGGAAGCGATGCCGATACTGACAGTAATGTGTAAATTTAATTCCCGATATATAAAATCCCTGCTTAAAATCTGCTTTCTAAGGCTTTCCAAAGTAAGTTCGGTTTCCTGATGATCGGAATCAAACATGACAATCAGAAATTCTTCTCCGCCGTACCGAACCAAAAAATCGCTTTTGCGAAAATAATCTTTTAAAAAATTCGATAAAGAAGAAAGAATAAAGTCGCCCGCCAAGTGACCGTATGTATCATTTATTTGTTTGAAGTTGTCAATGTCTATAATTACAAAACTGAGCGGTAACTGCTTCCGAACCGAAAGCATAAGAGCTTCATTGATATGATTATATAAATAGCGACGGTTGTAAAGTCCGGTAAGAGTATCTTTGAGTGAAAGTTCCTCCACCTTATGATACAATTCGTCAATTTTGGAATAATTGGCTTGCAGAGCTTCAACAAATGCGTTGCTTTGTGAGTTCATCAGGCTGATCAATTCCTGAGTTTTGGCATTCAGGTTTGGTAAAACTTCCAAAAATTCCGGAGGAGAAAGAGTTTTCTGCAAGAAATGACTAATGTAGCCGATGCGATTCCAATATTTATAGATGTAATAATTGGAGTGCTTAAAATCGGAAACTGAGGCGGGAAAAGAAGAGTGAATAATTGATTTGAGATTTCCGGAATAATAATACATGTCCTGCAATTGCTTGACGCTGAAAAGGAAAGCGGGAAGTTTAAACAGGAGATCAAGATATTTTTGCCTTTCGCTGGTGATATCTGTTTTGTCGGGCAAATTGAAAAGTTCATACAAAATCAAGGCTGTGCTGTGGTCGGCTTCCTGTTTGTTAATTTCATAAAGGGCAAGTAAAAGTTCTTTTCTGAGCGTTTGAGGCCTGAGCCAATTCAGGGAAATCAGCCACTGCGTTAAAATATAAATCAGCAACTTCTCGTTTCTCAATTGCCAAGCTTCTGCTAACGCTTCCAACCAAGTCAAAGCTTCCTGTAAAAGCTGTCCGGACTGCGCTCTGAATTGCGCAAAAAGAAGATGCACAAAAACTGTAGACACTGAGGGCTCTTTTTCGGGAGGAATAACATATTCAAGTTCTATCAAATATGAAGCTGCTAAAGGCGAACGCAATTCTATCAGTAAAGATACAAGATGCAACAAAAATAAATAGCGTTCAGGCGCAAGAGGTGCTGTATCTTCATATTGAGTTT
>DAOPOH010000008.1:28015-117333 GCA_035357855.1 Candidatus Cloacimonadota bacterium
CCTCCTGATTGGAAGCGGAAAAGAAACGCTCCAGCACAAGACAAATTTCCCGCTTTTCGTTTGGACTTAAAGAGTGATGATTACTTGCCTTCGGCATCAGACTGTTTTGATTTTTGAGTTTGATTTCCGCCGTTATCGGGCAAAAAACGAAAAACCTTTTCGTCACTTTTTTGATATCCGAATTGTTCTCTGGCTATTTTTTCTATGACTGCGGGGTCTGTTTTCAAGTCTTGATTCTCTTTTCGCAAACTGTCATTTTCCGCTTTCAATTTTTCCACTTTTGATTGCAATTTAGCAACTTCCAACTTTTTCTGCGCCATCTTAAGAAAACTGTTTCTGCCGAAAAATAAAGTCAGCGCCAAAAGAACGATAACAATGAGCCAGTAAAACACGCGAATAGGTTTTTTCTTTTCCAAAGGAGCGGTTTTGACTTTCATAATTCAATCCTTGCTTCGCCAATTCATAATCACTGTTTTGGGCTCAGCTAAAAGCTCCGGCGTAACCTCCAAAATGTTTGTATCGTAACGCACAATGTTAGTGGCGCGTTTAAGAAATTTATCCAAACTGCCCAGCTTGAAATTTACAACCTCGGTTCCGTAATGCATGGGAAAAAGTAAACGCGGCTGCAAAGTATCTATCACGCTCCAAACTTCTTCCAAAGGAAGAGTAAAAATTTCGCCTGCGGGAATGAACAACAAATCAGGCTTCATGATTTTAGCCGTTACTTCAGAAGAAGGTATGTGACCCAAATCTCCGCAATGGACTACGGTCAGGTTATCCATCTCCACTTTGGAAATGAGATTGCTTCCTCTTTGGGAGCCTCTGCTGTCGTCATGAAAAACGGAAATTAATTCCGCTTTCATTCCCGCTCCCGAATACAAACCCGCTTTCCTTAATATTTGCGGATGCCCGCCAATCAAACTCGGATTATTATGGTCGTGATGTTCGTGACTGATAATGACATAATCTGCCGTCAATCCTTTCGGCATGGGATAGCCGATATTTTCAAAAGGGTCAAAAACGACTGAGCAGCTATCGGTGAATACTTTCCAAAATGAATGACCGAAATATTGAACTTTCATCTCCTCCTCCTCCTTTAAGTTACAGTATTAATTTAGCTAACAAAGATTTGTGCAACTCTATCGCCCGATAGGGACAAACTTCTTGACAGCAAAGACAACGAATGCACTTATCCGGTTTCACATACGGAATTCCGTCTTTGCCGACATAAATAGTATGAACCGGACAACTTTTTACGCACATTAAGCATGTTTGACACCTGTCCGTTATAAAAGGATGAAATTCCACCAATCGATCTGCCACATAACGCAACTGATTTGGAACATAACTGTTTAATTTTGAACGCAGACCGGCAGTCCTGTGGTCTACATCCTCCAGCTTAAAACCTTGAAAACTAAGCGGATACCGTATCCGCGAAGGAAGAATTCCTTCCGCCTGCAAACATTCACCGATATAATTAATCTGCTTTAAGCGGAAGCCCATAAATTTTGCAGCTAAATAATCCAATGCGGGTGCCGAAACGGACCCGAAAAGCAATCCGAATTTACGAACCCTGCCTGCGGAAGGTCCTGCTCCATCCATTCCTATAATCCCGTCCATAAGATGATACACAATCCTGTGTCTGACAAGTTTGTATAACTCTGCCAACATGTGTCCGAAATCTTCGGGATTGATAAAACGCTTGTGATATTCAGTCTTTAGCATTCCGGGAACTAAACCGAACAGATTTTTGACCGCTCCCGTAAAAGCCATTTGCCCGTGCGTCTTATATTTACTGACACTGATGACTGCATCTGCTTCCCAAATTACTTTGGAAACAGCCAAATGCATTCCACCCACATTAAATTCCTGCACCCCGAACGAAGAAAAATTCACTAATTGTATCGGATATTTTTCCGCCAAAGACTGCATTCCCGTCGCTTGCCAAACTTCTTTAACATTACCTGCTCCACCCGGACTGTCACCTAACCATACATTTTTGCCTTCCTCCAAAAGAAGTTGGATAAGTGCTTCCATTACGACTGGATGGGTCGTGACAGCCTGTTCGGGAGAAAATTTACCCAAAAGATTGGGCTTCAGAAGAATTGTTTTAGCTTTTTTGAGCCTTAGAGATGAACAATCCGCCAAAAAATCCCTTATGCCTTCTTTGACGAGAGGCAAATCATAAGCATCAATTTTTCGGATAGAAACCCAAGGCTCCATCAGTCTATGAAGAGAAACTTCTTCCCTTTTATCGCTTCGGCATTAAATGCCAAAGCCATCGCTATTTGAGTGGTCGGCACATTATTCAATACATCGCGCGCCGCACTCAAAGTCAATCTTCCGCCCTTGAAATAATATGTGTAGCCAAAAGTTAAATATAATTGATCAGTATTGTCAATTGTTCCGCCGGGATTTAGTGCATTCCACCACATTGTGTCATTGGAGGTCGCATTCGGTTTTTGCGGCAGAAGATAATCTCCTTCAAAAACGCCCGGCATGCTCATCAACCCCAACCGGAAAGTATTATTTCGGAGGCGTTTTTCCATCCCCAGTTTGAGTGTCAGGCGATCGTCAAATTTGCTGTCCATTTCGCTGAATTGTTCCCAATCCGCATCCAAACTGATTTTATTGTTGTCAAAATCGGCAGCCAGACCTCCGCTGATTTTCATGGGAAATTTTGTGTCGTATTCCAAATAGCGAATATCCATCTTTTTCTCTGCAGGAGCAAGAAAAGTTAACCCAACGCGATAATTCTTGTATGTGTAAAGCAAACCGGGCTGCCATCTGACTACATAATAAGTTTTATCAACCCGGTCAAAAGTGTAGAAAACAATGATGTCATTGAACTGATGCAATTGCTGTTGCACATTCAGACCGTATTTAAAGTTGCCTGTTTTACCGGACAAAGTAGCTGTAAACTGATGCAGATAATAAGTCGGATTCCGAGAAACAAAACCCATCCCTTGTCCGTAATAAATGTCATAAGCGTCATAGACTACCGATTTGGGAATATTGTAGCTGATTGCGCCTAACCAGTTTTTGTAGATTTTGGTGCTGACCCCAAAAATGCCGAAAGGAATTGGTGCAGTATAACTTTGGTCACTATCTTCATTAATTTCATTAATCGGTGGTTTGGCTGCAACTTGCAAATAAAAAGCGGTTTTATCGCCGGTCAAAGTAGCGGGATTATTCACCGCATTTTCCAATCCTCCCGGCATGGCAATTGTCGTAAAACCGCGTCCCAATGCTTCAGCATTTAAATAATTACAAGTAAAATGGTCATACATGGGAAGCATATATTGCGGAGCGGGAAATTGCAAAGCCTCGTCTTCCGCAAAAACTGCAGTTGTAATGCAACCGAGTAACAGAATTAATGAAAATAACCGAAGTTTAGTTTTCAAAAGCTCCTCCTTCCGCTCAGGAATTAAGAAAAATGGTCTGCCCGCGTTCATGACCCACGGATATTATTTCCACAGGCACTTTCAACAAATCCCTTATTGCTATAATATAATCTTGTGCGGACTTTGGCAAAGCGCCGACTTTTGTGCAAGCGGAAATATCATCTTCCCAACCTGTAAGAGAAATGTATTCGGGAACTGCTTTTGCCAGCAGAAAAGGATCTGAAGGATAATCTGTTATGCGTTTCCCGTCTATCAAATACGCAGTGCAAATTTTTGCTTCAGGCAATCCTGATAGAACATCCAACAAAGTAACAGCCAAACTGTCCAATCCGTTAAGGTCGGATGTATATTTTGCGGCAACTGCATCAAACCAACCTACCCGACGCGGACGGCCTGTAGTTGAACCGTATTCGTTTCCCTGCTGCCTTATTTGCTCGGCAGGTGCAGTTTTTAACTCTGTAGGAAATGGTCCTTCACCCACACGGGTGGCATAAGCTTTGTAGACACCGATAATTTTATCCACCATTTTAAAAGGAATTCCCGCTCCGACCGAAATTCCTCCAACCATCGTATGGGAAGAAGTCACAAAAGGATAGGTTCCGTAAGTGAGGTCCAAAAGCGTTCCTTGAGCACCCTCAAACAAAATGCGTGCACCTTCCGCATATTTTTTCCGTAGATAAGTATCGGTTTGCGCTACATAAGGTTGCAACTTCTTTCCTGCTTCCGTGAGTTCACTTATTAGCGTTTCCATTTCTTGGACTGTCGACTTCTGATGATGATAGCGATACAGATTGTCCAATCTGCCGGCAAGATATTCCCCATGATAAAGATCGTTCAAACGCAATCCTACCCGCGCTGTATCATCAGCATAGGCAGGACCGATACCTCTTCGTGTGGTACCGATTTTATATTGTTGAGCCTCATCTTCACTTGCCGCATCCAAATCTTTGTGCAAAGGCAATACCAACGCAGCGCGCATGTCAATCAATAACCTGCCCTGCAAATAGATCCCTCTTTGCTCCAATGCTTGCATTTCTTCCAACAGAGAAAATACATCCAAAACGACGCCGCTACCGATAACGCAAACAGTATGCGGATACAGAATTCCGGAAGGAAGCGTGTGCAAGATATATTTCTGCCCGTCCGAATAAATCGTATGACCGGCATTGCTTCCGCCTTGAAAACGCACAACAATATCAGCGTTTGCACCCAATACATCCACAATTTTGGCTTTGGCTTCATCTCCCCAAAGACAACCAAGCACGGCAGTTGAACTCATATATTTCTCCTTGACACAGATAAAATTTCATACAAATAAGGTTTAAGTGTTTGTCAATATAAAAAGGAGATTAGCTTTATGCCTTCCATCAGTTTCGGCAGCGATAATCATTCAGGAGCGCATCCTCTTATTCTGCAAGCAATTGGAAAAGCCAATAGCGGTTACTGGCACGGTTATGGCGAAGAGGATTACACGGAAAAAGTGCAGAAAAAGGTAGCTTCTCTTTTCGGTAAAAATGCTTCCGCTTTGTTTGTAATTACGGGAACGGGGGCAAATGTTCTGGCTCTGCAAAGTTTGGTCAAATCGTATGAAGCGATTTTGTGTGCGGAAACTGCTCACATCAATATGCACGAAGCGGGAGCAGTTCAAAAAATCACCCAAGCGCGTCTGCTTGTTTTCCCCACTCCAGACGGAAAACTCACTCCCAAAATTCTCAAACCTCATCTGGACTTGATGACTGACCAGCACATGTCTCAACCGCGTGTAATTTCCATTTCCCAACCGACGGAATACGGCACAGTCTACACTCTCAAAGAATTGAAAGAATTAGCCGATTTTGCGCATTCCCATAATCTTTTTTTGCAAGTGGACGGAGCACGCTTGGCAAATGCGGCAGTCAGTTTAAATTGTTCATTGGAAGAGATGACTTCAGGTTGCTCAGTGGATGTTGTTAGTTTGGGAGGAACAAAAAACGGCTGCTTATTCGGCGAAGCGGTAATTTTTATCAATCAGCCGGAAGCTGCTAAAACTGCTGTCTATTATCGCAAACAAATGACTCAGCTTCTTTCCAAAATGCGCTATCTGACTTTGCAGATGGAAGCTTACATTACCGATGAACTTTGGCGTAAAAATGCTGCTCATTCCAATCTGATGGCTCAATTATTGAGAGATAAATTAGCTGCAATTCCGCAAATTAAAATCACTCAACCTGTCCAATCCAACTTTGTTTTTGTGATTTTGCCTCCGGAAATAATTCCCGTTCTGCAGGAAAGATATTATTTCTATCTCTGGAACGAACCTCTCAATGAAGTCCGCCTTCTCTGTTCATGGGATACCACTGAAGAAATGTTGGATGAATTTGTCCGCGACTTAAAAAGCTTGATCTGATAAATATTAATTTTATCCCCGTTCAGTATTCCGCTTAGGTAAAAAAATGCGAATAACCTAACAGCTCTAGCTTTTTGTGTCTAAAATGTTATATTTTTACTCAAAAGAAAACCGCTTTAAGTTGAGTCCCCAATGTTGGTGTAAATTCCAACTTATTGTTTCTCAGGTTGGTTGAGGGCATCTGTTATCCCTCGTTACTCACAATCTATGTAAGGTCAAACGACAAATTGCATTTTTTACATATTATAAATCTAAGTCAAGTTTTTTTAAAATAAGCTATCTTGCTGCAAATGGTATAGCCCATTTCAGGTTTTCTTTAATTTTGTTCAACCAATTTCAGGACGGGTCAATCCTAAATGCCGGAGTAGATCATCAGTATATCAAATGTAGATCAAAAGTAGATCAAATATTGAATTGAATACATTTAATATACATTTGATATGCTTTTGGTATGCTTTTGCTCTGCTTTTGGTTAAAAGAGACAAAAACACGCAAGATAGAAAAGACTTGACCGTGAGATGAAGACTGAATGTTGTGCCAAAATAGAATACATAAGCGGAAGGAGAGCCGGATATATTAGCGGAACCTCATGCGGGATAATATATTATGAAATATAAACAGATAGATAGAGGTGAAGAGTGAATGTTCATAATTTGGACAACATATTTAAACCCAAACGGATAGCGATTTTGGGAATAGCCATCAATCCGCAAAGCGTCAGCGGCAGGATTTTGAGCAATTTGGTTACCGGCGGTTACAACGGAGTTGTGTATCCGGTTAATCCCTCCGTGGAAGCGGTTATGGGCATCCAGTGTTATCCGGATGTCCAATCATTGCCACACAAACCTGATTTGGCTGTAATTTGTTCGGAAGCTTCTGCGGTTCCCGAGCAAGTGCGTGAATGCGGGGATGCGGGGATTTTGGGAATCATTATTATAACCGCAGGTTTTAAGGAAACGGGCGCTCGGGGCAAAAAATTGGAACAAGAGATTGCGGCACTTCGTTTAAACTATCCGGGAATGAGAATAATGGGACCGAACTGTTTGGGTTTCATATCTCCTGCATCAAAACTGAATGTAAGTTTTGGAGACGGAATGCCGAATAAGGGGAATATTGCTTTTGTGTCGCAATCCGGAGCGCTTTGCACTTCCGTTTTGGATTGGGCAATACAGGCGAAAATCGGTTTTTCCCATTTAGTATCCATCGGCAATATGCTGGATGTTGATTTTGGCGATTTGATTGATTATTTGGGTGAAGACGAAGAGACGAGGTGCATTCTTCTTTATATTGAATCCATATCCGAAGCGCGTGAATTCATGACAGCCGCTCGTGCTTTCGCGCGCAGCAAACCAATCATTGCCTATAAAGCGGGTCGTTTTCCCGAATCTGCAGAGGTTGCAGCCTCGCATACGGGCGCCATGGCTGCCGCGGACAATGTTTATGATGCGGCTTTTCAACGCGCGGGGATTGTCAGAATTGACGATATAGGTAAAATTTTTGATGTAGCGGAATTGGTGGGACGGAAAAAAATTCCTGCCGGAGACAGATTGGCAATAGTGACGAATGCAGGCGGACCGGGAGTGATGGCGACTGACGAATTGATTGCTCTGAACGGGACATTGGCAAAATTGGATGCCAAAACTATGGATGCGTTAAATGAGAATTTGCCGGAGTCATGGTCGCATGGCAATCCGGTCGATGTTTTGGGGGATGCGCGTCCGAAGCGTTATGCGAAAGCTGTTTCCATTGTTTTGGAAGACCCGAATGTGGATGCGGTTTTGGTAATTCTGACACCTCAAGCAATGACAAATCCGAGCGGAACTGCACGGGAAATTAGTAAGTTAGCCGAAACGGCAAAAAAGCCGATTTTGGCAGCTTGGATAGGCGGTGCAAGGATGGAAGAGGGGTTGGCAATTTTAGCGGAAGCAAATATTCCGGCTTACAAAACACCCGAACAAGCCATCGGTGCATTTATTATTTTAGTGGATTACGGCAAGAATTTAAGAGCGCTGTATGAAACACCGCGTGACATTCCCGTAGAATTTTCTCTTGATCGCGCTGAATTTAGGAAAAAATTTGATAAAATATGTGCGGAAGGCAATTCTGTCCTATCCGAAACCACTTCCAAGGATTTGCTGGAAGCTTACGGAATTGATACTACTATGCCTCAGGCGGCAAAAACAGCTGAAGAAGCGGTCGCTGTTGCAAACAAGATTGGTTATCCGGTCGTTTTGAAAATAATGTCTCCTCAAATAACGCACAAAACAGATGCGGGAGGCGTGAAATTGAATTTGCACTCTGCCGATGATGTCAGAACCGCTTTTCGGCAAATAACCGAACAGGTGAAAGCTCGTTTTCCCGAAGCGGAAATAGAGGGTGTAACCGTGCAACCGATGTTGGAGACTGATAAAGGCGTTGAACTCATTTTAGGCATAAAACAGGATCCCGTATTCGGTTCGGTAATGATGGTCGGCACGGGCGGAATTTATGCGGAACTGTTTAAGGACATAGCATTGGAACTTCCGCCTTTGAATGAAAAATTGGCACGGCGGATGTTGGAAAGATTGAAAATTTATCCTCTGCTGAAGGGTTACAGAGGCAAGCCTCCGGTCAATATAGACAAGTTAATAGAAGTTTTGATCAGGATGTCATATCTGGCGGCAGATTATCCTGAAATTACCGAACTTGATATAAATCCGCTTTTGGCAACGCCGGAAAAGATTATGGCGTTGGATGCGCGGGTCGTAATTAATCTTAATTATCACAAGGGCGAAGCCTATTCCCATCTGGCTTTAAGGCCTTATCCGGAAGAATATGTCAAGCAAGTTCAACTTCCGGACGGAACTCCGCTAACTTTCCGTCCCATCAAACCTGAAGATGAAAACCTGTGGATGGAGATGTTGGCAAGTTGTTCAAAAGAGACAATTTATCAGCGCTTCCGCTATTTCTTTTTCTGGAATTCCCACGAAGTAGCGGTTCGCTATTGCTTTATAGATTATGATAGAGAAATTGCCATCGTGGCTGAAGCAAACGAAAACGGAAAGAAGAAACTGGTCGGAGTCGGACGCATGGTTGCCGATCCTGATCACAATACCGTGGAATATGCAATTCTGGTTCCGGAAGCATGGCAGAACAGACGCTTGGGAAGTATGCTGACTGATTTTTGCATGGAAATTTCCGTCAAATGGCACGCTAAAAAAATGGTGGCGCAAACGACAAAAGATAATTTTAGAATGTTAAAGGTATTTAGGCGGCACGGCTTTGCCATAATGCCCGATCCAAACAGCGAAATGGTGGATGTGGAGAAGGAATTAGCCTGAAGTTTCAGCTCCGCTAAATTTTCCTCTTGTCAAAATCAGCCAATTTGATATTATGTCTTAATATAGTGTGAGTTATGCTCATTAAAAGAAGAAAAATGAATTGCCGTTCGGAACAAAATTTCGTTCGGCTCTCAAGATAGATAAGAAGAGGTAAATTCATTATGAAAAAGATAATGCTGATAACTGCATTAGTCGTGTTTGCAGTGTTTGCTTTCGGTTGGCAGGTGACGCGACAAGCGAGTTTTCCGACAAACTTTTACGCTTTGGACAGAGTGAATAATACACTTTGGGCAGCGGGTTATGTAGGCGGTTTTGCCAAATCCACAGATAATGGAGCACATTGGTCTTTTGTGCCCAGTCCCGCATACGATGCCGTCACTCCCGCTTATAAGGATATTAACGATCTTGACTTTTACGATGAACAGCACGGAGTTATGGTCAGCATTGACGGATTGGTGGCAGTAACAGACGACGGAGGTGCCAGTTGGACAACAAATACGCAAACACCGACAATTTTCGGAACCGATGATGTCAATGCCTGCGTCTATTTGCCTGACGGAAGAATATGGGTTGCAGGCAACGGAGGCAAAATTGCATATTCTGCCGATAACGGCGTCACTTGGACTGCTCAAACTTCCGGGACTACCGACATTATTTATTCCATCAGCATGAATGCAAGCGGCGTCGGTTTTTGCGGTCTCAATAACGGTTCTCCGGATCAAGCCAAAATCCTGACTACGACAAACTTCGGCTCTACTTGGAGTATCCAAAATCTGACTATTACAGGCAATCCGCATATTCATAAAGTGCGCCAATACGGTTCCACTGTAGTTTTAGCAGGCAGTTTGGGCTACATCGGCGTAAGTAACGACAACGGAGTAAATTGGACGCATCATGTGAATGCAGGCGGTGCCAGTGTTAATATGCAGGACATTATTTTGAACGGTCAAACCGGTTTTGCCGCCGGTTGGAACAGCTCATTACTGAAGACAACAGACGGCTGGGCGACATATACGACCGTTACCAATAACTTCGGACTTTACTTCGAAGGCTTAAACATATTGGCTAACGGCGATTTATTGGCTGCGGGATGGAACGGCGCTTTGGCAAAATCAACCGACCAAGGTGTCACTTGGACAGATTTGGTGCCGAATGCTATTGACCTTTACGGAGCTTCTGTCGTGGATGCCGATACTTGGTATTTGGCAGGCGACAAAGGTTACATCCTGAAAACTACGGACAGCGGAGCTTCCTTTACCAGACTGCATATTCCTTCTAACTATGACACTTACTACACCTGCTACTTCAAAAACGCCAACGAAGGATGGATTACGGGAAAGACAACGGGGAAAATTTTCCACACTACTAACGGCGGAGATACATGGACGACTTTTACCGTTTCCGGCGTCACTTCTACCCAAATTTATTACAAACTTTTCTTCGTGAACGACCAAATCGGCTACGCAGTCGGCTCCAATAACATACACGCCAAGACTACGGACGGCGGAAATACATGGAGTATGCTGAACGGAACAGGCTTGGGGACAAGCATTCTCTACAGCGTATATTTTAAGACGGAAACTATGGGTTTTGCGGGTTCGAGTGCCGGCAATTTATACATCACCCAAGACGGAGGCTTGTCATGGTCGCCTATCGTGGTCGGAAGCACAAGCGCTCAAATCAGAGACATTCGTTTTGCCGATGCCAATATTGGCGTTTTAGTCAATTCCGTCGGCGAAATCTATCACACTTCCACGGGCGGATTAACCGCAGCAGATTGGTCAGCATCAACTGAAAGCTGTTTGGATGATATGAACGGTGTTTGGTGTGATGAGGACAACGTTTTTTGGGCTGCAGGATACAGTTCTGACAACACTACTACAAATATGGGCAATTCCTGGTCCATAGTCAAATCCGTTGATCAAGGCGCAACTTGGACACAAGAAACCTTTGACGCTTTGACCTTCAATTCCACTCGCTTTATGGGAATTACCGGTGCCACGGGAAAAATTGTTGCCTACGGAAAAAACAATCTGATCGTGACAAAGGACAACGGCGGCACAAATCCTATTTATGCAACCGACCTGTTCTTTTCCGAATATGTGGAAGGCACTTCCTATCAGAAAGCACTTGAGATTTTTAACGGAACAGGTGCTCCGGTTGACCTTTCAGCCTATACAATTAAAAAGCAGGTCAACGGTGCCGGCGATTTTGGCAGCGATCTTGTGCTCAGCGGAATTTTGGCAAATAACGATGTGTATGTAATCGTAAATTCAACAACAGGCGGAACTAATTTGGTAGGTCAGCCTTATGTTGATTTGGCTACTACCAGTGCAGCAATGAATTATAACGGCAACGACGCCTTGGCTTTGTATCATAACGGCGTGCAAACTGATGTAATCGGTTATGTAAATGATGTCAATAATTGGGGAATGGATGTAACGCTGGTGCGTAATTCCAACATAATCAGTCCGACGGTTAATTTCAATATGGCGGATTGGACATCCTATCCGGTTAACACTTTTTCTTATTTAGGCAGTCATGTCTTTACTCCCACGGGCGGGCAAATCTGTGCTGCTCCCACTTTTAATCCGCTTCCCGGTTTGTTTACCGCCCCTATCAGTGTCACAATTTCTACAACCACAGCCGGTGCTACGATTTTTTATACGACAAACGGAACCGATCCAACTACCGCTTCAAGTATTTATACAGCCCCGATAACTATCTCAGCTACAACAACTTTGAAAGCAATGGCAACCGCTCCCGGATACAGTAACAGCTCTATTGCAACCGCTGTCTACACATTTCCGATTAATGTTCCGAACATTGCAGCTTTGAGAGCTCAACCTGCGGACAATACAACAATTTATAAGCTGACCGGAGAAGTTATTCTGACTTTCCAACAAACATACCGCAACCAAAAATGGGTGCAGGATAATACTGCAGGAATGATGTTTGACGATTTAGCCGGCATCGTGACTACGCAATATAATATCGGGGACGGCATTTCCAACTTGGTGGGTAAAATTACCGAATATGGCGGAATGATTGAATTTGTTCCTTCGCTGAATCCGGGTCCCGCTTCCTCCACAGGCAATGTTATTACCCCGCAAGTGATTACTCTGAATGAGCTTAATACTAATTTTGAAAATTATGAATCTGAATTGGTGAAAGTCCTGAATTGCACTTTTACCGGCGCTACGGGTAATTTTGCCAACGGAACTGTCTATCCTATTACCGATGGAACGGCTACTTTTAACTTCCGCACTACATTTTACGATGTTAATTATATCGGACAACCGATTCCGACAGTGCCGATGAATATTGTGGGCATTCCCAATTCCAGAACGGACGGCAATTATTTTACTGCCCGCAATTTGGCTGATTTTCAACCTCCGCAGGGAGGAGTTGCTACCCCAACTTTCAATCCTGCTGCGGGAATTTATTACAGTCCTATCCAAGTGAGTATCAGTTGTGAAACTGCAGGTGCCGTTATTCATTACACGACTGACGGCAGCACACCAAACAGTTCTTCCGCAGTTTATTCCGCTCCTTTAAATATAAGCGCTACCACAACGGTGAAAGCCATTGCCTATTTGCCTCCGGATTCTTCAGCAGTTGCAGTTGCAACATATACTTTCCCCGTCACTTGTGCAAATTTGGCTGCTCTGCGTCAACAACCAACGGGCACAACGATTTATAAAGTTACGGGCGAAGTCATTTTGACTTTTAAGCAGACTTACCGCAATCAGAAATTCGTCCAAGATAGCAGTGCAGGCGTCCTGATTGATGATTTGAACGGTGTTATCACTACCGCATATAATGTGGGAGACGGCATCACAGGCTTGATTGGGACCATAAATGAATTTGGCGGAATGCTGGAATTGGTGCCGACCGTCAATCCCGGTCCTGCTACTTCAACAGGAAATGTTATAATGCCGCAGACTATTACCATAAGCGAATTTAACAATAATTTTGAAGCTTATGAGTCGGAATTGATCAAGCTTTGGCCTATCCAATTCAATACGACAGAATCCACTTTTGCCAACGGAACTGTCTATCCTTTAGTTTATCTGACCGAGACAATGAATTTCCGCACCAATTTCTATGATGTGGATTACATCGGAACACCCATTCCGACGGGTCTTATTACTTTAATCGGTATCGCCAATTCGCGCACTGACGGAAATTACATTACCAGCCGTTCTTTGGCAGATATGCTTCCGGGCGTGTATCCTCCTCCGGAAATGCTCACCGCTCAAATTCAAGACATTAATAATGTGCTGTTAAGTTGGGCTCCGGGACCGATTCCTTTGAAAGACAGCAACACGCGTGACTGGCAAAATCTCACTGCTCTTAAGGTCTATCGTAATAATAATCTGATTGCAACGATAACTGATTTTATTCCCTATCAGCTTGCGTATTATACCGATACCAATCTTCCTGCCGGAGAATATACTTATTATACGACAAATGTGTATTTCAATCAATATGAATCCGATGCTTCAAATTCCGTTACGGTAAACATTACCGCAAATGGAGACCAGCACATTGTTCCTGCTACCGTTACAGCTTTAGCGGGAAATTATCCCAATCCGTTTAAGCAGGGGACAGTAATTCGTTTCAGCATCAAAGAAAAGGTTCCTGTAACTCTTTCCGTATATAATTTAAAGGGTGAACTGGTGCGCAGTTTGGTGAGCGAAACCAAAGGGAACGGATTTTACAGCATCACTTGGGACGGAAAAGATAATAACGGGAAGCCCGTTGCCGGCGGAATTTATATGTCTCGTCTGCAAGCAGGAACTTATGTCTCTTCCAAACGGATGCTGCTTTTGAAATAAAAACAAACTTATCCCGATAAAATTCGGGATTATTTCGTGCAGAAAGGCAGGCTTTTAATTGAGCTTGCCTTTTCTTTTTAGCGGTAAAACTTTCCTTAATGAAAGAGAGAAAAAATCTTTGCAAAAAACTTTATACCCCGGATTAAAAGATAATATTTGCCTTTCGAGAAATTTGGATTATCTTAACATTTGAGTATATAATATTGTTCAATTTGAATAAAGGAGAGAAAAATGAACAGACTTGCAAACAAGATAGCACTTATTACGGGTGCGGCAAAAGGTATGGGCGCTGAAGAAGCTCGTCTTTTTGCGGCTGAAGGTGCTTCTCTCATCATTACTGATGTTGATCAGGTCAATTTGGAAAAGGTCAGTGCCGAAATTTCCGCAAAAGGAACGAAAGTTTTGGCACTCAAGCACGATGTTTCTTCGGAAGAAGATTGGATTCGCATTGCCAAAGAAGCGGAAGCCGCTTTCGGGAAAGTTGACATTTTAGTCAATAATGCCGGAATCCTTGATTCCGACGGCGTGGAGAAAACAACTGTAGAAAAATGGAATAAAGTGATAGCGGTAAATCAAACAGGACCTTGGTTGGGAATGAAACATATAGTTCCGTTGATGCGTAAAGCGGGTGGAGGTTCCATCGTTAATATTTCTTCCGTATATGCGCTAATCGGGACAGGCAGTTCTGCAGCTTACCAAGCTTCCAAAGGAGCAGTCAGAATTCTTTCCAAAACTGCAGCTATTGAATTTGTCGGACAAAATATCCGCGTGAACGCCATTATGCCCGGTGCGATTGAAACTCCGATGGTAAGCGGTTCCATTGATGAAACAGCTCTGAAAGGTCTGCTTTCTTTAGTTCCTATGGGGCGCATCGGCAAACCTATTGAAGTTGCAAAAGTAGCTCTCTTCCTTGCCAGCGATGACAGTTCCTATATGACAGGCGCTGAAATCGTCGTGGACGGAGGCTGGTCAGTGCCTTAATTTCAAAATAGCTTAACAAAGATTAAAAGAAAGCCGGAAGTAAAATTCCGGCTTTTTTATATTGGATCTTATTAAAAAAGAAAAGAGCAACATAATAAAATAAGAAAAAATAAGATCAAAGCATCTCTAAAGAGTAATTTGAATTGTTGTGTGGATGAAGGTAAAATTAACATAGTGTGTTTAAAAAGGATAAAATCCTTGACAGTTAATAATGCAATATAAAAATGAACTTTAAGATTAAATTTTATGCACAGCAATGACATCTTAAGGTTTGATGCTCAAGAACAAAATTTTATATAAGGATATTAGTTTTAATGCTTTATCCCAATCAGAATAATAAACACAAACTTGAGGAAAAAGGCCTTGATGCCTTATTAAAAGATTTAAATAATAATAATCCTTCGATAAAACTAACTCTTATTCTGGGTGCCGGAGTGAACGAAGGAACTCTTTCAGTTTGGAAAGGAGTTATGAACAGTTTATTGGAAGCGAGTATAATTCAGCTTCTTAGTCCCTTTAACCGAATTTCTACCAATATTGAAGAATTAATTGAATGGATAAATTATAAGTTTAGCATCTATGATCAGGCTATGCTGGTAAAAAGAGTTCTTCAAGACAGATATGTTTCCATTTTGCATTCAATTCTCTATAAATCCACAACGCAAGAAGAAATTCAAAAGTGCAAATTACTGCAAGAAATAGCTGCATTATGCACTATGCCGAGAGTTCAAAGTGTTATAACTTATAATTGGGATGATTTATTAGAAACCGTATTAACAGAAAAATGGAAAACTAAAAAAATTAATTTGTTTCCCATATCTGTTCATAAAGATACAATGGAACCGTCTAAACCACCTAAAGATGCTATAGCTTTACCTATATATCATGTCCACGGATTTTTGCCCCGCATTTTTCCTTATCTTATAAAAGAACAACGAGATGATCATATTATCCTAAGTCTGGATGAATATACTCGTTTTAACACAAACATTACTTCTTGGCAAACAACTATCCAATTAAATGCCTTGCAAAATACTGCCTGCTTGTTTATCGGCACTTCTTTGACCGATATGAATATGTTGCGTTTGCTGAATACAGCTAAATCTTCCTGTAATAACCCATATCTTTATTATATCAGCAGTGAAGAAGAAATAACAAAAGGGAAAAATAATGACAACAGTTCAAATACGAAAAATCAACAAAAGCTTGGGCCGGCTAAAATGGATTTATTTAATAACTATTTAAGGACTTTAATGGTCAAGTCCGTCACGGTAAAATATACTGCTGATATAAGTGAATTAATTAACGAAATCTATAAAAATATATTAAAAAGCAATGGAAGGAGATAGTTATGAATATACAAAATCCGAAAGACACAGCAAATTTAGAAAATATGAAAAATAAACTTAAAGAATATTACGAAAAAGAAAAATCAAGATTCGAAAAAAGTCCTTGGATTCCTACAGAAATAGATGGTTTAGATTTTCTTCTTAAGGGTGGATTATTGTTACCTTTTGTTTCTAATGGCAAGAACAATAATAAACAACCACAAGGTGAATCTGTTACAAATTCAAAACCGGAGCCGAACGCAACCACACAAAATAATAAGCAAGACGATAAAAGCTTCTGTTATCCAAAATCCGGTAATGGCTTAATCATTTTAATTAAAGGTCCTGCAGGCAGCGGGAAAACAGCTTTAGCTGCAGAGATATTATTTGGAATTCTTCAATGCGAGCCCAAAGAATTATTAAATGTTAAAAGAACATGTCATCTTATTTTAGGAGCTAATAAAGGTGTGGCTGATGATATAGAATATATAAATAAGGTAAATTATAAGTATAACATGCTCCAAACATATGATAAAGCTCATATTTTTAATTGTGAGTTAAATAAAGAGATATATCGTCAATATATAAATCGATATTTAACCAAGAAGATGAAATTAAAAAAGAAAACTAAAGCTGTAACTAAAGATGATATTGAAGGTTTAGAAAAAAAAATTATATTTGATACATTATATGAAAACGAAAACGAAAACGAAAATGAAAAGGGAAACGAAAAGGGAAACGAAAAGGGAAACGAAAAGGGAAACGAAAAGGGAAACGAAAATGAAAAGGGAAAGGATAATAGAAAATATACAATTCCCAGAGACGATGATGCCTGGCTTAATGATTTAATTCTTACAATTACCAGATATGCTGAGACTTACGATTATTGGGTAAATCATAAATCTAGAAAAAAACGAAACAATTATAAACCTAAAAGAATTATCCTTATAGACGGATTGAATTCATTCCCGTCTCAATTGCGTCCCTCTTTTGATATGCAGGCAATTATCAGCACCTTACGCAAAGCAGCTTTAATTTCCATAATTGTGTATGAAGATGAAAAAGACCACCATGAAAATTTGGATTATTTAGCTGATATGGTTATACATATGGAACATTTTCAAGATGAGGAAATCAATAGTTTCTTTTTCAATCGGTTATGCATAGAAAAATCCAGATTTCAGGATTGTACAAGAGGATGGCATCAATACAGAATTACGGAAGATAAAATCGTTGTTTATCCCAATATTTCCAGCAGAATATCAAGCCATGATTCAATTCCTGATTATTCGGATTATGCCAAAAGCAGTTCTATTCAAGACCCATTTTTTAAAACTAGTGAAAATTCAAATAATAAAACTCGTGGAAATTCAAATAATAAAACTCGTGAAAATTCAAATAATAATAAATGTGATAATTCTTCTTCTATGCACAATCCATCTTGCTCTGTCTGTCGATTTAATACAGGTATGCAGTCTTTACGAAATGTTATTGATAATAGCTTCTTGGAAAAATTTGATAATGATTGCCCGGATAATAATCATTATTCTATGCTTTTAGATATTTTTGTCGAGCAAAAAATAAAAAGAGGAAGCACAATAGCTATCTTGGGGCCTAAGTACAGTTTAAAGTTTGTCCTTGCTCTTGATTTTTTGCGTTCAGGTTCAGCCCAGGGAGAAGATGGATTGATGCTCATGCTGGATGACAAGATGCCGATATTAGATATAGAAAAATCCACTCTTTGTAACCTTGTATGTCGTTCACATCCCAAAGATAAAATATGTTATAATAATATTCATAATTTCAAATTAAAATCCAAGTGGATAACTCCGGCTGATTTAATGTATCAATTAGATGACATTCTGCGTCATCATGCTAAAAAAGGCAACGCAATTACGCGGTTCGTCTTATGCGATTTAATTCAATTGGAAGAACGCTTTCCTTTTTTGGCAAGAGACCACCAATTTATACCTACTCTGTTAACTTTTTTGCGTTACGATTGGGGAATAACTTCCGTAATAGTAGGTTCGGCTCATAGTCCTAATAGCAGATTACTGGTAAATCTTGCAGCTCATACGATTTATACCTGGCATGATGTTTTGATATCTAAACCCCTAAAGAGTTACCACGCTTTTTATAATCCGCGTCCGCGTGAACTAGAAAATACAAAACAATCAAATTATAATAATTTCTTTTTCTTCCCTCAAACAATTGATATTGATATTCAAAACAAGAAAACCGGTCATTGCGAGGAATGCCATCCTTGGCAAAATTTGAAAAAACAAATTTGCAAAAATGTAAATAACTTTAAGGGTTTCAAATATGCGTTATCTATGAGGGAGAAGATTTGGTCGCTTGACACTCCCGAAGACAGCGATTACCATAAAATATAGATTATAGAGTATAAAATTCTTTTTTATCCCATTAAAATGCACGAATCAACGCTTTGGTTTTTTTGCTTTAATGGTAGATGACCAGTTTTTCGGTTTTTTCCGCTTTACCGTTTCCGGAGAGAGCTTTGGCGGTGATTTTGATAAAATAGGTATTATTGGCTAAGTAATCGCCATCTGCATCTTTTCCGTCCCAAGGGATTTGATTATAGCCTTTGGCGGCAGTCACGGTAATAGTTTTGATTTTCTTCCCCTTAATAGTATAAATAGATATTTTGACATCGGCAGGTTCGGAGACTTTGAAGGTGAACCAGCCGCTTTTTTTCATGGGATTGGGATAGGGCAAGAAATCTTCAACGGTAAAGGATTTGCTTTTACCGACGGAAAAATTGACTGAAGCGACGGAAGGACGATTGAAATTATCAAAAGCAATCAGTTGCAGGAGATGCTCACCCGTATTCAAACCGGAAAGCCGATAGCGTAAAGTGCCTTCCGTATGGGAATCAGGATTATAGGAGAAATAGTTTGTTACATTATTGATGGAAGCAGTCTGATCCAGAATCAGCAAAATGCCGTGACCGGGTGAATTTGTTATATTAATACCGTTGGAGTCACTGATAGCGGCAATGAGCAAAGGACTTGAGTTCACCACGGCATAGGGAACAAAATTCAGGTCATTGAGATAAAGTTTGATTTGCGGAGCATCGGTATTATTAACAGTGACGGCATTATTGCTCCAAAAGACGGGAGACATATAATTAACGAAATCTTTTTGCCGTTCTTCGTCCCAGACATAAGCTAAAACAAGACCGGTGTAGCCGGTTGTGATGTCGTCAGGGACAATAAAAGAAAAACCGTAATGGGAATCGGTAACTGTAGAAGAACCATTATAGACAGTTCTTCCCCGAAAAGTGTAAGGTGAATTATTAGGCATTGTTTTTCTGATATCGGAGTCAAACACTTGCAGCAAAGCAGAAGTATTGAGGTTGTCCGCGGAAAATTCTCCGTTTAAGTTTACCGTTTGGCGGGAGCGGAAAGTGACTTCCTTTCCGGCTTCAGCCACTACTGCCATAGTGCTGTCCCGTTCGGGAGTTGTGACCAAAAGAAGAGGGTCACCTAAAATATTATATTTTTCATCATTACCATTATATTCGGTATAAGCGATTTTGGCTTGCAGAAGAGAATAACCTATAGGATTACGCAAATTGAGTGCATAATCATAGTATTTTTGCAGTAAAGCGACATTGCTGGGGCCGTTACATTCGCGCGTGGCGGCAATGGAAGCAATGCAAGCGGAGTTATCAACCAAAACTACTTTTTCGGCAAGGCAGTCAAAGGCGTAATTGTCAAACTCCGCAATATCACAGGACGCTGCAATAAAGAGCGGCAGTTTACCGGTATTATCAAAGCGTCCCATATCTAATGAACCGTTAAAATAATCTTCAGCGCCCAAAGTATCAAAAGCACCGTGACCGATATAATACCAGATGAGAGTGCCGGAATTGATTTCAGCCATCATGGCATCACGCACTTCAGGTTTATTTTGGAATTCGTCAAATTCATAGTCAATGGCAAAAATCTTGTCGATAAGGATGCTGCGATTGATCATTTGCGAAGTGGCTTCCAGCTGTTGGGAATGTGAGTATTCGCCAACGGTGGAACCGTTAAATTCATCATCGGCAATAAATACCAGTTTGTCTCTCCAAATTCCCCCCGTCGGTTGAGTAACATAACGGTTTAAATTGGAAAGCATGATATTTAATTCGGAAACAGATTTAGCGGGATAGCGGCCGATAACAAGTTCCGGATATTGTTCAGTATTGAGCATCCCGAAATAATCATCAGTCGTGGAAGTGGACTTCTGAAACACAATTATTTTATTTTTAGCGGAGGAAACGCCGGAAAAATTGCGCCAATCCAAAGTTCCTGAACCCAGTAAGGTTACTGAAGTAACTGCGGGAGCGGGATAGTTTCGAACCGCTTGTTTAAGGAAAAGGCGGATGGCATTGGGATCAGGCATTCCGGCATTAAACTGATTGAAAATATCCTGTTGAAGAACCACTTTACTGTTTTTGCCGAAATGCTGACTGTAAAAGGACGCAAGTATATTTGCCTGCTGCACAAATTCGGCGGGAGTAATGATAATATTATCATAAGCGACACTTGATCTGCTTAAATCAACGGTTGTAACAAGCTGCACAGAAACCGGCTGGTATAAATCCGTATCCTGCACTACCCAATACTGAGTGGATGCATTCCCGTTTCCGACAAAATAAAACCCGTCGCTGCCGGAATTGACAAGAAGTTCTGTCACGGCAAAAAAACCGTTATCAATTGAAGTTTGGAAGACGCGTAAATTTGTATTATTCCCCGTGAAATTATAGCGGACATTATACCCGTTCAAAGACGAAGCGACGGATACAAGAAATTGAGTTGAACGCTTAATCAGTTTCTTTTGATAAGTAACCTGATAAAAATCCAGAAAGAGGTTATCAGTTAAACTGCGGATGACATGGAAAACAATGTTATTGTTTCCTGGAATGAAATATTTCCCCGTATGAGTAATATTAATCGGAGACAAACTTGTCCAAGACCACTCTTGAACATTTCCGGCGGAGTTCAGCAGCCAATTATTATTGACTTTAAGGCGCAATTTATGCGTAAGGTCAGACCCGTTCCGCAGGTATTCCTGTTTCAGAAGCAAAGAAAGTGTTTGCGGTTGAGAAGTGTCCAAGTCTTCCAAAGTAATATTGTAAGAGTAATCAGCGGTGGAACTTCCGAAAAGTTTAGCCATATACCATTCAAAGCCGATAGTGTTACGCTGATAAACATCGTTTTCTATTCTGACCGTAGCGGGAGTTGTCGTAACAGATTCAGTCCAATCAGAAAGCGGGGAAGCCATAGTAATGCGTTTCGGCACACCGGAAAAAGAACCGCCAAAAGTCAGCCAGTAGCATACATTTTGAGAATAGGGATTGATGTATTGCGTTCCGGAAATGACTTGGTTCATTTCATAACCGTCACGATCGCTTCCGTAAAAAAGGATGTAATCGCCTGTGTTAAAAGAGCCGTCATTTTCGCCCGAAACATAAATCGGGACTTCTTTGAATTGAGGTCCGGAGAAGTTTACGGCATTAGATTGGACTGCACCGCCGGTTGTAAACAATCGGAAAGAGCGCGGGTCAATATCATTAAGAGGCAGCATGCTGAGTTGAGCAGGCGTAATTTTATATATTCCGTCCGCATTCGTTTCCAGTTTAACCCAATAATCGGAAAGAGTAAAATCGGCAAAATTAATTGCCTCTCTATAGGAAGATTGCCATTGGGAAGCTTCAGTCGGATTAATAGTTTGTTTTGCTATAAGCGCACTCAATTCATCTTCAGGTAAATTGCTCTTTTGTTGCAGGTTTCCGGAAACAGTAACTGTAAATTCCAAATGAGAAATGATTTGCACATCATTTTTGCCGTCGTAGAGGAAGGGATTGATTTTAATCGGAATAAAAGTCAAATTGCGAAAACGCTGCAGAGGCAATTGCTGCAAAACTTCTTTGGGCGCGTCGGAATAAAGAGCTTCGTCAATTTTGTATTGATATGCGTCCGTATGATCGTTATAAACGATATGAGGAACGGGCTGCAGACGCTTTTCCAAATGAACGGAACGCACATTTTGGCGGATTATGTCAAACTGCAAAGAACCCTGTTCGGGAACAGCAACTTTGCATTCATCATAAGGCAAAAGGGGTGCTCCTGCAGTTGCCGGAACATTTAATCCCGCCGCAGTAATGACCGTAAAATCTTTTTCTGCGGATAGCTGCCAAGAAGGCAAATCCCAAGTAATGTTATAAACGCCGAGAGCGGATTGAGTTACGGAAATTTTGGCGGAGAGCGAAAGGCAAAAGATTAGGAGCAGAATGAGCAAAGATGCTATTCGGTTCATTTATTATCTTCCTTTGTGGGTTTGAATAAACGGTTCAAAAGTGAAATCAAGCCGTAAAAAACAGCCATGAAAACAAAGATGCCTGCCATACCTTCCAGCATTAGTATTAGTGATTGCCCGAAAGCCGAATTCATAATTCATACCTCTTATTTAATAATGATAACTTTTGCCGCTGCTGATAGTATAAGCACGGTATAGCTGTTCGCAAAGTAAAAGTCTGATTAATTGATGCGGAAAAGTAAAGCGGGAAAAACTGAGTATCAAATCCGCCCTTTTACGAACCGAACTATCCAGACCATACACTCCGCCGACAACAAAAATAATATCCCGATTTGCTTTCAGGTCAAGCAGGAAATTGGCAAATTGAACGGAAGTAAATTCCTTGCCCGTTTCATCCAAAGCAATGACAAATTCATCTGCTGCCAAAGCTTTCAGCACCAAAGACGCCTCTTGCATTTTAACTTTTTCAATGCTCCCGGCAGTTTTCAAAGAAACATCTTTTTGCTCTTGCCAGCAGACTTTCCATTCTTTGGGAAGTCTTGTCAGATATGTGTTTAGCCCTTCCTGAAGCCAACTTTCTTTTGTTTTTCCGAGGCACAAAACACGCAAAGACATTTGCAGAAACTTACAAGCAAAGCAAAGCTGTAGCAATGCACAGAAGTTTGGTTTCGCCTTCATCCGCTCGCGAAGGTATCAAAATCGGGACTTTGGTGCCGACTGCCACATGGGAAATGCGATAATGACAATAGTAGACGAGCATTTTGCCGAAAATATTTCCCGCTTCAATATTGGGAACGATGAAAATATCGGCATTTCCTCCTACAGGGGAAGTAATGTTTTTAATTTTGGCTGCGATAATATCCACCGCATTATCAAAGGCAAGAGGGCCTTCAACAATGCAACCTGTAATCTGACCTCTTTGATTCATCAGGGAAAGCAAAGCCGCATCAACAGTGGAAGGCATTTTGGGATTAACTGCTTCCACTGCGGAAAGGACAGCAACTTTGGGAACGGCAATACCGAAGGAGTGTGCAACGGAAACGGCATTGCGAATAATTGCCACTTTCTCATTAAATTCGGGCAAAATATTTATTCCGCCGTCACTCAACATCTTAATTCCATCAGGATGCTCAAAAACCAAAACATCGGAAATCACATCGCTTACGCGTAACCCTTTTTCCTTATCCAATGCTGCTTTGAGCAAACCTGCAGTATCGGTTTTGCCTTTCAAAATCACTTGACCTTTTCCCGCATTGGCGAGTTCCACAGAAGTCCAAGCAGCTTTTTGTAAATCGGTTCCCGTATCGATAATTTCAAACTTATCCGCTAAATCAGGAGCGGTTTGAGAAAGCATAGTTTTAATTTCGGAAGCGTTCCCGACCAAAATACTGTCAGCAATTCCTTCTTTGTAAGCAAGGACTGCGGCATCTAAAGCAGATTCTGTTTGGGCCGCTGAAATAATAACTGTTTTGCGAGGTTTGGTTTTAACCAGAGTAAGCATTTCGCTAAAATTCTTCATGATAAGTTTCCTTCTATGGTTTAATGATAGTTATATTTATCGATGAATGCGTCCACCAGTTTTTCTTCATCGGGTTCCATACCGTTTAAGATTTTCTTCAGAGCTTCTTTTTGAATTTGGCGAACCCTTTCGCGAGAAAGCCCCATTTTTTGCGCAATTTGGGCAAAATTATGTGCTTTTTGTTGTTTATTCATTCCGTAATAGTTACGGATGATTTCTGCTTCGCGCGGTTCCAGATTATTTATGGCTTGCGTTAATTTTTTTAAGAGGCGCTCTTTGTAAAATAAGGTTTGGGGATCGGCAGTATCTTTATCCTGCAAATTTTCGCTGAGTGCCACTTCCTGATTGTTGTTAGTAGCGTTCACTTCATCAATGGAGACAGTATCAATTTGATTGGTGCGCAGCCGATCAATCAGTTTGGGATCAATTTCCATCAGTTCGCTAAGTTCTTTAACCGTCGGAGTTTCACCTGTGCTGGCAAATCTTTTGTCGGAGATTGCTTTTAATTTATTGGCTTGATTACTTTTCCCCAAAGGGACGCGAATAAGGGAATTTTTCTCTGCAATTGCCTGCATGATGCGTTGTTTAATCCACCAAATGGCATAGGAGATTAATTTGATGTCTTTGTCAGGATAGAATTTTTCAATGGCTTTAATCAAACCGATATTGCCTTCGCTGATTAATTCGGACAAAGTCAAACCCCGATTTTGGTAGCGGGCTGCGATTTTGACAACGAACTTAAGGTTGGCTTGAATGAGTTTATTCAAAGCTTCTTTATCGCCTGCTTTCGCTTTAATGGCGAGTTCGTGTTCTTCTTCCCGCGGGAGAGTCTTGAATTTTGAGATTTCGTTCAGATAGTTTTGCAGAGCTTTATCGGAAAAGACTGATTCCTTTTTCTTTCTCTGCATAATTCCTCCCGCCCTATTATATTTTTTTTAGGGCAGAACTTTTCTGGGGTTAATGGCTTTGCCTTTTATTCTGTATTCAAAATGGACATGCGAGCAAGTAGCGTTACCCGTAGAGCCGACTGTGCCGATCACTTGACCTTGTTTCACTGTTTCGCCGACACTTACTAAATTTTTCTCGTTATGGGCATAGACGGTCATCACATATTCCGGATGTTCGATTACGACCACATTTCCATAACTTCCCTGCACACCGGAAAAAACAACTGTTCCGTCCAAAACCGCATAAATGGGAGAACCTGTTTGCGCCCCCAAATCAATTCCCTTATGAGGACGGCCGTTACGAATACCGAATTCGGATATTACTTTCCCGTCCACTGGCATAATTAAATCAGTTCTAAGCTTGGTTTTGGCCTTCAGTTCTTCTTCGGTAAGCGGAGGAGGCAAGGGTTTTTCCTCTTGTTTCCCTTTCGGAGCCTTAATATACAATTTTTGACCCACTTTGATGGTATTGCTTTTTAAATTATTCAGTTTCTTCAGTTCTTCCACAGTCATGTTGTTATTTTTGGCAATGCGGAATAAATTATCTTTAGGTTGAACGATATAGACTTTTTCTATCAGCACCGAATCGTCGGGAGTAAGGGAAGGATTTTCTTCTTCATTTTCAGTTTGCTCTTCATCGGTGGTCACGGGGGCAGAAAGAGACGCCAGATAAGATGAAGGATCTTTTATGATAATCTTTTGCCCGATTTTAATAGAAGTAAAATCCGGCGGGAAATTATTGATGCGACGAAGCTCGTCCAAAGTAATTCCGGCATTAACAGCAATCCGAAAAAGAGTTTCCTTCGGTTGCACAATATGATAATATTCATTGGGTAAAGTGACGGAAGATAAATCCTGTTGTATTTGCTCTGCGCTGACAGCAGATTGCTTTCCTGCAGCTAAAACTGAAGTATCAGCGGGAGCATTTTTTGGTTCCGCTCTTTTAGCAGAGGTCTTTGTTTCGGAAGTAGCAACTGATTTTGCCGGTGCAGGTTTAATTTTCAAATTTTGCCCTATGGATAACCTGTTACTCTTCATATTATTTAACTTTTTAATGTCGTCAACGGTCACGCCGTATGTTCTGGCAATACCGGAAAGAGTATCACCTTTTTTTACCGTATAAATTTGATATTCATCACGGGTAACCAAAGGCGGAATTTCTTCTTGAACAGATGGAATTGACTTTTGCGCAGAGGGAGTTTTTGCTTTTGCCTTCACTTTCAGCAATTGACCCGCCTTGATTTGATTCCCTGTAAGATTATTGAGTGTTTTCAATTCCTGCAAAGTCATATCGTGTTCAGCGGCAATTTTACCCAAATTATCACCGCGTTTGACCTTGTAATTTTCAGTGTTAAAATCGGCAGTAACGGTTTGTTCTTCCGCGGCAACCGACTGTTTGAGATTTTTGACGACGGGAGATGAAGGTTTTGCGGCAGGTTCGGCCAAAGTTTTGATTTTTAATTTTTGCCCGATATCTAATCTGTTGGAATTTAATCCGTTTAAGTCTTTAATTTCCTGCACAGTCACTCCGTATTGTTTAGAAAGGCTATATAATGTATCACCTTTTTTGACCGTATGCAGCAAATAATTATCGGCAGCCCGCAGAAAAGAGAAGTTCATAATGATTATTCCGCAGAGCATTAACAGCACATATTTTATTTTAGACAATAAAAAAATCCTCATATTTTTTGCTTAGGGGCAGTTCATTCACTTCCAAATCGCTCACTGTGGCAAATCTGTGTCCTTGTTTGACAGCTTGCAAAAAATCGGAAATCATTTCCTTTTCACCGTCAGCAACTATCAATACCGAACCGTCACTTTTGTTTTGCACATAACCTTTGATGCCGTAACGGTGCGCTAATTCATAAACAAACCGGCGAAAACCGACACCTTGCACCCGCCCTCGGGCAATGATTTCATATCCCGGCATAGCATTCAACCTTTCATTTATGCACAATTTATTCCATCTGCCTCAACCTGCGGCAGACAATTATCCAATCTTCTACTCATCTCCCGAATTTGTGCAGGAAGGTTAAAGATAAGAAATCTAAAGCAAAATTCACTTTTGTCTTCTTTATTTGAATCTTTGATATTTGTCAAGCCGTAATCCTTTTCGTCAACAGCCTCTCTCTTTATTACAAAGAATCTCTTCTTTACCTTTAACCTAAAAAATATGTTTCTGAAAATATAGCTGTTTTATTTCCTCCATTCTTTTTAGTTAGCTCCGGACTTAATACAAAAGCAAAAAAGTCTAATCTTGCTTATATAGATACGGTGGAGTCGCAAGGAGCCTCTGGGAAAAAATCCCAGAGAGACCGCGGCATCACTACCGTAGATAATAAAGATTGGAATAGATATTGCTCAAGAAAATTAAGCAGGTAGGAAAATACTTCTTGCCAAAATAGGGAAGGTTCAAGTTTGTAACAATACAAGTTGAAACAGCGGGCAAGAAGAGTAAAAATGAGGCGTAAATGATTGTTTTAATCTTGGCTACAGCGGCTTTAATCGCTTATTGGTTATGGGAATATTTCCGGCATCAGAGTAATGTGAATGCTATACCAATCCGCATTCATGTGAACGGCACACGCGGAAAATCCAGCGTAACCAGATTAATTGCAGCCGGTTTAAGAGCCGGAGGCATTACAACTGTGGCCAAAACAACCGGAACTTTGCCGCGCTTCATTTTACCTGACGGACGCGAAGCTGCCATCATCAGATTATCCGGTGCTAATATTATTGAGCAAAAATATATTTTCAGGGAAGCAAAACATTTAAAGCCTCAGGCGATAGTGATTGAATGCATGGCGGTAAATCCCGCTTATCAATGGATTACTGAAAGGCGATTTATCCGCTCCACTATCGGAGTAATCACAAATTGTCGCGCTGATCATATTGATTTGATGGGTTCTACCGTGCAAAGTGTAGCAATGAGTTTGAGCAATACCTTGCCGCCGCACAAAGTATGTTACACTGCCGAAGAAGATAACTTCTTGGTATTGAAGGAGATGGCGATAAAGTATCATACCAAATTGTATCAGGTGAGGCCGACGGATGTCACTCCCGAAGAAATGGCTGCGTTTCATTATATAGAGCATCCGGAAAATGTGCAGTTGGCATTAGCCGTATGTGCCGAAGCCGGTGTTCCTCGCGATATCGCTCTCAAAGGAATGCAAACCAGTCGTCCTGACCCGGGTGCTTTGAAAAAATACTTAATCAATGATCAGGGTAAAAAAATAAATTTTTATAATGTCTTTGCCGCTAACGATCCTGATTCTTCCGCCCAAATCATCAAAATGGTGACTGGGCACCTGACTGATGTGGAGAAGATTATCATCCTGAACAACCGTTCAGACCGTTTTTTCCGTTCCCAGCAATTGGTGGATGCGGTTAAATCTTTGGATTTTTCCTACCTTTTTTTGACAGGTGAGATTTGCGGTAAAGTGGAAGCTTATGCCCTGCATCAAGGCATCCCTGCAGAAAAAATAGTCACTTTAGGCGATCCTGTTCCGGAAGTGATTTACCAAAAAATATTGGACCTGACGGATAAGGAATCCCATGTGATCGGCATCGGCAACATAGCGGGAAGAGTATATTACGGTGCACAAATAGTGGCACACTTTAAACATAAAATGAAACAGCAACAAAAAATAGCAGACCATACAGAGCAACATCAAGGAGCCTAAAGTGACAGAAGCAGCAGTAGGTTTGGGTGTAATAATAAGTTTATTGTTCACTGAACTTTTAGGAGCCTCGGCAGGTGGAATTGTAGTTCCGGGTTACATAGCTCTTTATCTGGACAGACCCTTACAGATTATCGGGACTATAATTGTCAGTTTAGCCACTTGGGGCATAATCAGATTCATCGGTCTTTTTACTTTACTTTTCGGCAAAAGGCGCATGGTTCTCAGCATCTTAATCGGGTTCATTTTAGGATGGGCGACGCGTCACATGATCTTTTTTAATACAACAGTTTACGATTTGCAGATGCAATCCATAGGATACATCGTTCCGGGCTTGATTGCCAACTGGTTTGAGCGTCAAGGTTTCGTTAAAACATTAACTGCCATGATTGTTGCTGCTGTCGTGGTGCGCTTAATTATTATGTTGGTTTTCGGCGGGGAGGTTTGAAATGTATCGTCCTTCCTTAAAATCCAATAGGTCATTGATCGGGCTGTTTATCTTGAGCATAATCCTTTTCGCTATTGCTCAATACAGTTACAGAAACATCCAAGCGGAATATTATGAGGAAAAACTTCAAGCGGCACAATTGATGAACCGCTTTATAGAAACGATAAGAACTGAACTCAAGTCTTCCGGATTTCAGTTTGATCCCATTAACGATCCCTATGCTACAGGCTTAATTGGAACAAAATTAAGCACCATTACCACCTCCAAAGGCGTCCTTTCCGAAAAACAAACTGCACTTAATCCGAATTTGGCTGCCGCTTATATTCAGCAATTGAAAGACGCGGGCGTCAAAGAAGGAGATTATGTCGCAGTCGGAATCACAGGTTCAAATCCCGGTGCTAATTTGGCATTGTATGCCGCTATGAGCGTGTTGAAAGTAAAACCGGTAATTATTACCGCACTGAGTTCTTCTATGTTTGGCGCCAATCGTGATAATTTCACCTGGCTGGATATAGAAAGCATCTTGAAAAAGCATAATCTGATTGATTTCAGCAGTGCATACGCTTCTCTCGGAGGAAGAGAAGATCTCGGAATTGGTCTTTCCGACAGCGGAATTCAATATTTGAAAGATGCCATGTCCAGGAATCATGTCCCTCTGCTTTCAAGCAGTAATTTGCAGGAAAATATAGATTTGAGAATGAAAGCTTATCAGGAAATGCTACCCGCGGGTGAAAAGTATAAACTGTTTATCAATATCGGCGGAAGTTTGGCAAATGTTGGAAGCAATGTGAATGCCAGACTTATCCCCGAAGGAATCAATCGCAAATTGGCGGAAAAGAATTTTGAGCAGCAAGGCGTTATGATGTTCTTCGCTAAGAAAAATATTCCCGTCCTGCATAACTTGCGCATTCTGAATTTAGCCCAAAAATATGATTTACCCATTGCACCGGAAACTTTACCTAAACCCGGAGAAGGTAAAATTTTCAGCAGCCGTATCCATAATACCTTGATTACGGCAATCTGCCTGTTCATATTGGTTGCTGCAATTGTCTTAGTAATTCTTTTTGACAGGCACGATCGGCATTTTATGGCAAATTTGGTGGATCCCGACGAAGAATTATAACGGAGTTACAATGCATAAATCCAGAGGCGGACTAAATGTCCTTATATTATTGTTCATCATGCTTGCAATTACCGGCGCGGCGGTTTTGCAATGGAAGCCCTTACCTTTTATCAATCCGGGCTCGCGTCGTTTGCTCAAAACCGGTGCAGGTAATTATTATTTTTATCGTTCTCTTCCGGAAAAAAGTATGCTGGTTGATGTCAGCGGCCTCTCTTATGTGGAAATCAGAGCAATTGCCAAAACAAAAGTGAAAAATCCTTACTTTATTTTGAAGTATGCAGGCAAGCGAAAAGTTGAAGAGCTGAAAGTTTTCAGCGTTTCACAAGAGTATCAGGTCTATCAACCCGTCCGCATAGACATTCCTGAAGGAGTAAAACAACTTGAATTGATTTGCTATAACCGCAATATCTATTTCAGAGTTTTCAAACCTTTTACTCCTCAACCTAAAAAGACAAAAGTGCCCGCTTTGCAGATTCTGAGCCGCAACAAGACCTATAACCTGCAAAACAATAAGACAAGTTCTGTCTACTATTCATTCAATCCCGACACGGATTTTACTTTCCAAATTAATAAGGGCAAAGCTTTCACTCTGTATGTAAGAGCCAATTTGGAAGATGAAACGATTCCCGTCTTCGCTCTTTACGAAAACGGAAAAATGATTAACCAATACACTTTGACCGGTAAACAAACCAATACCTATTATGCGGAAGGCTTGCCACACCTGACTATAGGTAAAAAACTGGAATTTCCTTCAGCGGATAAAATTACGCGTTATGAATTGAAAGCAGTCACTCCTCATACTTTTATCGCCAAAGTCGTGCTCAGAAAAGAGAATTAATCATGCCGGAAAAAGAGCGGAAAAATATCGTTCCTGAATTTGCTGAAACAGATAAACAAAAGCGGAAAACGCAAAATTCAAAGCCAAAAGCGAAAAATAAGGACAAAACAGACTTGCCGAATAAACTGGAAAAACCACGCAAAATTAACCGTCGCACTAAATCTTACGGTGCAATAGTTTTAAGCCTAAGTTGCATGTTCTGCTGTTGGATTAGTAATGCTTCCGCGCAATTTGCATCTTCCCTTGCCTGGGGAATTCATTACACGGATAATGCATTCCAGCTTTCTGATAATGATTTGCAGGAAAATGAAGAAGGCAACCCTGCTTTTGATTTTGTTCATTCCGCGGACGATGTTATTGTTAAGAGCTCTTTTTACGGAGAGTACCATACTTTTTATCAATGGTGGCAGATTTATCCTTGGACCCAAATCAACGGCACTCAATATATTCTCAATCCCGCAAAACAAAGGCTTGATTTTCTTGGAGGAATTAAAGTAAAACGCCAATTCGGAGAATTCGGCATCTCTTACGGTTATACTCCCTATGTCTATGTCCGTGATTATAAAGATAATAACGGAACCGGTAACAGACAAGAATTCCGTTATGCTAAAAATCTCTTTCAAGCTGAAATGAAAATCAAACCTTTGAACAAAACCACCTTATCTATGGAATTGAATTGGGAACAGCGTTATCATAATAAATTTTTCACTGAGTATGACGGAGATATCATCACTTGGACATGGGGTCTAAGACAATCTTTCCCCGCATTTTATGCGGACGCTTCCTACGGATATAGAGTTTATGATACTGATAGAAGCGAAGGCTTTACCAATGCTGAAGACGCTTCTTACGAGAGCAACATTTTTGCCGGCGGGCTGCTGCTGAAAAAAATGCCTCTGGATTCACGCTATCCGAATATCAAATGGCGTCCCGAATTGAACCTTAAATTTGAAAACCGCTATTTTCAAGGCTCGGATACATGGCACTTGTGCCGCACTGATAATTTGAATACCACTGCCGCCACTCTTCATTTTTATTTTGGAGACCGCTGGAATATAAATCTTGACTACTCTCACCTCTTCCGTAATGTTGATGCAGACAATGAAAATGTTATTCAGCAAAAGGAGTTCGGTGAAGACCGATTCGGATTGAATGTCCGCTATCAGCTTTATTAACAATAGCCGAACTAAAAGGAAGCTAAAATGGAAAAGGAAGAAAGTATGACTTTCCGGCAGGAGACAGATCCCAAAAAACTGCGAGAATTTCTTGATTTGGTGGAAAATCATAAGATTGAAATTCGGCGCTACAAACATCCCGTTCTCGTTTGGGCAGTCAAAGAAGGCACTGTCTATTATTCTTTTTGGGAACAGGATGTTCTCGATCGCTTCGGCTTGAATAATGTGGACGGTTGGGATTATGAAGAGGACTTACTTTTTTGTCCGGATTGGGTTGGCGACCTGGAAGACGAGTGGGAAGATGAAGATGACGAGGATTTTGACGACGACGATTTGAGAGATATAGAAGATTTAATAAACGGTGATCAGGACTAACTTTATCGTCCTGGGCGGAGGTGCTTGGGGTCTGGCTTTAGCTAAACTTTTGTGTGAAAACGGTCACGGCGTTTGCGTCTGGGAATATAATCCCGTTTATGTAGAAATCCTTCGCTCAGAGCACTCCAATCCCAATCTGCTCAAAGATGTCATTCTCCCTTCGGAAATCGCTTTCAGCAATGATTTAGCGGAAATTCTCTCATCCGATTTTGAATACCTTATCTTTGCAGTTCCCTCACAATTTCTTCGTAATATAGCGCGCTCGGCAAGTCCTCTTCTTCAAAAGCACGCAAATATTAAAGCAATCATCAATGTCGCCAAAGGAATTGAAGAGCATTCGCTTAAACGCATGTCCGAAGTTTTAGCGGAAGAATTGCCGCCGGAAATGTTTCCTAAAACCGTATGTCTTTCCGGACCTTCTCATGCCGAAGAAGTGGCAAAGCGGATTCCCACCGCAGTAGTTATCGCGGGCAAAGATGAAAAACTGCTTCAAAGTTTGCAGCCGCTTTTCAGCAATGAATATTTCCGCACCTACCGTTCTTCCGATTTGATCGGTGTTGAAATTGGCGGTGCAGTAAAGAATGTGATTGCAATTGCAGCCGGAATAATTGACGGATTGGAATTCGGAGACAATACAAAGGGAGCGTTATTGACGCGCGGTTTAGCAGAAATCAGGCGTTTGGGAACAGCATTGGGTGCAAAGGAAGAAACTTTTCTCGGTTTATCGGGTGTGGGTGATCTTTTTACAACCGCAGTCAGTAAACACAGTCGCAATCGCTATGTGGGCTATGAAATAGGCAAAGGAAAAACTTTGCCGGATATTCTTTCCGCCTTACCTTCCGTTGCCGAAGGCGTGGCTTCCACTCGTTCCGTGCTTGAACTCAGCCGCAAAGTCAAAGTTGAAATGCCCATTACGCAAGAGGTTTACTCTGTTTTGTTTAACGGCAAATCACCTCGACAGGCTATTATTGAACTGATGACCCGAAGTCTTAAATCGGAATAGTCAGCCTTCCGACTTCTTAAGGTTTTTCCCTTCCGCTAATTATTTATCGCATAAAAATCAATTTACGCACGGAACTGTATCCTGAAGCTTCCATTCTGCAGAAATAGACCCCGCCTGCCACAAACTGATTTTCATCATTTTTCCCATCCCATTTCAGAGCGTATGAACCGGCAGATTTCTTTTCCTGCACCAATGTTTTAACCTTCTGACCTTTCAAATTGTAAATTACAAGACTGACAGGTCCCGCTTGCTTAAGTGAAAAACTGAGTGTTGTTTCTCTGGAAAAAGGATTCGGATAATTTGCATTTAACGCTGTGGTCAAAAGAGGAGCGGAATTATCCTGAACGGGAGTATTTTGGTAATAATTTCCGCTGCGGCTGAGGTTATACATGAAGAAGGGCCACTGATAGGAAATTACCGGGCGCTTGATATCAATTACATAAAAACCTGCATCATTGGGGAAAACAATGTCTACGTCTCCGTCCATATCAATGTCACTGACAGCGGGTGAAACTTTTAAGTTTCCGCTTAAGGGAATGGGGAAGTTTGGAGATTCTATTCCGTCGCTGCGAAAAGAATGCAAATAGCCGTTATTATCACCAAAAACAATTCCGGAAAGATTGTTGCCGTCAAATTTGGCTGCGATTGGAGTACTTTCCACATTTTGGCCCACGTTTAAGGGAAAGCCCGTTAAATTATATCCGGAAGTGTCCATCAGGTAAAGTTGACCTGCATAAGTGACTAAAGCTATCTCTTTTGAACCGTCACCGTTTACGTCTGTTACTATTGTGCCGCCTTTCACTTGTTCGCCTATGTTTTTTTGCCACAGCAGACTTCCGTCATGATTGACGGCAAAAAGTTGAGCGTTGGAATATGTGAGAGCCAGAATTTCGGGATAATTGTCGCTGTCCAAATTAGCAACAGTAACTTGATTGCGGGAAACCGAACCCAAATTATAAGGGAAGTTTTCAACTTCTTGACCCGTAGAAGAGCTAATAGCATGCAGTTTACCGGTTAAAGTGGAAACAATAATTTCCAGAGTGCCGTCCAAATCAAGATCGGCAACAGCTCCCGAAGCCAACATAGCACCTTCTATCTGAACCGGGAAATTCGGATACGCATTGCCGGCAGAAGTAAGCACAACAATATTACGATTTTGAGTGAAAGCCACGATTTCGGGAGTGCCGGAACCGTTCAATTCAGCTATAATAGGATTGCCGACAAGCACGCCTCCCGAAGAACTGCTCCAAAGTAACTGACCTGTATCGTTAAGACAAATAATAGTTTGGTTTCCGACATTGGCAACGATTTCTAAATGGTCGTCGTTATTTATATCAGCCATAGCAAGAGAACCGATAATAGTAGCGGGAGCAGTATACGGGAAACCGGGACATTCTGTAGCGTTAGGTTTGAGAGCATGAATCCGTCCCGCTTGATCTCCAAAAATGATTTCTTTATCGGGATTGGCGTCAATATTGGCAATACAGGCAGAAGATTGAGAAGCGCCTCCTACATTAAAGGGCCAACCCTGCTGAACCAAAGAGAGATTTATGTCAAAATTGCGGATTGCAGTGTAAGGATATTCCGCTGTTGGATTAGCGGTTAAGCGCAATTCAAAAGGAATGGGAACTGAAGGCAAATCCGATACTGTCCTGAAAGTCAGCTGGTCATTTAAATTCCAATTAGCGGCACCGGCACCTAAACTTCCGAACAAAGCGGTAGAATCCACTACTATCACTCCCGGCATATTACAACGCAAAGTGGCAGTAACATTATTTGCGTTTGCCCACATTAAACCTGTATATTCATTCATCAGATTGGAGACTTGGATATTAAGTTTAATCAATTCGCCGGGATTGCAAATGCCGTCACCGTCACCTTCCGCTTCTTCAATGTTTTTGTCCAGAACATCAAGATAGGGAAGCTTGTCATACATGGTAGCGGTAAAAGCATTTACTCGTCCTGCGCCTAACATATTAAAAGGAGCATTGGGCGGTGCGTAATCAGGATTTTTATCATAAATCCAATCGGCTGTATCCATCAACCGCTGCCTAAGCTGCAAAGGCGTAAGTTCAGGATGAATAGATTTAACCAAAGCAGCCACACCTGCCGTCAAAGGTGAAGCCATAGAAGTGCCGTCATAAGCTGCATAACTGTTATTGGCAATAATGGTGCTGAGGATGCCCTGTCCGGGAGCACAAATGTCAATCGTGATACCGTAATCGGAAAAATCAGCCTTTTGATCACTGATTGTAGTTGCGGCAACGCAAAGAGCATTTGTGCAATCGGATGGTGCATCCATATAACTTGAGTTGTGTTCAACATTATTATTTCCGGCCGCAGTGACAAATAAGCAGCCGTGATCAGTCACATAATTCACCATCTGATTGGGATAGTTGAGAGAAGAAACAGGCCCTCCCCAAGAAGCATTAACAACGGTAGCACCGTTTTCCGCACAATACTTGGCTTGCTCATACCCGTAAGAAATGCCGTTCATGGGGGCAGTATTGGAAGCACCTTTACAGCAAAGGATTTTAACATGCGGACAAGTTCCCGAACCACCTTCATTATTGTTAAATAATGCACCGGCACATCCGGAAACATGTGTTCCGTGGTCATTTTGCGCAAAATCCTGATAGGGATTATTGTCACCCGCTCCGTAAAAATCCCATCCTATGACATCGTCTATTTTGCCGTTGTTATCATCATCAATACCGTTCGTTCCGGAAAAAGTTCCGTTTGCCCAATTGATAGTAACGCCGATAGCTTCAGCAGGATTGATCCATATATTATCTGCCAAATCGGGATGATTCCATTTCACGCCTGAATCGGCAATTCCGACAATAACATCACTGCTTCCAGTCACATAATCCCAAGCGTCAAAACAGCGTAAAACGCTCAAAGCGTATTGTTGAGGAATCAGAGGATCGTTGGGAACGTATTTCAGCCTATTGATATTTTCAAATTCCGCATAAAGCACATTGGGATCTTTATTGATAGCAACCACTGCAGCATCCATTTGTTTATCGTCAGCCAAAATTACGCGGTAGACACATTGAAGGTATCTTCCTTCGTCATTCCATTCGGGATATTTCACATAGGAATGAGCCTGCTTCAGATCAACAATTTTGTATTGTTCCGCCAAAGCATTGAAAGACTGCATATTAGTTTTGACCACACCGTCTTGTAAGGTAAAATCTATTTTCCCGTCAAAGCGACCGATGGCTTCCATCTTGAAACAAGTCATTATCACATTGGGATAAAACAAGTCCGGATCATAGTTCAATGCTGTCAAAGCTGAACCGGAAAGGATCAGAATGGCCAGTAAAACAAGCGAAAGTTTTTTCATTATAGCCTCGTTTATTATTTCATCTTTCTCTTCTTTTTGGAGAAGTCTTAATCAGTCAATAAGAAATTTATATTCCAAAAAATGTAATTAGTTGCAAGAATAAATAATCGAACCGGAAGAAAATTTTGATAATCAGGCAACAAAAAGCAGGAGTTATTTTTCAGCTGGAAGAATGAGCAAATCGAGGAAAAAACTTTTGAAAGCGAAGAATATGCTACTTAACTTAATCTTTGGTTTTTCGTTTTTTAGTTGTTTTGGGCGGAGTGGATTTTTTCTGCTTCTCCTTTTTATCCGCTTTTCCCGCTATATCAAAAACCGTATCCATAAAATCAATGTTAATCTCATCGTTATTAACGAATTGAAATTCAAAGGAAACATCGAAACTTTTAATAATTTGAGCCAGAAATTTCATATTTATGCGTTTATCGCCACGCAAAATCTGAGTTACATAAGCTGCAGAGTTACCGATTATCTTAGCAAATTCTTTCTTGGTCAAACCTTTCTTTTCAATAAGTTTCTCAATTTCAGAAGCTATTTTAATACTAATCATATCCGCTTCAAGTTCAATCTCTTCTTCCCGATTTTTAAAACTTAATAATTCTCTCCATCTTAAATCATTCTTGGAATTCATATTCATAAGCTCCTATTCTGTCTACCAACTCTCTCAATTCTTTATTCAGAACTTCCGACTTTTTATACCTATGCTCAATTAATACAATTCTTCTTTCACTTTCCAGATTAAATTCCTTCGTATATATTCTATGATTTCCATTTATTTTTATCTTAAACGCATATACATCTTTGGAAACGAAAGAATTCATTTCTTGGCCATAAAGTTCTTTTGTAACAGGCATTCCGCATACTAACATATCGGCTATCATCTGAAATTTCTTTTTAATTTTTTCATGCTTTTTATCTTCTAAAAAGTCTAATAATGTATCCTCAAAAGCACTGTCCACATACAAGGAAACAAATCTGTTTCTTCTTCTTTCTAATAAGTCAGTTCTTTCAAATTCTCTTAACCTTCTTGCTATTCTCATTACTAAATTAACCTATAGCTTAATTTTGTCAATTTATTTTTCATAATTCGAATATCTTAAGAGCACTAAAATTAAAGTCCTGCGAAAAAAGCTTTTCCCAATCTAATTAAGGACCTATTTTCGGTAAATAAATTTGTAGACCTTAGTAGCCGTTCTTTCTCTTATTCAGCGGAGGGTTAACGGAGGCTTTCCCCACGCTAACCCTCCGTTAACCCTCCGATAATCAAAAGGAAGAAAAGAGAAAAATATGCCGGATAACTTTTCTAAAAGAATAAAAGGTGAAAGGCAAATTGGAAAAAATTACCCGTTAATTGTGAAGCATCCCTTCCCCTTCCTATTTATCTTATTGGCAGGATATGAAGTTAAGAGCTATAACTTCAAGTGAAGCATAAGGTTAGCTATATTAACAAAAATATACTTTACAAGATTAGAAGAATTTCGCAAATTGACAAAATATGATTTCAGCGATAAATTGAATCAGTCAGCCGCATTGATATAGAGATTTGGAAAAGCTATTGCCGAAATCCTTAAAAGAATAAAATAGAAATAAATAAAGGTTATCTTATGGAAATGCAATGGGAGCAGCCGGCAGCGTTGAATAATGAGGCTCAAGCGGAAGTAAAATCCATTTCGGAAGATTTGAAATGCCCGCCACTGATTGCCGAATTGCTTTATCAGCGCGGTTTTCAGACGAAGGAACAGATCACCGAATTTTTTCATCCGAAGTTGGAAAAACTTCACGATCCCTTTCTATTTGAGCAGATGGATAAAGCTGTGTACCGCATATTAAAAGCTATAGAGCAAAAAGAACCAATCATCATTTTCGGTGATTACGATGTTGACGGGACGACATCCACCGCTTTACTGTATTTGGGTTTGCGCAGGATCGGCGGATTAGTTGATTTTTACATTCCTCATCGGATGGTAGACGGATACGGATTGTCGCTCAATAGTTTGGAGTATTTGAAAAATTCAGGAGCTAAATTAATCATTAGTGTGGACTGCGGTGTCAATGCAATTGAGGAAATTGATGCTATCAATGCCGCGGGAATGGAAATAATCATAACCGACCATCATAATCCAAAAGATGTATTGCCTGCCGCTTACGCTATCATCAATCCCAAACTTCCGGGCACAACTTATCCTTTTCCGCATTTAGCGGGCGTCGGAGTTGCCTATAAACTTTTGATGGCAATTTATCAAAGGCTGCAAATTGCCACCCCGGAAAACATTCTCAAGTATATGGATTTAGTAGCGGTCGGAACTATTGCAGATATTGTTCCCTTAATTGACGAAAACCGCATTTTTGCCCGAATAGGCTTGCAACACTTGATTGAAAAAAAGAATAAGGGACTGAATGCGCTGATCAAAATCTGCAACTTGAACCAAAAGGATTTGGACACCACGGACATAGTTTTTGGATTGGCTCCTCGCATTAATGCCGCAGGAAGAATGGGAAGTGCTTCCGTTGCAGTTGAATTGCTCATTTCCACTGATGACGAACGCGGTCATGAACTGGCTGAAATCATTGAACAGCAAAATTCTTTACGCCAGCAGGAAGATCAAAAGACTTTTGTGGAAGCGTGCGAAATTATTGAGAAAAAATACAAAGACTTGGAGCATACGCCTTGCATGGTCATCAGTTCCGACGATTGGCATCAAGGTGTAATCGGAATTGTGGCTTCCAAACTGGTTGAGAAATATTATCGTCCCGTGATCATGATTTCCTTTAAGGACGGTTTCGGCAGCGGAAGCGGACGCAGTGTAGCTGATTTTGACTTATTTGAAGCGTTAAAACAGACAGAACATAATCTGCACAGTTTCGGCGGGCATAAATATGCGGTGGGTCTGACTCTTTATCAGGAATACATTGACCGCTTTGAAAATGAGCTGAGTCATTATATAGCACAACATCTGCAGTTGGATAAAATCAAGCCTCCGCTCCAGATTGATCATGAATTGGAGCTTTATGAAATCAACAACATTTTGATGAGTTGGCTGGATCGTTTTGCACCTTTCGGTCCGGGAAATCAGCATCCTGTCTTTCTTACTCGTCAAGTAACAATTGCCGGTTATCCTTACAATGTGGGACGCAATCATCTGAAACTGCGAGTGATCAAAAACGGGGCAACGCTTGATTTAATCGGTTACAATTTGGGTGATTATCTTCCTTTGCTGCATAAGAATGATGAAATTGATATCGCTTACACTTTGGAGCGAAATCGTTTCGGCAATAAAACTACTTTTCAGGGCAAATTGAAAGACCTTTGGCTGCATGGACCCGGTCAATAAAATGGCGGTAAAGCATAATTTTCCCGTTTGTTTGGAGTTGATATTTGCAGCTGTTTTTGTGCTGAATGCGTGCTCTTCAATTGAGACCGGACGCAATATACCTCCCGCGGCTTTGGAAACAGATGCCGTAAAGCAATATCCTTTTTCGGTGGGAAAAGCTCTTTACGATTACTCTTCCGGCACTTTTTACCTGTTGGAAGAGAGCCGTCCCTATGTGTATTTCTATCGTGACGATAAACAGATAAACCAAATTGGCGGATTGGGTATGGGAAGTTCAAATTTCCAAAAGTTAAGCGACATCGCTTTGGACCCTGACGGAAATTTGTTGACTTTGGACTCTTTTGCCTGTTTAATCCGCAAGTTTTCACCGGACGGGAAATGGATTGCGGATACCAAACTATCCTCATTCAGCCAGCCTGCAAAGTTTTGCTGCACTCCGGACGGCGATTTATTGATTTATGATGCTTCGCGGCAAGAAATCAGTAAAATTAACGGTTTGGACGGCAAGGTAATCTTTACTTTCGGGCGTTTTGAAATTGACAGTGTTTCTCAACTGAATTGCTGTCGAGATTACATTGTTGTCGTTGACGGAGATGCCTCATCTTCTTTATATTATTCTTCTTTGGGACGCTTGCTGCAAACGCTCGAACATCAAGCTGTTATTGATCAATATCAAAATTTATATACGTATGAAAACGGTGCGGTTCGTTTATCTAATTCGGACCTCATTTTACCTTGCGGATGGCGTGAAACGGAAGCTCGTCTTTTTGTCGCAGAAAGGACTTTGCTGTTAGTGAGCGGGAATTCCGTGTTGACTATTCGTCCCGTTTATCAAAGGAGCCAAACATAGCGATGGATATTTTTTTGATTTTGCTCAGTGCAATTCTGAACGGACTTTCGCGTTTGCCTTTTCATTGCGGCTGGATGGGATTTATCAGTGTTATTCCTTTGCTCTGTTATTTTGAAAGAGGAAAGAAAAAAGGGAAGATATTGCTGCGGGACGCTTTCATTTACAACGCCGCCGGTTTGACAATTTGGCTGCATTGGATTTGGGGTGTTACCGCTTGGGGATTTATCGGCATCATCGTCTTTTACACGATTTATTACTATCTCGCTTTTCTGGCTGTGCAACTGATTTGGCAAAAACTTCCGCGCTTCAAATATATAGGCTTCATCGTTATCATGCTCAGCGTGCAGTATCTGCAGAATTTCACCGAATTTCGTTTTCCGTGGCTGGATTTGGGCTACTCTTTAACTGATTATACGGTTTTACTGCAAGCTGCAGATATTGGTGGAATAGCCTTTCTTTCTTTGCTGCTGCTGGTGTGCAATGTCCTGCTCTATAACATTTTGCGCGGTAAATATAAAAATCTGATCCCTTTGGGTCTGATCTTGATTTTATGGGTAGGATACGGTCTTTGGTGCTTCAAAAGTGTTAAACTCACTAAAACTGATGAGCATATCACGATTATGCAGCCAAGCATTCCTCAAAATGAAAAATGGGAAACCGAGCATTTTGACGAGCTGTTCAAACGCTATAACGAATTAACTGCCCAAGCCGCCCAAGATTCCACTAAACTTTTGATTTGGCCCGAAGCTGCAATGCCCACTTATCTTTTGCGTGACCATACGCGCAGGGAAATGGTGCAGGAGCTTTGCAATATTTATCATTTGGATATTTTTACCGGCTTTCCCGATGTGCTTCCCGCCCCGGAAAACTATCCGGGGGAAGCATATTACTATAATGCCGCTACTTTATTCAAGCCTTTCCAAAAATATGACGAACCGTATTACAAAATCATTCTTGTGCCTGTGGGAGAACGCATTCCCTATCTTAATTACTTTCCCTTCCTGTGGAAATTGCAATTCGGTCAGGCTAATTGGGAATACGGTCCCGCGTGCCGATATTTTAACAGCGGAAACTTGACCTTCTCTTCTTTGATTTGCTTTGAAATTGCCTTCCCCGAACTAATTCACAAAATGGCTTTTCGCAATGAGGGAGAAAATAAAGGCGGTCCTCCGGATAAAATTGACTTCTTGGTCAATATCACGAATGATGCATGGTTTGGCCGGTCTGTCGGACCGTGGATGCACGGAATGATGACAAAGTTTAGGGCTGTGGAGAATAGGATTCAGATTTACCGTTGCGCCAATACGGGAATCAGTATGGCGGTGGACCCTATGGGAAGAGTTTTGACGCAAACTAAACTGTTTGAAATTAAGAATATCAAAGCGCCTCTCTATCGTGCGGATAAAGTTCCTCTTTACTATTATCTTTACCGCTGGCCGCGATTGATTATCCTGCTTGCTTTGGTTTTAATCGTCTGCGCTTTGCTGAATGACAAGATATTATTTCCCTCCGGCAAGAGGTTGAAATGAGTAAATACTATTACACTATCGGTGAAGTGAGTAATCTGCTGGACCTCAAACCTTATGTAATCCGTTACTGGGAAACGGAATTTCCTCAATTGAAACCGCACAAAGGTCACGGTCGCAATCGCCAATATACGGAAGAAAATATAGAATTATTGCGCAAGATCAAACACATGCTCTACGAGCAGAAATTCACTATTGAAGGCGCAAGACAGAAACTTAAGCAAGACAAAAAGACGCGCGACCAATTGGAAATTGACTTCTTTGCAACTTCCGCTTCGGATAATGCTTCCACTCTTTCCGCGGAAGAAAAAGCAGAACTGGCAAAAGAATTGAAGCTTATGAAGAAAAATATCACTTTGTGCTTGAACTTGATAAAAACGCACCGTTCGGAGTAGACAATGACTTTTCAAAACATTATTCTGACTTTACAACACTATTGGGCTGAACAAGGATGCAATCTTGTCCAACCTTACGATGTTGAAATGGGAGCGGGGACTTTTCACCCTTCCACTTTTTTCGGGGCTTTGGGAACGAAACCGACTTCGGTTGCCTTTCCTCAAGCGTGCCGTCGTCCGAAAGACGGTCGCTATGGTGAAAATCCTAATCGCCTGCAACATTACTATCAGTTCCAAGTCCTGATTAAACCTTCTCCCGATGATATTCAAAACCTTTATCTCAGAAGTCTGCAGGCAATCGGAATTGAATTGGAACAGCACGATATCCGTTTTGTGGAAGACGATTGGGAATCTCCCACTTTAGGTGCATGGGGTTTGGGTTGGGAAGTGTGGCTGGACGGTATGGAAATCAGTCAATTCACCTATTTTCAGCAAGTCGGCAGTATGGATGTTTTGCCCGTTTCCGTGGAATTGACTTACGGTTTGGAACGCCTTGCTATGTATATCCAAAATGTGGATGATTACAGACAATTGATGTGGAATGAAAGCACGCGCTACGAAGAGCTCTTTTTCGCAAGAGAAGTGGAATATTCGGAATACAATTTTACTGCGGCAAATCCGACTGTGTTGTTTGAGCGTTTCCAAACCGGTGAAAACGAATGCCAAGACCTGATTAAACAAAATTTAGTCTTTCCCGCGTATGATGAACTGCTAAAATGTTCCCATACTTTTAATTTATTGGATGCAAGAGGCGTAATCAGCGTGACCGAACGCGCTGCCTACATCGGCAGAATTCGCAATTTGGCAAAACTTTGTGCCGCCGCTTACTTACAAAAATACGAAAGTAATTCTGTAGCTTCCGCCCATGAGGCATAACCTTTTTCCCTTTGTCCTGCAACGGATTAAAAAAATGATTTACAGCTTTTGATCTGTTGCCGAACGGAAGAAGAAAATAAGGAGAAATTATGAAACAGATTGATTGGACTTTAATGACCGGTAAAGTGCGTGACCTTTATCCGCAAGTGAAGCAAATTGTCTCTTATCGCGACGGGCAGTGGATGCTCTTGTTTGATTCCGAACCCGATAAATTCCTTTCCGCTTTCCATCCTCTAACTCAACTCTTGCGCAAATACCGTTTACCCACACCTTTGGTTGTCAGCCGCCGTTTTATCCTCACCTCTTTGGATTCGTATCCTTTAGAATGGCTGGATATTCAATCCGATTATACCAATCTTTATGGCGAGGATGATGTCATGGCAACTTTGCAATTCGGCAAAGACAATGTGCGCAATCAAATTGAAAGAGAGCTGCGCAGCAAATGGATTTTGACGCGAGAATATGCATTGCGCTTAAATCATCTGAACCGTGGCTTGTATCGGATGATGCGTTCTTCCTTCCAAGCTCTGATTCCCGTTTTCAAAGGTATCTGCTTTCTGCAGAATGTCTCAATTCCTAAAACTACAGCTCAGCTTTTGGACAGTCTGGAAGAAATTCTGCACACCGAAGTCAAAGTCTTGCGCTACCTTTCCGCACAGCAAAAAACTCCTTCCCGTGCTTTACTGACCAATATTTTTCACGATTACTTACGCCTTTTGGCACAATGCAGCGAATGGATAGACAATTGGAAAACTGCCTGATTAAAAGCTGCGTTGAACTTACCGATGAACAGGAGCCAATCCTTGCTTCTGCTATTCATGCAGGACATTGGATGCCTTCTGTTCTGCTTTCCTCTTGCGGAATCAGCGAAGCGGATAGATTGAGAGAAGAAGATCCCTTCACGGAAAATTTCGCCGCTCCTTATGCCAATCAACTACTTGTCCAAACAAGCAGATTTGCCGTTGATTTGAATCGCAAGAGGAAAGATGCAGTTTACCAAAAACCGGAAGACTGTTGGGGTTTGCCTGTCAGGAAAAAACCTTTGTCGGAAGATTTATTGCGTCAATTGTATGAAGCTTACGACGGCTGGTATGGTTTGGCGGAATATACAGTGCGTCGATTATTACTGCATCATCCTCTGCTGCTGGTGCTGGACTTGCACTCTTACAATCATCGCAGAAACGGTGCAAATGCTGCTCCCGCTCCTCAAAAAAATAATCCGGACATTATCATTGGACGAAGTAATCTTCCCCAAAAATATTATCCGTGGGTTGAGGCTTTACGCGAAAAGATTGACGGCAAACAGATTCGGGAACGCGTAATTGACTGCAGGTGCGATGTCAAATTTCCCGGCGGAAATTTTGTCCGTCACTTGCACAATACTTTCCCCAATAGAGTTATAGCTTTGGCGATTGAATTCAAGAAAATCTTTATGGACGAGTGGACGGGAGAATTGGATGTCTCATATCAAACAGCTTTAGCCGATTTATTGGCAGAAGCAGTCCGCTTTTGTCTACCGCTCCTCTCCAAGTTCTGAATTATTGCACAAACTTATAGGTGTTTATATCAACCAAGCCTTTTGAAGAGCTCTTGCTCCACGGTTTGAGCCAGATTTTCCGTTTCTTGCAGCAGAGCTTGCGCAGAGGAGAGGATATCCCGTTTAAAGCTTTCCGTAGAAAGGCTTTTGCTGTTGATTAAGATATTGTAATAGGCACCTTTGGCACCGGAAAGTGCAGTCAGAGCTGCAACTCCTGCGTCGGAGACAGCGTTTAGATTGCCGATTTGGCTTATGCGTTGCGCCAGTTTCATCGCTTCCAGAGAAAGTTTGAGGGTTTCCATCGGCACCAGAATCGCTTTTTGCGTAGTTTCTTCCACTTTGGCATTGCGAAGAGCAATTTCTTCTTCAGTCTTTTTCGGCAGACGGAGTGCTTCCATCATTTGATTGAAAGCATCAGTATCCTGATCAATGATTTGGAGAGCTTTCTCTTTAATACTTTGACCTTGTTCCGCCAGGGACAGAACTTCTTCCTGCACATTTTCATAGCCCTTTTTATCAAAGGTTAAATTGGAAACCATGGATGTTAAGGCTGCACTCATAGCTGTGCATAATGCTGCCACACTTCCTCCTCCGGGAGCAGGTTCGTCCGTGGACAAAAGATCGCAAAAATCATTCAGCGACAGCTTTACCAAAGCGTCTTGCCGAGCAATGGCATATTCAATCACTTTTTTATTCAGGTCAAAAGGACCAAGGTCAGTCAGACCCATGCTTTGAACTGCAGTTTCCAAAATCATTTTTTCCGGAAGACCGGCACTTTCATTCATCCGTCTCAGATAAAACTTTCCCGCTTCCAATAAAGCATCTTTGGGAATGAGGCCAACCAGTTCGCTGCCCGTAACTTGAATACCAATGTCCGCAGCTAAACTGCGCACTTTTTCCAAAACCAAGTGCGGGGGAGTGACTTTGTAATTAGTCAAATTAATACTGATTTGAGCGCGCCGGTAACTTTCAATATACCATCCGACCGCTTTGCAGTATTGAAAGAGACCGGGAATGATGATTTTATTGCCTTCGGCATCTTTCAATTGCTTCCCGTCCGGACCTTTGGCAGGACGACCGCTTTCTCTTATCATCAAAGCCAGTTCATGCGCTTTCCTTTTGTCTCTGGTATTCAAATTTATGTTGTAGGCAATGAGAAATTCGCGCGCACCGATGGCAGTGGCACCGCTTTTAGGATTAAATTCATGAGGGCCGAAATCCGGTTTCCAATACGGATCTTTGGCTTTTTCCGGCAAAGCTTCATACTCGCCTTGACGAATATTTGCCAGATTTTGCCACTCCGGTTTGGTTGCCGCATATTCATATAAATAAACCGGAATGTTAAGCTCGCGTCCGACTCTTTCGCCCAATACTTTTGCCCATTGGACGCATTCGTCCATACTCATTTCCGAAATTGGAATAAAAGGACAGACATCTGTAGCTCCCATGCGAGGATGGGCTCCGTGATGCTTACTCATATCTATCAATTCGGCAGCCTTTTTGATGGCAAGAAAAGCCGCTTCCACAACAGCTTCCGGTTCACCGGCAAAAGTAAAAACCGTGCGGTTTGTATCCGCTCCCGGATCTATATCCAGCAAAGTTACATTGCGCACTGAACGAATTTCATCCGCTATGGCGTCCAACACTTTCTTGTCTCTGCCTTCGCTGAAATTGGGCACGCACTCCATCAGTTTCATAATTTATCCTCTTTTTGTTCATTTATTGTATCTGCTTTCCCTGTGTCTTCGCAGTGGATTTTTACTTTGACGATTTTACGGCTCGTGGTTTGCAGAACCTGCAGACTGTATTTTCCGCAAGAAATGATTTGACCCTGATGCGGAATTCGCTCCAATTTATCCAAAATCAATCCCGCCACGGTTACATAATCGCCTTTGGGAAGCTCCATTTCGTATTCGTCGTTGAGAGTATCAATTTCCACATCGCCTGCCACAATCCAGGTATTTGGTCCGATTTGTTCCACTTCGTTTTCCGTATCTTCTTCAGTGTCATATTCGTCAATAATATCGCCAACGATTTCTTCCAAAATATCTTCCATAGTGATAATTCCTGCAGTTCCGCCAAAAGAATCAACAATTACGGCCATGCTGAGATGACGCTTCTGCATTTCCTTTAAAACAATATCCAAATCGGTATTTTCGGGAATGAAATACGGTTCGTGCACCAATTGACCGGCTGTCAAAGTATCGGAACTGCCTTTGCGGATGATGTCATAAATAATCAGGATCCCGACAATATTATCCAGCGTTTCTTGATAAACCGGATAACGGGTAAAACCTTCTTTGGCAGCTATTTTTTGAACTTCGGAAAGAGGAGTGGAAGCCTCAATGGCAACAACATCGGTGCGCGGAACCATAACATTGTGCGCTTTTTGAGCGTTGAATTCCAGAGCGTCTTCAATCATTTCCAAATGCGGCTCTTCTTCAGGATTAACAGTAGTTTGCGAAAGCAGGAAAGCCAAATCATCACGCGTAAGATAGAACATTCCGGAAGAAGTATCAATTTTCAGTAGTTTTTGGATGGAACGATTGAGCCAAGTGACAGCAGCAACAAACGGCTTCAGTAAGGTGTAAAAGAAAATGAGCACGGGATACATCTGCGGCACCAAAGTATCCGCATAGTCGCGAAAAATGGCTTTGGGAATGATTTCTCCGAAGATAAGGACAACGCCGCCGCTGATTAATGACATCCACCGCGGGTCAAAATTCGTAATTCCGTAATTGTTGGTCAGGCTTTGCACCAAATAGGTGGAAACGGAAGCTATGATGACATTGACTATATTATTTCCGATTAAAGTGGTGCCGAGGAATTTATCCGGCTGCTGAATAAATTTTAGCAGATGTTCATAGCGTTTATTGGAGCGGGCTGCTTCTTCCAATTTGAGACGGTTAACGGACATCAGCCCCGTTTCTAAACCCGAAAAAAGAAACGATAAGCACAGAAAAAATAAAATCAGAAAAAGAACAGGAATAATTCCCATAAATGTTATGAATTTACCTTCTCATTCCGCCATGCAATCTTTAAAGCATTAATGAATTCATCAATCTCGCCGGCAAGAAAACCTTCCAGATTATAGGTTGTCAAGTTAATTCTGTGATCGGTAACACGGGATTGGGGAAAATTATAAGTGCGGATTTTAGCGGAACGGTCACCGGTGCTTACTTGAGCTTTGCGCTGTGAAGCAATTTCCCGCTCCTGCTTACTGATTTCCAAGTCCAGCAGACGGGAACGCAAAACCTTTAACGCTTTCGCTTTATTCTTGATTTGGGATTTTTCATCCTGACAAGTGACAACGATGCCGGTTGGCAAATGCGTAATGCGAACAGCGGAATCTGTAGTATTGACGCTTTGTCCTCCATGACCGGTACTGCGATAAACATCAATGCGCAGGTCGTTTTCGTTGAGTTCAATATCGATATCTTCAGCTTCCGGCAAAACTGCAACGGAAACTGCGGAAGTATGAATCCGTCCTCCCGCTTCAGTAACGGGAATGCGTTGCACGCGATGCACTCCGCTTTCAAAGCGCATTGTGCCGTAGACCTGTTCTCCCGTAAGTTGAAAAATGATCTCTTTAAAGCCGCCCAAACCTGTTTCATTGCTGCTGATTACGGAAAGCTTCCATTTTTTCTTTTCCGCATAATAGGAATACATGCGAAAAAGATCCGCTGCAAACAAGGCAGCTTCTTCACCCCCGGTGCCGGCTCTGATTTCCACAATGGCATTTTTATCGTCATTAGGATCGTGCGGAATAAGAAGTTCGTTCACTTTACTTTCCGCTTTTTCCAATTGAGTTTCCAAACGGGAAATTTCCTCCCTTGTGAGCTCAAGCATTTCCGGATCTTGTTCCGTATCCAATAAAGTGCGCGTGGAGGATATCTGTTCTTCCAATTTTCGGCAGTGCTGCCACGCATTCATAATTTCCGTAAGTTCTTTGAAGCGACGGTTCAGCTCACGATAAGTTTTGGGGTCAGCAGGCAGATTAGGATCGGAAAGACGCTCTCTCAGACTGTGATATTCGTCCTCCAAGTTTTGCAGTTTTTCTGCGGGAAGCATTATTTATTGACCCATGTGATATTATATTCACTCACATCCTCATCCAATGCGACCTTCATTGCCACCAGCGCAGTTTCCACCATTGAATCATCCGGAGGTTGAGTGGTAATTTTCTGCAATGCCATGCCGGGAACAGTCATCAGTTTAACGAGAGGATGATTTAGATTCTTACCGGAAAAGCGCAACACTTCATAAGAGATGCCCGCTACCAGAGGAAGAAGTAAAAGGTGATATCCCAAACGCAGCAAAACGGGAACGGGTCCGTGTAAAATGAAAGCCACCACGCCCGTATCGATTAAAGCAAACACCAAAATGGAAACCAGCAACACCAAAAAAATGAAACTGGTGCCGCAGCGCGGGTGCAAAGTAGGCCATTTCTGAATTTCCGATATTTCCAAAGGTGCATTATGTTCGTAAGCATTGACATTTTTATGCTCGGCTCCGTGATACCGAAAAAGGCGTTTGACATCCTGCATCAGACTGATGAGATAGATGTAAAGCACGAAAAATACGATACGCACACCGCCGGCAAAGAGATTGAAGTAGAGATTGTTTCTGCTCAACTTCAGCCAATCGCTGATTTGGTAAGGCAGGTAACCGAACAAGACAAAAGCCAAAACAAAAGCGATAACATAGGTAATATATTCTTCAGCTTTTTCGCGGGCTGAGGATTTGGGTTTGCTTTTTTCCGCTTCAGTTAAATCCAGTTCAAAGCGCTGAGCGGAAAATGTAAGTGTTTCCAGACCGATTTTCAGCATTTCAATAATAGAGACAAAGCCCCGGACAAGAGGCAAACCGTAAAATTTCACCTTATTCGTAGCGCTGATAAAGGGTTTACGCCAAACTTCAATCTTGCCGTCTTTCCGACGAATAGCTGTCGCAAGGCATTCCGGACCGCGCATCATCACACCTTCAATCACTGCCTGGCCGCCTACATAAATTTGCTTCTTTTCTTCCATTAACTGTTTATTCCTGTTGCATTTACTTTCAATTGAGCGAATAGGATAGTTAGAGTTTAGAAATAAAAACGCCATTTCCCCAACAAAACGGAAAAATGGCGCAGCGTCTAAAGTGCTCTATTTCTTGTCAGTTAAATTATATTTGCGGTTGAATTTCTCCACGCGTCCCGCGGTATCAACAATCTTCTGTTTGCCTGTATAAAAAGGATGGCAAACATTGCAGATATCAACATTGAGTTCACTTTTGGTGGAACGCGTCTCAAATGTATTGCCGCAAGCGCACTTGACAATCACTTTTTCATATTTGGGGTGAATTCCCTGTTTCATTTATCAATCTCCTTTCAGGACATTTTCTTTCTTTATTGGAACTTATCTTTTTCTTTCCCTGATTTTGTCAATACCTAATTCCCGCTTGACAGCTTCCTTGACTTTATTATGTTATCAGTATGGCTGCAGAAGTTGTATTAGGCATAGCAGACGAGAAGGAGAAAGTAATTTCATTTATGAAGACTATAACAGTTAACGGCAATCAGGTGGAATGGGAAGAGGGAATGACAGTTTCTTCTCTCCTGAATAAAATGAATTATACTTTTAAGATGCTGGTGGTCAAGCTTAACGGCGTTTTAGTGAAAAAAGAACAATATGACACAACCCTCGTTCCCGAAGGAGCTGAAGTTTCCATCATCCACCTAATCAGCGGCGGCTGATATTATTTAGCTTAAAAAACAAGCTTATAAATCAATAACCCCTTATCCCGTGCGGCAACTAATAATTTACCATTCAAAAAACGCACATTATTGGCGTAACCGCAATCGGTGATGTTATCCAAAAGCACTGGATGAGCGGGATTGGTTACATCAAATAAGTAGATACCCCCCCCTCCGGAACTGACTGCCGCATAATTATTCCAGACATCTACATTTGTGGCATAACCGCCTGTATCATATCCGCTTACTTTATAGGGCGCGGAAGGCTCAGCCACATTAACTATTTGCAGACCGTTCTGACGGCAAGGCAGATAAGCGTAATTGCCTACAACTTTTACCTTTTGCGCTTCTCCCGGTAAATCCAATTCGCCGATTCTGCTTCCCGAACTACGATTGAAAATTTCCAGACCGCGCTGCTCGGCAGCAACATAGACATATTGATTCGTAAAAAAAGCACCGTTGGCGGAAGCGGGAGAAGTGTAAGTTTTGGTGATGGAGAAATAAGGAGGCAAACCTGCTGCGTGAACTCCGTATTTCCCGTAACTGACATCCCTTCCCGAACAGAAGAAGCCTTCATAAATAAATTGGCTGCCGGCATCAGTAATAGCTTGAAATTTCATGTCTTGTATATCTTGCGTGGCACCTGTGATATTGTCCAAAATCCTCATACTGTCCGGATTAGTCGTATTGATTATGCGAATGAGGTCAGAGCCGTCAGTTTCGTTTATGAATAACCGGTTAATTTCCGGAACGACGGACACTTTGCGAATTTTTATCAAGGGAATAGTATCACCGGTTACGCTGATAAAATTGGTTATCCACTGCCGAGTATGAGCGGAAAGATTAACGATTGACAGCCCGCCTTGATCTTCAGCAATATACACATTCTGACTGGAGGTATCCAAATCCATAGGATTGCCCGTCAGCGGAATACTTTCTGCCAATTGCAATACATGATCTTTGTTCCATTCAGTGCTCTTTTGCGCACAACCAAACAGAACCAGCACAAAACTGAGCGAAATTACTGCTTTTTTCAACATATCTATCCTCTCTGAAATTCCCGAAAATAACTTCGGCATTTTTATGCAAGTGCAATTATCGTTCCGCTTTCATATTTTGCTTTCAATGCGGAAACAGAAATGATAACTCGCTGATTATATTGACGCAAGACCTTCCGCATAATTTTTCGGGTTGACATTTTCTCCTTTATTTTCTCATAGTTTTTTGAAAAGAATAAAATAAATATGGAAACAAAGGATTAAAGATGCGCTCTTTTGACGGAGAAAAGGAAAAAAGTCGGATTGCGGCTTTCATTCAAGGTTATGTTCACCAAAACGGATTTGAAAAAGTTGTAATCGGTCTTTCGGGAGGAATAGATTCATCTCTTTCCGCAGCTCTGGCAGTTCAAGCTTTGGGCAAAGATATGGTGCACGGCATCATGCTTCCCTGTAAAAATGGAAATTCTTCCTCTTGTGAAGATGCAATGCTGTTGGCAAAAGAGCTCGGTATCAGCTGGGAAAGAATAGATATTTCCTCATTAACAGATGGCTATTTTGCGAATTACGCACCCGACGCTTCGAATTTGCGACGCGGAAATTGGACGGCACGCATAAGAATGTGCGTTTTATATGATTTATCGGCTAAGTATAAAGCTTTAGTGCAGGGCACTTCCAACCGCACAGAACTGCTCATCGGTTATTTCACTCAATTCGGGGACGGAGCTTGCGCCTTTGAACCGATAGGACATCTTTATAAGACTGAGGTTTGGCAATTGGCAAAAAAACTTTCTCTCCCCGAACGGATAATTAATAAAACTCCTTCCGCCGATTTATGGGAAGGTCAAACCGACGAAGGTGAAATCGGCATCACTTATCCGCAATTGGATGAAATCCTCTTCCGCTTAACGGAATTGCAGCTTGCACCCGAAGAACTCATTCGGCAAGGTTTTCCTTCAGAACAGGTGGTAAAAGTAAAGAAAATGATGAAGCAATCCGAGTTCAAGCGCAAAATGCCGCCTTTAATAACGGATTGGGAAAGCGGGTTGAAAAATGCCTGAATGGTTGAAAAAAGAACGCTGTAAGGTCTGCAGGGATGAGCGCTTCGTTCGTTATTGCCTCCGGGTGAATAAAAATTTGGGTTGGCAGTGCTGCAACACTTATCGCAGTGACGGCAAATGTCCTTCCGCTTGCCCTTACACTCCTCATCAGGCAGAAGGGTCAAATGCTTTGCCCACAGTTAAATCGGATTCCAGAACCGAATTTCTGGATTGGCTGGATAAATATCTTCCTTTTTGGATTCACGCTCCTCTAAATGAATTGCAAGGACGCTCAGCTTACGAACTCAGCCGCAGTGAAGATGGCAAAGAACGCTTGCTTACTTGGCTCGGAAAATTCGCTTTTCAGGATAACGGCATCATTATCCTGCTGAACAAGTATTTGAATTTGCAGCTGCCTATAAACAAAGAGGTGACTGTGCACCCCGAAGAGCTGGCAAAGCAGTATCTCAATGCTGTCATCACTCAAGATTGGGATAAGGTTCTGCAATTTCACACGGGTGAAAGACAAATTGAACAGGAATATTTTGACCTGTTCATCCAAACCTTGATGAAGCACCCGCTTTTGCCGAAAGTTAAAAACCAAGCTGTCATCAATGCCGGCTTCACTGCCGAACAAACTCAAGCTTTCGTCTTTTGCGAACTTAATCACAAGGAAAATTGGACTTTCATTTTTATCCGTCCGAATAAAGATTGGCAATTGCTGCAAACAGTTTGGGGCACTTTGCAGGACTATTATATGCAAAAAGATGAGTTCCGCAATCTGGCTTTACTGCTTAGCAATCACCATACTGATGAAGTGCAAAACCGCCTCCGGCACGACTTTGAAGTGTATCCTTTGTGCCCGGACCTTTACTATTACGAAGGATTGACATCACTGCAGGAAGAAAATACCGAAACAGCGGAAAAGGATTTCCAACTGGCATTAATATTGGAGCCGGATTGGACTGAACCACTTTTCCAACTCGCCTTACTTGATATGCAACGCCAAAATTACGCTTCCGCTCTTGCGCATTGGCAAACTATCCTCCGCACTAACCCACAGGACATCAATGTGTTAAATAATATGGGAATTTGTTATTTAGGATTAGAACAAAAGGAAAAAGCGCTGCAAATTTGGCAGCAGGCTTTGCTGTTTGACCCCAAAGCCGAAATAGTGAAGAAGAATCTGGAACATCTGAAAAATGGTTGAAGAACTGAAATTCATGCAGCGCGCTTTTGAACTGGCGGAAAATGCCCGCGGACGCTGTTCCCCCAATCCTTTTGTCGGTGCTGTCATCGTAAAAAACGCTCGCATTATCGGTGAAGGTTGGACGCAAGCTTACGGTTCTGACCATGCGGAAGTGCAAGCTCTGAAAAATTGCACTGAAGACTGTCACGGAGCCGATATGTTCGTCACTTTGGAGCCTTGTTCGCATTACGGGAAAACTCCTCCTTGTGCCGAAGCCGTTATCGATGCGGGTATCGCTCGTGTTTTTATCGGCATCGAAGACCCCAATCCTCTCGTTTCCGGAAAAGGCATCCGGCTCTTAAAAGAAGCAGGAATTGAAGTTAAAAGCGGTTTGCTGGCAAAAGAAATCTCGCGTCAGTTGGAATGCTATCTCACATACATCACGAAGCGGCGTCCTTTTGTTCTGTTAAAAACGGCAGTTTCATTGGACGGCAGGATTGCGGCGGAAGATGGTTCTTCGCGTTGGATCAGTTGTGAAGAATCAGTTAAAGAAGTCCATAAGTTGCGTGAGGAAGCGGATGCAATTTTAACTGGCAGCGGAACAGTTTTGCAAGATGACCCTCTGCTGAATGTGCGTCTGGAAAACCCGATTAAACAGCCCTTAAGAGTAATTTTGGATGCCCATTACCAAGTTCCTGAAACCAGCCAAATTGTTCAAACTGCCAAACAATATCCCACTCTCATCTTCATCGATGCAGCTTATTCCGATCCCGCCAAAGAACAAGCATTGCTTATAGCGGGAATTGAAATCTGCAAGTTGCCCGCCTACAATGGTTTATTTGAGCTGAAATCAGTCCTCGATGAATTATATAAACGCCAAGTGCAATTTGTTCTGCTGGAAACCGGCAGCCGCCTCAATACTTCTTTTCTGAAAGCGGGATTAATTGATAAAATCGTTATGTTCATAGCGCCCAAACTTCTGGGAGGAAAGCATCTCGCTTGGAATGATATCTGCATTGACAATATCGCTAACGCTTTGCCCCTGAAAGATTTGGAGTGCAAACAGAGCGGAATTGACCTCCGAGTAACGGCTTATCCGATTTGGCAAAGCACGGAATAAGTTTAACTCATTCGGGAGGAAAAGTTGCTTAAACAATTAGTCAGAAAAAACAGAAGCTATCGCAGGTTTGACGCTTCGGTGAAAATTACCAAACGCCAAATCTATCAATTATTAAATCTAGCAAGATTATGCCCGAGCGCGGCAAATCAGCAAAATTTGCGTTTTTTCTATTCAATAAATCCTGATGATAATGCCATAATTTTTCAGCATGTAGCTTGGGCTGCATATCTGAAGGATTGGCACGGACCGAAGCCAGCAGAAAGACCATCTGCCTATATATTGATTTTAGGACCCAAAAATATTTCACAAAATACTCTGATTGATACGGGAATTGCTGCTCAGACTATTTTACTGGGCGCAACGGAAATGGGTTTAGGGGGATGCATGCTCGGTTCAGCACGCAAAGAAGAATTGCACCAAGCTCTCAATCTGCCTTCCGACTTGGAAATAATTTTAGGCATCGCTTTGGGCAAACCTGCCGAAAAAGTTGTCCTTGAAAAACTTTCAGACCCTGACAACATCCAATACTGGCGAGACGAATCGGGAGTGCATCATGTTCCCAAACGCGCGCTCAAAGACCTAATCATCAATGATAATATCTCCCGGAAGAACAAAGAAAAGCTTTAATCCCGGTAAATTTTTGTCAGCCAAAAATACTTATTGCGCTTATCCAGCCTGCGGATAAATATAATTATCTTGAACTGAACCGTAACTAACATTTTATAAGGAGCTTCCGAGTTGGATGAGCAGGAGCACATTAAGCGCAAAAACTATTGCTCCGGCTATCCATAATAAAAGCTGAGTGCCGACAGAATTTGCATATTTGCCCATAACTTTACGCTTGGAAGTGAGGTAAATCTGCAGAAAAATTGTAACCGGCAATTGCAGACTGAGCAGCATCTGAGAATAAATCAAGCCCTGAAAAGGATTGCGAATAAACATAATAATGAGAGTGGCAATCACAAATGTCAATCCAACCCCGATTTTACTGTGTCGGTCTTTAATGTCATAAGGCTCTTGATAAAGTCCGGCAAAAATTGTCCCTCCCGCCATCCCGGCAGTCACACTTGACGCTATTCCCGCCATCAGTAAAGCAACAGCAAAAATAATTGCCGCCGCTTTTCCCAATAACGGCTTCAGCATAATTTGCGCTTGCGAAAGTTCTGTCACCGGAAGATGATGTTCATAAAAGGCGGAAGCGGCTAAAATAATCATAGCGCTGTTAATTGCCCAACCGATTAGCATTGCCGAAACCGTATCGGCAAACTCGTAATTTAACTGATGCCGAATTATCTTTTCATCCTGCAAATTCCACTGCCGACTTTGGATGACTTCGGAATGAAGAAACAAATTGTGCGGCATTACCACAGCTCCCAATACGCTCATCACAATCACGATCGAGTTTGCGGGCAAAACAGGCGAAACCCATCCTGAAGCTGCTTGCGACCAATTAACATCCCCCAGACTGAGCTCAAAAATGAAAGAAAAACCAATCAGCGAAACAAAACCGATAATATACTTTTCCAGTTTCCTGTATGAATTTGCCAGCAAAAGCCACATAACTAAACCGAAAATCAATAAACTTCCGACCCTTAAAGGAAGATGAAACAGCATCTGCAGAGCGATCGCTCCTCCCAAAATTTCTGCCATGGCAGTAAAAGCCGCCGCTAAAATTGCGGAAGCAAGAACGCAAAAGGAAAGCCCTTTCGGCAAATAAATCCTTCCTGCTTCCGCTAAACATAAACCGGTGGCAATACCCAAATGAGCAGCATTGTGTTGCAGTATTATCAAAATTATTGTAGAAAGCGTAACCATCCACAGCAACTTGTAGCCGTAACCCGCACCCGCAGCCAGATTGGAAGCCCAGTTTCCCGGATCTATAAAACCTACTGTCACCAGCAGTCCGGGACCTATATACTTGATAATTTCCAACCCGCTGAACGCAGGTTTGTGACCCGCGGTGGAAAGTAATTTACTAATTTTTTTCATTCTTTATCCCTGTTCAGGCTAAAAACTGTGACTGTGCGGCTGAAGTAAATTATTTTCCGTTGCATACATCAGCCTAATTATAAAGTGAAAGAGGGAAAAGTCATAATTTACGGAATAAGTATTCCGTCTTTATAAGTTTCAGTCTTAACTATTTGTCCCGCAGAATTATAATGCAACCATTGCCCTTCTTTTTTACCGTTCAGGTAATTTCCTTCCGCTATTTTCTTTCCCTTTCTGTCGTAAGAAGTCCAAAGACCCGTCCTTAAATTTTGAGCGTAATTGCCCTGACTGAGTTCACCTGCGGGTGACCATTCTTTCCATAATCCCTCCCGTTCGTCTTGTTTGTAACTCCCTTGAAAATAAGGTGTTCCGTCAGAATAAAAACCGAGCCAGTTCCCTTCTCTTTTTCCGCTTAAATATGAGCCTTCTTCCCGTTCTCCACCTTCACCGTAAAGAAACCATTTACCTGTGCGTTTGCCGTTATGTAACTTGCCTTCAGCCCGCAATTCACCTTTTGCGGAATAATATGTCCACCCTCCCTCAGGAATATCATTGTCATAGTTGCCCAAACTGTAACTGCCATCTTCATTCCACTGCTTCCAAATTCCGCTTTTCTTATTCTCCAAATAATTTCCTTCCATTCGTATTTTGCCGTCGGGAAAATAATAAACCGCCCAACCGTTTAAGTTGCCTTGAGCATAAGTCAATTCCTTAATTTTTTCTCCGCTTTCGGAATAAAAGGTGATTTTGCCGTCGGAATACATATCCGGATTGAGAGAAACCACCGTTGTCTGGAAATACAGCTTACCGGATTTGTAGTAGTAATTCACAAAACCTTTCGGCACTCCGTCTGTGAAATTTACCGTCTTGTAATAGACATAATTTACACTGTCCGCAATTGGCTTTAACTCATTGTCCAAAAAGAAAATCCACTTTCCGGTCGGCAATCCGCTTTTATCCCTTTGATTTATACTTGCATTCTGTCCCCAAGCAAATTGTGAACATAGCAGCAGAGCCAATCCGATGAATATTAAGCAAATATCCTTAAATTTCATTTTTGCGTCCTCGCAAAAGTTTATATCTTATTATTATATTTATAAATAGCCTTAATTACTCTTTTCTGCTCCTTCTTTTCGGCTGTCAAGATTTTCTCAATTCACAAATAAACCAGATTGGCAAATTCCTTTCTAAAGGTAATGAAAAAAATATAGATTTTTGGATGCTTCTTAATAACCACGCCGTATCCACCCCGAGTCCACGCCGGTGAAGTCGGGGTGGACTCGGGGTGGATACGGCGTGGCTGATAAGGAAGAATGGAAATTGCAGAGAGGATATATGATTTTTTGTTATATTCATATGTCAATAGTATATAAACAGATAGCCGTAATAGTTGTCAAGCCTGAAAGAATAATTAGCAGTCTTACCAAAAGATTGCTAATTTTTTTCTTGCTTTTCTTTCCCACCCGATTATTATATATGTAGAAATTAAAAATACAGGAGGTCAAAAATGAACATTATCCCTTATAACAAAGATCGTGAGTTCAAACCCATGACGAGTATGCTGAACATCTTTGATGATTTCTTTAATCGTATGTGGGAAGAAGAGACGGGTGACGACTTCAGAGCCATGCCGATGGATATTATAGAACGTGATAAAGAGTTTGAGCTGTTAGCCAATTTACCCGGATTTAAGAAAGAAGATGTCCGCATTGCGGTGCAGGACAATCAGTTGGTAATCGAAGCCAACACTTCTGAAAAGAAAGAAGAGAAGAAAGGAACGATGTATCGTTGTGAAAGATACAGCGGAAATTATCGCAGAACTCTTTATCTTCCCGACAATGCAGATGTCAGTAAAATCCAGGCTAAGATGGACAACGGTGTTCTGAAGCTCACCATTCCGAAGAAAACTACTACTGCGCAGAAAGAAATTACGATTGAATAAAGCAGAAATTGCATAACACATACTCATCATGGTAAACTCCCCTGAGCCGGCTTGTCCGGCTCTTTTTTTTGCTTCTTGCTTGACAAGCCGGAACCTGTGAAAAAATTTTGCCTTCGTTTGAGAGGTAATTGATGGTATTTACCGCTAAGAAATTGGAAGCGCAACCTTACCGTTATCTTCCCCAAAATTTGGACATTACTAAATGGGAAGACATTAAATCAGAATTGGATAAGCTCACTCATCGCGTTCCGGAAACTTCTTCCGAACTGCTCAATCTCTTGGAACACTCTTCCGAATTATTTAAAGCTTTGGCTGATGAACTTTCTTGGCGCTACATTCGCATGACTCAATACGCCGATCAAGAAGAATATGCCAAAGCGTTTAACGATTACAATGCCGAAATTGTCGCTCCTTCCGAACCCTATCGTTTCAAGCTGCAGAAGATTTTTTACGAAAGTCCGGCTAAAAAGGATTTGCCTGCCAATCTATATGCGCACTTAGAAAAAATCATCGCTAATCAGATTGAACTTTTCCGCGAAGAAAACATCCCTTTGCATGTGCAAGAACAGGAATTGGCTTCTCAATACGGTGCGGCTATAAGTAAAATGAGCGCTTTCTTTGAAGGGGAGGAACGCACACCCATTCAGCTTTCCGTTTTTCTTAAGGACGCGGACCGAAATAAGCGCGAACAAGCTTGGCGTTTGATGCTGGGTTGCTATTACGATAAACGGGACGAATTGGATAAGCTGTTTGACGAACTTAAAGCTGTGCGCATCAAAATTGCCGCCAATTGCGGATTTGATAATTATCGAGATTACATGCATCAAGCTTTGGGGCGCTTTTCCTACACGCCCGAGGATCTGGAGCAATTTCATTCCGCAGTGGAAAAAGTGGTCGTTCCTTTTGTCGCAGAATTGAATGAACAGCGTCGCAACACTTTGGAAATTGAAACTTTACGGCCTTGGGATACTGCTGTGGAATTGGACGGCAAAAAGTTAAAACCTTATGAGACTATTCCCGAATTGGTTGAAAAAGCCGTCAAAATTGAGTATAAAGTAAAGCCGGATTACGGATTACAGCTGGAAATGATGAATAATTCAGGTCTGCTGGATTTGGCAAATCGTAAAGGCAAAGCTCCCGGGGGATACAACAGCAGTTTGTATTCCTTGGGCTCTTCCTTCATTTTTATGAACGGAGTTCAGCAGCATGACGACGTAGTCACTCTTTTACACGAAGCCGGTCATGCCATGCATAATGCCGCTATGAAAAACATTACTCTTGATTATTACAGCGATCCGCCAAGCGAGGTTGCCGAACTTGCTTCCATGAGTATGGAACTTTTGAGCATGGATTACTGGGATGAATATTACAAAGATGAAGCCGAACTCAAGAAAGCGAAACGCAATCAATTGGAAGGAACGCTCTCGTTTCTGCCGTGGTGCATGACCGTGGACGCTTTTCAGCATTGGATTTATTTGCACCCCAACCATTCAGCGGAAGAGAGAAGAAATGCTTTTGTCCGGATTCAGGAACGCTTTAATGCGGGCGTGGATTGGTCCGGGTTGGAAGAATTGCGTAAGATCCGTTGGCAGCAGCAACTTCACATCTTTGAAGTTCCTTTTTACTATATAGAATACGGCATGGCGCAATTGGGCGCTTTGGCTATTTATAAAAATTACCGTACCGACAGAGAAAAGGCTCTGCGTCAATATCAGGACTTCCTTAATCTGGGCTATTCCAAACCGGTAAAAGAAATCTACCAAGCCGCAGGCATCAACTTTGACTTCTCCGAAAGTTATTTGCTCGAGCTGACAGACTTTGTTAAAGACGAATTGGAAAAGCTGAAAGATTGATTTTATCCTTTATAAATCCTATCCTGCCGGTAAGAGAATTTCCGGATTGTATATAATCTTCATTCCGCCTTTGCTTTAAGGCAAAAAGAAGCTGCTCAATGAGGTCTTTACGATGTTAAGTATTATCAGTAAAACAAATGACGCTTGGTTCAATCTGGCAACTGAAGAGTATCTGCTGAAGCACAAGCGGGAAAATTGCTTCTATCTCTATATCAATTCTCCCTCCATCATTGTGGGTAAGCATCAAAACACCCTTTCCGAAATTAATTACGAATTTGTGAAAGCGCATAATATCAAGATTGTGCGTCGAATGACGGGCGGTGGAAGCGTCTTTCACGATTTGGGTAATTTGAATTATTGCTTTATTATGGATCAGGGAAGCGAACGCACCGATAACTTTGAAACCTATACGCGTCCCGTGTTGCAAGTTTTACGGGAATTGGGTTTGGATGCGCATTTGGAGGGACGCAACGATTTGGTCGTCAATGGCAAAAAATTTTCCGGAAACGCAAAACTCACTTGGAAAAATAAAGTCCTCCAGCATGGGACAATCCTTTTCTCCTCCAGCTTAATGGATATTTCTGAAGCTCTTAATCCCAAAGAGATTAAATTTCAGGATAAAGCGGTAAAATCGGTCTCCTCGCGCGTGACTAATATCAGTGAACTTCTCCCGCAGCCTATGGAACTTACGGAATTTGTGCAACGCATTCGCACTCATGTCCATTCTCTTTATCCCGAAGCTCAAGACTACGAATTTACAAAGGAAGAAGAGGCTTTCATCCAAAATCTGGTGGAGACAAAATACAGCACTTGGGAATGGAATTTCGGCAAATCCCCCACCTATAATTTCTCTAAAACGATCAGAACCAATGCGGGCACTCTGGAATTTTATCTTGAAGTGCTGCAGGGCAAAATCGTCTCTCTGAAAATCTTCGGCGATTTCTTTCCCACAGACGATCCTGCCGAACTGGAAGAATTGCTTACGGGCTTGCCCCACAAGGAAGAAATCCTGCGTAACCGACTATCGGAAATAGATTTAAGCCGCTGGTTCACCGGTGTCACTCCCTCCGATATTCTAAGCGGATTATTCTAACTTTGCATTATCTGTTTTTAGACAAATAAATTAACCCTGCTCTGTTGCCGCTCTTAAGGTTGAAATCAGCATCGCGGCAAAGATTAGACCTGCTCCCAAGCATGTCCAAACAGTGAGTTTTTCACCTAAAATAATCCATCCTCCCACTAAAGCAAACACGCTTTCCAACGATAAAATGACTGTAGCAGGAGCGGGCGGAACTTTTTTCTGGCCTGCCACTTGTAAGGTGAATGCTACACCGACGGACAAAATTCCGCTGTATAATAAAGGTAATGCCGCTTTGCCGATTGATGCGTAGGTCTGACTTTGCCAAAGGAAATCAGGACTTTTAATCAGATTAAAACCTATCCCGCAAATCAATCCCGCTCCTGCACAAAAAGCGTATTGATAAAATGCCAGTTGGAAAGTATCATACCGCTTTGCGTAATGATCCACCAAATGCACATGCACCGCCCAGAAAAAAGCACAAATCAACACCAGCAAATTTCCCAAACTTGCTGCAGGAGCCTGCTTTAGATTGATTAATGCCAACCCCGCAAGAGCAGTCAATGCCGCAATAATAATAGTCTTGGTCAAACGCTGCTTACGCAACAATCCCAAAACGGGAACAATTACAACATACAACCCTGTAATGAAACCTGCGTTTCCTGCAGTTGTATAAACTAAGCCAATCTGCTGCAAACTTACAGCCAAAAAAAGAACCAAACCCAACGGCCAAGGAAAAGGAAGACGCTTTTTCCGCTTATTGGAATTAAGAGCAAAAACCCCTACCGTCAATGCTCCCAAACTAAAACGCAACCCGGTGAACATAAACGGATCCAAATACCGCATTCCTTCTCTTTGCGCAACGAATGCCAAGCCCCAAATCAGCGCTGTCAGCAGTAGCAATGCTTCCGACCCGAGTAAAGGTAATTTTGTCGTTTCTTTTTTCTGCTCTGCGGAAGAAAGTCCTTCAATATTCATATTGACAGAAACGCATCTGTATGACTAAATGTCAAGCATCAAATACAAAGGAAGAAACGATGGAAGAAAACCAATTTGCGAAGGAACAAAATCAGGTTCCGGATTACAAAGTAGTCATTTTGCCGAACGGACCTTACAAAGTGGTAGGCAAATTGCCTTTGAACCGTGTGAAAGTTATTTTTGACGAGGAAGGCATTCCCGTGGACTACGAACTTGCAGAAGAGTATCCCGAGAAGGAAAATCAGCTTTTGTGCCGTTGCGGAGGTTCTCATCACAAACCTTTCTGCGACGGAAGCCATACACACAATGGTTTCATCGGTGAAGAAACTGCTGACCGCTCACCCTATATGCAAAGAGCCAGAAAAGTTATCGGTCCGAATTTAATCCTGTATGACAGAAGAGATTTATGCATCTCTATAGGCTTTTGTCATTTGGCAGGAAATACTTGGTCTCTCACACGCAATTCAGATGACCCCGAAAAAAGAGAATTGGCTGTCAGAACCGCTCAGCTTTGTCCTTCCGGAAGATTGGTTCCTTGCGATAAAGAAACTGGAAAACCGATTGAACAAGACTGGCAACCTATAATCAGTTTGATTGATGACCCACGCACAAAAGGATCTTTTCCTATTTGGCTGAGAGGAGGAATTCCCCTTCAATCTCAAGACGGCAGTTTCTATGAAACCCGCTTTCGCGTAACTTTATGCACTTGCGGTAAATCACATTCCAAACCGTTTTGCGACGGAATGCACTATAATTCTTGACAAAGAGAAAGGCTCAAAGTTTCTGGATTTGGTTTGTGGGTGATTAGCTCAGGTTGGTTAGAGCGCTACGTTGACATCGTAGAGGTCACTGGTTCGAGTCCAGTATCTCCCACCACTTTTTTACTCTAAAATTATCTGCGATAGTTGTTCCTTGTTGCCGAAAATGAAGTTCCTCAATTTCGGCATTTTTTGGCTCTCTTATTTAGCGTGGGTGATTGGCTCAGTTGGTTAGAGCACTACGTTCACATCGTAGGGGTCACTGGTTCAAGTCCAGTATCACCCACCACTCTTTTTTTAAGAACACGCCGTTCATATTCTTTGGGGGAAGTAGCGCTATAGCGTTCAATTGCATCTTGCAAAACTGCTATATAATCAGGCTTGTCTTTAGTTATGTGCTTTTCCAGAACCTCTTTTTGTTCGGGAGTTAGGACCACTGTCCTGTCTCCAAAAGGCGTGATAAACAATTTAAGCCCCAAAGCGGAACAAAATTTATCCAGAAGCTCAATGGACGGATTTCTGCCTGTGTGTTCAAATCGCGAAACAAGAGATTGCTTTACCCTCATTCTTTCCGCCAGTTCTTTTTGCGTTATCCCTCTGCTCAATCTGTATGCTGTCAGTTCAGCTGTCACTTTGTGAATAATTTGCTCCCATTCAGGAATTTGGCTGAAGTCAGGTTCGGAAAGTTGCTTTCCCTCTTTTATTTTTTTTAGAGCTTCCTCGCGTATTCTTCTCAGCTCTCTCAAATCTTTTTTCTCCATCTTTTCCTCCTTTTTCTCTTTGCTTATCTTTTACATTGCCTTTTAGATAAGCATTGCTTATTAATATGATGTCATCCCATTCTATACTGAAATCTATTCTTAAAACACCATTATTCCTTTGGGGCGGTATTCTGAATTCATAAAACGGGGGATTTGTTTCTTTTATCCATTTATTAGCTTTTCCTTTTTTGCTTTCTTCTTTAACTAAATTTATGAAAGTTTCATTATTATGACGCCTTATTGTATCAAAGTAACCCATATATAATTTATACAGCTCCGGCTCGATTTTCCGCAGAGCAACTAAGAATTCTCTTACTTCATCATTTGCATATCGGATTTTCATATTACAATTACAAAATATAACCAATTGGTTAAGATGTCAAGTTTTATTTTGAAATATATAATATAAGAAATTACTCTGATAGATATTATCTTGCTGCTAAAATAGCCCTTAGGAAGCTAAAAAAGTGTTTAATAAACAATTATGCACTTCATCGCTCAATTGCTGCCGGTCTCGGTTCTGGTCGTATGGGATTGGTTCCAAAATATGCACTTCCACATCCACCTTATGCTTTAGCAGTTCCCACAGGTGCGGAACAAAAGTGCGCGTTGCATACCAGCAGACAACATTGCGCTGCTGTTGAGTGATAATCGGTTTGCCGTCCAATTTTTTGTATTTTACGCAAATCGGCAAGACATCCTTTTGCGCTTGAATTGCAGTTTGGAACAGCGATTTTTTAAAAGGATAGACAGTAGCTCCGTTGGTGCTCGTGCCTTCAGGAAAAAGGACGATATTAAAGCCCTGCTGTAAAACGGAAGACATTCTCTCAATCTCGGCAGGCAAAGTTGTCCGTTTTTTGCGATTGGTATAAAGACTTCCTCCCAAACGGGTTACATTTCCCAAAACAGGGTTGGCAGCCATTTCCAAAGAGGTGATGAAAATCATCGGATGACAGGAAGCCAACACCAAAATATCGGTATAGGAAACATGATTGGCAACGATCAGGAAATTATTCTTCTTCAATAGTTCCAGTCTTTCGGGATTAATGATTTTGACCTTCATCCTCAAAGTTTTCAGCATTCTTCTGGCGGTGTAGGAAGTATTTTTTGCAAGGCGCTGTCTGCATTTAATCGGATCTCGCGTTACGGCTTTGAAAAAATAGGCACGCAGGAAAAACAAACTCAGTTGCAGTAAAATTATGACAAACCTCAAGAAACGACGCATAATTTAGTTGAGAATATTTATCGGACTGTCAGAGTTTGTTCCGACGGTTGAAGGTGAACGAAACTTGCGGTCATATCTTTCCCGCAGACCGGAAACTTCCAGCAAAGTAAGAAAGTCGACACAACGGAAGTTTTTATCCAACGCAGGTTTACCGCACACTTTAGCGCCCGCATTCAAATAAGACATCAGCAGGGGAGGAATTTTTCCTTCTTCAATCCATTTCTCTGTTCCTCCGCACTGATCAGATGCAGGATTGTCAGAAAGCGGCAAATCAATAAGTTTGAAGCGTCCTTTGGGGCGGACATTATGCTCGTCCGAGATGTGATTTTGCTGTTTCAAATAGGCATAAATTCGGCTGATTTCTTCTTTGTTCGTAGTTTTGACGCTGGAGCAACCAAACATGTATTTAGTGTTGCTGGCTTGCATATAGGCATGAATACCTTCCCACAGCAAAGAAATAACCAAACCAGTGCGAAAATCACGATGCACGCAGGCGCGACCCAATTCCAATTTGTTTCCCGGCAAGTTTTGTATCTGTTTCATCCGAAATTCCGTAGCAGTATACCAATGTTTTGAGTGCAGAGAAGATTGCAGGCGATAGGTGCCGATTATTTTCCCGGAGCTCTTTTCCAAAACGAGTAAATGGTCACAGCGGAGATCAAAACGATCCATTTCCAGACCTGATTTCCTGCGCTTGTGCAAAAGTTCTTCATAAAAGACATCATGCCGCAGTTTCAGAGCTTGCTTAAGTTCTTGAAAATTATCCGCAGTTTTGATGATATATTTCTTTTTTTCCAGATAGACGGGAAGCTTGGGTGCATAAGATTTAAGCTGACGCGCAGATAGAATTGAGCTCATCACCCTTATAGGCTTTATTGATTTTCTCAGGTTCAAACCGAAACTCCCTCTTACATCTCTTACAATCTTAAAATCAATTTTTTATCAAATATAAAGTTCTGTCAAGAGGGATGTGCATAAAACAGCGCCTATTGAAAAGAAACTCAGTTCAGTTTCAACAGTTTAGCTGTGCTATTATGCCTTCCGTTATCGGCACGGATAAAATAAAGTCCTGAGGAAGCTTCAGTTCCTTTGTTGTTTTTGCCGTTCCATTGCCATTGCACTTTTCCGCTTGAGGGAAGCATTTTGGCAGTCTGCACCAATTGTCCTTTCAGATTATAAATGCTGAAAGTTACAGGACTGTCGCTTTTGACTTCCGCCTTTACATAATGCGAAAAAGGATTGGGGGAAATATTAAGCAGAAAAGACTGAGGAGGATTGAAATTATCGGAAACATGAACGGGAGCGGTATGATAGACATCCAAAGTATCCAAAACCGTTGCCAGAAATTGCGTATAGGGATATAAATCTGAACACACACCTGTAATTTCAAAAGAACTGCTTAGCGTGCGGCTGCTGCCAATTCTGTTCCATACTCCGATTACATCATTAACATGTTCTGTATTCTCCGACCAAAATATAGGTTGAGCCGTATCTCCGTAGGCAAGTAATGCTTGCGTTCCGCCGTTGTAACCATTATAATTCCAAATCTGTTCAATTCCGTTTCTCTCATAGCGTAAACGCTCGATAAAAGCCAGATGGTCAAAAGGAGCAATAGTGCCGAAGCGTCCGAAAAGCGAATCGGAAGGGTCCCAATTTACCATCCCTTCCAAATAGACTTTTCCGCCTTGCTGCAAATATCCCAAAAGATAATTATATTCATAACTTCCCGCTTGGGGAGCATAATTATTTTCCCCATATCCCAATCCGAAAAGGCAAAATACGGCGTTAAATTGATTCAGATAGTCGTAAGTATCAATCAAGTGATCAGTATAGACTACATTGAAGGGTGCCAAATCCAGCAAACCTTGAATTAAAGTGTTGCCGTTATTGCCGAAAGGTTCCCAAACCAGAATAGAACCTGCGGGAGCATTGTTCGCGGGAGGATAACCCACTGCCGGATCTCCGAACAGCAAATAGGTGTAAATATTCTGCAGTTCAGGCCAGATAATTCCACCCGTATCAGCAGGATCGCCAAAAAGGCAATATTGCGTATGCAGCCAATTGGCAAACCCATGCGCTTGCCCGACTGTCATTCCGGCGGAAGCGTAATTTTCCAGAAAGTGGTAATTGTATGAACTTAAACCTCCCCAACCGGGATTTTGCCAACCCAATTTATACCATCCGGTTCTGGTGGCGGCAATATCGGCAACAGCTTTTTGCCTGATCAGCCATTCTCCCAAACACGGACTATCGTTATCCAGCATTCCGTTATTGCACGAGGCGCAAAAATATACTGAGCCGTCTTGATTGGCAAGAAGGTCAAAAGTGCTGTTTTCCACCAAGGGATACCAATTCAATTCGGAACTTTCAGGAATGAAATTGCCGTTATCATCAGCAGTCCAAACTTTTCTGACGGAAGAATTTGAACTTCCGTGAGCACTCCAATTGACAATTCCCCAGCTTTGGGAATTAATCAAATTAGAAAAATTTGTGTAATTGAGCGGAAAGTCACTCGGCAGGGAAGGTAAGAGACCGGATTGTTCATACATAGTTGTGGTCTCAAAATTACGCAGAGCCGTGTTTTTGCAGTATTCCATAAAAACTGCTCCGTCCGTGCGTTCGTATTGACCTCCTCCGTCTTCATTGTAATAATTGAGAATGGCGCCCGGCAAAAGAGCTTTGTGTTTCCACGGCAAATTAGCTTGTTCAAAAGCGACTATGCGTGCGCAGACGGTAGAAATTACGCTCGGATTATTCCACGGAATTCTTCCCACAAAAAGTTCGGGAGTATAATCCATCCCTGTTTCATATTCGCCCAAAAGGCCGTCTTGATCACTGTCAAAATCTGAACTTAAGTCACTGTAATAAAAGTCTGAAGGGACAGTTTCAGAGCCGTTCGGTTCAGGAGTCAAATACACTATCGGGACAGTATCTATATCTCCGATTAAAAGCAGATATGTAAAATCATTTTCCACATATTCACCGATAAGGAAATTGCGCAATTTATCCGCGGGAGTAGTTCCTCCGGAAGAAACTAAAATTTGATTGATGTCGGCAAAGGAAGTGACCAAACCTTGTCCCTGTCTGAAATTAACCAAAGCGGAAGCGGCATTGTAAAGGGAGGGAGTGGAAACGATCAGACAATCGTAAAGCCTGCTTTTCTGATGAGAATAACAACTGGACAGCATTTCCGGATTGACGAAGGAAGGGTCATGCGTCAAAAGTTCGGGCACGATTTCAGAACTGTTTTCTCTTTTCTTATCAATTTGATAACTTACGGAAAGAGAAATCTTTGCGGCAAAGTCAAAGGCCTGCATATCGGAATTATACAAAACGGGAAGAACGGCAAATCTGGCAAAAATCACGCTTCCCCATTTGCTCGTGCCTTGAAAGATTACATGTTCCGCCGGCTGAAGAGACGGTTTTGAAGTTAAAATGCGTTCTCCGTCAGAATAAGGAGTATTCAACTTCGGCTCTTTCCCTACCCAAGTTTTGACTTCAAGAACCGAATAAGCGGAAACGACATTTTCTGCAGCAGACGGCAAAATTATGTTCACGGTGCGGACAGGCAATCTGTAACTTTCCGGAGCAACGGTAAAATTCCAATCGTAGGAGGAAGGAAGAATGAACTCTCCGTTTCCCTTGTCATATTTTACTGCGGAATTATCTATCGTATAAGATAATGTCTCCCCTGCCAAAAGCACCGGCAAAAGTAAAAAAATCAAGAGACCGAATTTCATTAACGGTCCTCGTTCTGCCTTATCAATCTTCATTTTTCCTCCTGCCAAAATCTTGCTCCCCCTAAAAAAATAAGCACTTCGTATTCCCTTTGCCGAAAAATTATCAGGAAGTGTCTCCACTGCTGTCGTAAGGTTGATAATGCACATGCACATTACGCAGAGAACCGGAAAAATCATTCATCAACTTCTTCTCCACTTCATCCGCTATGGCATGACCCTGACGAATGGAAAGAGAACCGTCTATTCCTATTTCTATATTGATGGTAAAATACGGTCCGAACCGGTGCATCCCTATCACATTCGCATTTTTAACGCCGGCAACTTTTTCCGCACTCACTTTCAAATCATCTTTGAAGGAAGGATCGGGAAAAGTGTCCATCAATTCTGAAGAGGAATCCATAATAATACTAACACCCGTTCGCAAGATAAATATGGAAACTATTGCGCCCGCCAGAGGATCCATCCAAGGCAGACCAAAATAACTTCCCACCACACCGACAACCACACTCAGCGATGCCAAAATATCGTTCAAATGGTCGTTAGCCAATGCCCGTAAAGTCGGATTTTTCGTCTGTTTGGCATTTCCGCGGGTAATCAAATATAGCACGATTTTCAAGCAAAAGGTAAAAATAGCGACAACCAGCACTGCCGAAGATATAGTTCTGGCAACATTGTTTCCGCTCAGTAAATCATAAATGGAATTGACAGTTCCCCAAAAAATGGCGATACCGGTGGTGAGAATAAAAGCACCAACTACAATGGCGGAAATGGATTCCAGCTGTCTGTGTCCGTAAGGATGTTCTGCATCTGCAGGTTTATTGGCTTGTTTCGCCAAAATTTTGACTGCTACATAGTAAACGACATCGGAGGTGCTGTTTATTCCGTCCGCCAAAAGTGCGGTACTGTGTCCGAAAATACCGATAAATGTTTTCAGCACGGACAGGCCGATGTTGCAAAAAAGTCCCAAATTTATGGTATTATTGGTTGTGGTATCGCGATCTTTCATAATCTGCTCCATTAGAAATAATAACCTTCTCCGGCGTCAAGGCTCATAAATATCCAGCACCGGCAAATCGGGAAAGAGTTTCCTGACGCTTTTGCGGAATTGTTCACTATCCAAATGCCCGCCTGTTACAGACCAACTATTCAAGCCCAAGGCGATAATCATAAAAGGATAAAGGCAGTATAGTTTATGAGCGGAAGCAAGACTTTCCAGAGCGGTTTTCCCTATTTGCAAATTCAACGGATGCTTGACTACAACGGTATTTACGCTCTTGAGAGCAGGTTTCAATTTGGTGTAAAGTGCATCGGTTAAAGCAGAAGGTAAGTATAAAGCCTTCGGTTTCTTTTGGAAAAGCAGTTCCGCAAGCTCATCCGCATTGCCTAATAAACTTGTCCACTCCGTTGTTTGCCATTTCCCGGAAAGGTAATAACAAATTTGATTTTCCGGAAGTCCGGCTTGCCAAAAATGACAGACCGGCATTTTGGCTAAAAAGATTAGACGCTGAAGTTCGGAAATGATTTGTTCCAAATTCCCGAAACTTCCTCCCGCCACCAAAAACACTCCTTCAACTTCTGGCCTGAGAGCTATGGACTTGCGGTCCAAAGAACCGTCAATCAAGACATATTCCGCACCGGATTTTTGCATCAATTTTGCGGTTTCAACTTGAGCGAGGGCGGTTGCGGGTCCCGTAATCTCGGTTTGCAATTCCCTTCTTGTTTCCAACAGCCACAAAGAACCGGTCGCAATCTGATAGGGAAGTTTTTGCTTTATGCAAACTGCCGAGCCGAGTTTTTCCAAAGTTTTTACGGAAGCAGTGAACAGAGTATTTTCCGGAAGGCGGACTGCAGGCTTGACATTGCCGAAAACTTCGTCTTTGGCTTCTCCGTCTCTGCCCGTGGTCAAAACTCCTAATCTTGTTCCCTCCAAAGCCTCCAGCAAATAGTTCAAAAAGGAAGTTTTACCCGCATTCTTGCAAATTCCGGCAATGGCATAAATTCCGCCGGAAAGATCTTTCCTCGGTTCAAAACCCGCTTTCTGCATCAATGCCGCCCCTCAGTCGTTAGACGGAAATCACTCCTAAAAAGGTAAAATCACTTTTTCCTGCGACGATTGCGCTTCGTTTCGGCAGGTCCGATTGCGACAACTTTCCCGCGCAGCAGAGACATTACTCCGTCTGTGGATTTTCTTTCTTCCGGACAAAAATCCTTATACAGCTTCATATCCTGTTCCTTAAAATCTGGTTCTGTATAAGCTGTCAGCAGACCTTCGTAATTGCGCAAAACTATCCTGCCGGGCATTTGAGAGACAACATAATTCGGCATCACGGGAATTTTTCCTCCTCCGCTGGGTGCGTCAATTACATAAGTGGGAATGCAAAGTCCGGATGTATGCCCGCGCAGACTTTCCATAATTTCAATTCCTTTGGCAACGGGTGTGCGGAAATGGCCTATGCCTTCACTTAAATCGCATTGATAAATGTAATAAGGCCGGACTCTGTTCTTGACCAAAAGCTGCACCAATTGCTTCATCACATCCACTTGATCGTTTATCCCTTTCAGCAGCACCGATTGATTGCCCAACACTATTCCCGCATCGGCTAATTTTGCCAACGCTGAACAGGCTTCGGGAGTTAATTCCTGCGGATGATTGAAATGCGTATTCAGCCACAGAAATTTGTATTTTCTTAATACCTTGAGCAGAGAATCAGTTATGCGTTGCGGCAAAACAACCGGAACGCGCGTCCCGATGCGCACGATGTCCACATGCTCAATTTCACTTAATCGCGCCAAAATATCGTCCAATCTTTCGTCACTTAAAGTGAGAGGATCGCCGCCGCTCAGGATTACATCTCTGATTTCCTTATTGTTCTTGATGTATTCAATTGCCAAATCAACATTTTTTTTCGGCATGGGTGCGTCGGTTTCGCCTGCTTTTCTGCGTCTGGTACAATGTCTGCAATACATTGCACACTGATCTGTCAAAAGCAGCAAAACGCGGTCCGGATAGCGATGTGTCATTCCCGGAACGGGCGCATCGGTATCTTCCTGTAAAGGATCAGGCATATCCTCAGGCGCAACATAACTTTCCATAATCCGCGGAACTGCTTGACGCCTAATCGGATCGTTAGGATTAGCGGGATCAATCAATGAAAGATAATAGGGCGTGATTGCCATCCGAAAAGAAAAACTCTTCTTGCGGAAAACTTCCTCTTCTTCAGGCTGAAGTTTCAGATAGTTCGTTAATTGCTCGTAATCAGTAATTCTGTTCCGCAAATGCCAATGCCAATCATTCCATTCTTTATCGGTTGCGGTTTTTCTGATATTTTGTAAAGTATTCATTGCATCCTCTGTATTTCTGTTTATCGGGTAATTTTTATAATGTGAATTTATTGTTCCCGTCGGTTCTGAAGCGAACTTATTTATCCGCATATCTTTCTTGAAAAATGCGCATTAGAACGGGATTGCGCCTCAAAAGATCCAAAGAAATTCTGGCGTGATCATGCGCATAGCCGTTTCCCAAGATCATATCTACATCAGCACCGATGCCTTCCGCGCCCAATGCCGCTTTCGTAAAACTGGTAGCCATCGAAAAGAAATAGACTATGCCGCGATCCTTTGCCGCCATTATACTCGGAAGTTCAGTATCTTCCACATTGACGACATTGATGACCACATCAGCCATTGCGCCGTTAGTCAAGCGACTCACTTCCCGCTGAATGGTCAAAGCGTCAGTCGCATCGGCAATTATGACTTCGTGACAACCGGTCTGTTTGCAGGTTTCAATATATGCAGGATTGCGCACCACGCCGATTACCATGCCGGAAACATCCACTCTTTCGCGTGCCATCGCATTGCACAAAATTCCGCTTTTCCCGTTCGCACCCATTACCACAACTTTGTCTCCGGGCTTCACTAACCGTTCAATTTGAGCAGGAGCACCGGCAACATCCAATACGCTCAACGCCAAACTTTCATCCATATCGTCCGGCAACTTGGCATAAATGCCGCTGGAAAACAGAATCGCTTGACCTTCTATCTCCACCTGATCCCTGTCCAACAACACCTTTTTCACTTTGCGAACTTTCAGCGGCGTCAAAGACAAAGAAACCAAACTGGCAATCTTGTCACCGACTTTAACCGGTTCTTTCATCTCAAATTTGGGACCGATTTCAGCCACTCGACCGATTAACATTCCGCCTGAACCCGTATCTTCATTTTTGTGCTTGCCTGTTCGTTCAGTCAAATCAATCACATGCTCGGCAAACGCTTTCTCCAAATCAGTGTGTCCCTGCTGACGCAATTTGTTCAAAATCTGGTGGAAAGAAGCGGAATCGATATTCAGTCTGATGACATCAATCAGCATTTCATTGTCCCAAATCTCGCTCATATCGTTATCCAAAACTCTTGCCGGCTGGGGCAAAACTCCTTTCGGTTCAATTACACGATGCGTTCCGTAACGGTCTCCGCCTGTTTTCATAAGTTCCTCTCTTATTTTTCTATTTTTATTTTGTTAAATTATTCGCATTATGGGAACTTGCAATCTTTTTTATTGCGGCATTAGTGTCAATGAAATTAAGCACCGGCAGCAATATGTGTTAAAAATGACAGGAATTCTGCATGAATTGACAGAATCAATGGTGAGATGCTTAATTCCTACTTATGATAAAAAATAGGTATTGTTATTGTAATACATGATTGTAAAAAATAGGGTGGTTTTCATCTCGCCACCCTTTATTCTAAGAATCTTTACTTCAATAAAATAGCTTTTCTAATGACAGCTTTCCCATCTGCTGCCAAATTAATCAAATACAATCCGCTCCCGACTTCTTGCCCTTTCTCGTCCTTACCATTCCATTCTATTTTATGATAGCCCTTTTTCATGCCGGTTTGGCAAAGTTTTCTAACCATTCATATACGAATAACTTCCGATAGGAAAAGTGTCATAGCTTACTGACATTAACAGACTACTGAAATAATTAGCACCGTAAATATCAGACTCCGTAGCTTGAACATAAGTCCTTTCCTTTAATATAACTTTATAAGATGAGATGTTTTAACCATTTTTCTATCTCGAATCACTAAAATACAATTACCGGCAATCACATTATTCAGTTTAAAAGACCATAAACCGCTTTTAATATTTGTATTTGGAATTGGTTTTGACCATACTTTTTGTCCTTTGATGTTAAATATTTCAGCTTTCAAATCATGCGAATACTTATATCCTGAACCGACAAATTTGATATTTAACAAGGTAGATTTTATATTTACGGGATTAGGATATAAATCAATTTCCCATTTCGATACTTCGGGAACAGGTATAATATTATCTTCAGTAGAAACTGTGGTATCCTGCAATTGAGCATTGCCGGCATAGATAAAGACTTTGCCTGCTGTATTGAAAAAATAATCATCTCCCCACCAGGGAGAAGAGACTGCTATATCGTCAAAACCATCACCATTAAAGTCACCCACTGCTTTTGCCCAACCAAAGTTTCTCCAAAGGTAATCATCGGGAGGGAAGATATTTAAATCAACATTGCCATTCATCTGACTACTGCCTAACCAGATATTTAAAACCCCTGAATCACTATATAACCAGTTGTTGGCACTAACGACATCTTCATATCCATCATTATTTAAGTCACCGTGCTGAAATGTGTATTGATTTATATCCTCTGATGATCCGTATTGAGAATATAAAGACATATTCCAGGTTGCCGTCAAATTGCGACTGCCCAACCAGAGATATTTGAAGTAAGCTGCAAAATCATCTATCCCATCACCATTGACATCTCCTACAGGATTACCCCATTTGTATGCGGTCCCTTGAGTATTTTCAGAGATAACCAAACTATCCATCACCGGAAATGCTGTACTGCCATAATATAGCACCAGGCGGATATCTGTCGGGCTGTTAATTCCATTTATGGGATAGTGCATATAAAAATCATCTATGCCATCATTGTTTACATCACCAACTCCGCAAATAAGAGGAGCATCCATGTTATTATTAGATTCTCTAAATAACATTGGCGGTGCGGTAATATCTGTCATTATCATTACTCTTCTGCCATATCTTAGGGCTTCTTCTGCAAAGCCAAATCCCAAATCTGCATGACCATCCCCATTAATATCCCCAAGAGGAAATGCATATACATTACCGGTTAAAGAAGGAGGAAAGGTTATAATTACATCAGGCGTTAATTGGGGGTTAATCTTGCTATAGAATATCTCAATAGTACAATTACCTGTTGAATCTCTGTTTGATATTACCAGATCATCATGACCATCTCCATTGATATCTCCCGCATTAAACAAGCTCTTTCCATAATAATGCAAATAGTGGGTTCCAGATATCACCATGTCCGGAACATTGTCAAAATTGGGTCCACCCCAATAGAAATAAAGTTTGCCAAATAGCATGGATTGATCGTAAACTCCATCCGGATTCCACCCAGCGGATGACACAACTAAATCATCATATCCGTCTGCATTGAAATCAATGCTTGCCATGTTGAATCCAAATTTGCTACCATTGAATTCTCCTGTCATCGTTTGTATGAGCTCCATGTTATTAATACTGAATGCTGTTGTGAGCATCAGTAGAATTGTAATTAATGCAATTGCCATTTTCATAGATCACCTCGGCTGAAAATATTAAACAAATTCAAATTCTATTCATCTTAATATCTTGTCAAAGGATAAATTGATGAGTTATTTTAATATATTATTCTGAATGCGCAAATTCTATTAAGACTCCTTAATTCATATAGAATTTCCTTCCTAATCTATATCTTGCTTTAATAGTTACGGTAGTGATGCCGCGGTGTCTCTGGGATTTTTTCCCAGAGGCTCCTTGTTGTTCCGCCACAACTATCTGAGCAAGATTAGGGAAAAATGCCGTTTAAGATTGTTGTAAATGAGAAAATGTGTTTATCGTAGGGGCGAACCTGTGTGTTCGCCCTTTTAAATTATATACCTATTTTGTGCGATGTCCGTTCTGCTTAATGTTTCGGAGTTCTGAATTCCTAAACAATCTAATAAGTGTATCTAAACTAAAAGGAATTCCGGACTTCGGAACATGACAGAGCGTGATGTGATTTGATAAATGCCGAAGTCCATTTTGCCTCAAGTTTGGCGACACTCTTTTAGTTTACGCAGGCAAAAAGGACTCCGAAAGACTGTTGTTTCGGAGTTCTGAATTCCTAAATAATCTAATAAGCGTATCCAAACTAAAAGGAATTCCGGACTTCGGAATATGACAGAGCGTGATGTGATTTGATAAATGCCGAAGTCCATTTTGCCTCAAGTTTGGTGACACTCTTTTAGTCTACGCAGGCAAAAAGGACTCCGAAACTGCAAAATATAATCCCACACCATTTGTGCGGTCAATAGAATTCAATCAATTTTATTATCATAGGATGATTAGTCTCAGTCCCACACCATTTGTGCGGTCAATAGAATCGAGGGCTTCGGCTGTCCAATTTGTGGTTGGTCTCAGTCCCACACCATTTGTGCGGTCAATAGAATTTTCTACAAAATTTTGATCAAGACAAACATGTCTCAGTCCCACACCATTTGTGCGGTCAATAGAATGGTAAATCCTTAAAATTAAAGGATTTGATTGTCTCAGTCCCACACCATTTGTGCGGTCAATAGAATAAGCGTGAATTGCACCCCATTATTCACAACGTCTCAGTCCCACACCATTTGTGCGGTCAATAGAATCGGAAAAACCTTAACCATCACCATTGACCTGTCTCAGTCCCACACCATTTGTGCGGTCAATAGAATGTTGCAGACAAGAAAAAGAACGGTTAAGCGGTCTCAGTCCCACACCATTTGTGCGGTCAATAGAATAAGAACAAAAATCAATTGAATAGCCAAATAGTCTCAGTCCCACACCATTTGTGCGGTCAATAGAATCCAGTCAGGATGATTGGCATTGGTATTCTTTGTCTCAGTCCCACACCATTTGTGCGGTCAATAGAATCTGCAGACAATGCAGGTATGGAGGTATCAGAGTCTCAGTCCCACACCATTTGTGCGGTCAATAGAATATTGAGGGGCGAATTAAGCAGTGATAATCTGTCTCAGTCCCACACCATTTGTGCGGTCAATAGAATTTAAGCCAGAAAAACAGAAAGAAGTGTTTGGTCTCAGTCCCACACCATTTGTGCGGTCAATAGAATAGGGGGCTTGTAACTGCTATAAATACCAAAGAGATAACCTTGTTTAGACCCGCTTTTGGCACATAATTTATAACACTTTGCACCCTATTTACTTTTTACAATTGTTATTTTTATCCATCTGGCACTTTTGTCAAGAATTATTTTCTTTTTCCCAAAATCATTATAAATGCCGCCAATGTAAAAAAGGAACTCTCTGAAAAACAATAAGTAAGGCGGAAAATGCCACTCTTGCCGACAAAAAAACTTCATCTTTAATTTTGCCTTCGGTTATTTTTTAACCTGCAAGAAGTTACATTTCTGACTGAGATATCCACAAGATATGCACTTATGTGGATAACTTTTTAATCTTCAGTAAAAAACCGTTTCAGAAAATGAATCCGGACAAATTCCTCAATGCTTTACTCTGCTTGACAAACAGTTTGCCTTTTTTAAAAATGCGTTTTAGGTGCTTATAGTTTTTTAGGAAAGAAAGCGGCTGGATAGGTATGCAATAAAAGAGCGTAAGGCTGCTAAAATTGGTGGATAACTTGTGGATAAGAAGCCCGGGGGAGTGGATAAACCCATGGGCAAGATAATTTATAACTGTATTATATATCAGTCAGTTGGAGACGCCAAAAGAGCGAACTCCCAATGTGATGCGGAGTTGTGGATAACCCTTTGAAAAATAATGGGAAAAGAAATTATGGATCAAGACATTTGGCAAAATATTTTGGATAAGTTGGAAGAAAATATCAATTCCAAAACCTTCAAGACTTGGTTTTACGACACGAAATTGGTTGACCTTACGGATACGACTTTAACCGTTCAAGTTCAGACCCCTTTTACTGCCAATTACTTAAATCAGAATTACACTGATATGCTTTCGGAGATTTCATACGCTATTTACGGCAAGAAATACGAGATTTTCTTCATTCCGCAAAAGATGCGCTTAAATAAAGAAAAAAAGGACCCGGAAGGGGAAAAAGGAAACAATGTCATAACCAATCAAGCGTTGAATGAGCGTTACACCTTCGAAGATTTTGTGGTGGGGAAAAACAACAATTTTGCGTGTTCGGTCGCCAAAGCCGTTGCCGAACAGCCCGGAAGCAATTACAATCCTTTATTCATATACGGCGAAAGCGGAATGGGGAAAACTCATTTGATGCAGGCAATCGGCAATTGGATTATCGGCAACGGTCGCAATTACAAGATATATTACACCACTTCGGAAGATTTTACCATTGAGATGATCGAATCCATTCGCGCAAACAGAATGAGCGAATTTCGGGACAAATTCCGCAAAGTTGACCTACTGCTGGTGGACGATGTGCACTTCCTTTCCCGCAAAGAAGGCACTCAAGAGGAATTTTTCCACACCTTCAATTCTCTGTTTGAAAAGAAAAAACAGATTGTGCTGACTTCCGACCGTCCTCCGAAAGACATTCCGGATTTGGAAAACAGACTGGTTACAAGATTTGAAAGCGGGCTCTTGGCTGATTTGAAAAATCCGGATTTTGAGACCAGAGTGGCAATTTTGAAGAAGAAACTGGACCCGGAACGCGTTCAACTCAAAGACGAGATCATCAATTTCATTGCGGAAAAAGTGAGCAGCAGCGTTCGAGCATTGGAAGGTTCTTTAACCAGAGTTCTGGCATATTCTTCCTACAATCATATCAAAACCGAAGACATCACTCCCGATTTGGTGAGGGAAATTCTCTCCGACTTGATTTCGGAAGCGCATAAAGAAATCACTCTGGAGAACATCACTCAACAAGTCTGCAATTATTACGACCTCACCATTCCTCAATTGGTGGATAAAACCAGACGCCAAAACATTTCTTTCCCCCGTCAGGTGGCAATGTATCTTGCCAATTTATTAATTCCCTCTCTCTCGCTAAAAGATATCGCAGAATATTACAAACGCAAAGACCATACCACCGTTCTGCACGCCAAACGCATGATCGAAAATCAGTTCAATCGCGATGAAGAATTTCGGAAAGAAATTGAACTTCTTATCAGCCGGATTAAAGGATAAGCCGAAATTGATAATAAGAGAGCGATTAAGCTGCTCTACAGTTGAGTTATCCACACGCGTGGACAAGATAATGTGAATAGGTGTGAATAAGCATAAGAAAAAGGGTTTGAAGAAAGAAGGATGTGAAAAAGGCTGGACAAAATATGCGGTTATCCACAAATTATCCACAAGGATTTTGGCAGGGTAAATGTATTTATTTAGAGATGTTATCTGCGGAAGAGGTGATTTTATCCCCGTATCCACAACTCCTACAGATACTACTATAATTAAGAATTTTATATAATATAAGGATATTGATATATGAAGAAAGACATAAGACAGGTTACTCTTCCGGTAATTATCCTTTTGATAGTTACAATGATTACGGTCGGTTGCACGAGAAAGGATAATTTTGCGGGAAATCACTGGTCTGATGTTACACCGATAACTGCGATAGCCGATTCCTTTAAGCTTGGATTTTCTTTTTCCAAACCGGATACTGTTAGCGGAAGTGAAAGTTATCTTCTATGCGGAGAAGCGGAAGGGATAAATTGCATAACAGTTATGCGTTTTACCGGTTTGTCGGATACAATGACTGTAATCGGACAGCCTGTCTTAAAATTAGTGGCATCGCGTTGTTCCAATTCCGCCAAAACTGCCGTGGAATTGTCTTTTCATAAGCTGCAGACGAATTGGGCTGCCGATTCCACATTTTTGATTCAGGACGCGGATATAGTTCCTTTGTCAATTCCGCATTGCGAAGTGGATACTGTCCACACTGCGGGAGATACATTACTGATAAATCTACCTCCTGCCGTAATTCAGAATTGGCAAACTGCAAATGTGACCGGATTTAATTTGGCGGTAAAAATGGAAAGCCCCGGCTGGATAGAATTTAAATCCACTGAATTGGGATACGGTCCCAAACTGACATTTGACTATCAACTTTCAGGTTCAACCGATACCCTTACTTATAATCAGACTGCTGTTTTGGACAGTTATCGTTATACAGGAACTCAACCTGCTACGGAAAGCGACAGATGGAAATTGAAAAACCTGCTTCCGCAAAGAATTTACGCTCGCTTTACCCTCCCCGAATTTAAAGATAAGGAAGGAAATATCCTTCCGCCCGACGAAGTTAAATGGCTGACTGTCAATAAAGCTGAACTGGTGCTCTTTATTAAAGATACAAATTATTACAACAATCATCTGGCTTCCTTCTATCCGTTTAATGTGACTGCCGCAAATATTCCGACAGCTCCTGTCCAACTGGCTCTTTCTGATCTCGAATCTATTGACAATACCGTCACTTCCTATAAAAAAGCGGCGGAAAACGATTCGGTAAAAATTAATATTACACCCATAGTGCAAGGCTTCACTTCCGGCAAATTGCAGAATAAAGGCATAGTTTTGGTCAACACAAACGAACTTTCCAACTTCGGCAATTTGGAATTTTGGCATTTCAGCAACGCTCCCGCAGGAAAAAAACCTTATGTGAAAATTTATTACACCACCCCCATGTTTGAAGATTAATATTTATGAGAAAAAAGATAGCTTTTGCACTGCTCCTGCTGGTTTTTATTGCCGCTTGTTCCCTTCCTAAAAAGGACAGTGAAGTGGTGGCTCAAGTGGATAAGGAGAAATTGACATTAGCGGAATTGAAAGCGAATTTTACCGAAGAAGAATGGCAAAAAATGACGCCCGACCAAAAGAAAGAATATGTTCAGCAGTGGATTAATCTGGTTCTTTTGGCAAAGGAAGCAGAAAAACAAGGTCTGGTCAAAGAGCCTGCAGTGAAAAATCGGATGAAATACGCACAGCAAAAGGTTTTAGCCAATTCCTTAATTGCTTCCCGTTTGGCTGCTCAAGAAGTCAGTGAAGAGGAAATGTTTAATTATTACCGCATTCATCAAGCCGATTTTGCCGTTCCTAATGTGAATTATAAGGTGCAGCGCATCTTTGTTACCGATCAAAATATGCTGGCAAGAGTGCGTCAGGAATTGCAAAACGGAATGCGCTTCGAAGATGCGGCAAAAGTATTTTCGCAAGAAACTTTGGGTCAAAACGGAGGTTATGCCGGAATTGTTACTCCGGACGGTCCGGACAGCATTCTTTGGCAGGCACTCAGTAAAGTCAATATGTATGAAGTAATTACAATTCCCAAAGACAACGGTTTCTATTTGATGCGCGCTTATGAAACAGTGCAGGGAACAGGTCCTTCCGGTTTTGAAAGCCAAAAAGACATCATCAGACAACGCATTCTGGATGAACGCAAACGCCAAGTCTATGACGAACTTTTACAGGAACTGAAAAGCAAATCAAATATCTATTTGACGATTTGAAGAGGAAAAAAACTAAATGAGAAAAACAATCCTGATCACTCTTCTGTTATGTTCATTCTTTCTCTGCCGAGCGGAAGTGGTGGATAAAATTGTGGCGAGAGTCGGCAATGAAATCATTTTGCTGAGCGATTTGACCAAACAAATCAATCAAATGAAAAGCGCCAACATGTATCCGGAAGGAACGACGGAATTGGATGTCCTGGAGCAAATGATTGAAAGCAGACTTATCATCCAAAAAGCCAAAGAACTCAATTACACTGATAAATTGGACCAAAATGCCATCAAAACCACTGCGGAAAAACAAATCAGGCAAATAAAGTCCCGCTTCAGTTCGGAAGAAGAATACCAGCGTCAATTAAGACAACTGAATCTGACGAACAGCGATCTGATGAAGTATTTTCAAGACCTTCTGACTGAACAGGAATTGACCCGCCAATTTTATCGCAATCAAATAGCGCTGAAGGTTAAAGTCAGCGATAAGGAAGTGCGCGATTTTTATGAAGATAATAAGGATTCCGTGGCAGTCAAACCCGTCACTTGGGAAATAGGTATGATTATGCGACAGGCGGAAGTTAGTCCCGAAACTAATAAAGCGCAATACAAAGCCATCAAAGATATTCAGGAACGATTGCGTTCGGGAGAAAGTTTTGCCAAACTTGCACGCACTGAAAGTCAATGTCCGAGTGCGGAAAGAGACGGTGATTTGGGATACATTTCCAAAGGAATGATGGTCAAACCTTTTGAAGATGCGGCATTTTCTTTGGCTGTGGGTGAAGTGAGCGATATAGTTAAATCCGAATACGGTTACCATATAATTAAGGTAACTGAAAAAAGAGGAGACGAAATCCGCGTCAGTCATATCCTGCGAGTGCTTCAACCTTCCGCTGCAGATACCTTGGCTGCGCGTCAACTGATGGAATCAATCAGACAGCAATATCTTAACGGCACACCTTTTGATACATTAGCAGTGCGTTGGTCTATGGATAAAGAAAGTGCAAAAGACGGAGGAAGCATTGGTGAATACGGTGAAGATGATTTTCCCGAAATTTTTGCTCCCGTGTTAAAAGCCTTACCGGTTGGCGGAATTTCCGATGTTTTGGAAAACGAAGGGACCTTTTATCTGTTTGCCAAATTGAAAGAATACCCTTCCCGAATGTTGAGTTTTGATGAAATCAGTAAACAAATCAGAGAGTATCTAACCATGCAGAAACAGCGTAAAATCTACCAAGACTGGATTGAACAGCTGAAGCGTGAAAACTTCGTAGAGATTTTGATTTGAGCGAAAAGGAAAAACTGCCGGTCAAACAGGATATTTTCACTGTCCTAAGTTCCGTTTTAGGAATAGGCTTCTTGCCCAAAATGCCCGGAACTTTCGGAACTTTGGCAGCGGCGGCTGTTTATTTATGCCTTCCTTCATCTTTGGTAATGAATTTTCCGCAAGCGTTATGTTTTGCATCAGCGCTCATAATTCTTTATTTTATCGGAGTTTTCATTACCGGCAAAGCGGAAATTAAATTGGGACACGATGCAGGTAGTATTGTGTTTGACGAATTTGTCGCTTATTTTATATGTGTGTTGCTTTTGCCGAAGTCCATTTTAATGGCGATCTACACTTTTGCCCTGTTCAGGGTTTTTGATATAGCGAAGCCTTGGCCTATCAAGCTTTCGCAAAAACTGAAAGGCGGCTGGGGAATTATGACCGATGATGTCATTGCCGCAGTCTACACCAATCTGCTGATGCAAATATTGGTGAGGATTTATCCCCATTTCTTCATCTAAAAACGCAAGGAGATAAAACATGCTAAATCTAATGATTCTAATGGCTCCAAATGCCACAACGACACAAGGACAAGGTTCCACGAACGCTCTGGCTGCTCTGTTGCCTTTTATTCTTATTTTCTTTGTGATGTGGTTTTTCATAATCCGCCCGCAAAGCAAAAAACAAAAAGAACTGCAGAAGATGCTGGATAATGTCAAAGTCAATGACTGGGTGCTGACAAACGGAGGCATCATCGGTCGCGTTACTGCTCTGAAGCCGGAAAAAAATGTGGTTGTGCTGGAAATTGACGATAACAATCATGTCCGCGTGGAATTTCAAAAATCCGCCATTGTCGCTTTACTGAATAAGAACGAGAGCAATCCCGCTTCCGCTTCTTAAGTTTTTTTCACTCAATCATGGAAAGAAAGCCGAAATTATTGCCTGTCCGCATTTACGGAGATGCCATCTTAAGAAAGAAAGCGCTTCCGGTAAGGCAGTTTGACGATAAGTTGCATGAGCTGGTGCAGGACATGATTTACACCCTTTATCAAAGAGACGGAGTTGGTTTGGCAGCCAATCAAGTGGGCGAGAGAAAAAGGCTGTTCGTCATAGATCTTGATTGGGCAAAAGAAGGCGGGAAACCGAATCCCGTGGTTTTAATCAATCCGGTGATTGAAGAAGGCGAAGGCGAAACTGAAATGGAAGAAGGATGCATCAGCGTCCCCGGTGTTTTTGCCGGAGTAAAAAGATTCTCTCACATCAAATACACCTATTTTGACGAGAACGGCAACGAACACAAAGAAGAAGCGGAAGGTTACAAAGCAGTCGTCATTCAACACGAATACGATCACTTGAACGGCATCCTGTTCGTGGACAGACTTTCTAAATTGGCTCTCCTGAGAGTGAAGCGCAAACTTAATGCCATTGAAAAATCTGCCGCTGACGGAGTGAATATTCTCACCGAAATATATCGGGAATCGGAAAATCTGTAAATCATGCCTCCGCTGCAGAGAATAGTTTTTTTGGGCAGTTCGGAATTTGCTGTGCCTTCTTTGCAGGTTTTGAGCGATAGCATTGATTTTCGTCCTTTGGCTGTAATCACTCAACCTGACCGTCCTTCCGGACGCAATTTGAAACTGACCTTCACTCCCGTCAAAAAAGCCGCTCTGCAATTAAACTTACCTGTTTTTCAACCGGAGGACATCAATTCTGCCGAAGCTCGGGAGTATCTGGAAAACCTGCATCCTGACCTTTTAATCGTCATTGCCTACGGTCAGAAGCTGAAATCACGCGTGCGTAACATATCAAAAAACGGAGCGATAAATCTGCATCCTTCACTTTTGCCCGCTTTAAGAGGAGCGGCACCAATTCCTTTTGCGCTTTGGCAAGGCTTAAAACAGACAGGCCTCACCATCTTTCAACTGACTGATAAAATGGATGCGGGACCCATCCTTGCTCAAATGCCGCTCTTTATTTTTCCCGATGAAAATGCTACTGATATGACGGAACGCTTTGCCTATATTGGTGCGCAGTTTTTGCTTGAATTTCTGCAAAAATGGCAAGAGCATGACATTGAACCCGTTTTGCAGGATGAAAGCAAAGCAACTTACTGCCGCAAATTGGAGAAGGAAGACTTCTTACTGGACTGGAATAAATCTGCAGCAGAATTGCAAAACCACATCAGGGCACTGTCTTTAACTCCCGGCGCCTATACAATTTTTAGAGGCAGGCAACTGAAAATTCTGCAGGCGGAAGTGAAGCCTGAACAAAGTTCCTATCCCGCGGGCAGCATAGTTTCCATCCCGAAAAACGAAGGTTTTTGCGTGCAAACGAAAGAAGGGCAATTGCTGCTGAAAAAAGTTCAGCCGGCGGGCAAAAAAGTAATGTCCGCATGGGATTATCATTTGGGTGCCGGCTTAGAAATCGGGGAAAGGATGGGGAGCGATGCCTAAACGCAAAGAAAGCAATTTTGAACCTGTTTTTCCGCTTTCGGTCAGCGCAGTTTTATTTGTCCTGCTTTTAGTCTGTTTAATTATCGGAATGCATCTGCAGACCAAAGTCTTTTTTTCCGTATTTGACCATACAGCATACTATGTTTTTTTGACCGTCGTGATATTGCTTTGCATGATATGGCTGCTGATTTTATGTCTTGAATTGGCGGGCGTGTCTTTCGGAAAATTATACCGCTCATCCAAATGGCTGCTCTTTTTTATTTATTATCCTTTGGCGTGGGTGGCTGATAAACTTGTCAGGATGCCGATTGAGCGGATGCAGACTTCGCTTTTGCTCTTTCAGAATCGACTGTTCATACCCTATGTCCAAAAGCAGGTGAAGGGTAAGCGGAAAATTTTAATCCTGCTGCCGCATTGCCTTCAGTTTCACGATTGCAAGATTCGCGTCACCCGCACGATTGATGACTGCGCGGAATGCGGAAACTGCAGTTTGAAAGAATTGAAGCAATTGGGCAAGCGGGAAAACATTCACATCGGCATTGCCAACGGCGGAACTTTAGCGCGAAAGATTGTCCGCGACACCAATCCCGATTATATCATTGCGGTAGCATGCCATCGTGATTTAACAAGCGGCGTGAGAGACAGTTGGCAATATCCTGTTTACGCAGTGTTGAATGAGCGTCCGAACGGTCCCTGTTACGACACTCAAGTCAAGGTTGATGAAATCGGGCAAATTATTCACCTGCTTACAAATTCAACAGAGCAAGCGGGAAAAGCACATTCCGCAGAAGAAATGCCCTCTTAATTTAGCAAATAGGGAGGAAATGCATGAAGCGAACTAATTTAATCGTATTCACCATAGTAATTCTTTTACTGAATGCGGGCGTGAGTTTGGTGCTGATAAACACCATTCACGGTTCCGCCAAAGAAGAAGGATTTTTTTCACAACAGGAGCGGCAGAACGCAACTCAGCAGCTGAACATCAATCGTCAGAATGCGATAACTGATGCGGTAAAAGCGGTTGAACCGGCAGTCGTATCCGTTAATGTCATCAAGACTGAAGTGGTTCGTGCGGGAATAAATCCGTTCGGATGGCCCTTCGGAGACTTTTTCAATGTTCCTTTTAGGCGAGAAGTGCAGGGCATCGGCAGTGGCATCATTTTTGACAAGGAAGGCTACATTCTCACGAACGCTCATGTAGTTAGCGGAGCCACACAAATTAAAGTAGTGTTGCCGGACGCCAGAGAATTTGACGCCAAAATTACCGGTTTGGATGAAGTCAGCGATGTGGCAGTCATCAAAATCAACGGTTCGGATTTGCCTTGCGCAAGATTAGGCACCAGCAGCGATTTAATTATCGGTGAATGGGCAATCGCTGTGGGCAATCCTTACGGATTTTTGATGAATGACACCAACCCGAGTGTAGCGGTTGGTGTAATTTCAGCGGTAAAGAGGAATTTCGGGCAAAGGAAAGACGGCAAAATCTACAAAGATATGATCCAAACTGACGCTGCCATCAATCAAGGCAATTCGGGCGGACCTTTGGTCAACATCAACGGCGAAGTCATCGGCATCAACACTTTCATCGTTTCCGAAAGCGGAGGCAGTATCGGCATCGGTTTTGCCCTACCCATTGATCGCGTGAAAAAAATCGCCGGGGAATTGATCAAATATCATAAACTGCGTCCGGTAAATTACGGTTTCAAAGTGCAGGAAATCAATCCGGAACTGGCTTCCTACTTTAATGTGAAAAGCGGTTCCGGAGTGATGGTAGTCCAATTGAGTGAAAAAAGTCCCGCTTACAAAGCAGGTTTACGCAACAGTGATGTCATCACCGGAGTGAACGATGTGAAAATTCTTTCCGGCGATGACATCAAATTGGCGATTTGCGACATTTTAGCGGGCGATAAAGTCAACTTTGAAATCTTGCGCAACGGCAAGAAAATGAATATCGCCTTTATTGCGGAAGAATAGCGTTTATTATTTTTGCAAGCGCAATTAGTTCAAACCTAAATTTCCTTCCGCACTCCTGCATGATTGACGATTACATCAGAGGTAATTTTGGAATTGGGTGTATTGAAAGAAATGTAGTTGCTAAAAAGTGGGGTATCCATATGAATGGCATATAGTTAAATGCACATTTTTATTTTGGAGGATAAAAGTGAATAAAAAACGATGCCCCAAATGCCATTCCAGGAGAGTAAAAAAAACGGGTGTTTCAGAGGATTGCAACGATACAAGTGTTTAGATTGTAACCACATCTTCAACAACAAAAGAAGAGACCACGAAACTAACATCGGTAAAAAGATTTGGCAGGACTATATAGATCATAAGCAAACTGTCCAGGAACTCTGCCAGCAGCATTCAGTCAGCCATCCGACTATTGAAAAATACTTGGATAACTATCAGATAACAAAGGATATAGTTTATCCCTCACAAGCCGTAGTGGTTATGGATACAACTTACTTTGGTAGAGGTTTTGGAGTCATCATCTTCAGGGACCCAAACCGTAGGATCAATCTCTATTGGCAATATGTGAAATACGAGACAGTAGATGCATATCGGCAGGGAATAGAACATATTATGTCTCAAGGATGTTCTATTTCTGGTATCGTCTGCGACGGTAAAAAAGGGTTGTTTTCTGCGTTTCCAGGCATTCCTATCCAAATGTGCCAGTTTCATCAGAAACAGATCATCACCCGATACCTAACCTGCAACCCGAAACTGCAAGCCGGGATGGAACTGCAAAAGATTGTGGATTCAATGACTTCATCCTGTGAAGACGTGTTTTCTATGTTGATAGAGATGTGGATGTTAAAATGGAAGCAATTCTTGAAAGAAAAGACCTACTCAGATACCGGCAAATGGTGCTATACTCACAGAAAACTGAGAAGCGCTATTCGTAGTATAAAGTCAAATCTACCGTATTTGTTCACCTTCCAGAAATACCCGGAACTTCATATCCCCAACACAACTAACTCCCTAGAAGGGATTAATAGTGCTCTCAAGTTTAAAATCAAAGCTCATCAAGGAATTAACTCAGACAGAAGAAAGAAAATCATCGACTATTTACTCGCCAAATAGCAACTACATTTCTTGCAATAGACCT
>DAOPOH010000009.1:0-112060 GCA_035357855.1 Candidatus Cloacimonadota bacterium
TTTGTCAAGAAAAATTTAGATATATTTTTTGTCCATTTTTATGTGCAACGGTCTTAATTACTAAAAAGGAGGAGAAAAAGATGAAAGTAAGGCTTCCCAAACAAGGAAACAGCTATATCGGAAAAAGTGAAAATGCGGTTTATTATTATCATCCGAGGTTGCAGATGTGTTTAGCGCGGCGTTATGTGGTGCCTAAAAATGAGAAGAATACGGAACGCACAAAAGCGATCATGGCGAATTTAAAGCAAATTGAGCCTTCGGATGAATACAAGCGCGATTTTCAGGATTACTGGATTGCCTATAATATGCAACCCGAGCAAAGCGAGAAGCAGGCTCTCAGCTGGTATAATCTTTACATCAAAATGATGTTTGCCATGCAGAAAAAGGTTCCCGGCGTAAATTTAGCCACCCTGACAAGGGAGCAGATCTATGCCGAAAACCTTCCCTGCAAAACTGTTTATGCTGCTATAGAAGCGGGTTTGCTGCCGCCGGTTCCGAATTATCAAAGGTTGAAAAAGCCCATTTAATCTGCTTCGGACAGGCTTTTCTCCCGTGTTTAGCTTCTTGAAAAGCCGGAGTTATTCGGTTCCGAAGAAACCTACTTGCTCGGGAACAACAAGGTCGGCATCCGTGGCTTTGACCACATCTTCCACCGTGAGACCGGCTGCGATTTCTTTTAATACCAGCCCGTAAGACGCAACTTCCAGCACAGCCATATCGGTGACAATCAGATTGACTTTGCCTTTGGCGGTCAGGGGTAAAGTGCATTGCTTCAAGATTTTGGAATTGCCATACTTATCACAATGCTCTGTGGCGACTATGACTTTTTTGGCACCGGTCACCAAATCCATGGCACCACCCATTCCCGGCACCAATTTTCCCGGTATCATCCAGTTCGCAAGATTTCCGTGTTGGTCTGCTTGCAAAGCGCCAAGCACTGTGATGTCTATGTGTCCTCCGCGAATGATGGCGAAACTGGTAGCGCTGTCAAAATATGATGCGCCCGGCAATTCAGTAATGAAGCCTCCTCCGGCATTGATGAGATCTTTATCTTCAGAGCCGGGTGCAGGTGCCGGACCCACGCCCAACATTCCGTTTTCCGATTGAAAGATGACATGAATGCCTTCCGGAATGTGATTTGCCACTTCAGTGGGCAAGCCTATTCCCAGATTGACATAATCGCCGTCATGAAGCTCTTGCGCTATTCTTTTGCTGATTAATTCTCTTTTATCCATTTTTCATTCTCCGCTTTGAACCAGATAATTGACAAAAATACCGGGTGTGACAATGCTTTCCGGATCAAGTTCTCCCACTTCGACAATCTCTTCCGCTTCCGCAATAACGATTTTACCTGCCATTGCCATAATGGGATTGCTGTTTCTTGCCGTTTTACGATAGACAAGATTGCCCAATTTATCGGCTTTCCAAGCTTTTATGAGAGCAAAATCACCGTGAATTGCTTTTTCCAAAAGATAAGGCTGATCGTCCACCACGATTACATCTTTGCCTTCTTCGACCACAGTTCCCAAACCCGTGGGAGTAAGAATTCCCCCCAAACCTGCTCCCGCTGCTCGCACTCGTTCCATTAAAGTTCCCTGCGGAATTAATTCTATGCTGATTTCGCCTTTGTTGAATTGAGCTTGAATTTCTTTGTTGGTTCCCATGTGCGAAACCTGAGCGGAACTGATTTGATGATTGACCACCAACTTTCCGATGCCTTTATTTTCCCAGTCGGAAGCGATGCAAACCACATGCAGGTCACGGATATTAGATGCCGCTAAAGCGTCAATTACGGTTTCCGGAGCTCCCGCTGCCAAAAAACCTCCAATCAAAAGTCTGTCACCCGACTTGATGAGTGCTGCGGCTTCAGAAGCAGAAATTATCTTTACCATTTTTCCCCGCCTTCCTTATTCCATTGATTTTAATAAAGTTGTAAGCAGCCGGACACCTACACCCGTTGCTCCCGCATTAAAATATCCGCTTTCTTTATCCTTACTTGCAGTTCCCGCAATGTCAATATGCAGCCAAGGCAGATTTTGCACAAATTCTTGAATAAAAAGAGCGGCTGTAATAGCTCCGCCCCAAGGTGCGCCGGTATTTTTAAGATCGGCAATTTCGGATTTGAGCAAACTTTTATATTCTTCAAATGCAGGGAGTTGCCAAATGTGCTCTCCGGAAAGTTCGGAAGCTTCTTCCAACTTTGCATACCAATTTTGGTCATTGGTCACAACAGCGGAAATACTTGTGCCCAAAGCGCCTACGGCTGCACCGGTTAGCGTTGCAATATCAATAATGCGGGAAGCATGTTCGCGATCTATGGCATAATGAATGGCGTCAATTAAAGTCAGACGGCCTTCAGCATCGGTATTGATGACTTCAATAGTTTTCCCGGACATGGAACGAACAATATCACCCGCATGATATGCTTCTCCGGAAACCATATTCTCGCAAGCGGCAATAATAGCGGTGACATTAACATTCAATTTCAGATTGGCAATGGCAGCCATTGTTCCTATTACTGCAGCCGCTCCGGCCATATCAGTTTTCATATTTGCCATTCCCTGGGGTGATTTCAAGCAATAACCGCCGCTGTCAAAAGTTATGCCTTTACCGATAAGAGCAGTAATGTCTTGCCGGGCATCCGGATTTCCCTGATGCCGCATAATGATGAGACGAGGTTCATATTTGGAGCCTTTCCCGACTGCAAGAAACGCTTCCATTTTCAAACGCCGCAATTTGTCCATATTATAGATTTCAACTTGAAAGCTGTATTCCAAAGCAGCCTTTTTTGCCGCTTCCGCTAAAGTGTCCGGAGTGATAACATTGGCGGGTTCGTTGACCAGATCTCTTGCCAGATTAGTCGCATCCGCCAAAATTCGTCCTTCCAAAATGCCTTTGTTCAAGTTACGCGTGTTCTTCGTATCCTGAACGAGATGTAAAGCATCCAGTGTTTCGGAACTCGTTTCCGAAAGGTATTTGTCAAATTTGTAAATGGTGAGGAGAGCGGTTTCAGCCAAGACTTGACCCAACATTGCATCGGTCAGGTCAAAATCAAAACCGGGTAAAATGTAAATTTGCTTGGACTTAAGTTTCAGGCACAGACGGATAATGTCGGCTAAACTATAGCGAACTTGCTCTGCAGTCAATTGCTCACTTTTCGGCATTCCGACTAAAATGATTTTGGTTGCCTGATGCTTATAATAGTAATGGAAAGTGTAAAGTTCCCGCGGTTGGAAAGTGATATTTTCCGCGTTAATAAAGCGTTTGACAGCATCCAGCATCGCATCCGGAAGCCATTCTTCAAAGACATCAAGCTTGCCTTTTTCATATTGGCACAGGACAATAGTGTCCAAGACATCGGGTAGTTTGCGGACTACGTCAATTTTCATCGGTATCCCCTTCACATTTATTTTTTTTATGCTTATTAAAAATCTTCCGTTAAACTGAAGTAATAGGACGGCTTTGACGAAACGGAAAAATCAGTCAGCCAGGCAATGTCAAATTTTAAAACTGCAATACCGATATTGAGACGCGGTCCGAAACCGTATCCCAATTTCAAGTCTTTCAATTTATTATCCCGCATTCCGCGAAAAGTGTCGTTCCAAAGAGCACCCGCATCAACAAATACACTTCCGCGTAAAGACGTTATAGTTATGGGGATGGGAAAAGCTAAAGCCAAATAATCCAAAAAAGGAAAACGCAATTCCGCGGAAGTGAGAGCGATATTCTTGGCTTCGTAATCGCTGTCGTATCCCCTTAAACCGTAATAGCCGTTCAAATTAAATGTCTGCGGTCGACCTCCTCCGCTGGAACCTCCGACCAATCTTAAAGCAAGAGAATAGCGTTTGCTGAATAAAGTGTAGGTGCGAAAATCCAGAAAAGCGGTCTGATAAGTGTTTTCGTGCTTGGCAAAACTTTTACTTAAAGTTAGATATGTGCGCCAACCTAAAAGCGGACCCGTCGGACCGTAAAGCGCATTGTCATGCACAAAAGAAACTGCGGGAGTATATATGAAATCTTTATTAGCTGGCTGAATATCATGATAACTGCCTTCTTCACCCGTTTCACTGAACTGCCAGTGCTCCTCCCATGAGAAAAGCTGATTTTCCAATTCTATTCTGAAAAAACGACTAAACGGATATCGCGTAAGCAAATAGACGCCTGTTTCGCGCACTTTGTTTCGCAGATAATCATAATCATAATATACGGGGTCAATATAATAGTAATCAGTGGCATCCATTAAATTAAACAGAGCTAAACCGTAATCAATGCGGTGCGGTAAATACAAATAGGAAATGAGGAAATTGGAGTCGTTTAGTTTGCCGGCTAAACCAAGATTGGCATTTATAGTGTGATTGCCCATAACATCGCTCATTTGGAAGACTACATTACCGATGGCTCCCACGGGTGAAGAATAGGCAAAACCGCCATAAAAGCCGTCTATCTTAAATTTTACCTTATAGGGTTCAATTTTGGGCTTGACTGTTATGCTGTCCGGCTTCTCATCCCATGAAAAATCACGCTTCACACGCAAAGTATCTGCATCAGGATTAAAATTAATCACAGTCGGATTTTTTGCCGTGTAAAGAGGACCGCCGTCCGTCATAGGTTTGTGATAAGGTTTTCGTCCGTAAAAATCTAAACGAGAAAAATCCACTTTGCTGCAAAGACTGTCCGTGACAGGAATAACTTCTGCAGGTTTATCTTCCCAAACCGAAAGGCCGGATAAAGGATCAGTCTTCAGATAAATATCCCAGCCCAGATTGTAGTAACAGGAATAAACCAAATAACGGTCATTGGCATTGAAGTCAAAACTGTAAATTCCGCATAAGTCTTTTGTAATAACGCTTCTCTTTCCTGTTGAAGGTTCAATGCTTTCCAGATTCGGGATGCTGTCTCTTTCGGAAATGAAGAATAAATTGGTGCCCGTGCTGTCCCAAACGGGATGATAGCAATTGTAGGTATTGAAAGTAATTTGAGATAAGGCGGAAGAGGTTAAATCAAGAGTAAAGACATTGGAACATAAATCGGAAAAATAGCCGTTCCGTCCAAAATCAGGTCTGCGAGAGCGTTCCGAAGCAAAAGCAATTGAGCGGCCATCAGGTGAAAAACGAGGCTGATAATCGTAATATTTGTCATCGGTCAATTGACTCAAGGTTTTGGCATTAAAATCATAAAGATAGAGGTCGCACTGCATATCTTTTTGCGCGGAAAAAATGCAAAACTGACCGTCTTTGGAGATATCCAATTCGTATATCGCTTTCAGGGGCGGGAAATTTAATTGATCAATTATCTCGCCACTCTTACTGTCCGCTATGTAAATTCTGTCTCCGAAAGCAGTTTTAGCGGCATAAGCAAAACGCCTGCTGTCCGGAAACCAGGCCAAATTTGTGTGCAGGTAATGAAATTCTTCCATTTTGCCGGACGCTTCACCCGTAATCAGTTTCCGATTTAGCGAGTGTTCATACAAGCCACCAGTCCAAATGCTGAACCTGCCGTTACGGTTGGAAAAATAGACATACTGCTGTCCGTCCGGTGAAAAACGCGGAGCAAGATTAAAGTAAGAGCCGTCTTCTTGATGATTGGTTTTCCTTGCACTCATTTCGGCAGGCAGGAAATGATCTTGCAGTGCGGGATAGTAATCTCTCTTCAGTTGTGTTTTCCAGCGCAGTTCCAAATTCTTGAAATCCATCCCGAAAACCTTCTTACTTGCTTGATCAATATCATTGACCGCTCGCATAGTATAAAGAAAATCTATCACTTTCTCTCTGCCGTAGCGCTTTTGCAGGAATACCAGAAAAGATTCTCCCAATCTGTAATTACTGTAACCGCCGGTTTCTCTAAGCGAGGTGATTTTGTCATTGATAACCAAATCAAGGACATAGGCATTATTATTGACATCGGTTCCGTTCAATGCTTCAAATTCAGGCAAACCTTCGGCAAACCAATCGGGAAAATTAAAGTTTTGCAGATAAAAAAAGGAACCGGGAGAACCCGTATCTAAAGCGTTCAGATAGGCATGGGTCAATTCGTGAGTCAAAACCTGTTCCAAACGAACATAGCTGCCGTCAAACGGGATTACGACGCGATTTTTCAAACTTTCCGTAAAACCGCCAATGCCTTCGGACAGCAAATAATAAATAATATTTGTCGTTTCAAATTCCAACTGAGAACTGTAAAAGACAATCGGAATACGGCTCATTGCCGGAAACTGAAAATCACCTTTCAGATAATAATATGTGTCTTCCGCCATCAAAGCAGCCAATCTGCCAAAATTATCCTGTCCCTTCGGAAAATAAATGTCAAAATGCAAAGTCTGAATTTGAGACCATTGCGTGTAGACAGCATTAACTTTATTTTGGCCGTAAGAGTATGCATTCAGACCGATACTGCCGAAAGTTAATATAATAAAGAGGAGGGCAGGCAAAAGGATGCGTTTCAATTAAAAGACCTTAACCTGAAAATAGCGTTTGGGATTGGCTTTGATATCGGCAAGAAGAGAATCCAGACGTGCGGAAGATTGAAGCAAATTCCGATAGAGAGTATCGTCATTAATCAAACCGGACACCGTACCCTTGCCGTCCGTAATACTTCCGATTGCGTTTTCTAAAGCGGAAGCCGCAATCTGCAAACTGTCCAGTGTTGTTTGTGCTTTTTGCAATAATTCCGGAGTTTGCTGCAAAGCGTTGTCCAATTTAGTTCTGTTTTTTGCCAAAAGACTATTCAGCTGCTTGGCGAAAGAGTTTATCTGTTCGACTGCGGATTTAATTTCCGCTTTGTTTTCATCCAGAACAGAATTAACCTTTGTAAAAGTGGACTGTGATTCCGCCAAAGTGGAATTCACCTGTGACGCTATTCCGTTCGGGCGATTTATTTCTGCCAGCAAAGATTGAACTTGCTGCATGGCAGCGGAAACAGTGCTGATGAGAGCGGACATACCGTAAGATTGTTCCCCGATTTGAACTTGCTTCAGATCAAGCGGTTCCCCTTTCAAGGGATTGATGATATCAAGTTGTTTTCCGCCCATCAAGTTGCTGTCGTTAATGTAAAACTTGGCTCCTTTGCGCAAAGGATATTTCAAGGTTAAGTTTGTAGTAATCAGGATACCGTCTTCCGCTTGAATGATTTTCTTCACGCGACCCGTTTCCATACCGTTGACTGTTACCTTATCTCCAATCTCGATGCCTTGCGCATTATCAAATTTTATCCGCACGGGAGTAACGGTTTTCAGTTGGAGAGTATTACGCAGCCATGCATAACCGGCAATCAGGATGATGAGACAGACAATGACAATCAGTCCCACGCGCACTTCAATCTTTCTTTGGTCTTTATAAAATTCTGCCATACAATCCGCTATGTCTTAAGCTGCTTTTTCTCGGCAGCGGGAAAAAGAACATTGTTCAAAATCAATCTGTAACCCGGCGAATTTTTATGCAGTTCCAAAATTGTGGGCGGGTCACCAATTTTATGCTGATAATCTTCGGGATCGTGTCCTCCCAAAAAAGTGAAAGTCCCCTTTCCCAAATTCCCGTGCAAATATTTGGCATCTTCCTGACCGGGAGTTTCACCCAAAATAATCACGCTTTTCTTGATTTTATTCTTGAAAATAGAGGTGGTCTGACCCAAGAAGCCGTTGATTACATTGGTATGGCATTGAGTGAGCATCGTGGGCACGGGATCGTATTTGGCGGAAAAATCAAATAACTGAAAATAATCCGCTTCCGCACCTTTCAGAAGATAGTAATCGCTGGCATCCAAATCGGAATATTCATATTCATAAGGGTTGGTTTTTAGCGTAAAATTCTCAAAGGCAAAAGTTCTGCCGAAATCCAATTTACTCTGATAATTCGGATCAATACCGTCTCCGTCAAAAACGGCATCGCAAATATCAGTGTTTCCTGCAGCCAAAGCAATATCTATCGTATCAATGGCGCTGCACATGGCAAATAAGAAACCTCCGTTCATGACATATTCGCGGATCTTTTCCGCAACTGCATGTTTAAGCTGCCAGACTTTCGCATAACCCAATTTGGCAGCCATCGCTTCATTGATGCGGACATCGTTTTGATACCAATTTGTGTTTCTGTAGCTGCCGTAAAACTTTCCGTATTGACCGGTAAAATCTTCATGGTGCAAATGCAGCCAATCGTAGTCGTTCAGCTTTCCGTTCAGGACTTCTTCATCCCAAACTCTGTCATATTTGATCTGCGCATAATCCAGAGCCAAAGTTACCGCATCATCCCAAGGCAATGCATTTGGAGGAATGTAGACAGCAATAGCGGGTTCTTTTTCCAAAACTATCATTTCCATATTGGAAGATTGAATTTCCAGCATAATGGCTGCCACATCGGAAGAATTGACAATTTCATAACTGACGCCGCGAATATTGCACTCGGATGTTATTCCTTCAGCTTCAGGCATGAGAAAAGAACCACCGCGATAGTTCAACAGCCACTTAACGGTCATTTGCTGCTGCAAAGCGTAAAATGCTGTCCCGTATGCCTTCAAATGATTAGTCTGAGTAAGGTCCATGGGGATTAAGATATCCGCACCTAAAGTCACGGAAAGACATAATAGGACCAAGCTCAGAATGACGATTTTATTCATTATTTTATACTCTTTCTTTTTAACTCTATCATGTTTTGAATATATTGCAGCAATTCATCTTTTTCCGCCAGAGGATGTTCATACCAATAATCCTGCGCTGCATCAAGATAATAGCCAATTTCTGCACCTTTTAATGAAAAGGTGCGCATCAGGTCATCTCCTGTCAAGTTAAATCTGTAACTGTTCAATTCGGAAGCAATTTTCTTGAGTTTTCTGCAAAAGGCAAGATCTTGCTGCAAGGTATTTCTGTCTTTTTCATAAAATACCCCGATTAAAGGATATAGCTGCAAAAATTCAGGTAAAAGTTCGCCTAATTGGAAAGCCAGTTTCAATATCTGTCCCGAAGTCGTCAGCAGTCCGCGATTGATTTGACAGCGAATATCTCTTGCCGTATCCACAAGTTGCTTAATTGCGCGGCTGTCCTTTTGCGGCAGTTTCAACGAAGAAAGAAAAATTCCGCAATTTCTGGAAGCGTATAGCACCAAAGCCAGTCTGCATCTCCAATTTAATTTCACTAATTCGGAATGCAGTTTTTCGGAATCAAGCTGCTTTATCAAACCCGCGCGGAAAAAAGCCGCAGGCAATCTTAAACCGGGAAAAATTACTGAACGCAAACCGGTTTTATTCAATAAAAATATTCCGCGCAAAAAATTCGGATGCTTAATAATCAGCATCAATTCGCTCAAAACGCGTTCGCGCGAAATGTGACGAAGAGCTGAAGCCTGTTTGCGCATGGCTAAACGGGTCTTTTTCTCCAGTTCAAAATCCAGTTCCAAAGCAAAACGCACTGCTCTTAAAAGCCTTAGCGGATCTTCAGTGAAGATAATATCAGGATTGGAGGTGGCTCTGATTACACGATGTCTCAAATCGGAAAGGCCTTTTCTGCTCAAATCTATAATTTCGCCGTCGGAAACATTCATCAAAAGCGAATTTACGGTAAAATCTCTCCTCAGGACATCTTCCTCCAAACTGCCAAATTCCACCTCCGGTTTACGGGAATGACCTCTGTAACTTTCCTTTCGTGTCATTACCAATTCTATTTTGTAACCGTCAACTTTAACTAAAGCGGTTCCGAATTGCTTATAAATTACAGGTTTGGATGCAATCCCTTTTTGATAAAGATAATCGGCTAATCTAATTCCGCCGTCGGGAAGATTAACCGTTACATCAATATCCGTGCAAGGTCTGCCCAGTAATTCATCCCGGACGCAACCTCCGGCAAAATAAACTTTGCCTTCAAACTCAGTGCCTTGAACGGCATCTGCCAATAATTTTCTAATTTCTTGCAGCATAGTCACCTTAGACAAATTCTTGAAAGACATGATTAGAAATGAACCAAGCCGGAGGAGTAAGTTTCAGCATATTATTCTGCTGCCTTAACAGCCCTTCAGAAGTTAATTTGGAAACGGCAGTTTGATAATCATTAATGAAATCGGAACCAAATTGCTTGCGATATGCACTAAGGTCCAAACCGCGCATCAGTCTAAGTTGCATAATAATGAAATCCGCTTTTTGCTGAGCAGGGGTTTCCTTTTCAACTTCATAAATAAGTTCTTCTTTTCGGACAGCGGATTGCCACAATTTGAAATCTTCCGGCCTTTTATATCGCCGGCCTTGTAAAAATCCTGAAGCACCGGCACCCATTCCGGCAAAATCTTCACCCAGCCAATACTTAAGATTATGCCTTCCTTCTTTGCCGGGTCTGCAAAAATTGGAAAGTTCGTAATGTTCATAACCCTCTTGCTCCAAAATCCTGCAGATTGTTGCATATTGCAGAGCGGAATTATCATCAGTCGGCAAAAATTCTTTCCAATTGCGGAAGGGGACATCATCCTCAATAGTTAAAAGATAAGTGGAAATATGCTCCGGCTGAAGCGTCAAAAATCTCTCCAAATCAATTTCCACATCTTTTGTAGAAGAACCGGGAAGGCCATACATCAAATCCAGAGAAATATTATCAAATCCGGCATCACGCAAAAGTTGCACCCTGTGAGGTATTGAAGCAACGGTATGTTTACGCCCCAAAGCTTGCAAGTTCTCATCCTTCAGAGTTTGCACACCCAAACTCAGCCGATTAACTTTTGTTTGTGCCAATGATTGCACAAAATCTTCCGTAATTTGAACGGGATTGATTTCCAAAGTGATTTCCGCGTTTGCTTCCGGTTCCAATATTTCTATGATTTGATTTATCTGCGCGGAAGACAGCAACGAAGGTGTTCCTCCGCCGAAATATACAGTTTCTGGAATAAGGTTAAACCGGCTTTTGTTCAGTTCAATTTCCCTTAGCAAATTGCTGAAATATTCGGCAAAAACAGAACGGCTGTAAGGCAGAGAAAAGAAGTTGCAGTAACCGCATTTTGTCAGGCAAAAAGGAATATGGATGTAGACGCCGGCTTTCAAATCTCCCCCTCAGTTTATTCGCTTTAGGCTAAAATTTATTTTTTGTATTTCTCTTCAGCCCTTTGCTTTGGACAATATTTTTTAAGCTCTTATTAAATTATTTAATCCGGCGAAACATCCTGTCCCATCTTGCGTGCGGATGATCATAAATCTGATTGTATTCAATTCCGTAGGAGTAAAAAATCAGCCAAGGCGTGCCGGTAATGTCTTTTCTGTCCAAAAATCCCCAATAGCGACTGTCCTCACTGACATCACGGTTGTCACCCATCACGAAATACTTGCCTGCAGGCACAACTACCGGTCCAAACCAGTCTCTGTTCCAAGTGGAAGAACCGGGATAATTTTTCCAATAATCCATCCCCGGCATCCACATTCCTTGCGGAAAAGTCCTGGTAATAATTTCTTGCGGACGGTCATAAGGATACGGTTCTCCGTAACATTCATAGCCTCGAACATACGGCTTACCATTAAGATAGACAATTTTATCTTTCACCTGAACAGTGTCGCCGGGCATACCGATTACCCTTTTCACTATATTTTTACGCGCGTAATAGGTAATGTGCATAAAAGTTATCGGATCCCTTTTGAAAGCGAATTCCTTATTGAGAAAAAGCGGAGGGAAAATCTTGATAAATTGTTCGGGATTGCCTTCCGGAGTGCCTGCTTCAATTTTCGGATACCTGAAGGTGACAATGTCATCACGCTTCGGATCGGTAAAATAATATTTTACCTTATCTGCCACCAAATAATCACCGATGAGAAGCGTCTTTTCCATGGAAGAAGAAGGAATCTTGAAATTTTGGAAGGTGTAATTGCGAATGATCATAGCCACAACAAACGCAAAGAGAATCGCTTCTATCCAATCTTGCGCCCAAGGTTTCCTCTTATGAAATTTAGGCGGTAAAGGCGTTTTAGTCACATTGGTTTTAATGTTTTTCAAATCCCGATTTTTTGCCATAATATCTCTTTTCTATTTCTTACATTTTATTCGGATAAAATAAACCAGCCCTCAAAAGAGTAATTTATGTCAAGCAAATCCTGTTTTCGGGCAGAAAAGATCGAGCGCTCCGTCAGTTTATTCCTCTCTTTTATTTGGAAAGAGAAAAACTCCAGACGGGACAATTCTTGGCATCGCCTTTCTTCGTATAAGGCACTATCTGCCAATAGTAAGTTTTTCCTGCTTGTAAACCTGATACAGTGTAAACAAGTTCCATTTGATCCGCTACCATTTTTTTAGGCGGATTTTTCGTGTCTAAATAGACTTTATAACCTTCGGAAGTGCGTCCCGGACCTTGTTTCCAAACTAAATTCAGGGAATTAGCGGCAATATTTTTACTGCCGTCATCGGGAGCAACAAAAGTCACGGGATTGGGAACTTCTTTATAAGGAGGTCCTACCAGGAATGGAATGGGGTCATATCTTTGTTTGTAACCGATGGCGGAGGCGTTTGAATCGGGAATAACCAATTCCCAATTCAATTGGTCGCCCGTAGGAATGTGCTTTAGAGAAAATCGAATCGTGTCGCCTTCTTCCCAATTTGTCCAAAAAGCTCCGAATTGCAGATAAGCGCAAGTGACATAAGGAAAAGATGTTCCGTTTCCCAAACGCCACACGCGAATGGAAAAAGATTTGTGCTTATCCGTAGTCAATAATTCTTGCGGACGGCTGGTCACATAAGCTGTCATTTGATAATCGGGAGCAGTGGAATATGCATCATTAGTAACTCCGGGCAAAAGACCTCCGTCAAAATCATTGATCAAAAGTTGAGTATAGGAACGCGGCTTCGTTCCGTATAAGCCTATCGCCAAAAAAACGACTGCAGTTATGATAAACAATTTCTTCATTTCCTACCTCTCATAAGGTTTCCCTCTTTTTTGTTATTACACTCAAAACCGCTCTCCCCTGTCAATTATTTTTTCAATTTTATTCTTTTATTTTTGCTTTACAAATTACGATATCAACAATTTAAGATATATGCAAGAGAATAATTCTTTCGGGAGATGCAAAAATGGATAATTATCAAGAGCATTTTACAGATCTTCTTAAGAAAACTGAAGCCAAGCTGAATGCGACCGAAAAGCATGTTTTGGAGCATTTGAAAACGGGAGAGCCAATCAGTCGTAATCCGCATGAAGAATTTTCGGCAAAACTTACTTTCGGCCAAAAAGTGGCGGATAAAATTGCAGCTTTTGGCGGAAGTTGGCCCTTTATCGGAATTTTTGCTTTGGTGATGCTGCTATGGATCGGGGCTAATACATTTATACTTTTGAATTTTCACAAAAAGCCTTTTGATCCTTTTCCTTTCATTTTGCTGAATTTGATTTTATCAATGTTAGCCGCCATCCAGGCACCGGTTATTATGATGAGTCAAAATCGCCAAGCAGACCATGACCGACTGGACGCTCAACACGACTACGAAGTGAATCTCAAAAGCGAATTGGAAATAATGTCCCTTCACCAAAAATTAGATACTTTGCGGGAACAGCAATGGGAGCAATTGATTGAACTGCAAAGGCGGCAAATCGATCTTTTGGAGAAGCTTCAGCAGCAGCTGGCAACCTCTGAAACGAATAAAACAACTTCTTAAGCAATAAATCCGCTCTGAAGCCGTTTAATTTTCTCTGAACTTCTTTCATCCTCTTTTTTAGACAGAAAATATTATATTCTTTATTTAACAAATTACCATAATATTATTAACAAATTACCATAATATTATCTGATTGATATTTAGTTTTTAGCCTATCAATAACAAATATTATTCCCTTTAAACAAGATAAACTGTTAATCTCCGTCTAATAATAATGATTTGCCTTACAATTTATGTAGTTACGCTGATTTACCCCTATTTCTTGCCTAATCTCCTGTCGATATCCAGTCGATATCCAGTCGAAATAAAGTCAACTGGATATCGACTGGATATCGACAGGCTATTAAGAAGCAAGGGAGATTAATTAACTGATTTTATAAATTTATTCGGCATTTTTCTTGACAATAAAATAATGGTGGAGAGTTAATTGTTTTGAAGTTGAATTATGTTGGCAATTTTTAGAATGCGGGAGGCTGGAATGTTTAAAAAAATAATATGGGTCGGATGTTTTTGCCTTTTCATGCTAATGACCATCCAAGCTCAAACAGCGTCAAAAATAGTTATGCTGGAAAATATCGGGATCCCTCAAGATTTTAATTATACCACAACTTGGTCGGACAGCTTGTTACATTTTTACCGATTGGATGTAGGTTCTGCTTCATACACTCTTCAGCACTGGACTTGCAATCCCTCGGGAGAATGGACGGAACCTCTTGCCATCTTTACTTTTAACAACGGTCAAGCTTGGACAACGGAACCATCTTACAAATATTATTTTCGCAATTACGGCACACTTTATCTGAACTTCCGATTGGAAAACAATTTGCATTTTTTGGGGATTGCAGAAGACCATTCCGTGCAGTTGAATATTATTCCTTTAATTTACGACTGCACTCTATTCACTCCAAACTATCTTTTTTACAATTATCGGGCAGATATATTATCGCCTAGCGTTGTTTATAAATACGATCTAAATACCGGCAGCACGGATTCCTTGTTTAGTTGGAATAGAACTTATCCCGTTGCAATGACCAATATCGATAACAAATACCTGCTGCTCTTCGAAACTTTTGACCCGAATCAAATAAATTCCGTTATGATAGATACTCTTTTAGCGGTTCATCAGTGCAACCTTAATATCTCTATACCTTATCTGAATTCAATTACAATTTCTGCTCCGGAAATCTTACCCAATATGTATTTCGGCAACGCAGATGACGGACTGTTAAGAAACTCTCTTTACGGATACTGTATCATTAATGATTACAATATAGACTTTTTCCCGTTGTCTTATTTTGATAATATGAACCCTTATCCCATGGCATATTGGTATGCCTGCATAATTCCTTACGGGAACGGACGCTTCAGTTGTCTGCAAAGTTTTGTGGATGAGAGTTTTAATTCCTTTCGCAATTATCAGTTTACCGGAAGTGAATTCACGGAAGATTTTGCTTTTCCGGATTTGCATTCCTATGTCAATCCTTTTGCTCTTTACCGTTTGGACGCACAATACGGATTGGCTGTCTGCGGAACTGACAATAATCCCAGAAAATTTATTTTAATAGATTATGAACATCAAGCTATTACAGACACGACTTTCTCCATGTCTTTGGCGCCCGATATATCCGCTTGTTCGGTTCAATATTCGCAAAATTATCTTTATTATGTGTATAAGACTTATCAAAGTCGGCGTCTATATATTATGAAAGCGGTAGAATTTACGGGAAATAACGACCCCGTGCAGCCCGCTCAAATTATTTCCGCTTCCGCATATCCCAATCCTTTTTCAAACTTTACAACGATAAAAATAGATCTGAAGCAGCCTGCGGTACCGAAAGTGACAATCTACAATCTGAAAGGGCAATTGGTGAAAACTCTCCTTCCGCACTCTGATAAAAGCAAAAACTTCAATTTGGAATGGGACGGCACTACTCAGTCAGGCGCAAAAGTTGCTCCCGGCATTTACTTCTATCAAGTTGCTGACGCCGAAAATCATAAAATAAACGGAAAGATAATTTTGCTGCCGTAAAATTCCTTGCCGGTCATCTAACATTTTAATTGACCTGATTGACAGGTCTGCAATTTTTGCCGGTGTAGTTTCTACATTTTATAGAAGCGTGAGGTTGTATGCTGAAAATATATAATACTCTAACCCGGAAAAAAGAAGATTTCGTGCCTTTGGAAGAAGGGAAAGTAAAGCTCTACGCTTGCGGTCCGACTGTGTATAACTATTTCCACATCGGCAATGCGCGCGCTTTCCTCACTTTTGATATGGTGCGTCGCTACTTTATTTACAAAGGTTTCGCCGTTACCTATGTGCAAAACATCACCGATATCGAAGACAAAATCATTGCTCAGGCGCAGGAAGAAAAACTGCCTTTTTCCGAAATTGCAGCCAAATACACTCAAGCTTTTTTGGAAGATACGCAAAGACTGGGCATTATGCCTCCAAACTTCCAACCCAAAGCTTCGGATTATGTTCCTCAAATGGTTGACTTTATCCGCTTGCAAGTGGAAAAAGGCTTTGCTTATGAAAGCGGTGGCGATGTCTATTTTGACCAAAGCAAATTGCCTTCCTACGGTCAACTCAGCGGCAAAAAGGCTGATGAATTGAAAGCCGGAGCCCGCGTGGAAGAAAATCCCAATAAAAAACATCCGACTGATTTCACTCTTTGGAAAGCCGCTAAACCCGATGAACCGAGCTGGGAAAGTCCTTGGGGAAAAGGTCGTCCCGGTTGGCATACGGAATGTGTAGTTATGTCGGCAGACCTTTTGGGCATTCCGTTTGACATTCACGGCGGCGGTTCTGACCTGATGTTTCCTCATCATGAAAATGAGTTGGCTCAAGCAATGGCAGTTACGGGTAAGCCTCTTGCCAATTATTGGATGCATAACGGCTTTTTAAATATTGAGGGCGAAAAGATGTCCAAAAGCCTGAAAAATTTCTATACCGCCCGCGAAATTCTGGATGTCTACGATGCGGAAGCAATCCGCTTCTTCTTTTTGTCCAAACATTACCGCAGCCCGATTGATTTCAGTCAAGAATTGATGCAGGAAAGCAGCTCTGCGGTAAGAAATTTTTACGCCGCTTTGGAGGATCTGGATTGGCTGAAAGTAAATCCCGCAGAAATCAACCTTCCGGATAATTTTGCGGATGCCGGAAAAGAATTTGAAGCTGCTATGGATGATGATTTTAATACTGCCAAAGCTTTGGCTGTCCTGTTTGATTTAACCGACAAAATTCGTTCGGACGCAATTCCTCGTTCGGAAAAACTCGCGTATGCCAAATTGCTGGTTGAACTTGGTTCCGTGCTCGGCTTCTTTCAAGACTTGAACAATAAGTTGGCTAAAACCATTGACCCTGCGCTCAGACAGAAGATAGAAACTTTGATTGCGCAAAGAAATATCGCTCGCCAAAATAAAGATTGGGCTGCCGGTGACCGGATAAGAGAAGAATTAATTGCTCTCGGCGTAGAAATTAAGGATACGAAAGACGGCACTGTGTGGAAACTTAAGTAACCTATTGAGTTGAGGAGGTCATTATGCGTAAATTTATCGTCATTCTTTTCACGGTGATGGCTGTCACTTTGGCTTGCCAAAAGGAAGACCCTTACAAAATTATCAACCCGGAAAGCGTCACTTGGAATCCTGCCACGCATACATATCTGATTTCCGTTTCCGGCACTGGACGCATCCTTTCCTTAAAAGACAAGTCACAATTCTCAGTCTTCAATCAAAAAATGCTGTCCTCTCCCAAAGGAATGGCTGTCTTGAATGACACTCTTTTCGTGGCAGACCATACTCGCTTAGTCGGTTTGAACATCAATAACGGCAAACAATTATTCGCGCAAGAACTGCCGAATGCCAAATTCCTCAATGATGTAACTGTCGCTCCCAACGGCACTGTGTATGTAAGCGACAATGTTGCCAACTGCATATACATCGTTCATCCCGCCTCCAAACAAGCAACAGTTTTCAAAAATAAAAACCTCAGCGCTCCCAACGGACTTTATTATGTGCAGCAAAACAATAAACCGCTACTGTATATCGTTTCCTTCAGACAATCCGCTCCCGTCCAAATTCTGGACCTGACAAATAACAGTTTGACCTCTGTCCCCAACACGGAAATTTCTCTTGCGGACGGCATTACCCGTGACGAAAATGCAAATTGGCTGATTTCCAGTTGGGCGGATAGCACAATCTATCGCTTCAATGCTGATTTTTCGCAAAAGAGCAGATTGCAGGAAAAATACGACTCTCCCGCGGATATCTATTACAATTTGGAAAATAAGGAATTGGCAATTCCGGAATTTAATACCAACCTGATAAAGTTCATCCCTTCAACGGAAGAGAAAGTCAAGCCGTAATTAGCAATAAAACTTATATTTACTTATTTAGAAGTCAGATAGTTAATTAGCTAATTAGTTCCAGGAAATTAGCAGTCTTTGGCTTTGACTGCTAAAAAATAACTTGACAGCTTATATTTTTCTCTTATTTTGTCTTATTAGATACCTGCGATTTATAGATATACATAATCTTTACGCAGTTTTGGAGGTATTATGAATTTACAGCGTTTTACGATAAAAGCTCAAGAAATGTTGCAAGCTGCACAACAGCAAGCTGCCGATTTCGGTCATCAGGAAATCGGTGAATTGCATCTGTTGCAAGCAATGCTTGAGCAGGAAGATTCTTTAATTAAGCCGGTTCTGCAAAAATTGGAAGTGCCGCTGAATGTGCTTTCCGATAAATTGCAGCAGGAATTGAATAAACTTCCGCGTGTGCAAGGAGTCAGCCAACAATACCTATCTCAAAATGCTTTGAATATATTAAATCAAGCGGAAAAAGAAGCGGAAAAACTGCAGGACGATTACATCAGTTTGGAGCATATACTTTTGGCTTTGCTTGCCAAAGGCAAAGAAACGGCTCAACTGCTTAATTCCGTTGGCGTTACACCCGACAAAGTGTTAAAAGCTTTGCAGGAATTACGCGGCAATCAACGCATCACTGATCAAAATCCCGAAGATAAATTTCAAGCTTTGGAGAAGTATTCCAGGAATTTGACTCGCTTAGCAAGACAGGAAAAACTCGATCCCGTAATCGGAAGAGATGATGAAATTCGGCGCACAATCCAAATTTTGTCCCGCAGACGAAAAAACAATCCTGTCCTCATAGGCGATCCTGGCGTGGGCAAAACTGCAATTGTAGAAGGTTTAGCCCGCAGGATTGTAGCTCAGGATGTGCCGGAAAATTTGAAGACCAAAGAGATTGTGGAATTGGATATGGCAGCTTTGTTGGCGGGAGCAAAATTCCGGGGCGAGTTTGAAGAGAGACTGAAAGCAGTTTTGCAGGAAGTGGAAAAGTCCGAAGGCAACATCATTCTTTTTATTGATGAATTGCACACTGTTGTCGGTGCAGGAGCTGCGGAAGGTGCAGTTGACGCTTCCAATATGCTTAAACCTGCTTTGGCAAGAGGGACTTTGCATTGCATAGGTGCTACGACTTTGGATGAATACAGGAAATATATTGAGAAAGATGCTGCTCTGGAGAGAAGATTTCAGCCGATCTTAGTCAGCGAGCCTTCCGTGGAAGAAACGATTTCCATTTTGCGCGGTATCAGGGATAAATATGAAGTGCATCACGGAGTTCAAATCACTGACGGAGCGTTAGTTGCAGCAGCTGTGATGTCCAATCGCTATATCAGTGACAGATTTTTACCGGATAAAGCGATAGATTTGATTGATGAAGCTTGTGCTCAATTGAGAATGGAGATTGATTCCATGCCCGTCGAATTGGATGAAGTGGAAAGGAAGCTGCGTCAGTTGGAAATTGAGAAACTGTCTTTAGAAAAGGAAAAGGACGAAATGTCCAAGCAAAGATTGGAGAAAATCAATGCCGAAATGGCTGAACTGAATGAGCAAAGAAATGCGTTACGCGCCCGCTGGGAACAGGAAAAAGCACTTTTACAGCAAATCCGCACTTTGAAAGCCGAAATTGATAATCTAAAAGCGGAAGCGGAAAAAGCTGAACGCCAAGGCGATTATGAAAAAGTGGCAAAATTGCGTTACGGCACTCTGGTGGAAAAGCAGAAGCAGTTAGAAGCTTTGCAAGCCGAAATGAAGGAAATTCCCAACAACGAACAATTGCTGAAAGAGCAAGTAGATGAAGACATGGTTGCGGAAGTAGTTTCCAAGTGGACAAACATTCCCGTCAGCAAGTTGCTCCAAAGCGAAATGGAGAAATTGGTTGATTTGGAAAAGATTTTGGGGCAGCGTGTTATCGGACAGGAAGAAGGTATTGAGGCAGTTGCCAATGCCATTCGTCGTTCGCGCAGCGGATTAAGCGACACCAATCGTCCGATAGGTTCCTTTCTGTTTTTAGGTCCGACGGGTGTAGGTAAAACTGAATTAGCCAAAACTTTAGCCGCTTTTTTGTTCGATACGGAGAAAGCTCTCATTCGTTTGGATATGTCCGAGTTTATGGAAAAGCATTCAGTGGCTCGTTTAATTGGAGCTCCTCCGGGATACGTCGGTTACGAAGAAGGCGGCTATTTAACCGAAGCAGTCAGAAGGCGTCCCTATTGCGTTATTCTCTTTGACGAAATTGAAAAAGCGCATCAGGATGTGTTCAATATTCTGCTGCAAATTTTGGACGACGGCAGATTGACGGACGGAAAAGGACGCACTGTTGATTTCCGCAATGCAGTCATCATCCTGACCAGCAATCTGGGTTCGCAATTGATTTTTGAAGCTGAAAACAGCGATCCTGAAACATTGCGTCCGCAGTTAATGCAAATCCTGCAGCAGTATTTTAGACCCGAATTTCTCAATCGCTTGGATGACATTATCATCTTCCATCGCTTGACCCATGCCCACTTGCGAGAGATTGTCAAGCTGCAGTTGGAAAATTTGAGAGAGCGGGTGGAAAAGCGGAATCTGAATATTATCTTTACTGATGACCTAATAGATTGGCTGACTGTTAACGGTTACGATCCGCAATTGGGAGCCAGACCTTTGAAAAGGCTCATTCAAAAGGAACTGGAAAATAAACTGGCTCTGGCTTTGCTCTCAGGTTCAATTGATCCGGATAAACCGGTAAAAGCGGATATCAAAAACGACGAAATAATCGTCACCAATGAGTAAAAATAGAGCAGAATAAATCTTCCTGAACGCAAATTCTGCTGCTCATATTCCGGCAGAGAGTAACTTTACGGTTGTTAGTACTTCGGTTCTGAAAGCAACCGTAACTTTCTGTCGGAATACGGAGCAAGGCAAACTTTTGTTGTCTCTTGAGGCGGGATGTGCACTTCCATAACATCATCGGTATAAAGGAAATTCTGGTCACTGCCAAAGTCATAGTATTGATCATTCTCAAAAATAACTCTGCCCCGATAAGCATAATGATTAACGCTATCGGCAGGGGTCATAGTTTTATACCAAATTTGACCGGGAGCTATGAGATTGCCCAGAAAGTCATATTCATAAGTGACGAAAGTGAAATTTGTCACTCTTTGGATCATAATGTGTTTGATATACCAATGTGATTCGTTGAAGATTTTGATGCACGCGCGATTCGGGTGCAGATAGACCTTGGTAGTTTTCCCGGTTTCCACCCAAACATCTGTTTTGCCCACAAATTCCTCTTCATAGTCATCCCAAATTTCATAAGTCTCACCTTGTAAAGCAAGTTCAACCCACCGTCCCGTGTCATTCGTAAAAGGAGTGGAAGTAGGAGTATCAACATCCAAAGTAAGAGTAGAATCTCCATCAACAGTATATACAGAACCCAAAGCGCCGACATAAACAGGATGGGAAGTGCGATTAAAAATTCTGATATTGCCGCCATTTTCACAACCGAAGAGCAGCAGTAAAAAAGCTGCTAAAATCACCAGCAGCCATATTTGCCTTCTCGTTTTCATCCCCAACCTCCGTTAAACTTTAAATAACTATAGATAAAATAATCAAAAAATCCGGATTTAGCAGGATAAATAAGCATCACGGTAATCATTTGTCTATCTTCATCTACATAGTGTATTCCAAGCTCAAACTTCCGCTCCAATTAAACCCCGGCTGAGGAACATAGGCATAAATTTCATATTGCTTGTCAAACAAATTATTTAAGGAGACAGACAGGCGAGTTTTTAATTTGTTCCAATTGCGGGAATACTGCAAAGAAGAATTCCACAAAGTCATAGCCGGAAGTGGTTTAATAAGATTATCAGGAGTGGACCATTGGCGTCCGCTGTGATCAATCCCGAAATCCAATTTCAGGCCTTCCCACAGAAATGAACAATTTGTCACTGCACGCATTTCCGGAGTATAGGTCAAATTGGCATCCAAAGTTTCATCTTTTGCATGAGTAAAGGTAGCGGAAGCATTGAAGGCAAACCAATTTAGAGGTTGTGCTTGAGCGGAAATTTCCCAATTTGTGATTTTAGCCTTGCCCACATTAAGCGGCTTCCATTGCGTGCCGAAAAGATAAGTCTGCCGCCATTGAATCAGATTTTTGATTTCACTGAAATAATAGGCAGCTTTGACTGTATAGCGATTGTAACTTGCACTGAGAAAGGCATTTCCGCCTTCGGAAGTTTCCGGTTGCAAATCAGGATTGCCCAAAGCTTGCGCATCACCTTTCCAGTAAAGATCATACAACGAAGGCAGACTGAAACCCGTTCCGTATGCTCCTCCCGCTTCCACCTGAAGTTCTCCTTCCCAAGTGAAAGCGTCTTCAACTCTCCAGGAAGTATAAGTTCCGAAATGAGTTACATCGTCAAATCGGATGCCCAGCTGTAAATTATGTGTCAAAAAAGACCGTTCCTGTTTAGTTCTAAGCTTAATTGCTCCCGCTTGCAGATTGCGTCTTTTATCGGGAATGGAGAGAGAAGGCATCAGTAAATCGTCCAAATGATAACTTTGAGAGGAAAGTTCCGCTTCCAGAATTGCAGTGAACGGCATAAACTTATATTCAAATTGATCTTTCACCCCTTGAGAAATTTGCCCTTGTTGATAGTGCTTCAAGTAGACAGGGTTGACTGCTTTAGTATTATTATATTCCGTATCGTCATTTAACAGCCAAGCTGTCAGCAGATTGGACAATGCTTTTTTGCTATAATCCGTGCTGAAGCTTTGGCGCAGATTATTTCCGGTCAGGTAGGCATGAGTGTAAATATCCAAAAAGTTAACAGGACCGGGCAGTTGTTTATAGATTTGCGAAGAAGAAAGTTTGTAGTGCCAGCCCAAATCTCCGGCAGAGGAATCAAGCTGCAAAGAAAGGTCGGATTGCTCTTTCCTATTGTTTTTTCTGATTAAAGAGCCTTCCATATTCCACCAAGGACGAGGCTGATAAGGAAAATCATTTTCTGCGGATACTTTACTTAAAGTCACGCGATAGGAAAACAGAGGCGACATCTGTTCAAAAGAGTAATCTTGACTGAAAGCGCCAAAGGAACCTGCGGAAAAAGAAGAACCTAAGCCGAGCGGATGAGCAGTTTTAATCTTATCGGTATAAAGATAAATTATCCCTCCTATGGCAGAAGAACCTCCATGCAAAGAAGCGTTTCCTTTCACGATTTCCATTCTCTTGATGTTTTGAAAAGGAAGAGTGGAAAGGTCAACAGCTTCACCTTGCGGATTGAGAGGAACATTGTCCAGCATAATTAATGTGTGTCTGCTCAGATTTCCCAAAAGTGATAAGGTGACACTTTCACCCGTCAGCATTACATCACTTGTATGCAACGCACTTTCCTTAAGTAAAACAGAAGCGGGTGCGGCAGTCGGAACTTCTTCAGTTTTTAATACGGTTTTATCCAAAGCAGCCGCTTCCTGACCAAGATAATGTTCAGTCACTCTTATCGGCTGCAAAGTTATTTCTTTACCGGACATAATAATCGGATTAGGGACTTTTTTTACATATATGACTTGCTGGCTGTATCCCAATTTGAAAACAAGCAGAGAATCCCTTTCCGTTTGCAGAGAAAAATGACCTTCGGCATCCGTCCGAGTTCTCTTTTCGCCGTCGGTAACCGATACATCTGCCAAAGGCTTGCCTTGTTGATCAATAATTCGGGAACGAACCGAAACAGCCCATCCGCAGTTGAAACAAAACAGCAGCAAAAACGACAAGAAATATAACTTAACGGAGGGGGGGAAGGAATGTTTCATTAAAGCAAAGGACTGAGGCTTGGAAAGACAATGTTCGGACGATGAGAAAGCGGGTTCGTCTCCAAAATCAAATCAATGCCGAAAAGCCGTTTCAGGAGAGCAGGAGTTAAAACTTCTTCCGGAGTTCCGTTGGCGAGAACAGTCCCCTCTTTTAATAAAATCAAACGGTCTGCGGCATTAGCAGCTAAATTTATATTATGCGAAACCAACAGAATGCACTTGCCGTCCTGATGATTGATTTCCTTCAGCAAGCGCATCATTTCCACCTGATGATTAATGTCCAATTGGGAAAGCGCTTCATCCAATAAAATTGCTTCAGTTTGTTGAGCCAAAGCACGCGCCAAAAGCACTCTTTGTTTTTCGCCTCCGCTTAATTGCGAAAAATACCTTTCCGCTAATTCCTGCAAATCTAATCCGGCTAAAATATCGTCCACAATTTGGAAATCCGCCGCCGAATATTTTTGCATCATTTCCAGCCACGGATAGCGTCCCATCAAAACCATTTCCCGAACCGTATAGTCAAAAGGCATCACAGTTTCTTGAGGAATGAGAGCCAAAGTTCGGGCTAAATCTTTTTTGTGCCATTGTTCCAAAGGTTTGCCTTTAATGCAGATACTGCCTTCACGGATTGGCAAGTAACCGATTAAAGTATGCAGTAAAGTTGATTTTCCTGCTCCGTTCGGACCCAAAATCACGGCAAAATCATGCTCATTTATCTCCAGGGTGATACTTTTTAGGACATCTCTATCGCCATAACCGCAAGTCAGATTAGTCAATTTTAGCATTCTTCTCTCCTATGCCTATTCTATATCAAGCAGAGTAGTGTCAATTGAAAATCTTTTCCTACTTCATGGAAAGGAAAATAAGTATAAGTCAAACAAATGATTATTCAAAGCAACGGATAAAAAAAGACGCAACTATTTAAACCAAAGTTTTTGTAGCATATGATAGAACCGCATGGATTTCGGGAAAAGGGCACAAAAAGATAGAAATTAGAGGTTATAGAGGGATAAAAAGGCAAAAAAAGAGCAAAATATACTCTTTTTTCTGGAAAAATTGCTTTCTCAGCTAGAAAATAACCCCTAAATATTTAATGCCCTAATTATTGAACGGTCTTATTAATACTTCCAGTATAACTATTTTATCATTATCAGTTTAAGGCTTTGGTGCATATCATTCATCTCAACACGAACAAAATACACTCCTGAACTTAAAGCAGCACCTTTCGCATCCATTCCATTCCAAACGAAACTGTGATAACCTTTTGATAATATTCCTTTGTAAAGTGTTCTCACTTTTTGTCCTTTGATATTGTATACATTTAAATTTACGTTGCCTGACAAAAGAGTAATAAAACTAATTGTGGTCATTGGGTTGAAGGGATTGGGATAGTTGGTCAGACCAAAGTTTATTGGTTCAGACGATAGAATATTGTCATCATTGGCAACACTAGTCCGCACTAGCGGAATATTCAGGATAGTATCCTCACCTTGAACGACTACCACATTGGGGATGATCAAATCCCGGTAATCCCAACGGCTCGCTTTTACAGAGTAAGTCCCAGCTCCGGAAGGATACTGGAAACAGCCAAGTGTATCACTAAATTCCGGCAATTTACCTTGAATATCGATCTTTACACAGTCAACAGGTAAACCTGATACTGAGTCATAAACATATCCGGTTATTCCACCTATATACATAGAGTTGAACTCAAAAGCTCCTATATCTATGGAGCGAGGTCCATTAGGTAAACCTGGAACGATGCGTTTGTGGTATCTGATATCGAATTCAGGGAGATCAGGACGGTAAGCACCGGCATCTATACACGGTGAATTGGTTAATAAACTGTAGTCCCCATTCAAGGTGTCAGCAAACAAAGGGTTTTCTACGATATTACCTCCGCCATCAAATAAATTCCAAGGATCTATTAAGGGCATCGAGAGACAATTGTTAATTAGAAGGGGATGATGCTCTTGCGAAGCACCCCCTGATGACCATTGAGTACACTCAATAATATTGTTTGTAAATATCTCATCACATTCTCCAATTGACCAATGTAGAGTAGAGAAATTCAGAAAATCGTTGTTATAAATGTATGGTGATGTATAATGTGATGCTACAATTTGCGAATAGGGATCCCCAGTGTATCTTACCAGATTGTTAAAGAACCTGACCTGTCCACCCTGATAAGTAAGATTATAATTCTCGAAATTCAATGCCGATCCTGAATAGTTGTTCTCTATGATGTTATTGTATATATACGATGTTGTAGCATTTGACAACATCGTATTAACCTGCACACATCCAGACAGGTAGTTATCTGAAACAAAGTTTGTCCCAAAACCGTGAGAACCAAGCATAAGTGGAGAATTTCCAGGATTCGTATTCAATGGTTTGATCAGTTTATTCCTACGAGAAAATACAGTATCTATAGCCGTTGCGGAACTGCAACCCCATCCTTTGCTCCCATTGTAGCTGGTATTTCCATAGCTACATACTGATCCAGATTCAGTTCGATAATCTTGTTCTTGTTCGCGCTCGTTAGTAAAATTGTGAACTAAATTAAATAAAAACAAGGCATCTGTATAATCTCCAATGGTAGCGAATACTGCGTTTCCAGTAAAGAAGCAATTAGCTACCGTAACTAAATAATTTTCTTCAGGAATAGACCCTGAGGCAGCGCCAATTCCCAAAAAACCAGTTAGTCCGAAAGGTGTTGGATAGCTATCATTGATAGAAATGAACTTGCACTTGTATAGCAAAACATCCGATTGCAAAGAAGCTGACCCTATGGCATTTAGATTGTTTTCAAAAGTGCAATTCCGGATATTTATTGCACCATTTTCAAAGACAACCGCTGCTAATGACCATTCACCAGGAACATAATCACAGAAAAAGACATTCCTGAATTCACAAAACTCGAATGTTGATATAGGCGCGTCTTGAGCCATGTATATTCCGCCCCATCTATAATTGCTATCCAACTGGTACTTATCAAAGGTGATCGGTTGATTTATGGTTCCAATAGCATTGATCGCACCATTGACAATGATTATCTTGGAAACTGGTTGATTATTTCCGCTCCACATGAAATTGTAGATGTTGTTTTTATCTGCTCCCATGCAGCGTATCTGTGTACCGGGCAATATAGTAAGCGTAACTCCCGCATCTATATACATAAAAGATACAATTATATATGGATTATTTTCTGAAGACCAGGTTGTGTTTTGAGTGATATGACCACCCACCTCGATACAGAATAACCCACTTACTACTAATGTTAGAAACATGACGATGAGGGTCAGTTTCATTTTATCTCCTAAAGTTCCGGGCTTTGACTTCTTGCCAAAGCACGAGATACCAAACTTTACTTCATCAACTTCATTTTATGTTAACAATGTATACTATTATGCTATATTCTCATAAAGTGTCAAGTCTTGTTATATGTCGACCGTTTTTGGAGTAAAGTTTTTTTCCGCAGGAAAGTCAGATATTTCCTGCGCTACATTCATAACTCCTTATTCGATGTCTTCATCTTCCAACACCATCCGCTTAATTTCTTCACTATAACGAATTTGAGGTCGTGACTTCTTATTCATACCTTATCCTTTTTTCTCTATTTTTGGTCAACCAATTTCAGGACTGGTCATCCTTTATAGCCGATATAGACCAAATGGTAATCAAATGTATATCTAAAGTAGATTAAATGTTGATTTGAATACATTTGATATACTTTAGATATACATTTGGTATACTTTTGATCTACTTCTGGTCAAAGGCTGGAAATAATATGCAAAATTCAGGAAGGGGTTATTATACAATCGGAGAAAGGGGAAAAATGAAAAAACAAATAAAAAGTTAGATTATGATTTTCTTGACAGGAAAATGCATTATACTATAAGGAAACAGAAAAAATAAGATATGAAGTGAAAAATAAGGCCCAAAAGAGCTGAAGGCAAATTAGCAGTTTTTCCTTTTTTCGGCACTTTTTTTGCTTATGATATTAATAGGATAAGAAAAAATCAAATTAGAAAATAGATAAGGAGATGTGTATGAAACGCCTATTATGGCTTATAGTAATGCTGTCGGCGATCGGAATGATTTTTGCCGTGAGCGGAACTTATACGGTAGCAAATGTCCGAACTGCCTCCGATTTAGTCAATAACACACAAACGGGTTTAACCGTTAATTATAGTGTAGGCAATCTGAATTACAACGAAGTTGTTACTCTGCAGGGCAATTTTACGGAAATCGACATTGCAGGCTATGCCAATACGAATCGCATAGGTTTACCTCAATTACCGCTTTTGCGTCAAATTATAAGTGTTCCTGTAGGAGCTTCCGTTCAAGCTGCAATTACGCAGCAGGAACAAACAGTTGTGTCTTTGGCAGGAATGGGAATGACGCATCCATTGTTGCCGCATCAGGCTTCAGTTGCGAAAAATGTTGATCCTGCCACAGTTCCTTTCGTAATAGACAATACTTTTTATCGCGGAGCTCAATGGACAAACGAGCCGGCAGTCAAAGTTGAAGAACTGGGTATGATGCGCGGGACCAGATTGGTAGCGCTTGATTTTACGCCTGTGCAATATAATCCGGCATCCGGACTGTTGAATGTTATTACTTCGGCAACTGTGGAAGTGACTTATACTGATGCGGATTGGGCACAGACTGAAGAGCTTCAGCAAAAATATTATTCACCGGCTTTTGAAGCAGTTTTGGCGCAAGCAGTATTTAATTATACACCGGTCAGAACTTCCCTGAACCGTTATCCTTTAGGGTTAATCATTATCGCTCCCGCGAATTATGAAGCCACTTTGCAGCCTTTCATCAACTGGAAAATTCAGCAGGGATACAATGTTACTTTTGCCAGCACTGCCGTGACGGGAACTACTACAACCTCTATAAAATCTTATCTGCAAAATATTTGGAATAATGCAACAACCGATAATCCCGCTCCTTCCTATCTTTTGTTGTGCGGTGACACCGCCCAAATTCCCGCTTGGACAGGTTCAACCGATGCCGGACATGTGACCGATCTTAATTATGTTCGTTTGCAGGGCACGGATTATGTTCCCGAGATGTATTACGGCAGATTTTCCGCAACTAATTTAACCCAATTGCAAGCTTATATTGATAAATCTCTGCAATATGAACAATATACAATGCCCGACCCTTCATACTTGTCTTGGACAACCTTAATTGCAGGTGTGGATTCCAGTTACGGACCCACTCACGCTAACGGTCAAATCAATTACGGTACCACAAATTATTTCGGCAACTCAACTACAACGCCTTTCGGACCTTACGGCATTCTGGACCATGTGTATCTTTACCCTTCTTCCGGAAGTGCCGAAGCTTCCATTATTCAAGATATGAATAACGGATTGAGCTTCATTAATTATACTGCTCACGGTTCCGAAACCACTTGGTATGATCCCAGTCTGACGATTGCCAATATCAACAGTTTGACCAATGCCAATAAATATTTCGTAGCTGTCGGCAATTGCTGTTTGACAAATGCTTTCCAGACAAGCGAATGTTTAGGAGAAGCTTTTACCCGGGTTGCCAATAAAGGTGCCGTTATTTATGTGGGCGGCACAAACAGCACATATTGGAATGAAGATTATTATTGGGCTGTGGGTTACAAACCTCCGATCGTGGGAACCGGCTCTCCTTATGTGCCAAATCGCATTGGTGCGTATGATGCTCTTTTCCATACTCATGACGAGGCTTTTACTGATTGGGTGAACAGCATGGGTTCCATGATCATGATGGGCAATTTGGCAGTAACGCAATCCAACAGTTCATTGATAAATTACTATTGGGAAATATATTCCATCATGGGCGACCCAACTTTGATACCTTACATGGGAACTCCCCTTGTCAATAATGCAACCTACATGCCGGTTGTGCAAACAGGCTTGAATACAATGCAGATTACCGCTGACCCATATACCTATGTAGGCCTTTCACAGGATAATGTATTACACGGTTCCGGTTTAACTGATGCTTCCGGCAACTTAACTCTCAATTTTACTCCTTTTACGACACCCGGAACTGCAAAATTGGTTATGACCCGTTCTCTTCGTCGTCCCGTAATTGTTGATATTCAAGTTACTTCCAATACCGGACCTTATGTATTGTTAAACAGTATGACAGTGAACGACGGCAACAATTCCATTGCCGAATTCGGTGAAACTTTTTATTTAGATGTTACGGTTAATAATGTGGGCACTTTACCCGCTTCCACCATTACTGCCACTGTGACTTCTCCCAGCTCTTATGTTACAGTTCTGAACGGAACTGCTAATATTGCGAACTTGGTAGTAAATACACCATATACTATTGCCAATACATTCCAAGTGTCAATTTCACCGTCAATTCCGGATCAGCAAAGCGTTGAATTTGATTTTGCCTTTTCTTCCGGAAGCGACACTTGGACCGCCACTCGTTCTCTAACAGTGAATGCACCCAATATAAATATAAGCAGCCCCGTTTTTTACGATCCCAATAACAATGGTGCTTTTGAACCGGGAGAAATGATAACCGCTTCATTTAATTTGATCAACACAGGACATGCTGCGGCTGCCCAAAGTGAATTGGATATAGTGATAAACAGCAATTACGGAAATGCTTCTCAAAATGTTTTTCTGCTTCCGGCGATGAATCCGGGGATTTCCATTCCGATAAGTTTTCAGATTACTATTTCTTCCGATGCACCGACCGGTGTCAGTATTCCCGTCGGCTTAGCTCTGACTGCAGGTGCGCAAATGGTGAACAGCATGTTTGCTTTACCTGTGGGTCTGGTCACCGAAGGTTTTGAAAGCAATTCTTTTACTGCTTTCCCTTGGATTAATACCAGCACCATTCCATGGACGATTGTTACAGGTGCGGGAAATTATCACAGCGGAATGTATGCCGCCAAAAGCGGTGCTATTGGCAATAACGGCCTCACTGAATTAAGTATAAATATGAATATCACAACTGCCGGCAACATTACATTCTGGAATCGCGTTTCTTCGGAAAGCGGATTTGATTTTATGAAGTTTTATATAGACAATACGGAGACGGGAAGTTGGTCAGGAAACTTGGCATGGACACAACAAACCTATCCTGTAACTTCCGGTCAGCATACATTCAAATGGGCATATCAGAAAGACTATTCTACAACGGCAGGTTCTGATTGTGCTTTCTTGGATGATGTCACTTTCCCGCTTTCCGGCGATAACAATATACCTCTTTTCTATCTGCCGACCACAACTTTGGCTTTTGATTCTGTGGAACTGAATACTTTGGTTTCACAGGATTTGGTAGTGCGGAACCTGGGCAATGTTATTCTGACCGGAAGCGTTACTGTCCCTTCTTTGGTCAGTCTTTTATTCAACGGCAGTCCCGTGAGCGATACCTATAATTATACAATTCCTGCCGGCGGAAACGGCACTTTTACCGTCAGCATCTATTTGACTGCTCAGACGAATGTGGATGACTACATAGTTTTCACCACTAACGATCCTTCGCATCCTACTCAGCAAGTAGCTCTGCATGTGTCTTCCGTCGCTAATAACGATCCGAATGTAATCCCTGCCGTTACCAGATTGGAAGGAAACTATCCCAATCCTTTCAATCCTATGACCACGATCCGCTTTTCTCTAAAGGAAGCAGGTCCCGTCACTATTTACATTTACAATACCAAAGGACAATTGGTTCGCACTTTGGTGAATGATAAAATGAAGACCGGAAATCACAGTTTTGTCTGGAACGGAACAGACGACAAAGGCAAATCTGTTTCCGGCGGTGTGTATCTTTACAGAATGCAGGCGGGCGATTATAGCCAAGTCCGCAAAATGCTGTTATTAAAATAAATAGAATTTGAAAGCGCTGAATTGATTAAACTTCAATTTCGGCAGGAGAAATAAGATGAAACGATTGCTGCCTATGCTGCTATTGCTGATGGTCACGCTGTCTGTATTCGCTGCACAGTATACGGTAAATTCAAATCAAAATGAAGTGAAATTACTTTCCTCCGATGCGCAGATGAGCGTTTTGGAAATGACATTGGGTCACTTTGAAAGAGAACAAGTCATAATCAACGGAGAAACCTATTGGCTTCCCACTTTGAAGAAAGAAGGCATTACTCAAGACGCCGGTTATCCGCAATTGCCTTATGTGACACGCAGTTTAGCCATTCCCGGTTCGGCAAAAATGCAACTTCGGATTTTGGAATCAGAATACACTGAGGTGGAGATGCAGATTGCTCCTTCAAAAGGCATCCTGACTCGTGACATAAATCCGGAAACAATGCCTTGGAATTTTAGTCCTTTTTATGCGGGCAACAGTTTCTATCCCGACGCTTTGGCTAAACTTTCCGAACCTTTCATCATTAGGGACTATCGCGGTATTACTATATATTTTCAACCCTTTGTCTATTATCCGGCAACGAAAACTTTGCGAATTTATACCCGAATAAAAGTAGCAGTAGAAAATACGGGAATGGACAATGTAAATATTCTGCCGCAAACGAAAAACTCCGCCAGCGCTTGGTTTGATAACATCTATCGCAGTCTGTTCCTCAATTATGACCAAGCCAAATATACCGCAGTGGACGAACAAGGAACGATGCTGATTATTACCAACAGTATGTTTGATGCTACTCTGCAGCCCTATATAGATTGGAAGCGGCAAAAAGGGTTCACCGTTAATGTAGTTGACATCGCGACTGCCGGACCTTCTGCTTCGCAGTTAAAAACTTATATTCAGAATCAATATAATCAGAATAACGATTTGGCATTTGTGCAAATCATTGGTGACGCTGCCCAAGTTCCGACTTTAACTTCCGGGGGCGGAGGTTCAGATCCTTCCTTTGCCTTAGTTGCGGGAACCGACAGCTATCCGGATATTTTTGTCGGACGCTTTTCCGCACAAACTACCACTGAACTGGAAACTCAAATCACTCGCACCATATATTATGAAAGAGATATGCAAGCCAATAATGCATGGCTGGCAACAGGTATGGGAATTGCGTCCTCTCAAGGTGGCGGTTCTCAAGGTGATATGGGTGAATCCGATCAAACTCACATCGGAAATATCAGAACTGATCTTTTGAATTACGGCTATACTTCAGTGGATCAAATTTATGAAACTACCGGAGCAACTGCTGCCATGATTTCCGCAGGTGTTAATGCCGGACGCGGAATAATAAATTATTGCGGACACGGAGCAGATACTTATTGGGTAACGACAAGCTTCAGCAACACCAATGTCAATCAGTTGACCAATAACAACAAATTGCCCTTTATCATATCCGTTGCTTGCGTGAACGGTAATTTTGTCAATCAAACCTGTTTTGCGGAAGCTTGGTTAAGAGCCAGAGATTCGGCAACAGGCAGTCCCACAGGCGCTATGGCTTTTTACGGTTCCAGTATTAATCAGTCTTGGAATTCTCCCATGCGTGCTCAAGATGAAATAAATGATCTTTTGGTGGCAAATGCCAAGAACACCATTGGAGGTCTGTATTTTAACGGCGCATGCAAAATGATAGAAGTTTACGGCTCCGACGGTGTAAATACGTATAAAACCTGGAATATTTTCGGCGATGCTTCTTTACAGGTTCGCACAACTAATCCGCAACCTTTGACAGCCACTTTCAATCCCCTGCTCTATCTTGACGCTGCAACTTTTACCGTCCAAACCGCTCCCGGCGCCTGGGTTACTTTATCTGCAAACGGCACTGTTTACGCTACGGGTCATGCAGACGCTTCCGGACTTGCAGTCCTCAATTTGCTTGCACCCTTAACGGAAAATATGGAATTGACTTTGACCATTACAGGCTTCAATAAAGTTACATACTTGGGTTCGGTTCAGGTGCAAAATGCCAACGGACCTTATGTCCAAATCCTTAATCAATATGTCACTGATGGGAATAATAATCTGCCCGAATACGGCGAAACTGTCAATCTGAACCTTACTTTGAATAATGTCGGTTTAGGTGAAGCGCAAGCAGTCATAGCTACAATCAGTTCCAATGATCCATATCTTACCATTTTGGACAATACTGCCGATTTTCAAAATATCCCTCCCGGAGAATTTGCTATCGTTCCGGACAACTTTCAAATTCAAATTTCCGATAATGTTTCCGATCAGCATATTGCGGTTCTGCATGTAATTATTACCCAAAACGGGACAGTTTCTTGGGTTTATGACATAGATTTTATACTGAATGCACCTGCTTTTACACTTGGGAACTTCACCATAAACGATATGCAGGGAAATAACAACGGCCGCTTGGATACGGGAGAAATTGACATCCTTAATTTCCCCGTCACCAACATCGGTCATGCTGCAGCGCAAAACTTGTTGGTTTCCCTTCTCGTCAATAATCCGGTAACTTATTTACTGACCCCGCTTCAGACAAGTTTTACACGTTTAGAACCCGGAGAAACTGCTCAAGCTTCTTTCCAAATTGTTTTCAGTTCTCAAATTCCTTCAGGCACACTTATTCAAATGATGCTGATGGGTTTTGCCGGCAACTATTCCATTATACAAAACTTTAACAGCTATTTGGGCTTAGTTATTGAATCTTTTGACAGCGGAGATTTTACTTCTTATCCGTGGGAATTTACGGGAACTGAATGGACAGTTGACAACACGGATTTCTACACCGGCGCTTACAGTGCGCGTTCAGGCAATATAGACAATAATACTTCCAGCTGCTTAAGCGTTACAATTATTGCTCCTGCCGACGGCACAATCAGCTTCTGGAAAAAAGTTTCTTCCGAACAAAATAATGATTTCTTAAAATTCTATATCAATAATGTGCTTCAAAGTCAATGGTCAGGGACGATTGCTTGGAGCCAGGAAACTTTTAATGTCTCAGCCGGAACTAATACATTCAAATGGGAATACGCAAAAAATATCATGCTTTCCTCAGGTTCGGATTGCGCTTGGATTGATGATATAATCTTTCCTGTCGCAGGAAGTGTGCCGGGAACTCCTCTGCTGTGTTTGAGTACCGTTGCTTTAGATTTTGGTGCTCATCAAGCAGCAGATTTTACTCCTATGCCTTTGGGACTTACCAACAGCGGGGACGCCACTGTGATCGGAACCATTATCGGTAACAATCTAATCAAAATCAGAGTGCTGGGAACTGAAGATTATTTTGAAACGCTTAATTTCGTCATTCCTCCGTCCCGAACGTTTGATTATCAAGTTATGGTCTTTCCGCAGACTGAAGGAAATTTTAGCGGCAGTTTAAGCGTTACTTCAGATGATCCGAGACATTTAAACAACACAATTCCGGTGACTGCCGTAGTTTTGCCGACGGCTAATGATGATAATCATGCCGTTTTAGTGACCGCTTTGAAAGGAGTTTATCCCAATCCCTTTAATCGGGAAACCACTGTCAATTTCAGTCAAAAAGGTGAAGGCAAAGTCAGCTTGGAAATCTACAACCTGCTGGGACAGAAAGTAAAAACATTGGTTAATTCCGGTCTCAAATCCGGAAATTATAGTTATAAATGGAACGGCAAAGACGATAAAGGTCGCGATGTCAGCAGCGGTATCTATTTCTGCAGAATGCAAAGCGGCAACTATCAAGCTACCCTTAAAATGATTCTCATGAAATAACCCCACATCTCCTTACCCAATACTCACAGCCGGTAATTTTTTCATTACCGGCTTTTTTGTTTTTACGCATCTGCCGCTTATTCGGATTTTTTAATCATGCAACTGCCTGTAAGGTTAATCATTATCCCTTGATTATGATGTTTCTTCTTGACGAAAGAAGCGGCAACGGCAAAAAGGATTATAGGTGGGGCTATAGCTCAGCCGGGAGAGCGTCTGGTTCGCAATCAGAAGGTCACGAGTTCGATCCTCGTTAGCTCCACCATAAATTTTATAGTTCAGAAACAGAGTCTTGTGAAAAAGAAGATTTTCTAAAACTTAACGAGTAACAAGAGTTAATAAGTTAATTAAGAAAAGCGAAAACAAAAAATTCGGTCAACACAAATTAAGGAGAAAAAATGGAATTATTGGATTTTGCGTGGTTCTCCCAATTGGAATTATCCATAGAAATATTATCCAAAATGGCTATGCCGGAAAATTGGCAATATCGTCATCAACCTGATCCGCTTCACCCCCATCCAATTCTTTTCAATTACTTAAAGGCGACTTTTTCCAAACTTTACAATGATAACCTGATTGCTTATTCTGAAGATAAAGCTTGCTTTAATACCGGGTTATTAACCTCAAATCAGGAAGAAATCTATGCTTTATTCGGCAAGAATACTAAAACGGACATGCAACCTTACTTTTTCTATAAATTCCATTCCGAAAGCGACAGAGAACTGAAACTCTTTCAACCCTTGCCTCCGATGGCTACCTATTACAGCGAGCCCTCAGAATTAATCTTTGATACCAGACTGGAAATTCGCCCTGATTTTGAACATATTATTGAGGAAAATCTTTCCCGTTTTTCTCCGCCTTACAATGATCCGAAAAATAAGTATATGCTTAATTTGGCAATCAGGGGAGCGATAGAAATTGCCGTTAAAAGAGTAAAAAGGAATTACCGAATTGCAGTGCCGCAATATTATCAATCCACAATCCAGCTTCTGTTGCCTCTGTGTTTAAGCGATCCGGAAAAAGCTGATTTGGCATTAGTCGTGGAAAAAGATCCGGAAGGATTTTATCGTGCGTCTACTTGTTTGACTTTGGATATGGCATACAGCAATGCCAGAGTTTTGGCAAAGCAAGATCCGGATTGGCTTATCTGAAATTTATTCGGCAGATAAAGATCCCTTTACTCCAAATCTGAAATCTGATTGCGGGTCAGTTGCACTTTGGTATTCACTTCCTCACGCCTTGCCTGCTCTTTGGCAACCACTTCCGGTTTGGCGTTTTGCAAAAAGTTCTCATTCGCCAATTTCTTTTCCACCGTCGTCAACTCAGCTTCCAATTTTTCCAGCTGCTTTGTGAGCCTTGCTTTCTCTTGAGGAATATCAATCAAACCGCGCAAAGGAAGGAAAATTTCTATATTTCTGACTACCGCAGCCAACGAAGCGGGCGGTTTGGTTAAACCCACCTCAGCATTAAGAGTGCCAACTTTGGCTAACTTGCGAAAGTATGATTCATAACGGACAAAAAGATCTTTTTGTTTAGCATCGGCCAACCTGACGGAAACTGAAACTTCCAAAGAAGGGAGTAAATTCACTTGCTTGCGCAAGTTTCTGATGGCAACAATACTTTCCTGCACGAAGCTCATTTCGTCTGCAATAGCTTTATCAATCAATTTCTTATCCGCCTTAGGAAAAGCGGTAATCATGATAGATTCTTCTTTCAGGGGAAAATAGTTTCGAATACCCTGCCAAATCTCTTCCGTAATAAAAGGCATAAGGGGATGCAATAAACGCATGGAAGTCTGCATCACATCCAGCAGAATATATTTGGCGGTAAGAGCAGCTTGGGTCGGTTCGGAATCCGACTCATTTGCATATAACCTGTCTTTGCAGAGTTCCAAATACCAGCTGCAGAATTCATCCCAAATGAACTTGAACAGCGCTTGCGCCGCATCGTTAAAACGCAAACTTGCATAATGATTTCCCGTTTGCTTTGCCACTTCATTCAAGCGGGAATAAATCCATTTATCAGCCAATTCCAATTCCAGTTCTTCCTTAGCAGGTAAGCCTTTTATCGCTTCCGCATTCATCATGATGAAACGATAGGCATTCCAGATTTTATTGGCAAAATTGCGTCCTGTCTCCAAAATAGCGTCACTGTAAAAAACATCCGCGCCTTTGGGAGTGCTGAACACCATGCTGAAACGCAAAGCATCCGCTCCCACGCGGTCTATAATGTCAATCGGGTCGGGACTGTTACCCAGACTTTTGCTCATCTTGCGTCCGCGTTCATCTCTGACAGTTCCATGCAAAAGCACTGTCTCAAAAGGAATTATGCCTTTGAAATGCAAAGTGGACATAATCATGCGCGCAACCCAAAGATAAATGATTTCCGGTGCAGTGATCAGAATATCGGTCGGCAGAAAATAATGCTGATCTTCCGTATCTTCAGGCCAACCCATTGTGCTGAAAGGCCAAAGCCAACTGCTGAACCAGGTATCCAACACATCTTCATCCTGATGAAATTTACAGGAACCGCAATCCGGACACACGGAAGGCATTTCTTTCGCTACAATCATTTTCCCGCAATTTTCACAATAATAAGCGGGAATGCGATGCCCCCACCAGATTTGACGACTGATGCACCAATCGCGAATATTGTTCATCCAATGCATGTAGACTTTGGTCCAGCGCTCCGGTTGAAACTTAATTTCACCTGTTTCCACAGCTTGAACTGCAGCAGTCGACAGAGGCTTCATCTTCACGAACCACTGGTCACTGAGATAAGGCTCTATCACTGTGTCGCAACGATAACAATGTCCTACGGAAAGTAGATGTTTTTCTGTTTTTTCCAACAGACCTTTTTCAGCCATCAGTTGCACGATCTTTTCGCGACAGGCATAACGATCCAGACCTTGAAATTGAGCGGGCGCATTTTCATTCATTTTGCCGTATTCGTCCATAACCAATAATTGAGGCAGGTCATGCCTCAATCCGATTTCAAAGTCATTCGGATCATGCGCGGGGGTAACCTTAACGCAACCGGTGCCGAAATTAATATCCACATAATCATCAGCAATTATAGGAATAGTTCTGTCCGTTAAAGGCAGGAGCAATTCCTTTCCTACCAAGTTTTTGTATCTTTCATCGTTCGGATTTACCGCTACTGCCGTATCGCCTAACATAGTTTCAGGACGCGTCGTGGCAATAGTAACAAAGCCGCTGCCGTCTTTATAAGGATACTTAAAATACCAAAGCTTGCCTTCCTCTTCAAAATGTTCAACTTCATCATTTGCTAAAGCGGTTACGCAGCGCGGACACCAATTAATGATATATTTCCCCTTGTAAATCAACCCTTCTTCATAAAGCCGGACAAATACTTCTTTCACTGCTTCGGAAAGCATATCGTCCATCGTGAACCGCTGACGAGTCCAATCGCAAGAACAACCTAACTGCTTAAGCTGCTCAATTATCCTGTCCCCTTTTTCCTCTTTCCATTGCCAAATCAATTTAACCAGTTCTTCCCTGCCGATGTCATGACGCGTCTTTCCTTGCGCTGCTAATTGTTTTTCCACCACATTTTGCGTGGCAATTCCCGCATGATCCACTCCCGGTAACCAAAGTGTCGGTTCTCCCAACATCCGATGATAACGGACAATGATATCCTGCAAAGTATTGTTAAGCACATGCCCCATATGCAGAACGCCTGTTACATTGGGTGGCGGCATAAGAACGGTAAAAGGGGTTTTGGCTTTATCAATCTTAGGTGTAAAATAGCCCTTTTCCGACCAAAACTGATACCATTTCTTCTCAATTTGGGAAGGAGAATAGGTCTTGCTGATTTCCATTATTTACCTCTTATATTTTACGGGTCGGGAAAGTATTTGCCCTGTCTGCTTAGTCAAAATCCTGCCGGTTGCTATCTTGTCAATAACATCATATCCGTTCCCGAATATCAGAAATCTTTTCAGTCTAACCAAGGAAAAGGGATAATCCATTTATATAAAATTGTAACTAAAATAAAAACTGAACAGGAGATTAATTTTTTCATCCGTAAATGACTCCTGCCGCACCTGCTAAAACCATCAGCAGAATGGGATTGAGCTTTGTCTTCCAAGCCAGAAGAAAACAACCGAGAAAAACAAACATACTGAATAAATCGGGAAAAGAACTTTTTGCCGTCAGCAATGCGGCAGCAGCTATCAAACCGATTATCAGGGGACGCAATTCTTGCAGGATGGTTTTTAACCATTCCTGATTGCGTAATTTCAGATAGAATAAGGTTAACAAAAGCATGATGATTAGAGAAGGCAATATCACTCCCAAAGTAGTAAACACCGAACCCCAAAAACCTGCCTGACGATAACCGACAAAGGTGGCTGCATTAATGGCAATGGGACCGGGCGTCATTTGCGAAATTGCTATCATATCAGTCATCTGCTGTTGCGAAAGCCAATGATGATTGATTACCACTTCCTGCTGAATTAAACTGAGCATGGCATAACCGCCGCCAAAACTGAACAGACCGATTCGGAAAAAGGTGATAAACAAATCCCAGAGCATCAGTTATCCTTTTCTTCTTTTTTATCCCTTTTCCAAAAATACTTAACGCCCCCCAGCAGGAAAGTGAACAAAATCAGCCACAGCGGAGAAACTTTGAAGAAAACAATCAGTAACAACGCTGCCAAAGGAAGCCAATAGGAAAACCATTTTATCTTTGTCTGACGCGATATTTGGATTACGGTAACAGCTATCAAGGCAGTCACTGCAGGACGCAAACCGTGAAAGGCATTTTGCACGACCGGAATTTCTGACCAGCGACTAAAAGACGCCGCAATCAGCAAAATAATTAAGAAAGACGGCAAAACCGTTCCCAAAACAGTAAGTAACATACCTATCCAGCCGCCGATTTGGTAACCGACATAAACGCTAATATTGACTGCAACGGGTCCGGGACATGCTTGAGCTGCGGATAATCCGTCCAAAAAAGTTTCCTGATCAAGCCAGTGTCTCTTTTCCACAACTTCGCGTTGGATCAAAGGCAGCATGGCATAACCGCCTCCGATGGTAAAAAGACCTATCTTGAAAAAAGAAAAAAAGAGCCCGAAATAATCCCTTACCTTCATAAAGGATAACGCTCTTTAATCAGATTAACCAATTCAGACACCAAATCCTTTTCCGGCACTTTGCGCACAATTTTCCCTTGGGCAAAAAGCAGACCTTCTCCTTTGCCGCCGGCTATGCCAAAATCAGCATGACTTGCTTCTCCGGGGCCGTTAACTGCACAACCCATAACCGCTACAGTAAAATCATAATTTTGCCATGGCTGCAAAGCTCCTTCAGTTTCTTTTACTAAATCGATTAAATTGATTTGAGTTCTGCCGCAAGTGGGGCAAGAAATGATATTGAGACCGGGACGCAGTTCCAATGCCCGCAAAATAGCTTTAGCGGCAATGACTTCTCGCACGGGATCCGCAGTTAAAGAAACCCTGATTGTATCGCCGATGCCTTCCGACAAAAGCGTTCCTATGGCTGCAGCTGATTTGACTAATCCATTATATTCGCTTCCTGCTTCCGTTACACCTAAATGTAACGGATAATCCACTTTTTGTGACAAAAGGCGGTAGCTTTGAATCATCAAAGGCACGGACGATGCTTTCACGGAGATTTTCATTTCCCGATAATTCAATTTCTCCAAAATGGCAACATGACTGAGAGCCGCTTCTACCAAAGCTTCGGCTGTCAAACCATACTTTTTCAAAATGGGCTTCGGTAAAGAACCGGAATTCACTCCGATGCGGATGGGAAGCATTTTCTCTTTTGCCGCCGCTACAACTTCTTTCACTTTATCCCTTGAACCTATATTACCGGGATTGATTCTCAGCCCGTCCGCTCCGTTTTGGATTGCCGATAACGCCAGCTTGTAATCAAAATGAATATCTGCCACCAAAGGAAGTTTGCAGCCTTTGCGCAAACTCTTTATAGCCTCTGCATCTGCCTCATCCAAAACAGCTACTCTGACAATTTCGCAACCCGCAGTCTGCAACTGTTTAATTTGCTCTGACACAGCTTGCACATCAGCCGTCCGAATATTAGTCATAGATTGAATGGAAACGGGTGCTCCTCCACCAATCAAAACTGAACCCAAACGGATTTGACGAGTCGGACGACGGTCTGTTTTAATCATTTCAACTGCCTTCCTAATTTTTTATTGTTTTAGTTTTGCTTTTGCCTTATTTTGTCAATCAGATTTCGGCAAGTATGATTTATGCTTGACATATAAAGAGGGAAACACAAAATGAATAAATATGATTATTCGGATATCATAAATATCAAAAAATAGAAGGGGAAGATAAGTGAAAAAATTAATTCCGCTCTTAACCATCATCATTCTGACAAGTGCCGTATCCTGCTTTGCCAAAGACTGGCTGACTGTATATAATGACGATTTGGCATTGGTGCGCAGTCAATTTGACTTAAAATTGGACAAAGGTGCGCAATTCTATAATTTTGATCAAATACCGTCTCAAATCAAAACGGAATCCGTAATCGTGAAACCTTTGAAGGGAAGAGTGACAGTGGCAGAACAGAATTATGAATATGATTTGGCGGGAACTGAACAGATTTTGGCTAAATACATTGACCGAGATGTCAATCTGACAACTATAAATAATTCGGTTTACAATGGTGTGATGAAGTTTTTTGACGGCAACAATCTGGGTTTGCTGGAACAAGGCACAAATAAGTTAATCCTGATCAAACGCGATGAAATTCAGCAAGTGCAATTAGAGGAATTACCTTCCAATTTTTATACGCGTCCGACTTTACGCTGGCGTCTTTTGACCAATGACAAAGGCACTTATCCCGTGCAGATAAGTTATCTGACCGGCGGATTGAGTTGGAATGTTACTTACAATGCTACTTGGGACGGTCAAACTTTGGGTTTGAACAGTTGGGTAACTTTGAATAATCAATCCGGCAAAGGCTACGACCAAGTAAACTTGAAATTGATTGCGGGCGACATTAATCAAGTGCGCACATATTTAGCCGGTAAGGTAAGAATGGAAGACACTGCTATGTATGCTAAAGGCAGCATGGCTGCACCTGAATTTGAGGAAAAAGCCTTTCATGATTTCCATATGTATACTCTGTCCGAACCCGTGTCCTTTGCCGATAAGCAAATCAAGCAGTTGCAGCTTTTCCCTTATAAATCAGTTGCAGCTTCCCCCGTCTATGAATATCAAACATATACTAACGCCGTTCTAAGTAAAATAAAATTCGTGAATAAGGAAGAAAACGGTCTCGGAATACCGCTTCCGAAAGGCGTTTTCAAAATCTACAAGGAAGATTCCGATAAGAATTTGGAATTTATCGGTGAGGATGAAATTGATCATACCAGCAGGAATGAAGAAGTCGTGCTGACCACCGGTAAAGCTTTTGATTTAGTCGGCAAAACGATAACCAAGAACAGCCGCGATCTGGGAACCTATGTTTCCGAAAATGATATGCAGATTACTTTGCGCAACAACAGCAAGGAAAATAAAACCATTCGCGTCATCCATAACAGAGACCCGCGTTCAACCATCCTGTCGGAAAATCTGACGCATACTACAACTGAAGACAACAAGTATATTTGGGAAGCAACTCTTAAACCCGACACGGAATTTGTTTTGACTTTTACGGAAAGATTCAAATATTAAGCAAGAGGCGGAAGCCATGCGAGAGAAAATAGTTGATAACCTGATCGGCATTAAGCGCGAAATGCTGAAAATTTTAGGTGAGGTAAACTCTTTAACCAATAATCCGAGCGCCATTGAAGAAGCCTTAGACGACATCTGGCATCCGAAATGTGATGTTTATGAAACTGCTACGGAATGGGTTATTTTGGTAGAATTGGCAGGTATGAATAAAAAGGACATCAGTATCATAACTACCGACGATTACATCAAAATTTCCGGTGAACGCACTTTGCCCATTTCCAATTGCCAGCTCTGCTACTATAACATGGAAATTGAGACGGGAAAATTTGAACGCCGCATTTATTTCCCAGCGGAAGCGATTGATCGAGAAAAGCCTAAAGTGACTTATGAAAACGGCATCTTGCGGATTGCCTATCCCCTCCAACCGGTTGTGGAACGCATTATTGAAGTCAAGTAATATACGATACTTTCTGTTATGCGTCCTGTTTCTGCCGCTCATTTTCAGCTGCAGTAATAATTACTATAATCGCTTTGGGGGCTATCCTCTTAAAAGGGAAGAATTTGCCGTCAAGGAAGCAGAAGCGGACATCAAATTGCAAGTCAGTTACCGTTCTCCCTATCAGAACGGCAAAGCGGACAGCACAAACCTGAACATCATAGTCAAGCTGGTTATCCCGAAAGAAGAAATGAAGCGGCTCAGGATAGAAAAATTGACTTTGGCTGCAAGCGACACTTCCTATTTGAATACCTATTATAATCCCGCAGTTTATGACCAATTCGGCAAATATCCTCTTCGCAGCGAATGGTCTCAAAATGATGAAGAAACAGCAAAATCCTCTTCCGACCAATTGTGCTTATTTACAGTCTCCAGGCAAACGCCTCAATATTTATTGACGGTTTATTATCAACTTCGTCAGCCTGACAATACATGGCTGATGAAGCAACAAAGCTTCCCTATTGATATTTCGGGCGTAAAAATCAAATTCAAACGGGAACAAAAAGAAGAAATATACGAATAAACAAGGTCTTTTATCTATCTATAAATCTGATTAAACTCTATAATCATAATTCTCGCAATATAAGAATGGATGATAATCAGTTTGACAAATATTAGCTTCCCTGCGGAAAGTCACGCAAGCGGAGGTATAAGTTTTTGAGACAGCAATACATCAGAAATTTCTGCATCATTGCCCATATTGATCACGGCAAATCTACTTTAGCGGACAGGTTTTTGGAACTGACGCATGTGATAGATAAAAACAATGCCGTAGAACAGATTTTGGACGACATGGATTTGGAGCGAGAAAAAGGCATCACGATTAAGAGCCATGCCATTCGCATGACTTGGAATTACAAAGGCGACACCTATGTTCTAAACCTGATTGACACTCCCGGTCATGTTGATTTCAGTTATGAAGTATCACGCGCGTTAGCTTCGTGCGAAGGAGCGGTTTTATTGGTGGATGCGGCTCAAGGTATTGAAGCTCAAACTATGAGCAATCTCTATTTGGCTTTGGATAATAATCTGGAAATTCTACCCGTTATCAATAAAATTGATTTACCCAAAGCGGACATTGAAGGCACGGAACATGACCTTGCCGAAATTCTCGGAGTTTTACCTGAAGAAATCATCAAAGTCAGTGCCAAAACTGGTCAAAATGTAGAGCAACTTTTGGATGCAATCTGCGAAAAATTGCCTCCTCCCCAAGGTGAAGATTCTCATCCCCCGAAAGCTTTAATCTTTGATTCCTATTACGATGTCTATCGCGGTGTAGTCATTTTGGTCAGAATGTTTGACGGCACTTTGAATAAAGGCGACAGGATAAAGCTTTTTGCCAATGAGCATGAATACGAAATAGAGGAAATCGGCTATTTAGGTCTGAAATTTATTCCTCAGCAAAGTTTGGCTGCCGGAGAAGCGGGATACATCATTGCCAACATTAAAGAAGTAGCTGATGCCAGAGTGGGTGATACGGTTACCTTAGCCAAAGGCGGTTGCACTGAACCCTTAAGCGGTTTCAGAGAACCCAAACCTATGGTCTATAGCGGCATCTTCCCCATCAATGGAGAAGATTACGAAAATTTGGCTGAAGCCATTGCCAAATTGAAACTGAATGACGCTTCTTTAATTTACGAGAAAGAGGCTTCAGTTGCTTTAGGATACGGCTTCCGTTGCGGATTTTTGGGTATGCTGCATCTGGAAATAGTCAAAGAAAGACTCTATCGTGAATATAATGTCCCCATTATTGCTACCACACCCAGCGTGCGCTTTTTAATTAAAATGAAAGACGGCAGCGAACTCACTATCTATAATCCCGTTGACTTTCCGGACCCGACATGCATCGAAGAAGTGCAGGAACCGATTATGGATACGGAAATTATCGTTCCCAACGAATATATCGGCAATGTCCTTAAATTGGTGCAAGACAGACGCGGCATTCAGCAAAACATTGAATACATAGACCCCAAAAGGGTAGCTTTGCATTATCATATGCCCTTGATTGAAATCATCTTTGATTTTTATGATAAGTTAAAAACCGTCAGCCGCGGTTATGCTTCTTTGGATTACACTTTTTTGGAAAACCGCAAATCCGATGTCGTGAAGGTTGATATTCTCATTAACGGTGAAAAAGTTGACGCTATGAGTTTCATTTGCCATACAGACAAAGCGTATAATTGGGGAAAAAGCGTAACTGAAACGTTGGCGGAAGTAATTCCTCGCCATTTATTCAAAATAGCAATTCAAGCTGCCATCGGAGGCAAAATCATTGCCCGCAGCACCATAAATGCTTTACGCAAAGATGTCACCGCCAAGTGTTACGGAGGGGATGTCACTCGTAAACGCAAACTTTTGGAAAAACAAAAAGAAGGCAAAAAGCGGATGAAGGAAATCGGGAATGTGGAAGTTCCGCAAGAGGCTTTTCTGGCTGTCCTGAAAGCGGACAGAGATTAAGTTTCACTCTTTGGCGAAAAGATAATCAGTCCGAGTGTGAGCATCATGAGCATCCGAAGCTTCCTGAAAATAAGCTGCTTATTTGTTTTGTCTACATCTTGCGGCTTTGCCTTTGCCGAACAAACTCTTTACTTGGATAAAATTACTTTTACCGGTCTGCAACATTTATCGCAAACCGACCTTGACAAAGCGGTTAGCATAAAAGCAGGTGCACCTTTTGAGCAGGAAATGATTCAGCTCATTCAAAATCAATTGCAAGCTTATCTAATTAAAAAAGGCTACTATTTTTCCCAAGTTACTCCGCATGACCTTATTCCCGCAGCCGATAACAAAGTGGAATTGATCTTTCACATAGAGGAAGGTTACGACGGCTATTTATCGGACTTGCGCTTCACGGGAAACAAATATTTTTCCGCAGATAAACTCAAACAAGTTTTAGTTTTACCGCCTCCGGAACGCATCAGACTGACTGACCTGCCCGCAATCATGAACCAAACTTTGAATTTGTATACCTCAAGGGGGTATGTTTTTGCGCAAGTGGAATTGGATACTTTGGCTTTAAACGAACAGCATTTGCAAGCAGTAATTAAAATTGACGAAGGACCTTTGTTCCGTCCCCAAAAATATATCTTTTCCGGAAATCAAATTACCAAAAACAACACTTTGCTGAAGATTTCCGGTCTTTCCCAAACCAAAATTTTCACTCCGGATGTCCTTACTCAGGCAGAGAACAGAATCCTGCAAAAATCGTATATTAAATCCTGCAGCATTATTCCTTTGGACGCTTCGACTTTGGGAATTGAAATTGAAGAAGCAAAAATGACCAAAATAGAAGGAGTATTGGGACTTAATACCGATCCGCAAAACTCAAAACAAAATTTGGCGGGATGGATTAACCTGCAATTCCTTAATTTGGGCGGAACCGATCGCTCTTTACTCCTTAATTGGCAAAAAACTAAAGTTGATTACCAACTGCTGAAATTGTCTTATCACGAATCAGGTCTGCGGCAATATCCTTTTGCGGGGGATTTATCTTTTCAGAATGTGCAACAGAAAGATCGTTGGAATTCCGTCAAAGCAGAACTGAGCGTATATTATTATTTTCTGAAACATAAATTCGGCAGCGCTTTTTCCACGGAAAATCTGTATCCGGAAGCAAGAGCAAATGAAGATGTGACCAAATCCAAGTATTACAACTTAAGCGGTTTTTGGGAATATGACGCAGCGGATTATTCCCCAAATCCTACAAAAGGCAGTAAAATCAGATTGCAGGCAGGCTGGCATTATCGAGACAACGACAACGGAGAAAAAACAATTCCCGTAACGGAAATTGATACAGCATTCTGGTTCACTTTAGCAAAAAGATTTGTCTATTCTCCTGCGCTCCATTACAGAGAAATTTCCGATCGTGAAGCAGCTGATTATGAACAATACAAATTAGGCGGCTTCGGCACCGTTAGAGGTTACTTGGAAGAGACTTTCAGCGGCTGGCGAACCGGCTGGATAAATAATGAATTTAATTATCTGCTGAGTCGGGATTCGCGCTTATTTACTTTTCTTGATTACGGAGTTTGGCAGTCCGGAAAAGAAGATTTATCCAAACCCATAATGGGCACCGGAGCGGGAATTGCGGTCAAGACAAGAGTAGGAATAATCAGCATCAGTTATGCTTTATCAATATCCGAAGGTCGAATTGCAGGCTTAAGTTCAGGTATGCTGCATATAGGAATAATAAGTTCATTGTAAAAAAATACTTGCCAAAAAAATAAAGATATATACTGTGACACAAATCTGAGAAGAAACAGATAGATGTGTATGTCAACATTGAGGTTGAGAGGTTTTGGCGGGAGGAAATTAGGAAGCCCTTCCCGAAGAAATTCGAAGATTTTTCTTGCCAAAAATTTACTAATTAAAAATGTGTAAACTGTTTATGCAAAAATCAAGAACAAAACAAAATAATTGATGGAGGAATCAATGAGCTTAAAAAAGATCGCTTTAGTCGTCTTAATCGTTGTGATGTTGTTTAGCAGCGTTATCGCTTTCGGTTGCAAGAAGAAAGCACCGGAAACCACTACCGATACAACCATGGTAGCTCCTACTGATACAACAGCTATGCCTGTTGATACTACTGCTACGCAACAATAAACCGCTCCTGCTACCAAGTAATTATAGGAAACGGTTTAACAAACATTAATGAAACGGATATCCGGTGATATCCGTTTTTTTATTTTTTACAAAACCTTCTTTCTTTTATCTTGCTTTATTAGTTACGGTAGTGATGCCGCGGTCTCTCTGGGATTTTTTCCCAGAGGCTCCTTGTTGTTCCACCGTATATATATGAGCAAGAGTAGTCCAAAATACTATTTTGGTTTCGGAGTTCTTTTCGCTAATTGTTCCGGAGTTCTTTTTGCCTTCGTAATCTAACAAGTGTCACAAAAACTTTGGGCAAAACGGACTTCGGTAATTGTTTCGGAGTTCTTTTTGCCTCCGTAATCAAACATGTGACACAAAACTTTGGGCAAAACGGACTTCGGTGATAGTTTCGGAGTCCTTTTTGCCTTCGTAATCATACAAGTGACACAAAACTTTGGGCAAAACGGACTTCGGTTATTGCCGATAATCTTTTTTTGAATTAGGGATTAACTCTTTCTACGGCTAAAATACGCACCCAACCCGCTCCTCCGTTAGGAAGAGTAACCAGCGCCCAATCTTTATTTATTCTGTTAATTTGGACAATCAGTCCGGCATGAACTGTAAAAAGTTTTCCGTATTCTTCTCCCGGTCCGGAATAACCTGCAGTTTCAGTTTCAATGATTACCGCTTTACTTTTGTTATTATAATTATGTATTTTTAAACCTGTAAGCGTAACTGAAGCCAGAAAGAGAAATCCGAAAATGATGAGCCAAAGTATGGGAACAGCTTTATCCTGTCCTGATTTAAGATGCATTAACCAATGCAGGCACAGCGTTACAATCACTAACAGCAACAGTGATATGATTGCCAACATATTCAGAGTTAAGAAATTAAAGATATTTTGAAATAATGAAGGCAAAAAAGCGAGTTCCGGATAAAGTTCTTTGTCCGGACTGAGATTTATAACGTAATTCAAATTATTCCGCGCTGCTTTGTGATTGCTTTCCAGGCGTAACGCACGCAGAAAATAGAGGGTTGCCTGTCCGATTTTGCCTTGATGATAATAACTCAAACCGATTTGATTGTATAAATCCGCATTCCTTATGCCGGCTTGTTCCATTTGCAGCAATTTAGCCTGAATTGAATCATGTGCAGCATATTTTATACTGCCGTTTTGCTGTTCGGAAGCGAAGCAGGAAATACATGCCAAGCATCCGAGCAGAAGAAGAATAAACGGAAGAAATTTTTTCGCCGTCATAAAATACCTGCCGCTAAAATTTTGTCCGCTTGTCAGGTTGATTGATGAAGGAATTAATCACTTTTTTAAGCGTGTCCAGATCATTATCAAGTTCTTCCGCTTGGAAGCCTCCCGGTTTGAAACGCGCTTCCTGACAGTGTTTTAGGAATGCTTCCAAATTTTCTATCAATTCGTTATCCAGACCTTTCAAGCGCAAATGATATATTTTTTCCTGAGTGGAATAGTGATTGGGAATGTGATATTTATCACTCAAGTAATGCATCAAACCTTGCTCTGCTTGAGGGTAAAAATCGCTTGAACCTGCTTTGGCAGCTGCTTCCGCTTGTTTTAGATATTTTTTTAACACGCGTGCCGAACCTCTTTGCGCCGCCAAATCCGGATCTTTTTCTTTAAGTTTGTTTTTGTTCGCAATCAGCCAAGAAGGAATTAAAGATAGCAAAATCAATATCACTGCCAGCCAATAGAGTTTGCTGTGCAATAAAATCACTTGAGAACGATAACTGCTTTCCGGTTCGAAAGGTGTTAAAGTGCGGATATTCTCTTTTTGAAAGACATTGGATAAATAAGTGAGAACATTTCCCGGTTTTATTATTACGCTGCGAGGAGAACTATGAAAACTTAAGTATCTGCCGACGGACGGATCAAACCAGTTAAATCTGATTCCCGGTAAGGCAAAATTTCCTTCCCGCTTGGGAATTAATATATAGGTGATGGTTCTGGTTCCGCTAATTCCTGATTGAATGCGATTTTCCGTTATCGGAGTGGCAATTCTGAAATCCGGCTGCGGAGGATAGTCCGGATTGCTGAATTGATTGAAATTTCCTCTGCCGCTGATGGTAAATTTATACTCCAGAGCTTCACCTATGCGCACCACATTTTTGTTCAAACTTTCACTGACTTTGAAGCTGCCGACTGCTCCCGTAAAATCAGCAGGTTTGCCGTTTTGCGGAAGTTCGTTGACTTGAACATAAGCGGGTTTACTGTTCAACGTTTGGCCATATAAGCCCAAACTGCCGATTTGCACATTAACTGTAAGTTCGGGGACTTGAATGCTTCCCGTGCGATTGGGAGAAATAACTACCGTTTTCAAAACTGCAGATTTGTAACGCTGCCCCTTGTAAGTAACAGTTTCATAATTCAAGCGTGAGGATTCACTGTAAATTTCTTTCCCGTAACCGCCAAAATCCTTTTCGTCTCTCAATTCCAAAGTCGCCACCGGCTGATTGGTGTAAAGTCTGTATGTAACTAAAAACGGCTCGCCAATATACACCTGCTTCTTTTCCGGCACGGCAAGAATGTCCATTTCACCTATCGGTTCAAAACCTTGATTGAAATCAAAGGGATCATACAAATAAAAAGGATTGGTTTGACTTTGACCTTGAGGATTGCTCTGCCGGTTGCTGCCTGCTTTCGAAAGATCCAAAACTCGGACATTTACCGTTTGCGTGGAAAACATTCTGCCACCGATTTCAAAACTGAAAGAGGGTATTTTCAAATTTCCCGTCTTGCGAGGCAGTAAAACATAATTAAAAGATTTAGTTACAACTTTACGCACATTGCCGTTAACAATGGAATAATTGGAAGAAGAGGAAGTCATCATACTGATTAAGGAAAAGTCCGTCAAATTTGGTAATTTGGGAGCCTTTGCTTTAATATCCTTATCGCCGGTGACTTCTATGGTATAAGTGGTTTGTTCATCTCTGCCGATAGTGGTAGGCTCGGCATAAGAACGCACTACAAGCGATTCCGCATTCAAAACTGCAATTTGAGTCAACAGAAGAAAGGACAAAGCAAGCAGAAAAAATGTGCGGATTTTCATATTTTACCACCACTTGTTATCGCGCATGCGTTGAGGCGAACCTTGTCGGCTGAGGCGATCATTGATTTCTTTTTGTTCCAGAGCTTTCAAAATACGCTCCGCTTCTTCTCTTTGGGTAATTTGCTGCGGGGTTTGCTGCTGTTGATTTTGTTGCTGCTGTCGGTTTCCTTGCTGATTTTTCTGCTTCCGCTGTTGATTTTGCAGCATTCGTTTTGCCAAATCATAATTTACTTTGGCATTGACATTATTCGGATCGGCTAAAACCGCTTTGCGATAAGATTCCATCGCTTCTTTATAATTTTTGGCTTGGAACTGCAGGTTACCAAGATTGTGCCAAATCTTGCTCTGCAACTTAGGGTCGGAACTGCTCATAGCTTTTTGCCAAGCCTGCGCAGCTTTTTCGTTTTGTTGCAATTTATACAACGAGTTGCCGTGATTATACTGCAGAACGGGATCTTTGGGATGGTCAGCGGCATTGCGATTGAAGATTTCTTCCGCTTTTTGGAAATCCTGTTTTTGATAAGCGGAGTTGCCTTTACTGTCCGCATAATATTTTGACCAAGGCATTTTTACCGCTTGCAGATTAAAACAAGGCAAAAACAGCATCAGCAGTAAAGCAACCGCAGCGGGTTTTCCGTTTCTGCCGTTCTCGTTTTTACCGGTTCGCACTCCCAAAAGTGTTTCCGCCAAAAGCAACAATAATGCTGCAAGAGCAAACAAATGATACTGCTCTTTGTAAAGATTAAGCTTCAAAGAGGAAAAGCGGCTGCGTTCCAAAGAAGAAATATGCTTCAGAATAGCGGTAATTTCATCCTGTGTGGGGGTAATCATATAAAACTGTCCGCCCGTCACTGAAGCAATCTTCTCCATAGTCTTATTATCAAGTCTGGTAGTGACTTCCAAAGGGGTGCTGCTTCTTAAATCTTCGTCTGTATTCATTTTTACTTTGCCGCCTTCCGGTGTTCCGACACCCATAGTATAAACTATTATGCCGTGCCGAGCAAGTTCCCTGGCTGCTTGAACCGCATCGTTACTGAGGTCTTCACCGTCCGAAATCAGGATTACAACTTTGGTTTTTGCTTTTTGGTCAAAGACAGATGCAGCAGTGCGTAAAGCTCTGCCGATATCCGTTCCCCAAACGGGAATGGAATTCGTGCTCAAACTGCTCAACAATAATTTTACCGCTTCGTAATCATCAGTCAAAGGACATTGCACAAAAGCCGTTCCCGCAAAAGGAATCAAGGCTATTCGATCCCCTTTTTGCTCATCAATAAAAGCGGCAATCTGATCCTTCGCTCTTTGCAAACGACTGGGTATAATATCCGTTGCATCCATGCTTTTACTTGCATCCAAACAAATAGCAATGTCCAATCCGCTGCGTCGAATATCCTGCTTTTCCGTATCCCATTGCGGACGCACTAACGCTAAGATGATAAAAGCTAAAGCTGCAAGCAGAAGCACGATTTTTAACCTGAACCAGAAAAAAGACCAATCCCGGAAATAATAATTCCAAAATTCCGGATCGGCAAATTCTCCGAAGCGTTTTTTGTAGCGTTTAGGAAGAATAATCAGCAGTGCAACCAAGGGCAGCAAAATCAGCAGCAGAAAAAGCAGTTTACCGTTGGCAAGATTCATTGTCTACTCCGGCAAAATTTTAATCAGAACTAACTTGAGCCCCAGCTCGGTTAAAAGAAAGAAAAAAGCCAGCCATAAGAATACGGGAAAGATTTCTTTGTAATCATAGTAATAGCGAATTTGATAAGTGCTTTTTTCCAGCTTGTCAATATTGGCAAGGACTGCTTTCAATTGTTCGGTATTTGTGGCAAGAGCAGCTTGACCCGTTCCCGTAGTTGCCGCTATTCTGTTCAAAGCGTCCATATCCATTTCTATTTGCACTTTTTGATACCTTGTCCCGAAGATTGGATCGTCCACGGGAAAATCCACTAAACCGTTACTGCCGACGCCCACCGGATAAATTTTGATGTCAAAAGCTTTTGCCATTTCCGCGGCGGTAAAAGGATCAACTTCTCCGGTATTGTTAACCCCGTCCGTAATCAAGATTATGACTTTGGATTTGGCGGACGAATTTCTCAATCTGGCAATAGCTGCAGCCAAACCCATTCCGATAGCGGTGGATGAAGCTTCTTTATTCACTTCCACCTGATTCAAAATTTGGATAAGCGCACCGTGATCAAGCGTCAAAGGACAACGGGTTAAAGCGTATTCGGAAAAAGTGACGAGGCCGATGCGATCGTGTTCGCGGCGTTCAATAAATTCTTTGGCTACTTTACGGGCAGCGCCTAACCTGTTTTCCGGAACAAAATCCACGGCTAACATGGAACCGCTTACATCCAAAGCAATCATGATGTCAACCCCTTGACCCTGAACGTCTTCTCTACCTTTGCCAAATCTGGGTCTCGCTAATGCCAAAACCAAACACAATATAGTCAGTGCTCTCAAAATGGGATAAATTACTCTCCAAATTCTTCTGCGGGGAGCCAGTCTGTGCACTAAAGAGTAACGACTGAAGGGCAGTTGCGCTCGTTTTTTGCTTTTCAGCTTTAATTCATAATACAGGTAAAGCGGCACCAAAACTAAAGCCAGCAGCCACCACGGACTGTAAAATTTAAGCATTGACCTGCTCCTCAATATGGGCTTGCTCTTCCGCTGATTGTTTTTGCTGCAGCCATTGGACAAACCATTCTAACCGCTCGTTACATTCTTCAACGGTTGTCTCATGCTTGGCAAATTTAACCAGGTCACAGCTTTCCAGCCATTGAACAATTTCTCTGTAATCCGCTGCCTGCAAAGTTTTTTGCCGCTGGAAATAATGCCGGATTTCACGACTGGTCATCTCTTTTGCGGGAAAGCCATATTCATCTTCCAAATATTGTTTCATAATTTCAGACAAACGGAAATGGAAAACGAGAAATTCTCCTTTTGCGGGCAAGTCTTCCTGCTTCAATGCATTAAGCGCGTCCAACGCTTTCTGCCAATTTTGCCTTTCATCTTTTACCTCTTCAGTTTGACCCTGCTTTACGGTTCTTTTTTTCTTCAGACGCAAAAGATAAATAGCGGCCAAAAGCAAAATACCGGCAAGCAAAATTGCTCCGATGACATAATATGCCCACCAGGGAAGTTCTCCTTTCAGTTTAACGGTCGGAGCAATATCGCGTAATAAAGAATCTTCGGGTGCTCGGGTCTCATTTATCGTAAGAGTAAAAGGCAAAGTGCGCAAAGTATCGGTTGGGGATTGTGCAGTCCGAACAATTAATGAAGGAAAGGTATGAGTTCCCGTATCCAAAGCGGCTACAGTGAGTTTTAATCCTGCACTTTTCCCTTTTTGTTTAATATTTTCCTGCTTCACTACCGCAAAAGAGGAAAGAGTATCGGGAACGATAGCTTTGCTTAAAGGCATGTCGGAAGTAAGATTAAGGAAAAAATGACTGCCTAAATACAAAGTATCAGGCTTTTCTACATTCTGTTCCAACCTTGCGGCAAGAGGCGTCAGTCCGATTAAAATTATCGCTGTCAGCACAATGATTTTAAGCTGCGGATGTCCTCTCACTTTGCCTGCCTTAAGAGCAAAAAGTTTATTTTCATTTTCAATATGCCCGTATCTTATCATATTAAAACCATTTATTGACAATCTGTCTGCAGTCAAGAGCAAAACTCTTTACGCCTGGTAACACTTCTTTCATAAAAAGAAAGACTGCACCGATAAAAGAGAAACTTATTCAGCGACGGCGTTTTATCCTGCGATCAAAGAATTTTTGCAGCTCCTGAACATAAGATTGATCCGTTTGTAAAGGAAGAAGATCAACATGTGCTTGAGCCATCTTTTTGCTGAGCTGCTCCTGTTCCACTTTGATGTATTGTTCGTATTGCTTGCGCAGACTTTTATCGGAAAGGTCAATTACATCGCTGTCTCCCGTTTCCGGATTATAGATGCGCACCAATCCGCTTGCGGGAAGAATACGCTCTGCGGGATCAATCACTTGCAGGGCAATTACATCGTGCTTATTGGCAAGAAGCTGCAAAGGCTTTGTATAATCATGCGCCAAAAAATCGGAAATGAGAAAAACAATGCTGCGTTTTTTGAGCAGGCGTGCAGCAAAAGAAAGAGCTCCGGCAAGGTCAGTTCCTTTCCCCTGCAAATCAGGATAAAGGATATCGCGCAGAATTTGCAAAGTATACTTGCGACCCTTGCGCGGAGGAAGATATTTTTCTATTCTGTCGGTAAAGAGCAGCAGACCCACTTTATCCTGATTGCTCAAAGCCGAAAAAGAAAGGACTGCCGTAAGTTCCGCTATGAAATCCGACTTGATTTGTCCTTTGGTACCGAATTGATTGGACGCACTGAGGTCAATGAGGAAAAGGACATTCAGCTCCCGCGTTTCCCTGAATTTTTTGATATACGGATGTCCGAAACGCGCAGAAACATTCCAATCAATATCACGATAACTGTCGCCGATTTGGTATTCGCGCACTTCACTAAATTCCAAACCCTGACCTTTGAACATTGCGTGATATTCACCGGTAAAGACTTCTTCCACCAGATTGCGAGTCTTGATTTCAATGCGTTTGACGCGTTGCAGAATTTCAGCGGGAGTGGCAGGCATAATTCATTATCCTAAAACTAACTGTGTCGTTGCAATGTATTACGGCACTTCCACTTCATCCAAGATGCGGTTGACAATGTCTTCGGAAGTGAGCTGTTCCGCTTCTGCTTCGTAAGAAAGAATTATCCTGTGGCGTAAAACATCACGTCCGATGGCTTTTATGTCGTCCGGAATGACATAACCTCTGTGTTCCAAATAGGCTTGTGCTTTTGCTGCTCTTGCCAAATAAATGGAAGCACGCGGTGAAGCTCCGCATTCAATTAACCCGTGCAAAGATGACAATCTGGCATAGCGTTGAGGCTGACGCGTGGCAAAAACAAGATGCAGAATGTATTCGTTCAGCTTATCTTCCATGTAAATGTCTTTGATTACTTCCCGCATATTTTCAACTGCTTGGGGATTGAGAACAGGCTGCACGGTAATGGTTTCGTCTCTCACCATCCGGTCTATAATCTTTTTCTCCGAGGCAAAATCGGGATAAGTTATGCGCAATTTCAGCATAAAACGGTCTACTTGCGCCTCCGGTAAAGGATAAGTTCCTTCCTGTTCCAACGGATTTTGCGTAGCCATCACCAAAAACGGCTTCGGCAAAGGAAAAGTCGTGTCTCCGATCGTTACTTGACGCTCCTGCATTGCTTCCAATAAAGCTGATTGAACTTTGCTGGGAGCGCGATTGATTTCATCCGCTAAGATAAAATTGGCAAAAATTGGTCCGCGCTTAGGATAAAATTCGCCTTCTTTCTGATTGTAAATCATGGTGCCCGTAATGTCCGCGGGAAGCAAATCGGGAGTGAATTGAATGCGCTTGAAACTGGCTTGCATTGTTTGCGCCAAAGTGCTGATAATCAAAGTTTTCGCCAATCCGGGAACACCTTCCACCAGCACATGCCCGTTACTTAACAAACCGATCAATAGACGGTCTATGATATCTTCTTGCCCGACTATTACTTTGGCAATTTCCGCCTTGACTACATCTAAAACTGCACCGGTTTCCAATACCCGCCTGTGTATTTCCTCTATTTGCATAAACTTCTCCTCTGCTTCAAATTATGCTTTGAGGACATCTCTGCCCTCTCTGCGGCCAATTATGGTCAAAATGTTAAAATGCTTTGCCAAAGTCAAGTAAAAGCAATTGTTCGTAACAACTTGTTTTGTATTGTAAATTAAAAATTGAACAACTTCCTATAACAACCGAAGTCCGTTTTGCCTCATGCACTCGTGACACTTGAAAGTTTATACAGGCAAAACGAACTCCGAAACTTTTAACGAAGTTCGTTTTGCTTAAACTATCATGGCACTTGTTTATTTACGAAAGCAAAACGAACTTCAAAACACTCCGATTGCACGAAAGAATTCTAATTCTACCAGTTATAAATGTAGCTTTGACAAGCGACACTACATTATTCTTGCGTATTTAGCGTCTTTTGCGTTAAATATTAATCCATTTAGGTATTATTTCCCGACCTGCTGAGTAGAATCTGCGGGAGCTGTTGTTTGCAGAAGCAGAAGTTTTTCCGCCTGCATTTTGTCATAATCGGCTTGCGAAACCCATTCCACGCGATTTTGCATTTGGACATTATTCTTCGCATTGGAAAAAGGCGGATTGATGGTTTCAACATGCAGAGAATGCGCAACAATCAAGCCGGAGAAAACAATCGAAACCATGCTCATCAGCTTAATCAGAATATTCATACACGGACCGGCAGTATCTTTAAAAGGATCACCTACGGTGTCACCGACGACAGTAGCTTTGTGAGAAGAAGAGCCTTTGCCGCCCAAAAGACCGGATTCCACATATTTTTTGGCGTTATCCCATGCTCCGCCAGCATTATTCATCATCACTGCAAGCACAAAACCGGTAGCCAGTGCTCCCACTAAAATACCCAGCACACTTGCTACGCCCAAAAGCAAACCCATGATTACAGGAGTGCAAAGGCCGACTAATGCCGGTAAAACCATTTCGTATTGCGCTGCTTGAGTGGCTATTTTAACGCATTTGGCGTATTCCGGTTTACTTGTGCCTTCCATAATGCCGGGAATTTCTTTAAACTGACGCCGCACTTCAGCCACCATTTTACCTGCCGCTCTACCCACAGCTTTAATTGTGAGTGAGGAAAAGACAAAAGTCACCATGGACCCGATAAAAATTCCCAACAGGAATTTGGGATTTAGAACATGAATTTGGTAAAAGGTGATAAAGTCATTGATGGAAGCTTTAGCAACCGGAACTTTATCCGAAAAGGCAGCGGTATAATTGATATGCAGCAGCGGAATTTGGTGTGCTTTAACGCTCATCAGGTGAAATCCGTTGCGCACTTCTTCCAAATACGCAGCCAAAAGAGCCATTGCCGTCAAAGCAGCAGACCCGATAGCAAAACCTTTTCCCGTAGCTGCTGTAGTATTACCTACGGAATCAAGATTGTCAGTCATTTCTCTTACATTTTTCGGCAGTTTTGCCATTTGAGCATTTCCGCCGGCATTATCTGCAATCGGTCCGAATGCATCCATCGCCAAAGTCATACCCAAAGTTGCCAACATTCCCACTGCTCCGAAACCGATGCCGTAAAGTCCCATCTCAATTGATTTGTAACCGTGGCTGCAAATGAAAGCCAACAAAATTCCGACGACAATTGTAATTACAGGGGCTGCAGTTGAACGCATCCCGACTGCTAAGCCCTCTAAAATTACGGTTGCAGGACCATATTCTCCCTGTTCCGCTATTGCTCTGGTGCGTTGATAGCTGTGCGATGTATCCAACTCCGTAAAATAACCAATCAGCACGCCAGCCGCCAATCCGATTACTGCTGATATGAAGACCCCGAAATAATAATCGGGAGGCAGCATCAGTTTTGTGACAAAAAAAGCGGCAATGGCAATCAGGATCGAACTGCCGTAGACACCTTTATTAAGCGCAAACATCAGCTGTTTCGTATCGGCACCTTCTTTGGTGGAAACCATAAAAATTCCGAGGATGGAAAGCAGCGCACCTACTCCCGCTAACACCATCGGGGCAGTAATAAAATTGACCAACCAAGGCATAAGTTTATCACCCATGGCAACTACGCAAGACATACCCAAAGCTGCTGCAGCTAATATAGAACCGGCGTAAGATTCATAAAGATCAGCACCCATTCCTGCTACATCTCCAACATTATCACCGACGTTATCTGCAATTGTTGCAGGATTGCGAGGATCATCTTCAGGAATATTGGATTCCACTTTCCCCACAAGATCGGCTCCGACATCGGCAGCTTTGGTAAAAATGCCTCCGCCCAAACGAGCAAAAAGCGCTTGAGTAGATGCTCCCATACCGAAGCTGAGCATAATGACCGTTATTCTATCCAAAGGAAAATGCAATAAATTTAAAATAAAGAACCAGACGGATATATCTATTAAAGCCAAGCCGACAACAGTCAATCCCATAACGCTGCCGGCTCTGAAGGCAACTTTTAAGCCTTTATTCAAACTTTTGGTGCAGGCTTGAGTTGTGCGATTGGAAGCCAAGGTCGCCATGTTCATGCCAATGTAACCGGCTAATCCGCTAAAAAAACCTCCCGTCAGAAATGCCCAAGGAGTCAGCCAATGTAAAACCCCCAATCCCCATGCCATAAACTGAAAGATAATAAAAGCCGCAAGAAAAAACAGAGCCACACCTTTGTATTGCTGTTTCAGATAAGCAAAAGCTCCTTCACGCACATATCCTGCAATTTTCTGCATGTCTTTTGTGCCCGGATCTTCGCGTTTGACTTGGTGAAAGAATATATAGGCAAAAACCAGAGCAGTAACAGCTCCTAATGGTGCAATATACCAGATGACAGGCAAATGAACCATAAGCAATCCTCCTTAACTTAATATGAAGCGATTTATGTCCTCTTTCAGTTAAATTTATTTCATTTTAATATGAATATATATTTTTGTCAATTTGTTTTTACGGCAAACTGTCCCACAACCCTTCATACATTTGCCAAGAGCCGTTTTGTTCATTTTTAACTAAAGTAATAGTTCTGTTTTGAAGGAAAGGGACATCTTGAACTGCTCGGTAAAATGAATTTAGAATGCGATAGTTGAAATTGTCAGCTTGCCCGCTTTCATAACCTCCAAAGACAAAAGGTTTTCCCATTTCTTTCAGCTTAGCTGCCATCCTCAGACAATTTTCCCCGGTAGCGTTACCCAAAACTGCAAAAGCGTATCCCAAAGAATCAAGTTCCTGCGTTACGGGCAGTAAAAATCTCTCTACCGGTGACCAAGTCTGACGGTAATAATCCAATTTCAGACTGAAGCTGTCAATGCCGATACCTTTTTCTGAAAGCGGCCTCAGATAATAAACTGTTAAGCTGTCGCTGTTGCGATAACCGATTTGAGCATAGAAGGTTCCCGAACGCGGAACCAAAGCAGTAAAAATACCGTTGCCTTGATAATCCGGCTGCAAATTAGTCGGGAAAAATTGGCCGTTCTTAAAGAAGCAGATTAAGACTTGACCCGTTTTCAGCGCTACAGGCTGATTTTGCTCATCAGTGAATCTAAAGGTCACTTGCCGCATTGCTTGCTTATCTTCAGCTTCAGTTTCATAGTAATTTCGCTTGCTTAAATCAAAATATTTCCATGCTCCGTCCGCATAGACAGAAACTACATTCTGCAGGCGGGTATATTGAGCGGGAATTTGATTGGCACGAAAATATGAACACGCTAATACCTTATTTTGGTAATCGGCAAGATACTTTTGGTTGAGTGCAGTATCCATAGTCAATAAACCGGAAAGAGCTTTTTGAGGTTTAACTTTATGTCCGCGGGAATAGAATTTGGATACTTGTTGCGGAGTAGGTTTTGCCGGCTTTCGCATAATCATCTTTTGCGGATAGAACCGTTCCTTAGGATAGGCGCTGCCATAATAATAAGACTGCCAAGGCAAGTTTTCATAAAAGATAGTCGGTTCAAACAAATTGAGCATTTCTGCTTCCGGCAGGTCTTTAACTTTGAAAGAAAGATACTCAAACCAAGCGAACATTTTATGAAACAACGCAGCATCACCTTGCCAAAGGTCTTTTTCGTCGTTGGCGAGCAGGACTTGCAGCCAAAGATTAAACAAGGAATCAGACTGTTCGGACTGCATACGACTGCGAATTTCATCCGTCTTCAGAAAAGAAAGAAATTCAGGATAATTCAGTCTTGCTTTTTTTACCACTTGAACCAAAAGACTGTCTTGGGTGGGCAGTTCAATTTCTGCTTGACGTTCAGCTTCGTCCTGACGCTGCATCCGGTTTGTTTTTGCCAGTTTAACATCATCTTTCCAGCTTTGAGGAGCGTCTTTAAATTCCACAGTTTTTGCCGGATATTCCATAATGACAGATTTAGCCGGAAGAGCCGATCGTTCCAATTTCAGAGTATATTCAAGCAGTCTATTATTACCTGAAGGAACGAATTGCAAAGTAGCCAAACTGTCTTTGAAAGCAGTCAAAAAGAATGAGCCCTGACCGACTGTTATAGTTTTTTCGCCTTTGTCGTCAGTTGTAGTAAATACCTGCGGACGCAAAGAATAAAAGTTATAGACATCAATTCCGAGATTGCATTTGCGCACCGGCTGACCGTCTTTATCAATCACTTTTATCTTTAAGGTGCGCGTATTTTCACCGGCATAATATTTGATACTGTTAATCACGGCTCCATATCTATCTTGTGCCAAAACTTCATCGTCCTTTGCGGGCAGACTGCTGTCCGCAGTGATAATCACCATTTTATTCACCGCACCTGAAAACCAAGTTTGATCAAGCCAATAACCGCCATCGGTATCACCCGTGTAATGCCAACTGCCGTTAATGAAAACTTCCACCCATGCATGATTATCATCCTGATGTGCCCACCAGGGAGTGCTTGCAGCTCTTGCAGGAATACCCAAAGTCCTGCATAATGACGCAAAAAGAATTTGTGACTCTTCGCACCTGCCGAATAAAGATTTATTTACCACATCCAAAGGAGATTGGTCGCGACCGGAAGTGGGTTTATAGAGCAGCCATTCCGTAGTTTTAAGACAAGCTTGCCGATACAATTCCAATGGATCTTTTACGCTTTGCCTATATTCTTTTAGAGTAAGTGATGTTTTTGTCTCTTCGGAGGTAAGAATAACAGCTTTTTCAAATTGGCGTCTGTAATCGGTAACAGCTTCATCGCTCACTGTAATTTTTGCCACATAGGACAGGAAAAATTCGTCCGGCTTAATAATTCCCTGCTCTTGCATCAATTCTTTGACGGATTGATAATGATTTAACAGAACTTTAGGATTGGTAGCAGCCAATCTTCCGTTTTCTTCATAAGCCAATAAAAATGCCATCAAACGATCCGGATAATCTTTCAGGAGTTTGGTATAATCACTTTTTGCGGGTTGCGGCAAAAGTTTCAGGTTTTTTGAAGCTTGTCCGTAAAGTCTAATATATAAAGAATCCGTGTCTTTAGCAGCAAGAAAAACTGACCCTGCCAGCATTAAGCAGAAGCAAATGACATAAATCAATCGCCGTTGCATAAGTTATATTTCCTTTTCTATAAACGATAGCGATAATAAAGAAACGGAGTGTCCTGCGCTTCAAACCGCTTAAGAATTTTAACACTCAAATCTTTCTGCAAAAGACAAAGAAGAGTGCTGTCATTTTCTTTATCCTTTGTCAGATAAATCAACCGGCTGCCGGAGGTCCAAACCATCGTATGATCCATAGTGACGCCAATTGTATCGGACAGGAATTTTTTCCGTTTACCGTCTCTGGAGCAGACCCAAGTATACGGCAAATCACTGTTCGGGTCATTAGTAAAATAATGATAACTATAGACCACCAGACTGTCGTTTGGCGAAAGCAGAAAGTCTGTCGGAATTAGCTTTAAGTGAATATTCGGAGCGGGGGCTTCCAAAAAAGTCAGAGGAGTATAAACAGGTTTTTCATCACCTTTGCTTAACACATTAAACAATTCAAAATGCGGCTGGCCTCCATCATCCACCAGCTGATTAGTAATGCCGTAACCTTCGGAAGTGACGCTTTTCAGCATTTTGGGAGAATAATATTCCGGCTTAAAATTACTCGGATTTTCGAGTGCTTGATAGATATTCTTTTCCAGGTCATAAAATCCCCAAGTCCGCAGATTTGTTTTATAAGGTGTGCCGTCTGCCAAATAGCTCCACATAAAGCTCGAGATGTAAATTTTGCCGTCAGTTCCCATACCGGCAGCAATATCGTCTATGGTATTATCAAAATTGTCGTATTGCTGTTCAGTAAGTTTGACTTCACTCAAAGCAGGCAAAATTACTTCATAGAGCTCAAAGATAAATTCCTGGTCGGAAGCGGGTTGAGCCATTGTCCTAAATAAACGCGCGCCTGTTTTGTCCCAAAAAACATCATCGATCTCATTAGCAGTCGGAACCATAATCTCATTTCCGCTGTCCGCATCCATCAAAAATAAACCGGCTTTGCTTTTATACGCAATAACATCTTTGCCGGAAAGAATTTCTTCTGCTGTTACGGAAGACAGGGCAAATACTATTGTCAAAAGCATGACTGTAATCAGCAGTTTGGCATTCATAAAGTTCGGTCGGGATTGAAAATTAATCATTTTGCCGTGAAGGTTTCCGAAATCTTTTGCAGCAGCAGCAATTCCGGCAGTTTATCTCCCGCGGGGAAGTAGACACTGTTATCAATTAAATAAGCTTTCTTTTGCTGCGGTTCATAAAAAGCGAAAGCTTGGAAGCCGCCACCAATGGCAAATTTATCGTTTTGCCAAGGACCCAAAATCCGCCAGCCGTTGTATTTTCCCAATTGGAAGCGTTCCGAACGGATATTTTCCTTAATAAACTTATCCCCTTGATAATATTTATTTGCCAGTGCTTGCCGTTTTTGCATCAGCCAATTCAAATTAACCGAATCCTGAGGCATATCTTCGTAATAAATGCTCAAATAGCGATCGGGAAAGTCCGCGCTTTGACTGCGAATGCGGTAAAGGAAACTGAGAAAATGATTTTCCTTATCGTTAGCATAAACTTGAAAGTTTGAGGGAACTTTAAGCGAGAAGGGATAAGGCTGGAAAAAATCTTCGGGAATAATCTTCGTTTGGTAAGCTTGGTAGGCAAGCCTTTCCGCTAAGCGATTGAGGAAAAGATTGTAAAGCTGGTCAGCCTGCAAAAGATTAATTTTCAACAAATTCTCCAGGTTGCTGCCCATCATATAAACAATGAGCTGATCTTTCACCCAACGGTTGCGAGCAACAAACATTTCAGCTCCGGATTTCTGAACCTTATCCAGCATCTGCTTATCCAAAGATTTGCGCATATGAGTTGAAACTTCTTCTTTGCTTTTGAGGTCGCCCAAGAACAGCAGGTTTTTATATTTCATCAGCTCATCGATGTTTTTGATGTCGCTTTTGATGATGCGGAAGTATTTTTCATTGACTACGACAAAAGTTTCCCTTTCCAAATTACGGGTCAGGAAATTCTGTAGGATTTTCCAAGTGGAAGCGTCAGCAAACACATAAATATCACGGCTGTCGCCCATGGCGATAGGTTTGCTGTCATCCACCGTGTTTTCATAAAAGCTGTATTTGTCGGATTGCGTTTCTTTTGTCCCGCAGGCGGGAAAGAGCACTAAAACGCAAACCAACAAAATTGCCGTAAGCGGAAGAAAAGTTTTAGCTTTCATATTCTGCCTTCTTTTCACTTGGTTCAAATTTGTTTTGTCGGTTTATTGGAAAGTATATTAACTCCGCTGAGGATTGTAACAATCGCTACCAGCAGAAACCACAAATTACAAGTTAAAAGCAGATCGTATGCCGTGAAGCCGAGTGCCCATGCAGCCAGGAAAAAAATTATTCCGCTCATCTGCAGAACGGTCTTCAGCTTTCCCCACAAGTCTGCAGCTATAAATATTTTTCGCCTTGCGTAGACTTCTCTCATAACAGTGACCAATACTTCACGCAAAGCAATCACGGCAAAAATAATCCAAGGTAAATGAAAAGGCGAAGCCCAGGTAAAAACTCCCAATGCGGCAAGAACGATAAATTTATCCGCCAAAGGATCCCATATTTTTCCGAAGTCTGAAATCAAATTCAATTTGCGGGCAAGGTATCCGTCCAGCCAATCGGTCAAAGCGGCAACGACAAAAATTATCCAGCTCCAAATCAACGCCTTCGGAGTCTGCACAAACCCCGCCAAATAAAGGAAAATCGGTGCTAAAACAATCCGCAAAACAGTCAAAGAGTTCGGCAGAAATCTGATCATTTTTCCGTCTGAGGAATTGACACTTCATGCTGATAATGAAGCACGAAAGGATAGGCAACGACTGCCGCTAAAAGCGTCACTCCCAATTGCAAAAGGAAGAAATACCGCTCCATTTTGTAAATCAGCCAATCACCCGTGTAACCGATTTCGTAAAGCACATAACCTAAAAGAACGGGAACAAAACTCAGCAAAACAGTATTCAGCCAATAAGATTCATGCGATTTCACCACCTCAAATTCGGCAGGCGCGGTCAAATGTTTGAATCGGATAAGGTAATGTTCGTAATGCAAACGCTTAAACAGGAAAACCAAAAATACGGTCAGACCGATGAAACCTGTAATAATCCATCGAATCTGATTCCATTGGTCTGCTCTTTTGAAAGTGGTATTCCAGATATCATTTTGATATTCAACCAAAATTCTGTCTTTTTGAGGCAAGCTGTCCAATTTTTGTTTCAAGATGAGTTTATTGGCGCGAGCTTTGGCATTGCCTTTCAAATAAATGTGCAAAAGCTGCGGCAGAGCTTCATTCTGCAAAATGTTATCCGAATTTTCCAACCCGTATTTCTTAATCAATTCATCAGCAGATTGCTCACTGGTCCTGTATTCCACTTTAGCAATAAAATCATAAGCGGATAAATCGGTCCGCAATTGATTCATAATTGTCGTATCCCACGAATAAACAGTGACCGGATATTTTGCCACTTGCTGATATTGATATTGAATAATGCTTTGCAGCAAATATTCAATGACAGTCCAGCCCAAAATAATCAAAGTGCCTATCAGCAGCAGAGCAAGAAAGCGTTTTTTCATCTGAAATGCCTCCTAATCAATAAATAATCATCAAAACCCGCGTTTCAGCTTAACGATAAAACAATGAGGATATAGTTCGGAACTAATAAAACCTGCAATTACTAAAGAAGTTTCGCGCGCTGCTTCTTCCAATTCACTTTTCCGCTCCCACGGATAAATTAACCAGCAGGTCCCTTCTTCCTGAAGACACCAATCCGGACAAAACAGAATATCTTGTAAAGTGCAGTTTATTTCTTGTCTGCTGATTGCTCTGACAGGATTGGGAGAAACTTTTCCTCTGCCGATTTTTATCCAGGGAGGATTGGCGTAGACCAAATCGTAAATGTGCGGACTGAAAAGAGTTTTGCATTGACGCAAATCACCTTGCAGAAAGGAACAGTTCAGTCCCAGCTTTTGATTATTCCTTATTGCCATGGCTGTCAATTCCGGCTGCAATTCCAATCCCGTCAAATGCCAATTCGGTTTTTGCCCGGCAAGCATTAAAGTTATAATCCCGTTTCCGGAACCGAGTTCCAGACCGTTTAGCACTTCATTTTCCGTATTTGCCAAAATCGTTTTCTGCAAAAAATCGGCTGCTTCAGTTCCGGACTGACCTCCCGCCGATTGCTCAATCTCATTTTCCGAAAAAGGAAGCTTTAAACTTGCAGTCCGCATAATTTCTTCCCCTACTGCTCCAAAGCCAGCATTTTCTGCAGACAGGAAAGAGCTTTTTCTGCAATCGCCGCTTCCACTTTTACTTCATAGCGCTCATTTTGCAAGGAGGAAAGCACATCCTGTAGTTTAGTTTTTTTCATATCTTGACAGACTGCTTGAGGATTGAGGGAAACAAAACTTTTTTGCGGATAACGGGCATTCAGCAATTCAATCAATCCGTTTTCCGTTGCCAAAATCAATTTGTCATGCCCCTCCGCATATTTCAACATTCCGCTTGTGGAAGTCACCAAATCAGCTTGCATCAAAACTTCCCAATCACATTCGGGATGAGCCAGCAATTGATAATCAGGATACTTTTTCCGCATCTCTTCCACATCGCGTTTAGTAAAACCGTAATGGTGAACAGGACAAAAAGCTTGCCAGACTGTCACTTTTCTTTTGGTTTGAGTTGCTGCCCATGTGCCCAAATTTTGATCGGGGACAAAAAGGATTTCCTGAGCGGCAGGAAAGGACTGCATCACTTTTACCGCATTGGCTGAAGTGCAGCAGATATCGCTTTCCGCCTTTACTTCCGCGGAAGAATTGACATAACAGACTACTTTAGCGCCCGGATGTTCCTGCTTAAATGATTTCAATTGTTCGGCAGAAATCATATCAGCCATCGGACAACCGGCATCGGGAACGGGCAAAATAACTTTCGCCTTCGGATTCAGTATGGCTGCAGTTTCCGCCATAAAACGCACTCCGCAAAACACGATAAGAGGGGCATTCGTTTTTGCCGCCTGCAGAGAAAGCTGTAACGAATCACCGGTAAAATCAGCTATATCCTGTATCTCTACCGCTTGATAATTATGTGCCAGGATCACTGCACCCTTTGCTTCCTTCAAATCTATAATTTGCTGCTGGATTGCATTCATTTCAAAAATCTCCGTTGTTTTCACACTCCCGTGTGTCCGAAACCGCCTTCATTCCTTTCAGTTAAATCAAGATTGTCGGTTTCTTCCAATAGAATTTCGGCAACGGGAGCGATGACCATTTGAGCGATGCGCATTCCCGGCAAAACGGAAAAATCCTCTTCACCCAAATTAATGAGGATAACTTTTATTTCACCGCGATAGTCGGCATCCACAGTTCCGGGACTGTTCAGAATACCGATTCCGTATTTATAAGCGAGACCGCTACGAGGTCGAATTTGAGCTTCCCAACCGACAGGAAGAGCAATGGCAATACCCGTCGGAACACAAAAGCGTCCTCCCGCCGGAATAATAACTTCCTTCTCCACAGCTGCACTCAGATCATAACCGGCAGCACAAGAACTCATTTGTTTAGGTATTTCCGCATGTGGCGATAACCTTTGAAAGCGTAATTTTATCATTTTCAGTTTTTGCGTTCGGTCATATAATCAGCCAGCATCTCCAAAAGCAATGCTTTCTCACCGAAAAGCGCCAGAGCCTGCTTGGCTTTTTGCTTATATTCGTCTGCCATTTTGCGTGATTTTTCAATTCCGTAGACTGCGGGAAAAGTAAGTTTTCCGCTTTCTTCGTCTTTACCGACGCTTTTACCCAATTCTTCAGGATTGCCTTCAATGTCCAAAAGGTCGTCCACAATCTGAAAAGCCAGACCGATATTGGAACCGTATGTCTCCAAAGCAGCCAATTCTTCCGGATTTGCACCTGCCGGTAAAGCTCCGAAACGAAGAGAAAGATTGATCAAACGCGCAGTTTTATTATAGTGAATATATTCCAGCATTTTTTTGTCAGGCTTCTTCCCTGCTGCCTTTAAATCCGCAACCTGACCGGCAATCAAACCGCGCATACCGCATTCCTGAGCCAATTCATACACCATTTGCCTCTTGATTTTCTCCGGTAAAGGCGACCAAGTCAGCAGTTCAAAAGAGCTGATCAGTAAAGCATCTCCCGCCAAAAGAGCAACTTCTTCCCCAAAAACGGCATGACAGGATTTTTTACCCCGTCTGTAATCATCGTCATCCAAATCGGGAAGATCGTCATGAATGAGGGTGTAAGTATGCATCATTTCCAGAGCGGCAGCCGCATAAGTTATGGGTTCCAATTCTTCTTGAAAAAGTTCCCAAGCCAGCATAGTCAGGTATGGACGCAATCTTTTCCCGCCTGCAAAAAGACTGTAGCGAATGGCTTTATGAATTTCTTTCGGATATTCATCCTTGCGCGGAAGAAAACGATCCAAAACAATATTTACCAATTCCTGCTTTTCTTTCATATCACGCTTGAAAAGAATGCGATTATCCATTTTCTGTTCCCTCTGGAATTTCTTTTTTCAGCCGCTCATTTAATACCTTGACTTTCTGCTGTGCTTCTTCCAAACGCTCGCGACAAACCTTCAGATAAGCAATGCCTTCTTCGTAAAGAACAAGCATTGTATCCAAATCTTCTTTCCCGCTGCTGATGCGTCCGGCAATTTCCTCCAGCTTTCTGAGAGCTTGCTCGAACTTCATCTTTTCGGCTTCCGGTTTTTCATCCATAATTTATAATACTCCTATTTTATATCAGCTTGTATTATCTTGGCATATCCATTTTTGTCAATCTTTTTCTTCTGTTTTCATTCCTCCCGCTATTCCGTCCTTGCAGGGCACATATCTTGCTTGATTAAAAGTTCCGTTTATATGTTAATAGCCTTAAATATTATTAGCAAATAAGATTTCCCTCGGCCTTTCTTGGGAGATAGCTGTAACTTACTAAAAATGAAATAATTGCATATAACGCTCTTAATATCCTGTCGATATCCTCTCGATATCCAGTCGAAATAAAGTCAACTGGATATCGACTGGATATCGACTGGCTCAAGAGGAACGATAGAGTAACAAATTAGATAGCAAACAGTTAGATGCATAGCCAATTTGCTTTCAACAAACAGCTAAACAGAGGGAAATTCTGATTAAATGCAATAAGGAATCTAACTTTAATTTAAAAAGGCATTAACTTGAGAATTTTGCCGTTTTTATTTTGCCATTAGATTAATTGAGCTGCGAGTGTCTGATTTGTAATCTATTGTTTGTTTCTTAGGGATTAAAAGTCCGTATTAAATCAATCTTTTTCTGAAGGCTGTTCCGGTTCATCTTCTTCTTCATCGTCCTCAATGATGAAGTCGGGCATAGCTTTTAATTTTTTTCTGCTCCGCCGCCAAGCGATTAAAATGACAAAAGGCAAAAGAGCAAAGATCAATGCGTTTAAGCCGATGAGAGGAAACAGCCATGTATAACGGCGCGCAGTTTTATCAAATTCCTGACTGAAAGCAACGAGAGACATGCGATAGGCATAGTGAAAAACTTGCAGAAAATCAATGCGGGAAGCGGAATCGGCACTCTTGCGATTGTAATAATAGCCGGCGGTATCCCAAAATTTCTGCCATTCCTTCTTATGATGACTCTGCAGATAATTGACGGCAAAAACCGAAGTCAAATAAAACATATTCCATTGACTGCGGTCCGAAGGATAAGAAGAATTCATGCTGTCAAGCGAAAGATGCTGTCCCATAAAGCGATAACGAGTAAAATTGTAATATGCGTCAAAATTGAACTGTCCGGAATAATACATCGCCATTCCTTCATGAAACCAAAGCGGAACATTGCAAAGCGTTTCATCCAAAAACCAGTGAATATATTCATGCATAAGGACATCGTCGTAATTTTGGTTTGCCAGTTGTTCCGGACTGCGCACATAAATAACTTGGTCTTGCGGAGAATAAAAAGCTTCGCTTGCTTCCACCAGTTTGCCTTTCCCTGTTGTCAAACGCGCGTATTCCTTTCTATTCGGCAGAATTTGCAGTTTTAATTGCCGATGAGGATAGACGCCGAGTTCCATTTGAAAAGTATTTATTCGCTTTTGCAGACTGCGCAGCATCATGTTTGCATAAGCGGAATCTTTGGGGGCAGCAGTGACGATTAAATCTCCGCTTCGCCAAGTCTGCCATTCTAAAGAAAATAAACTTCCGGCAGTAAAAAGCAGAAGCAGAAAGGAAAGAAGGCAAATTTTCGGGCGCACGAGACGCCTGCTTAGAGCGGAATTTTGCTCAATAATTTATAGTAACGGGTTACATCTTTCTTCGTAACATTGCCGGCAGGAAGTTCCAGCACAGTCAATTCCTGAGAAAAACCGTAAAGGTCAAGCCTGACAGTGTCTCCGACTTTTACTTCCTGCGAAGGTTTAGCGATTTTGCCGTTAATTTGCACGAGGTTTTTATCGCAGGCGTTTTTGGCAATGGAGCGGGTTTTGGTCAAGCACACTTTATTGAGGAAAAGGTCAATTCTCATATTTAAAGGCGTCCTGACAGCATTTATCTTACGCTTATGAGCTCAAGAAGTAAGCAGACGCTGAGTTTCCAAAGCTATCATCAGTTCTTCGTTAGTGGGGATTTTCAAAACTGTGACAGGTGAAGAAGAGGTGCTCAGCACTTGGATGCTGTCACTGAATTTGTTGTTTTCTTCAGAGTTTAACTTGATACCAAGGGCATCCAAATCCGCACAAACCTGTTCTCTCATAATGGGCATGCGTTCTCCCACGCCTCCCGTAAAAACCAAAACATCCAATCCGTTCATTGCGGCAAAATACGCTCCTATGTATTTTTTTATCCTGTAGCAATACACCTTCAGAGCCAAAACAGCATTCGGATTTTGATTTTCCAAAACCTCTTCTTCGATTACGCGCATGTCATTGGAGAGATGCGACAAGCCCAACATTCCGCTTTTTTTGTTCAAAATGGTATTCACTTCTTCCACGCTCATTCCGAGCTGCTGAATCATGTGCAGAGGAATTGCGGGATCAATGTCCCCGCAGCGGGTTCCCATCATCAGACCTTCCAAAGGCGTAAAGCCCATGGAAGTGTCAATTGATTTTCCGTCTTTTATTGCGGTGATGGAAGCTCCATTCCCCAAATGACAAGTGATGACCTTCAAATCTTTCAATTCTTTATTCAAATACTGCGCTGCTTTCCTGCTGACATATTTATGCGAAGTGCCGTGAAAGCCATAGCGTCTGATTTTATGTGTGGTATACATATCCAGCGGAAGCGGATAAAGATAAGAGTGAGGTTCCATAGTTTGATGAAAAGCAGTGTCAAAAACACCGCATTGAGGGACGTTAGGAAGTTCTTTTTTGACTGCTTCCACACCCTTCAGGTTGGCGGGATTGTGCAAAGGCGCAAGAGAAATGCAATCATTCATAACTTCAATCACCCTGTCGTCAATTCTGACTGTATCGGAATAATATTCGCCGGCATGCACTAAACGGTGTCCGACAGCATCAATTTCTTCCAAACTTTTGATTACGCCGTGCTGTTCATCTTTCAAAGCTTTTAGGATTAAAGCCAAACCCTGTTCGTGATTTTCAATCAACATCTCCATCTGCTTTTTGGTGAAAGCGGCAGTTTTATATGTAAATAGAGATATGTCTTCTCCGATTTTTTCAGCTATTCCTTCCGCCATAACTTCTTTATTATCCATATTGAGAAGCTGATATTTGATGGAAGAACTGCCGCAATTGAGCACTAAAATCTTCATTTTATCCTCGTTACTCAGTTTATTTTGTAGGCGAAGAAAGCCGTAAAGGAGTTTATGTCAATCTTTTTCCTGCCACCTTTTCTTAAGGAATAGAAAAGAGAAAACATACTAAAATAAAAAAGAGAGAGACGCCGCTTTTCAGCATCTCTCTCCCGATATGAAATGACTTGTTACTTGATTTTGATTATTTTTTGGGTAAGGACTGTTCCGTCAGCGGTCAAGCGAGTGAAATAAATTCCCTGTCCGACTTGCTTGCCGTCGTTATCATTTCCGTCCCAAAGCACGGAATGAGTTCCTTTGGTGAAAGTGCCTTTGGTTAAATCACGCACTGCCTGACCTTTCACATTATAGATTTGGACTGTGGCAGTTGCTGCTTTGTTGAGTTCAAAGCTGATTTGCAATCTCTGATTGAAAGGATTGGGGTAGGTAGTAAGGTTAGTAACGGGCGGAATTTCAGTCAGGTCAGAAATGGCATCAGGCCAATGAACCAAAGCGCGAATCATGACATTGCCCTCAGTAATAGGCTCCCAAGGACTGCTGGCATTGATTTTCTTATAGCTGTTTCCGCTGGTATTGGTGTCCAAAGCAAAAGTGGGAGCGCTTCCGTATTCCATTATCCCGATGTAAAATACTCCGTCCGCATCGGTAATCAGATTAGCTTCCGGTAACGGCAAATTATTCCATCCCGGAGCTAAAGAATTTACGGGAGCGGTATATTGCAAAAGCATTGTCCCCGGCAAGCCGTTCGCGCCGTCAGCATCAAAAATCCTGATTATCATAGCGCTGTTTCCGACAGCATTGAGATATATTTTTGCATAGCGGATTTGGACATTGGGATTGGTGACAAATTTCACAGCTTGGGAAGCGGAAGTGCCAAGATTGAAGTTTTGATTGGAAGTCCCATCGTCATTCGTCAATTCCGTGTAAAGTAACCCTATTAAGTCAACGGAAGCAATATTGGAAGCTTCCGATTCATAATTGTCAAAGAGAGCCGTGACTTTATAGTAATTGATTGCACCTGCCACCGGATCCGGATCAACATAGCTGACTTGCGCCGGATTGGTCAAGGTTTCTATCAGGTCAAAATTTTCATTAGGATTGAGAGAGCGATACACGTTAAACCCCGTTAAAATAGGTGCAAAAGGATCGTCTACCCAATACACTCCGGCTAATGCACAATTGACTAAGCCGGCATAAGAATTGGTCAAAGTGTCCCATACGCCTTGGAATAATGCATACGAATTTGGAGTCACACTGGTGGAATCACAAAGCAAACCTTGATCATCAGTATCCCCGAAATTACTTAAGCCGACAAATACTGCTCCGTTAGCGGGAATTGTTACATTATAGGAAGTAATGTCCACATCTTTCCATTCATAATTGGGAATGTTTGTAATATTGGGAAGATTGACAAGTTCAATATCAGGCAATCCTCCGCTTTCGGAATAGACATGCACGATGGGCGAACCGACAATCGGAGCTCCGTTGGCACGATAAAGCATAAAACGCACTCCGTGCAATTGCAGAGGAGAACTAAACGGATTCTGAATCCGCATTGCATAGCCTTCGGCGTCATTGACATAAGAAGTCCATTGAGAATTTGTAGAAGTGATTGCTACAGTAGAAAATCCTGAAGGCGGAGCATTCCAATTTAAAGTAACATCCTGACCTGTCAGAGCCGCAGTCAGATTTGTCGGAGCAGGCAAAAAGATATCATTGAAGATGGTGAAATTATCAATCATGATACCTGTTCCGATAGGAGTATCGCTGTCCGATTTGAAGCAGAACCGGAATTTAACAGTGTTCCCTGCGTAATTAGAAATCACACCGTCCAAACCTGTGTAGCTGTCAGTCACCCAAGACCATTCGGAAGGAGCGTCTATATAAACATAGCTAACCCCGTTCGGATCATTGTAAGGATTACTCATCCGATACCAGTTTATGCCGTTATTGGGAGAAATGTCCCAAAACCAATAATCCGTAACGGCAGCACTGGTGGGCGGATTGTCCGGATCATCAAAATTTCCTTTCATCATAACATCTGCTCTGATGGTTCCCGATAAAGGAAGAGTAATAGACGGAGAAATCAGGTAATTCATCATACCCGGATTGTAGGTATTGGCGTCATTCTGGTTGACCATAGCCTGAGTGGGTGAAGGTGCATCTGCTACAGTTTCAATATGCCAGAGTTGGTTGGAACCCGAAGTGGGAGAAAATGTCCAGCCCGCAGCACCGGTTTCAAATGTTTCCTGATAGGCTATAACTTCTGTTCGCGTAGGACCGGATTTGCTTAAAGGCATCCGACCCGCAGGACGATCAGCCGTATTTGCAAAAACAAATACTACCAGAGAAAGAGCTATCAGTATAAGCAATGATTTTTTCAAGGTTTCCTCCTTAGGTTTATCTTTGTTGTTCTGTTTATTTTCTAATTTATGAGCGATTTCCCTTCTGCTCATAATCTTCTCTTGATAGATTTTTGTGCTGTCAGTATATGTCAAGAATTTTTTTACCGAGGACAAGATGGTAAAGGCAATAAGTATCCCTTCTATTTTTTATCTTCTCTACACAAAGTATAAATCTGTCAGCGACAAAAGTTGGGATAATGGGGATATTTTCTTGATTTTCCAATCGCTAAATGCTATAGGATTTAAGATTATCTCTTCCTCTATTAGTTCTATATGAATTAAACCGGATTTGATATGCCCAACTCATGGCAATTAACTCTGTTTCATTCTCAGGCTTAACTGAGCTGAAGAATTCTTCTTCAATGAGATTATGAAATGACTCCACATTACTATTCCCTGTAGGCTTTCGATAGGGAATTCGGATATGCCTGCAGCCATACTTCCGACTGCATAATTGCATTGACAGAAAAGAAAAGTGCCAATTTAATGGCAAATAGTAGAAAAATAAGGAAATATAAGGAGAATGCATGCCCTATATTCCAACCACGGAAGAAGAAAAACAGCGTATGCTGGAAACGATGGGCTTCAAGACTTTTGACGATTTGATTGAAGCTATCCCGGAAAAATTAAGGCTGAAAGAACCTTTAGATTTGCCGGAACCGCTTTCCGAACTTGAAATCATGCGTCTGGTGCGGGAACTAATAAGCAGAACCCTGTCTGCTCAAGTTGCCAATTCCTTTTTGGGAGCCGGAGTCTATGACCACTTTATTCCTGCAGCGGTAGATACAATCATTTCCAGACCTGAATTTATGACTGCTTATACACCCTATCAGGCTGAAGTCAGTCAAGGCACTTTGCAAGCTATTTTTGAATTCCAGACTATGATTTGTGAATTGACCGGTATGGAAATTGCCAATGCCAGCATGTATGACGGTGCCACTGCAGCTGCGGAAGCCGTTTTAATGAGCGTTCGCAAGAATCATAAACAAAAAGCGGTATTAAGCGGGACACTTCATCCCGAATTTCTGAAAGTGATTAAATGCTATACAGAAGGAATCGGACTTGAACTTATTACCATTCCCGCCAAAGAAGGTAGAATTGACGCTGAAGCTTTTGCTTCCGCAATTGATGCTAATACTTCCTGCGCCGTAATTCAAACTCCCAATTTTTACGGCAATTTGGAAGAGATGTTTGAGCTGGAAAAAATCGTGCACCAACAGGAAAATTGCTTCTTGATTGCTGCAGTTGATCCAATCAGCTTAGCTATTTTTAACGCACCTTCCGAATACCGTGCCGATATTGTTGTCGGTGAAGGCCAAGCTTTGGGCAATCCTATGAACATGGGCGGTCCTTTATTCGGGTTTTTCGCTTCCAGCCTTGATTTGGCACGCTCAATGCCGGGGCGAATAGTCGGCGCCACTGTTGATGTTGAAGGCAAAAAAGCTTATGTTTTGACTTTGCAAGCCAGAGAACAGCATATCCGCAGAGAAAAAGCAACCAGCAATATCTGCTCCAATGAAGCTCTTTGCGCTTTAGCCGCTACAGTATATTTAAGTCTTCTGGGCAAAGAAGGCCTACGGGAAGTTGCTCTGCAGTCCTTTAGAAAAGCGCATTACTTAGCAAGTGAGATTTGCAAGCTAAACGGCTTTTCTTTAGCATATCCAAGAGCACCTTTCTTTAAGGAATTCGTAATTTCCACACCTCTTTCCGCAACCGAAATTATTGATAAATTGCTCAAGCGGAATATCTTCCCCGGCTTGGATTTAGCTGCATACAGAGAGCCTAATCAATTGATGCTTGCCGTTACTGAAAAGAAGCTTCGGGCAGACTTGGATGAACTGGTGCAAGCATTGAAGGAGGCGGCAAATGTCTAAAACCATATTTGAATTGAGCAGTTCCGGACGCAAAGGTTACACCCTTCCTAAATATGATTTGCCTTCCGATTTCCCTTCAGAAATTCCTCCGCAATACGACAAATTTCTCCGCAAAACCGATTTGCGCTTGCCTGAATGCAGCGAAATTGATGTTATGCGGCATTTTATCGAGGTCAGTCACAAGAATCATTTCATTGAAAAAGGGCTTTATCCTTTGGGTTCTTGCACCATGAAATACAATCCCAAAGTGAACGAAGCGGTAGCCAAAAATCCATGTTTTGCCGATCTTCATCCCTATCAGCCTGTGCAAACTTTGCAAGGTGCACTGGAAATTATGTATGAATTGCAACAAGAGTTGGGTGAAATTTCCGGAATGGCACAAGTGACTTTACAACCTGCAGCGGGCGCACACGGAGAATTTACAGGTCTGAAAATTATTCATGCCTATCATCAAGCCAACGGGAATCCTCAAAAAAGAAAAATTATCATGCCGGACAGCGCTCACGGCACTAATCCCGCCAGTTGCACTTTAGCGGGTTTTGAAGTTGTGGAATTGAAATCCAAACCTGACGGCAGAGTTGATATTGAGCATTTAAGGCAGATAGTCGATAATGAAACTGCCGGTTTTATGCTCACTAATCCCAATACCTTGGGCTTATTTGAAGCGCAGGTGGAAGAAATTGCCGAGATTATTCATAACGTTGGCGGCTTAATGTATATGGACGGAGCTAATCTGAATGCGCTTTTGGGAATAGTAAAACCAGGTAAAATCGGCTTCGATGTCATGCATTTTAATCTGCATAAAACTTTTGCCACTCCTCACGGAGGAGGCGGACCCGGTTCCGGACCTGTCGGTGTAATTGATAAATTAGTGAAGTTTTTGCCTGTTCCCATAATCGGCAAAAACGAAAGCGGCTATTTCTTTGATTATTCTCATCGGGAAACTTCCATCCAAAAGGTTCAAACTTTTTACGGAAATTTTGCAGTGATGATACGAGCGTGGGTGTATATTAGGATGATGGGTGCGCAAGGTTTGCGTCAGGCTGCCGAGCAAGCGGTGATAAATGCCAATTATTTGAAGTATCGGCTGACTCCTTATTATCATCTTGAGCATTCCGAACCCTGCATGCATGAATTTGTGGCAGACGGAACAAAACAGAAAAAAGAACATGGAGTTAGCACTTTGGATATAGCCAAACGGTTGTTGGACAAAGGTTTTCATGCTCCAACTATCTATTTCCCTTTGATTATTCCCGAAGCTCTGATGATTGAACCCACGGAAACGGAAAGCTTGCAAAGTCTTGATGCTTTTGCCGATGCTATGATTGAAATCGCTAAGGAAGCTGAAGAAAATCCCGAATTGCTGCACAGCGCTCCTTTGACTACTCCAGTTCGCAGAGTTGATGATGCCAGAGCGGTAAAGCAATTGGAGATAAAGTATAAATTTGAATAAAAGGATGCTTCCCGCAAAATTTGAACTGCGGCACAAGTTCCGAAGAGGATTATATAAGACAACCAATTGGATGATAAAGATTTGACAATTCGGTTGACGGCAAACATAAGGAAAATTATTTGCTCCGATTACATTATCTTTAGATCTGATTACAAACTTCAGGAGATACGATGAAACGTATAATAGTCTTGCTTATTATGCTGGCCGCAATGACTTTGGCAACAGCTCAACAGCTCAAGATTGCCTATGTCAATACCGACCAGATTTTATCCGGCAGCAATGAAGCTGCTGAAATTGCCCGCATTTATGATATGGAACGCACGGGGTGGATGAACCAAATTAAAGCTATGCGTGAAGATATCCAACAGATGGAGCGTAATTACGAAATTGATAAACTGACGAAGAATGAAGCAGCCAAAAAAGCAGCTCAAGATAAAATTGACGCTAAAAAAGCGGAAGCGGGACAGAAATTGGAAGAATACTTCGGGGACGGCGGTAAAGCTGAACAGAGATACAAAGAATTGATTGAACCTCTCACTCAAAAAATCACCACTGTTATCAAGAAAATTGCAGAAGAGGAAAACTATTCGCTGGTGCTTGATGTCAGTATGGGAACGGTTTTATACGCTTTACCAAGCATGGATATTACCGATCGTGTTTTGACTGAACTGAACAAAAATACGCAAAAACCTTCTGCCGAAACCTCTGCCGGCGCGGAAGTGTCTCCGAAAGAACAAACTTCACCGAAACCGTCTCTTAAACCTAATGAAAAAGAAGAAGTCTTCGGACCGAAGAAATAAGTATGCGCATTTTCCGACAAGCCTTAAATCCGGAAGAAATTGTCAAAATCACCGGAGGCGAACTCCTCAAACGCCATGATACTTTATTAAATCATGTTGCCGACCCTCAGGCTGCAGATGAGCATTCCGTTCTTTTTTTGGATAACGAAAATTATCTGCCTGCGGTCCTGTCTTCTTCCGCAGGACTGATCATTGCCCGCCATAAATATAAATCGGAACTGCTCAATCATTCCGCTAACCTTATTTTTACGGAAAACGCCTATCAGTCAGTATTGAAGCTGGTCAATTTCTGGTTGGAAACTGAGGATAAGGACTTTGTAACTTCAATCCATCCCGCGGCAGTGATTGCACCTGATGTCATTCTACCGGAACACTGCAAAATCGGAGCCTATGCCGTCATTGAAGCAGGCACAACATTGGGAGACTACACCATTATTGATCCCTTTTGCTATATTGGACAGAACTGTCGGCTGGGAGAGCATTGCCGTTTGTATGCAAAGGTAACTCTTTACGAAAATACAGAGATTGGCAATAATGTTATTATTCATTCCGGTTGCGTAATCGGCGCGGACGGTTTCGGTTATCTTTTACTGGAAGGCAGGCAGCAGAAAATTCCTCAAATCGGGCAGGTTATCATTCATGACAATGTAGAAATCGGCGCCAATACTACAATTGACCGCGGTACTATCGGTCCCACGATTATCGGAGAAGGAACAAAAATTGATAATTTGGTGCAAATCGGCCATAATTGCGTCATCGGTAAGCACTGCATTTTATGCGCTCAAGTGGGACTGGCGGGAAGCACAACTTTGGGTGACTATGTTTGTTTAGCAGGTCAAGTGGGCGTCGCAGATCATTTGACCATTGGTGAAGGTGCCGTTGTCGGTGCACAATCCGGGGTGTCTAATCATCTTCCTGCAGGCGGGAAATATTTTGGCTATCCGGCAAGAGATGCTATGCTAATGAAACGAATTATGGCTGTGGAAAATGATCTTCCCGAATTGATTAAATTCATGCACAAGCTGCAGAAAGATCGGAAACAGGAGTAAGAATGTCTGACAACAAACATACTATCGGAAAGGAAGTTTCTTATACAGGAATCGGACTTCATTCCGGAGAAATCACCACTATCAGATTTAAACCCGCCGGCAAAGATGAAGGTATAATTTTTATCAGAGTTGACCTTCCCGGCAAACCTGAAATTAAAGCTGACATAGATCATGTGGTTGACATTTCCCGCGGAACCACAATCGGTATTAAAGATGCACAAGTGGGCACGATTGAGCATGTCCTTTCAGCCGTCAAAGGGTTAAATATAGATAACATCCGCATTGAAATAGACGGTCCCGAAGCTCCTGTTGCAGACGGAAGCGCTCTCTGTTTTCTCAATTTGCTCAAAACAGCGGGGCTGGTGGAACAGGCTTCCCCGCGCGTCTATTTTGAATTTGACGAACCGATCAGTTTTTCCGCTCCGCAAGATAATGTGGATATCGTTATCGTGCCGTCCAACGAACTGAAAGTCACTTTCATGATTGATTACAAGCATCCCTATTTGGGAACGCAATACACTTGGCTGCCAAGTCTGGATTATTACGAAAAAGACTTTGCCGGCGCACGCACTTTCTGCTTCATCAACGAAATTCTGCAGCTCAAGGAAAAAGGCTTAATCAAAGGCGGCTCTTTGGACAATGCATTGGTCATAGCCGAACCGAATATGAGTGAAGAAGAACTGAAGCATTTGCAGGATGTTTTCGGTTATCACGAACCGGTTACAGTTTCCCCGGAAGGCATCTTAAACAATCATCCCTTGCGCTATTACAACGAATTCGTCCGTCATAAAGTCGTGGACTTAATCGGTGATATCGCTCTTTTGGGAATGCCGATAAAGGGACACATTTTAGCTGCCAGGTCAGGACACAAGACTAATGTGGAATTGGTAAAAAAACTGCGCGACCTGCAAAAGAAACACGATCTGCAGAAGATTTATCAGGTCAAGAAATCAAAAGATGTAGTCTTTGACGTGAATGCCATCATGCGCATCATGCCTCATCGCTATCCTTTTTTGCTGGTTGATAAAATAATTGAGTTTGACCCGAATAAGCGTATAGTCGGAATCAAGAATGTGACGATAAACGAGGAATTTTTCCAAGGTCATTTTCCCGGGCATCCTATTATGCCGGGTGTCCTCATTGTTGAAGGAATGGCACAAACCGGAGGAATCATGCTCCTCAATCAGTTGGAAGACCCATCCAATTATGTAGCCTATTTTGCCGCCATTGACAATGTAAAATTCCGCAAACCTGTTCTTCCGGGAGACACTTTACGCTATGAACTTACGGCTCTATCTTTGAAAAAAACAATTGCCAAAATGCGCGGAGAAGCGTATGTAGGTTCCGAAAAAGTTTGTGAAGGCGACTTTCTGGCACGAATTATGGAGAAATAGGAATGACTTTTATCCATCCGACCGCTATTCTTGACCCCGATGTCCAAATCGGAGAAGATTGTTACATCGGTCCTTACTGCCAAATCGGTCCGCGTGTTATTCTTGGCGATAGAACCCGCCTTGTTTCCAATGTCATTATCGGCAAAAACACCACTTTGGGCACAGATAACAAAATCTTTGCCCATGCGGTTTTGGGAACCGATCCGCAAGACTTGAAATTCGGCGGAGAAGAAACTTACCTGGTCATCGGAAACTTTAACACCATCAGAGAATTTGCCACAATCAATCGTTCCAACCAAACAGGCGAAGTCACTCATGTCGGCGATTACAACCTCCTGATGGAATATGTCCATATCGCTCATAACTGCCAAATCGGAAACCATGTTGTCATTTCCAATGCGGTAAATATGGCGGGACATGTTCACATTGCGGATTGGGCTAATATCGGAGGCTTGACTGCCATTCATCAATTTGTCCACATCGGGACTTATGCTTTTGTGGGCGGAGCTTCAGCAGTCAAAAAAGACATTGCTCCCTACACCAGAGGACAGGGGAATCCTTACAGAACTGTCGGCATCAACAGTATAGGCCTTTTCCGCAAAGGCTTCTCATCTGAGACAGTCGCTCAAATCAAACAAATTTATATGCTGTTTTACCAAAGCAAATTAAACACTTCTCAAGCTCTGCAAGCTGCTGCAAAGTGGGAAAAACTGACCCCGGAACAGCAAATCTTCGTCGACTTCGTCAAACATTGCGAACGCGGCTTATCCAATTGACCGCCCAAATGGGGTAGGATGTTAAAAATGTTTAGGAGTCCTTTTTGCCTTCTTAAACAATCAAGTGTCACAAATCCATAAGGCAAAACGGACTTCGGTTTATTCATCTGGTCAATCCAAATGGTGTGGAAATGAAATAAGGCGAACACAGGTTCACTCCCTACTATAATAACCCTTTTCTTATGTGCAACAATCTGCATAATTAGATAGCTACTGATAACCTATGACCTTATCTCCGAAGACTACACCAGATTTTGAGACATTACCACAATTCTTAAAAACCATTTTCCCTTCGTAATAATATATATGCTTTCCAAAATCTTCCCTCAAATTTTAAAATACTATAGGACTATTGACAAAATAGGCTCATTAATTATTAAAGTAAAAACCAAGCAGGGAAGTCTAAGGCTGAAAAAAATTATGCTATGACTTACTGCCAAAGGGTGGGACGGGAAACTGTCCTGCCTCCCGAATTTGGAAAGGTTGGAAGAATTGATGCAGAAAAAGAGTTTCTCCACAAGAGACTTATTACTCATTTGCTTATTGGCGGCTTTAGGATTGGCAATTAAGCCTTTGGTGAAGACGCTTACTCATTTGATTTCGACTCCGTTAGGCATTCCGGGCGGAACTTTAGGCGGCGGTTTTTACATGATGTGGCTTTCGTTGGCGCTTGCTTTTACTAAAAGATTCGGTGCCGCTACTTTAGTTGGTCTTCTGCAAGGAATTATTGTTTTGATTACAGGCTGGTTCGGCAATCACGGTGCACTTTCTCTTTTTACATATACATTTCCCGGATTGGCAATTGACCTTGTCGGCTTGCTTTACAAACGCTATACCAAACTTGACGGACAAATCATCTATTGTCTTCTTGCCAATCTTACCGGCACTTGGTTAGTGGGAATAATTATCATGAGCCTGCCCAAAGCTCCTCTCTATATAGCACTCGGCATGTCAATAATATCAGGTGTGATTGGCGGAGCGCTTTCTTACTTGATTTACAAGGAACTGGTCGTATTAAATCTGATAAAAGAAAAGGAAGAAATATGAAAAAAGCGTTAATTCCGCTAATTCTATCCCTATTTTTCTGTATCAGTTGCCTGAGCGGATTGGAAGTTTTTACTGCCGATAATCAAGAACATCATTACAGTTTGGAACAATTGAGAAAACAGCCTCTCACTTCTTTTACCACTACAAGATTTAAACATGAGCAAAATTTGGTGGAAAAATGGGAAGGCATCTATCTTCAGGCATGGCTGAAGGAAAACGGTTTTGAAAATTTTCAATCCATTCGTTTTGAAAGCAACGATAATTACATGGTTCGCATTCACAAAGCCGAACTGGACAGTATGCCGGGTTACCTTGTGCTCAAAAAAGACGGAAAGATGTTGGACAGCACTGAAGTCAGGATAATATTTCCCGCGCAAAGAGATATGTTTTGGGTGCGGGGAGTGGCAAGAATATATTTAGAAGACTTTCAACCTGCTCCGGCTCCGCGTCGTATTAATATATGGGAAGCTCAAAAAAGCGAATTCACTTTATACAATGAGCCGAAACCTTTCATAAAAATCAAGGGCTACAGCTTTGACGAAATTATGGAGCGGTTTTTCTGCTTGGATGCTGGCTCGGTCATTTTGTCGAGCAGAGACGGCCTAAAACTCAGGCTGGAATATCCGAAACATTTGAAAGGTGCAGTCTTGGCGGAACAAGCAGACGGAACTCTTAACTTAAAAAGTCCAGTAATTCCCGCGGGAATGTGGTTAAAAGATATCGTTTATGCTCAATGCGGTTCCGAAGCTTTGCTGCGTTACGATTATTTATACAAACTGCCGGCTTTGGCAAAATTGCTTGACTGGAAAGAGCTTGATTCCAAAGCAAAAATTTCCCGTTTCACTGTAGTCAAGACAGAAGTGCCGTTGGAAGAGCTTTACCAGCCTGACGCAAAACCTTTTTCCGCTGGTGACTGGATAGAATTGCCATAAATTTATGCTGGAGGTCAGACAGCTCGGAGTTCGCTATCCGGGACAAGATTTCCTTTTTCAAGACCTGTCTTTTCAAGTTTCGGAAGGTGAAGTTTTATGGCTGAGAGGTCCGAACGGAGCAGGTAAAACAACTTTGCTTTACGCCGTCAGCAATATAATTCCTTCTTCCGTGCAGGCTGAACGGCAAGGTTCAGTTTTCTTAACCGGTGAAAATATAACCACACTGCCGATAAATAAACTCATTCCCAAACTTTCCATCGTTTTATCCAATCCGGCTTGGGAACTGTTTTTCTCCACTGCAGAAGAAGAAATTCTTTTTGCTTTGGAAAACATGGGATTGCCGGAAAAGGAAATTGAACAAAGGCTAAAGACAGTCGCAGAGCAGTTTGAACTGATGCCGATGCTCAATGAACCTTCTTTGCATCTCTCTGCAGGTTGGCAAAAAATGCTGGTTTTGGCAGTGCATGCAGCAATCCGACCGCAAGTTTTACTCTTGGATGAACCTTTTGCCGGACTGTCTGATGAGAGTGTAAAGAAAGTGATTAACTGCTTAAAGGATTATTTGGCAAAGGGCGGCTGCTTAATTTTAGCGGAGCATTCCTCTGCCGTCGCAGAACTTGAACCGGTAACCTTAAATTTAAGTCTGCACTCCCTATGAAGCAATTATCAATCTCCTTGCAGGACATTTCCTTCACTTATGATAAGCACAAGGTTTTATTTGAGCACTTTCAGCTGGATTTGCCTTCCGATCAAACAATAGTGCTGAAAGGTGAAAACGGCGTCGGAAAATCCACTCTTGCTTGTTTGACGGCAGGCATTCTTAAACCTCATGCCGGACAAATAATTTATTCGGACGGTTCGGATATTTTAACAAAGCCGTCTCAGGTTGCGAACCAATTAGCTTTTTTGCGTCAGAAATCCGTGCAGAATATTTTGGGTGCCACTCCGAAAGAGGATTTACGGTTATGGCTTCTTTCCGATAAACAAGCGGAAGACAAAATCAGGCAAGCATTGGCAGCATGGCGAATTGCGGACAAAGCTTCTTCTCCGGTTTGGGAATTAAGCACGGGTGAACTTAACAGTCTCGCTTTGGCAGGTATTAATTTCTTCCCCGAACGCTATTGGATTTTGGATGAACCTTTTACCGGATTGGACAGTGAACATAGTGAGCAACTTATTGAAGCACTTAAGCAAAAGCGAACGATCAGTAAAGGGATGCTGATAATTTCGCATCAAACTGAACAATTGGAAGCTGTGGCAGACAAAATTTACCGTTTACTGCCCGAGGGCAAACTTCAATGCAGTCAGTAATTCATCCTTTAACAAAACTGCTGGCAGTCGTCCTGATTACAACTTTTGCCGTGGTGCAGCCGAATTTGTTATTGCTGACTGCTGATATTTGTTTCTGCCTGATTTTGTTACTGTTATCCAAACAATCGGGCTCGGATGCAAAGCGTTTGTGGAAATCTATTTTCCATTTTTTGCCTGTTGTAATCAGTATCTTTTTGCTGCAGGTGATTTTTACCCGCAAAGGAACGGCGATTTTCTCTTACGGGATATTAAAAATCACGAGAGAGGGATTAAATACATCAGTGAGGGTTTCTCTGCGCCTGCTAATTCTGCTTTTGGCCGGAGCATGGTTATGGCATCTTTCCACCCGCGATTTCAGACAGGCTTTCCGCACTTTACACATTCCTGAAACTATCACAGTAATGTTGATGCTGACTTTAAGATTCTTGCCGATGTTATCTGAAAAAATAAAGCAGAGCCTGCTTCAGCTCAGGCTAAGAGGCATCATTATGAAAGATATTTCCTACGGGAAAAGACTGATTGTTTATAAAAGTTTGATGCTGACGATTTTAGGCTGGACTTTGCGCGAACTTGATTTTCAAGCGATTGCTTTGGATGCCAGAGGTTTCAGAAACGGGCAAAAACACACTTTTTATCAACAACGCAATCTTGCTGCGACAGATTTTCTGGTTATTGGTTCACTGCTTGTTCTATTTGCTCTGCCTTGGATTTTATGACAAAGCTGAATTGATCAATTATTTCATCATCAAGATTATACGCCGTAACCTGCATCCTGCCTGAAACAGGTGTTAGAATAATGAAGCCGTGCGTTCTGCGAAACAGTATAGAATAATTATTCCTCGTCACTTTTTCGTAAAGCTGACCGCCCGCTCCTCCGAAAACTACATACTGCACACTGTCTTTAACCGACCTTTCATAGATATGATCGTGACCGGAAAAAACGGCAGCTACTCCATATTTGCTGTATAACGGTGCCAAAAGTAAATCAAAGCCTTGTTCGTAACTGTGCGGACCGGAACTGAAAACGGGATGGTGATGAATCATAACGATGGTTCTATCCCGATAAGTTTGGAGTTTTGAAACCAGCCAAATGTATTGAGGCGAACCGGGAGCAAGTTTCATGTTTGTATTCAAAATAATCCAAATTACACTGTCCCTTTCCACGCAATAATAAGTGAGAGAATCAACTTGAGGGAAATTTTTCAGGAACAGGCCTTTATCTCTGTCGTGATTACCGAAAGCGGAAAAGATTTCAGCCTCAGTTGTCAAAGGCTGCATGGTTGTAAAAAAAACATCAAAATCATTTTGACGGTTACCAGAATAGGTGATGTCGCCTCCGATAAAAACAGTCTGCGGATGAAAAGGAACAATCTTCTGCACGACTTGGCTCAAAACAGTATTATTGGATTGGCAATCGCTAAAGTAAGCGGAAATTGCAGAAGCTGAAGATACATAGGCAAAACTGCAAGTCAGTAAAGCAGCAAGCAGAATTGTCCGAAGCTTGATTTTCATTTCTATCGTTATTTTGAGATCAGGGCATCATATTCCGCTTGGAATTTCTGCAAATCCTGCCACGCATCCTTTTTCCATTGCGGATTTCTGAGTAAAGCTGCAGGATGATATGTTACATAGGCAGGTCTATCCATAAATTCATGCGGAACTGAGCGTAAATCATGCATGGGTGAGCTTGATTCCAACAAAGTTTGCGCTGCCACCAAACCCATAAAGAGGAAGATTTCCGGCTCAATGATTTTAATCTGTTCCTCTAAATAAGGCAAGCAGGCGAGGCGTTCTTCGGGAAGGGGATTACGGTTTCCGGGAGGTCGGCATTTAACTATATTGGTGATGTAGACATCTTCGCGTTTAATCTTGATTGCCAAAAGCATTTTGTCCAAGAGCTGTCCTGCCGGACCGACAAAAGGTCTGCCTTGTAAATTTTCCTGTTCACCGGGTCCTTCGCCAATTACCATGCAAACCGCATCAGGATTGCCTTCTCCGTAGACGAAATGCTTTCTGCCTTTATAAAGAGGGCAATTTTTACAATTTTTGTAAGCTTCGTAATTCCTGTTCAGCAGTTCTTGCTTTTCGGCAGGTGTATTTTGCGTTCGATATAATTCTTTTATTCCTGAAAGGCGCAGTTGGTCTATATACTGGATTATGGCTTGATTCATTTTCAGAAGTTAATCATCGTCCGAATCTGTATCTTCCGAATCTTCCTCTTCCCTATCTTCATCGTATTCATCTTCATTATAAGCGGGTTTATAGTTTTCGTCCTGAAAATTTTCCGCTTCATTTTCCGGCTCGTATTCTTCCTCTTCCTCTTCATACAGATTGCGTTTTCCGCCCGCTTCAAATTCTTCGGGGGTTAAACCCAATCTTTCCATTTCCGCTTTGCCTTCTTCAATATCCATGATGTAATCGGGAATTTCATTCTGAGCTATATGATCCATTGCCAGTTCCGTAATTTTAGTAGTGAATTTCTGCCGCACATAAGGAGGGAGGGAATTCAATCTGGCAATTTCCAAATTGGTTAAAAGGCAAAACATATAGTTCATATTTGTATGTTCGAGGAAGTATTCCACGCGTTTATTAATCATTATGTCTCCTTTTCGGATGCCTTATTGCACAAAGAGTAAGGCGATTTCTAAATATTTATTGTTCTTTTAAAAACTCTGTTTCCGGAAGAGAATATCTGTCAACTCTATTTTCTTCCGCTCTGATAATGGCTCGGACATCATCAACGGCAATATCCAGTCTGTCATTGATAACTAAATAATCATACAGCGGAATAGATTGAATTTCCGTGCGCGCTATCTGCAGACGCTTTTCAATTTCTTCGGAACTGTCCGTCTTCCGGTTAATCAGCCTTTCTTTCAAAATCTTTAATGAAGGCGGCATGAGGAAAATTTTGACATAGGGAATATCCTTACTGCTGATTTGAGCAGCGCCTTGGACATCAATATCCATAATTACATGCTTACCTTGAGCAAGACGGCTTTGGATATAGCTGATAGAAGTTCCGTAATAATGACCGGCAAATTGGGCATGCTCTAAAAAATCTCCCGCTTTGATCATTTGCTCAAAAGCTTCGCGAGAAACAAAATTATAGTGAATGCCGTTCTGCTCATACCCTCTGGGTGGTCTGGTCGTATAGGAAACGGAATATTCAATTTGGTTATTATCATTCAGAATTTCATTCAAGATAGTGCTTTTTCCGCCTCCGGAGGGTGCCGACAAGATAATCAGGAAAGGTGTTTTCCGATAGGGCATGAACTTTTGCTGATCAGACTTCTATGATTTTTTGATATTCGGCAGCGGTGAGCAAGTTTTCCAATTCGTCCGGATTGCTTAATTTGATTTTCAGCATCCAGCCTTCGTCGTAACAGGATTTGTTGATTAATTCAGGACTGTCTTCCAAGTCCGTATTCCTGCTTTCCACTTTACCGCTGACGGGAGAAATAATATCTTCTACAGCTTTTACTGCCTCAATGCTGCCGCATGGTTCAGCTGCAGAAACTTTTTTGCCTACTTCCGGAAGTTCCACATAGACGATATCACCTAATTCATGTTGAGCAAAATCAGTGATGCCGATTGTGGCTTCATCTCCTTCCACTCTAACCCACTCGTGACTCTCACTATAATATAAATCTTCAGGTATCAACATGTTAACCTCCCTTTATCTTCTGCTCTTGCAGAGTTGTCTTAAGTTTTTTCCTGCCTGTTTTATGTCAAGATTTATGAATTTCAGCTCTATTTTCATATTGTAGAAAGAAAAACTAAGAAAGCAATTAAAAAAATTAAAACAATCCGAAAAAAATCTTGACAGAATTAGTTAATAATTCCAAGATGTAATTAGCCTACAGACCCTACATAGAATGCCCTCCGAGCAGTGGAGACATCGCCCGATGTTCTCCACTGTTTTTTTATTGCATTCCAAGTTTGGTTTGTTAATTGATTAAAAGAAAGAAAACTAAATTTCTTTTTCAAATGGGAATTCCGGGTATCATAAAAATTGCTTAGGCTACAAAATTATTGAGCGCTTTTTGCTTTGAAAAAGGGAAAAATTAAAAAGATAGGAAACTCTTGACATCTGACAGTCCTAAGGAGGAATTGCATAGATGCTGAGTTGCAGGTGTATAGTGTAACGGCAGTATTTATTTGACAAAATTTTTAAGCCGAATTAAAAGATATTTTTTCGATTAGGCAGCTGCAGAAATGATAAAAGACAGGAGATAAATTTTGAGTTGGAAGACATTCGCATAGAGCATTTAACCAAAAGCTTTGACGGCTTCATTGCCGTTAATGATGTAAATTTAACCATTCACGAAGGAGAACTTTTTTCCTTCCTTGGTCCCAGCGGTTGCGGAAAAACTACTTTGTTGCGTATGATTGCAGGGTTTGAAACACCTTTGACAGGCAAAATTTTATTGGGCAACCAAGATATAACGCAATTACCCCCATACAAACGGCAAGTTAATACAATTTTCCAGAATTATTCACTCTTCCCGCACATGACAGTCTATGAAAATGTGGCTTTTGCCCTTAAAATCAAAAAATTGCCGCAATCGGAAATTGATCAAAGAGTGAAAGAAATGCTCCAATTAGTGCAGATGGAAGATCAGGCAAACAAATATCCCGGCACGCTCAGCGGCGGACAAAAACAGCGGGTGGCAATTGCTCGCGCTTTGATTAACAAACCCAGGGTTCTGCTTTTGGATGAACCTTTGGCCGCTCTTGACCTCAAACTAAGACAGCATATGCTGATTGAATTGATGAATATTCACGATGCAGTAGGCATCACTTTTATTTATGTCACTCACGATCAAGGTGAAGCAATCAGCATCAGTGACAGGTTAGCGGTAATGAATCACGGCAACATAATTCAAAGCGGTCCCGCAGATGATATTTACGAACGCCCCGACAGTATTTTCAGCGCCTATTTTATCGGTGAAACCAATCTCCTTCCCGCAGAAGTAGTTTCTTTGGAAGACGAATATGTGGGGTTGAAATGTGACGCAGGCAACGGAGAAAGCTTTGAAATTGACAGCACCTATCATTTCAAGCCGGAAATCGGTCAGAAGCTTACCGTTTCTTTGCGCCCGGAAAAAATTGCCATTTCTCGTCGCAGACCTCGCGAGCAGGAAGATATAAACATCGTGCACGGTGTGATTGAAGACATTCTCTATTTGGGAACGCATACTCAGTATATAGTAAAGGTCGGAAACTTGAATTTTCGCGTGTTCAGTCAACACAAACGAGTTTATTTTGACGATGCGGCTTTGGATTGGGAAGAACCTGTCTGGCTTTTTTGGCATGATACCGATTCGTGGTTAATAGATGAAGTGGCTCCTGCTGAACTTGATGCGGGCGATGTCAATGTGTTTGATGTCCCCATTCAAATGTCACGCAATTTAAAACGACAATCTCATCAGGAATGAATCGTTCACAGGCAATCGCCTCTTCCAGTGTATTGGAACAAAGACAAATAAAAGCACGCAATTGGCAAAGCTGGTTGCTTTCTGCACCTTCTTTGTTTTGGCTGATTCTATTTTTTGCCGTTCCCTACCTAATTGTCATTTTATACAGTGTATTGACGCCCGATATTTACGAAGTTAAGTTCGCATTTTCTCTCGGTTCCTATCGCGAAATCTTCCGCGGAACATACTGGATACCCTTCTTTTTATCATTTCGTCTGGCTTTACTTACAACCTTGATATGCCTTTTGGTTGGTTATCCGGTTGCTTATTTAATTGCCAGAAGCAGCGAAAAATGGAAGAACATACTCGTAGTCTTGATAATCATTCCTTTTTGGACAAATTTCATTATCCGCATTTTTTCCTGGCGCATTTTCCTTTCCACGAACGGAGTAATGAATGAAGTTTTGCTGGCGTTGGGCTTGATTTCATCGCCGTTGGAAATCATCAGAACGGATTGGGCGGTAATCATTGTAATGGTATATGTTTATTTGCCTTATATGATTTTGCCTTTATACAGCGTAATTGAGAAGCTTGATTTTTCCTTATTGGACGCAGCCATGGATTTGGGAGCAAACGAAAGGAAGGCTTTTTTTAAAGTTACGCTTCCGCTTTCGCGAGAAGGAATTTTTGCCGGTTCCATTCTTGTGTTTATTCCCGCTTTGGGAACATATATCATCCCTCAATTGATGGGCAACCAAAATTCGCTTTACATAGGCCAAATAATTACTTACAAAATTAAGAATATTCCCCGAAATTGGCCTATCGCTTCGGCATTGTCTTTGGTCATGCTGATTATTATTGCGGCAGTTTTACTCATCCTATATGCTTTTTATAGACATCGTCAAATCAGGAAAATGGATGAAGCCAAATAAAATATACCACAATCTGAACTTGACGATTTTTACTTTAGTGATGGTCTTCCTCTATATTCCCATCCTGATTTTGGTCGTCTTCAGCTTTAATGACAGCAAAATTGTCGCAAATTGGCAAGGCTTCACCTTTAAATATTACCTTTTGCTCTTCAAAAATGAACAGATTAAACTGGCTTTTGAACATACGATTTTGATTGCGGTCTCAGCTACAGTAGTTTCAACTGCTTTGGGTGTTTTGGCAGCATTGGGACTGGAAAACAAACGCTTCACAGGCAAAAAATTTCTCACTACTTTGGTCTATATCCCTTTAATGATGCCGGATATTTTAATGGGAGTGTCCTTAGCGTTACTCTTTAATTTCTTAAGAGTGGGAACGGGAATGGTGACAGTGTTCATAGCGCATGTCACTTTTTGCTTGTCATACACGGTAATAGTAATTCAGAGCAGACTGGAAGGTTTTGACAATTCTTTGGTGGAAGCGGCAATGGATTTGGGGGCAAAGCCTTGGCTCATTTTCTGGAGGATTAAATTACCTCTGATAATGCCGGGAATTGTAGCAGCGGCACTTTTGGCTTTTACTCTTTCTCTGGATGACTTTATTGTAACTTTCTTCACTTCCGGAAGGGGTTTTGACACTTTACCCATCTATGTGGAAGGAGCAATAAGACGCGGAACAATCACCACCATTAACGCCCTCTCCACTTTAATGATCGGCTTCACTCTAATTTTGGTTGCCGTCACCAAACGCGCCCGTAAGTTCTTTTTCTAAGCCTCTTGCGAACTATCTCGAAATTCCCTTTTTTCAATTTTTTATTGAGATAAGCAAGATTATCTAATAAATTGATTTAAGTATTCCACCAATTCAAATATCGTAGTCGATGGATTATCTTTAGCCGGATTGACAGGATTATATGACGATAACAATTTCTTGGCATTTTTAATCGCATTTTTCTGCTTATCCAATAGTTTTTCATACATAGCGGGATCATTTTTATTATAATTCGATTTCAATAATTTATTGAGCTTTTCAATATATTGTTTTCTCGTTAGGGCTGTATCGATATATTCAAAATGAAGCAAATACCACAATTCAAAAGCTTCGTTTGAATAGGCAACTTTAAATCCGTTATTTTTAGCCATTAAAATAGCAGTATTAAAATTGGCAGCAGGAAAATCATCCTTATCAAATACGCACCAAATAACAGGGTTCACGGGTTCTTCCCCATATTTTTCTTTGTAATCATAAATTACTTGTTTTACTTTGTTCTGAGCCTCATTAATTAAAGATTTGGTGTTTTTCCCTGTTCCTATAACGGTAAGAATTTTGGTAACATGTAAGGGAAATTTCTTAAAATATGCGGGTTCTGTTTTTTCGCCTTCGGTAATTATAATAATTAAATCCGGCGGGATATTCCTAATGTTTTGTCTTTTCTGATGCAAATTCATTGTTAGCCTGCTAAAATCCGATAAATTTTTATTTTACCTTTTTAAATAACTCGGTAAAATCGGAAAAATTAACAAACGGTATAGCACCATATTTTCCTTTGATATAATCTTTACGGTATGATGCATCTTTTCTGATAGATCCTTTTGGCATTTTATACTCTACCAATGAATAAAGGTCAGTGGCATAATGCGAATCTTTTTCCGTAAACCATATTTCATCACGCCTAAATTTATCTCTGTCCAGATGACAAGTATCGTGAGTGGTAAAGACAAATTGCGCATTCCCTTTATTCGTTTCGGGAGACTGGAACAATTTAATAATAATTTTGGTCAGTTCCGAATGCAGACTTGCGTCTATTTCATCAATAAACAAAATATCATGGTTTGTTAAAGTCAGGTAAAGAATTCCGGCCAGACTAAAAAACTTTTGCGTGCCCTTGGATTCCTGTTCAGCCATATCAAAATTTTCAATTTTATATTTTTCCTCCTTAGGATCGTAATAAATATGCTCTGTTGCAATATTATAGACATTTACATCACCGTCAGGAGATATTTGCTCAATCATATCTTTCAAAAAAGGAGGAATCCTGTTGAAATCCAATTTTCTGTCCTTAATTTGAAAGTTAGAAATTGCCAAGTCAGACTTGATAATAAATTCCTTAACCCATTCTTCTGGAACTTTCCCTTGCTTAATAAGATTAATGGTCAGAACGGGATCAAATTCATTATCTACAAAAATATGCAATTTACTGAACCACTTAAGAATTTGAGTTGAAATCTCTCCGTTAAATTGATCCAATAAACTAATTAGTAAAGCATTATCTCTCAGCAGGTTAATTACTTTCTTATCAGCCTCCTTAAAAGTTGGATGAAATTTATACTTATCATTTTCGCGGAAAAATAAACATATTTCTCTGGCTCTGGCAATATCTTTTTTACTGTATAACCATTCTTTTTTAACGGCATTTTGATCCGCGCAAAATCCATATCTGTAAAGTATTTCCCCACTAAAAAGCACAACTTCAAATTCGGAGGGCTGCTGCTTCGTTTCAGAATCAAGCAAAAAAGGTTCAACGGGAATTTTATTCCCGGATTGCATCCTCTTTGCAGAATTTAAAACAAAACTTCGCATAAAACCTAAAGCTTTTATCAGATTACTTTTCCCGCTGGCATTAGCACCGTAAATTACACTGGTTTTTAGTAAGCTAAATTTGCCTTTTGCAAAAGTATGATCTTCATGCTCTTTATTTGGAACTCCAACTAAACTGAAAGTAACTCTTTCTTTAAATGATTTATAATTGGCTACACTGAATTCTACTAACATAATTACATCTCTCTTCTTTATTTTTACATCTAAATTATATTTTTTACATATATTGTCAAGCATTTTTGCAAAATAATCACAAAATAAACCCATAATTATGCAATATTCTGTTATAAAACTGCTTTCCGCCGTTACCTTTAATTTTTATATATCTGCTTCTTGCCTTTAAAGAATGTTGCACATAGGAATGGACAATAGATATATCTATATTTTTCTTAACAAATATCATACGCATATTATTTTAGTTCCATAATTAATAAGGAGCTATCATGGAAAAAGAAATTATCACTCTTGCCGATCAAGAGATTAATGAGCGCATAGAAAATCATGAGCATTTTCTTAAACACATAGAGAAATTAGTAGACTGGGAGAAAATTAGATCAATTCTCAATCAGGTAGAACTTAAACGTGATTCCGTAGCGGGCAGAGATGCTTACTCAGCCGAAGTTATGTTTCGGATTATGTTGATTCAATCCTGGTATACTCTTTCAGATTATCAGATGGAAGATCAGCTTATCTGCAATATGATGTTCTTATGGTTTAGTCATTTGAGTATGGATAATCCTGTTCCAGATCATTCGACGATAAGCAGATGGCGTTCCGGATTTTGGGAAAAGGGCACAAAAAGATAGAAATTAGAGGTTATATAGGGGTAAAAAGGCAAAAAAAGAGCAAAATATACTCTTTTTCTGGAAAAATTGCTTTCTCAGCGAGCAAATAACCCCTAAATATTTAATGCCCTAATTATTCAACGGTCTTTCAGAAAACAGGGTCAGCGCAAAACTATATCTGTCAGAGCCAATGGAGAAAATCAGCGGAAATCTGAAAAGGGCTATACCATTTACAGCAAATCGCGATTGGCTCTATTCCGTTACAATAAGGTAGTTTATTTTGAAAAAGAACTTGCCTAAAATTTATAAGATGAAAAGAATGCAATTAGTTGCTTGGCCTTATATAGATTGTGAGTAACGAGGGATATCAGATGCCCTCAAGTAACCTGAGAAACAATGAGTTGGAATTTACACCAACATTTGGGACTCAACTTTTTGTTCTCAACATTGTTTAGGTTTTGAAATAAAACAATATAAAAAAAGAGAGATAATGAAAAAGCTGTCCATACTACTAATAGCTATTATGTGTGTAGTAAACATGTTATGCAAAAAAGCAATTGAGTACCTTCCACCTCCCCCCATTGAAATCGTTGTTCAAATGAATCCAGATAAGGTATACTTATGTGAAGGAGAAGCAGCAACGTTTGCTATAACTCTCACTGTTGACTCAACAAGAATTACGAATATGGATTTTCAAAGGCAGTACATAATGTTATCCTCAGTAAGAGCTAATACAGAGTATTCTAATTTATGGGTTACAACTACTGACGTTGATAGCAACACAGTGTTTTACTTAAGAGATTTACCCATGACAAAATCATTTAGTATAAAAATGAAACGCATATCAATAACTCCTACTTTTAGCTTTGCTATCATAGGACTACTGAATGAAAATGAACAGAATGTAAAAATGCAGATTTATCAACTAGGTAACTGGAAATGTATTCAATATAGTACTTATTCTGACCTTATCCCCGAAATTTACACCACCGGAAGAGTGACACATTGGAAAGCGAGTGTCGTTTCTTTCCGAGCACAAATTTCCCGCTTTGCAGCAGGAGCTTGCAAGGAGAATTTGTTGTTCAGAAAAAACTTAATCGAGATGTGGAGCAGCTAATGCGTAGCAGAGATAACTTCACCCGGAAACTTATTCACCGGGTGGCAGATACCTCAATCTCAGGCATCAGAGTAGCCGGAGAGCGAACTGATATAGCCAAGTACCATAACTTACCGGAATTCATCGTCTGTGGCAACTGCTCCGAATTCCGCAGTTCTGTGATGTTTAAATGGTATCAGGATAACAAGGTTGATCTCAGCTTCATTGCTTCCGGTAAACCTCAGCAGAACGCTTATTTAGAAAGCTTCACCGGCAAATTCAGAAAAGAATATCTTGACTTGAATTGTTTTGGAGATTTATTGAAATAAGAGATGTGATTATGAATTGGCGGTTAGATTACAACCAAAATCGTACCCACAGCGCTCTTAACTTCATGCCGCCGGTAAAATTCCGAGAACACTATGAAAACAATGTCGATAGCAAACGTGTCACCTTACACATGGTGTAAAAAATGGGACATGGTCAATTCTATCACAGATTCCAAGAAAATGGACTATTACAGAAATCAAGAGGAATCATTCAATTTCAATGAAGCAAATGATAAGCAAAATAACTAAAGAGAAGCGTTACCCGACGACTATTTTATTGCTTATTTTGGTGGGAATCTTCCTTATAATCCTCAATTTGAATTTGTCTATTCTCTACCCAATGACAATGTTGCTGGATGCCTGGGCAACTCCACCCCATGAAGGAATGGTGAATAAGCTCTTATGCGACACTCATTACACTTTTGAGTTTGGTTTTCCTGTCTCTAACGTCAGTATTACTAGTAATTGACCTTATCCCTGAAATTTACACCAACATTTGGGAGTCAACAAATTCTGCACCTACGAAATATAATTTCACCTTAATTATTCAACGACTTTAGATAGTAAATTCCTGCCATTTTTCACAGTATTCTCTTCCCTGTATTTAACGGGGGGTCAACGTGGGCTAAGCCTCCGTTAACCCCCCGTTAACCCCCCGTTAATCTTAAGAGCCGATAGGGGAATTAATTGCCATAGAAAGAGTTATGAAATACAGCGAAAAAAGCTCTTTTAGGAGGATAAAAAAAAGAAGTTGGAATGTGGAAAAAACCTCTCCAATAATGGAAATAGAGCGTGAAACGGGAACAAAGTTGGTTGAATAGTAAGGCAAGATAAGGGGAAAAGATTATTTGTCGTTCTGCTCTTTTTCTCGTTGCAAGTCTTTTTTCCGCAAAGTTTCCCTCTTATCGTAGCTCTTTTTCCCTTTTGCCAGAGCGAGTTTTACCTTGCAGAGGCCTTTCTCGTTAAGATAAAGTTCCAGCGGAATGAGGGTCATGCCTTGTTCTTCCACTTTTGTTTTCAGGCGTCTTAATTCGTAACGATTGAGCAAAAGTTTGCGTCTGCGCTCAGGCTCATGGTTAAAAAAAGAACCTGTTTCCCACGGACTGATGTGTAAATTATAGAGCCAACATTCCCCGTCTATGATGCGGGCATAACTGTCTTTAAAACTGACTTTGCCCGCACGAATAGATTTGATTTCCGTTCCCGTGAGCACAATTCCCGCTTCCCAAGTTTGGAGAATGTAATAATCGTGCTCCGCTTTGCGGTTTTTTATAGATTTCATTTCACTTTGGCAATGTTGATCAGTTTTTGATAATAGCGGGCTTTTTCTACAAGTTCCGTTTCGTCCAATAAAGTTAACCGCTTATTTTTATAGACGAGCGTTCCGTTGATTACCACATCACGCACCGCTCTTCCTCCCAAAGCATATACGACTTGCGAATAAGGATCATATAAAGGCTGTCCTTCAACGCCGTTGCAATCCATAATGACAAAATCCGCTTTCTTCCCGATTTCCAAAGAACCGAGCAGTTTATCTTTACCAATTGCTTTGGCAGCATCAAGCGTAGCCATTCTGAGCAAGATTTCTGCAGTCAGAAAAGCGGGATCGTGAGCCAAAGTTTTCTGCACTTTGGCGGTGAAATCCAATTCGGAAAGCAGATCCAAATTATTGTTGCTGGCAACACTATCAGTTCCGAAAGAGCAGAGAATGCCGCGCTCAATATATTTTTTCAGGGGCGCAAAACCGTTTGCCAACTTGGTATTGCTCTCCGGACAAAGAGCTATGGCAACATTATTTTTATGCTCTGCCAAAAGTTCAATTTCCTCATCCTGAAGCCATATACAATGCGCTAAAATTAATTTTTCTTGCAGGAGCCCAAGCTCAGCTAAATAAAAAACGGGCAACTTACCGAAATGTTCCAAGCTGTAAGCGGATTCCCATTCCGGTTCAGCTAAATGTATATGAAGAGGAAAGCCGTAATGATCTGCCATTTCAGCACATTTAATTAAGGCGGAACGGGAAGCGGTATAGATGGAATGCGGTGCCAAAGCAATATCTATGAGCGGATTATCCTTGAATTTATCCCTTACTGTCAGAGCTCGCTGTTTGACTGTATCAAGTTCTTCTTCAGATTTTGCCGCAAGAACAGGCTCTCCTAATAACCCGCGAACTCCGGCTTTTGTCAAAGCCGAAGCTATTTGTTCAGTTTTGAAATACATATCGTTAGCGAAAGTGACCCCGTTTTTAATCAATTCCGCTGCTCCGTGCAAAGTGGCATCATAAACGAAATTTGGATAGTGATTTCCCCTATCTGCAACGAATTGTTGCTCCAAGGGCCAAATATTTTCCTCTAACCATTGATTTAAAGGCAAGTCATCTGCAACCCCTTTGAAATATGACATCGGAAGATGAGTATGCGCATTAATCAAGCCGGGAAGGATAATACAGCCGCTTGCATCAATAATTTGCCCGGATTGATAGTGGGCGGAAATAGCGTCAGTTGTGCCTATGTCCGCAATTTCGCTTCCTTTAATCGCCAAAGCTGCATCCTGAAAAATACGATGCTGGGCATCCATAGTCAATATCAGAGCATTTGTAACCAGCAGAGAAACGGGCTCCGCTTGCTTTTGATTCATTTGCGTTTCGGGCATTTTATTTTCCTAAACCATTTAATCAGCGTTGGTTATTCTTTTGTTATTTCACTTTGCACAAAAACTTGTCAGGGGAGAAAGCCGGTTACTTCTCCGTCCGGAATTTGCTTTAATTTGCCTCCGTCATTCAAGTCACGACAAGGTCCTGCTTCAATTTTACCGCTGTCCGTATAGCCTCTTTGTTCCCAAAAACCGGGAATGTAATGGTCCAAAAGTTCAATTTTAACAACGCTTTTGGCTGATTTGTAGCCCCATAAGTAAGGAACAAAAGCACGAACGGGTCCACCATAATCTTCCGTTAAGGGCTCTTGGTCAAATTCCCATGCCAGAAGCGTCTTTTCTTTTTCGGCAATTTCAATCGGGATGGAAGTATCGTAGACCATGCCTTGCGACCAGAAACGGACATATTTCACCGTCGGTTTGGCTTTTGCACTGCTCAAAATATCCGCCAATTTTACCCCGCCCCAATTGCCTTCAACCGACCATCTTGTGACGCTGGTCAATCTTGCTTTCACAACGGTTTTCGGCATTTTCTGCAAATCTTGCCAAGTCAAAGTTGTCGGATTATCGCATAAACCGGTAATTTCAATCTTCCAACTTTCCCTGTCTAATTTGCCGGGATGACCTTCCGCCCAAAAAACAGGAGTATTCAACATTGCCAATTTACTCGTTTGCATAGAATCTTCCTTCGTTTTGTCTTGCTGCTTTCGGCCTGCACAGCTAAACAGCATACAGGTCAAAAGCAATAAAGCCGTAAGAAATAACTTAGAATAAATCGCCGTTCGGTTCGCTTTCTTCTTCCTCATAATAAAGGAACATATTATCAAGAAGATCGGTGGGAGTAATGGAAAAAGTTTCTTGTTTGTCCGCAAGTTTTTCGGCAGTAGCGCCAAGATAATAAGCTGCCGTTCCTGCAGCCTGTTCGGGAGAAAGTTTTTGAGCTAAAAAGCCTGTAATCATTCCCGCTAAAACATCTCCGCTTCCGCCTGTGGCTAAACCGTCATTCCCCTTTGCGTTAAAAAACATGTAGTCGCCGTCGCAATACACTGAAGTTGAACTTTTCAGCAGGACTTTGACTGCATTTGTTTCCACATAGTTTTTTAACACCTTAAGACAATCTTTTTGCAAAGCCGACATCTCTGTTTGAGCCAAACGGCAAAATTCTCCCCAATGCGGAGTCAAAATCATTTGTTTGTTACCCAGCTGCTTTACAAGTTCGGGATGCAAAGCCAATGTATTAAGACCGTCCGCATCAATGACGCCTGGTTTGTTCCATTCACTGACAAGATAAGAAAGCAGATTGTGTGTATAATCAGAAATTCCGCAGCCGGGACCAACGAGCAGGACATCAAATTTTTCCAGTTCTTTACTCAAAGCTTCCGCATCAATAGTGTCCTTTCCGGATAGAGGAACAGGTTTTATCATTACTTCATAAGGCTTATTGGCGTAAAACAGCATGTTATCGGGATGACAAAAGATGGTAACAAGTCCGGCTCCTACTTTAAGTGCAGCTTGAGCAGCCATAAATGCGGCTCCTGTCATTCCCGGCGAACCTGCAAAAATTGCAACCCTGCCGTAGTCTCCTTTATGAGAAAATTTATACCTTTCAGGAAAAACTGCATTTTTTTCATCAAGCAGATAAGCCGCCCCTTCAATTTCTAATAACATTGAAGGGATACCGATTTGAAGAGTGCGTAAAATGCCGGAATATGCTCTGCCTTTCCCCAATAAGTGACCAGGCTTCAAAGCTTCCATGGCAAAAGTAATATGAGCAATAAAAGCCAATTCAGCTTCACCGGTGTCTGCATTTACGCCGGAAGGAATATCCAAGGCTACTTTTATTTTGTCCAAGCCATTAACTTCCTTGATCAACTCAGCTGTAGGTCCGGTTATTTTTCCTTTGAAACCGGTCCCATAGATGGCGTCAATAATAACGCCCACATTCTCTAATTCTTCTTTGGCGGCTCTCCTGCTATTAGGATCGTCCCAATTTATTATATCTATATTCAACTTTTCACAAATCTGCTTGTTGACGAGATTATCCAAACTTATCTTACCTTCACCGGTAGTAATTATCGTGACATCATAGCAGAAATAATCGAGCCACCGAGCTAAAACATAACCGTCTCCTCCGTTGTTGCCGGTTCCGCAAAGTATTGCCACGCCCAAATACATAACATCTTTAAAGCGACAGTCTAACATTTCCGCGCAACTTCTGCCGGCATTTTCCATCAGTATTCGTGAAGAAATGCCGATTTCTTCCATAGTAACTCTTTCCACGCGTCTCATTTGATCTGAGGTTGCAACAAAATTCATTTTACCTCCTTATTTTCTTGATACATATGCAGCATAATTTCAATCGTTGTTCCTTCACCGGGCGTGCTTTCTATAACTCTGATTCTGCCTTGGTGATATTCTTCTACGATGCGCTTAGCTAAACTAAGACCAAGACCCCAACCTCTGTTCTTGGTCGTAATTCCCGGCTCAAAAACCTTTTTCCACATAGAATGCGGCATTCCTTTTCCTTCATCTTTGACATGGATATACACCCGAGGAGCTTGAGCAATGGCTGTAATTGTAATATTGCCGCCTTTAACTCCGATGGCGTCTATGCAATTTTTGATCAGATTTTCCATCGTCCACTTGAACAAATCCGCATCCATCATTACTTTCGCTCCCTGCAAATTACCAGTGTAACTGATTTCTATTTTGGAGCTTTGGTGCGGTAAGCGTTCCTTATAATAATCCACTATTTCCGAAAGCTGACTGTCCAAATCGCAAGGCTCAAGTTTAATGGTGGAGCCGACTTTACCGAAACGGGAAGCAATATCCTTTAACTTATTCAAATCAGCTTCCATCCATTCCACCAATTGATCAAATTCTGCTTCGTTTTGAAATCCGTGAGGATGCGCCTTCAGATAATCCACCCAACCCACAAGAGAAGTGATGGGCGTCCCGAATTGGTGAGCAGTTTCTTTGGCTAAACCAATCCAAAGCGAATCTTTTTCCGAGCGCCTTAACAGCATAAAACCGTAAAAGGCAAAAAAGATAACAAATGCCGCCAAAAATAGTTCCAAATAAATCAAATATGGAATCCGGGCTAAAGAAGGAGAGGAAGTAAAATAGACATACCCCAGACTGTCCGATTCATTTGTAATGGGAATTTCATACATATCCTTGGTGCGTTCCCGCAAACGGATCTGCTGCTCCAAACTCAAATCATTATAGCTCTTGTTTTCCGGCAAGTCTATATTGCGCCAGTAAAGAGGAATTTTAGTGCGGTCAGTTACAATGATTGAATAATCAATTTTCTTTAAAAATTCTTGAAAAGAAATCGGACGCTGAAAATAAGCATAACCTAAAATCTGGTTGCGATAACGAATGGGAATGGAAATCATGGTCGCCAAATTTTGCATGAGGTTCTGTTGGTCTTCCTCATTGAGTTCGGCGAAAGAAACACTGTCCGGAACTGATATATGATACCAAGCCGTAGGATGATTTTTATTATCGGTAATGATGATGGGAATCTTAATTCTGGGCATAAATTCAGTATTCAGATAAGTCCACATCTTTTCCTGATAATTATAATCACCCGCTACGGAAAGATATTGCACCAAAACTTCAGTTAAAAGTTGAGTGTTTTCCTCAGCTTTTTTCAAATAGCTGTCCGTATAAGCTATATATTGAGCAAACAGCCTCGGGACAAATTGCTCATCGCGTTTGGCGTTGCGAATCAGAACCTGAGTGTAGACTCCGACAAAAAGCAACAATGCTATTAAGCCGACAATCAGGTATAGGCGATAAACGGAAAACCTATTAAGACTTTTTAGCCTTTTCCCAGAGGGTGTCAAGCTCTTCAAGCGTGGCTTCATTGATGTCCTTCCCGTCAGAACGGTATTGCTCTTCAACGGATTGAAAGCGTTTTGTAAATTTACGCGTAGTCTCTTTGACTGCAGCTTCCGCGTCTATATGAAGTTTGCGCGCAAGATTGACAACGGTAAAAAGCACATCACCGATTTCTTCTCTGATTTTCTCCTGGTTATCCTCCTCCAATGCTTCATTCAGTTCGCCAATCTCTTCCTGCAATTTATCCAAAACCGGATGATGATCTTCCCAATCAAAACCTACGGATGCTGCTTTTTCCTGAGTGCGTTGAGCATAAATCAATCCGGGAAGATTACGAGGGATGCCATCCAGCACCGAACTCCGATCTGTCTTTTCCGCTTGCTTAATTCTTTCCCAATTCATCTTTACCGCATCTGCATCTGTAAGTTCAAGGTCGCCAAATACATGCGGATGCCGTCTGATCAGTTTAGCGTTAATATTCTGCAGCACGCTGTCTATATCAAAGCGCTTTTCCTCAGCTGCAATCTGGCTCTGAAATACAATGTGCAGCATCAAATCACCCAATTCTTCATTCAGGGCGGAATAATCCTTTTCCTCTATTGCCTCCACGGCTTCATAGAGCTCTTCTATGAAATTCGGAACCAAACTTTCCGATGTCTGTTTCAAATCCCACGGACAACCTGATGCTGGTTCCCTTAATCTGGCAACAATCTCAACTAATTTGTCAAAAGACTGCATGTTTCCTTCTTATTTTACCGAGTTTTATTTCTTTTTTTACTATATCCCGAAAAGCCTTCTTTTGACAAGATAATTCTTCATTTCAAATATCGAAAATGCCAAATTAAGCTTTTTTTCAAAGTGTTGTAACCACCTGAGATAAAATCCCTAAAGGAAAAATAGATTTTAACCTTTATTGGCGCTTGTTTTTGTTGACAAAAGGCTTTTCCGTTTATTAATGGCACATAACGTATTGTATTGGCGGTAGTTTAGACGAGTATGAAGTTTTTTCATTGCGAAATTAAGCGGTTTAAAGAAATCACTCCTCAGTTATGTGCAATCTGTCCAAGGATAGATCGTTGCCGTGCTTTCCGCTTATACTTTCGCGAAAACAGCGTCGAATACATTAACTTTGTAACCAGAATCGTAGAAAAATTCCCCGATAAATATCAATTGGAGGTTCTCTTCATGGCTGAGAAACAAACCTTTGTCCAAATTGTTGATCAAGAAACCGGCATGGTAGAACGCATTGCCGATTTGAAGGAAATTGAAGCTTTATCCGTGGAGGATAAATTAGCTTTGGCTCGCAACAAGACACTTTATGTGGTCTCCCATAAATTGGAGCCTGTCATCAAAGTGGAAATGAAAAAAGTGAGTCTGGCACCGGTAACTTACAAACAGGAAACTCCCCAAGATACAAAAACGCAAGTTGCAGCTCAGACCAAAACTCAACCTGTAACAAAAAAAGAGGAAAAACCTGTCAAAAAAACTGAAATTCCGCTTTCAACACCGGGAAAAGGAAAACCTAAAAAAACGCGATAACTTTCAAGATATAAAAGAGTTATTATCGGTTTCGCAAAAAAATCCTGTTCAGATTTTGCCATTTAATTTTATTGGCAAAATTTAAGTAAGCTGATAAGATTGTAAGGGTTAGCCTGTGTAAGGAGGAGACAAAAATGTTTATATTAGAGGAAAAACATCTGGAAGCAGCAAAGCAGATTGCTCTTAAACATCGTCACAAAAAAAGCTGTGACCGCTGTTACGATCGCGGCTGGATTGGCGTAAGCGATCAAAATCTGCTCATTCTTTGTCCGAAATGCGTGGATAGAGACGCTGCCTTGGAAGAATGGAAAGCTTATGTCAATGAAAATGAAGAACTGAAAGAACATTTCAGCGAATTATTTGAAGAAAAGCCGGTTGAGGAAGAAGGAAAAGAAAAAACTTTGCCCCATGAACAAAAGAAACTTCATCCTAATCCGATGAAGCAAACTTTTGTCCCTGGCCAGAAACGCACCGGTCTAAAAAAAGTATAATTCCAAAAAGTAATTGTCAATACATACATTTACACATAAGAAAAATAATAACGGGAACACTGATGTATAAACCTTTGGATCTGAAAGAAAGCTCCGCACAATTAGAAGCTGATTTAAGACAATACTGGAAAGAGCACGAAATTATCAAAAAAAGTGAAGACTTCCGTAAAGGAAAACCAAAATATATTTTTTACGAGGGCCCTCCAACTGCAAACGGCATGCCCGGTATTCATCATGTTATCAGTCGTTTGTTAAAAGATACGGTTTGCAGATTAAAAACAATGCAAGGTTTCCAAGTTAAACGCAAAGCCGGCTGGGACACACACGGCCTACCGGTTGAAATTGAAGTGGAAAAGCAATTGGGTCTGGAAGATAAGAAAGCGATCGAAGCTTACGGTGTGGAAGCATTCAATCACAAGTGCCGCGAATCCGTCTTTACCTATGAAAAACAATGGCGTGAAATGACGGAAGTAATGGGCTACTGGATTGATTTGGACCACCCTTATATTACTCTGGAAAATGAATATATAGAATCCGTCTGGTGGATTTTGGATAACTTTTTCAAACGCGGGTTGCTCTATAAAGGCTACAAGATTGTGCCCTATTGTCCAAGTTGCGGAACTCCTCTCTCCAGCCACGAAGTGGCACAAGGCTATCGCGATGTAGAAGACCCTTCCGTTTATGTAAAATTCAAAGCTGCCGATGAAGAAAACCTTTTTTATCTGGTCTGGACTACCACGCCTTGGACTTTGATTTCCAATGTTGCATTAGCCGTGCATCCGACCGAAACTTATGTCAAAGTCAAGCATAAAGATGCTTATTTTATTCTGGCAAAAGCACGCTTAAATGTCTTGGATGGAGAGTATGAAGTTGTAGATGAATTTCCCGGCAAAGTTTTGGAGCATCGTCAATATGAACCTCTTTTCCGTTTCGTGGAACCGGAGAAACCTGCATGGTATATAGGTTTGGCGGATTATGTGACAATGGAAGACGGCACTGGCATCGTTCATACTGCTCCCGCTTTTGGTCAAGACGATTTTAATCTGGCTATGAAATACGGTTTGCCTTTCGTGCAACCTGTCAACGGTGAAGGTAAATTTACCGAAGCAGTAACCCCTTGGGCGGGACAATTTGTCAAATCTGCGGATAAAGATATAATCCGATACCTGAAAGAGAATGATATCCTTTACAGAAGAGAACAGATTAAACACAGCTATCCTCATTGCTGGCGTTGCGACAGTCCTTTGATTTATTATGCCAGAGAAAGCTGGTATATTCGCACTACTCAATTCAAGGATAAATTAATTGAGCAAAATAAAAAAATCCAATGGTATCCGCCCTTCGTAGGTGAAAAGCGTTTTGGAGAATGGCTGGAGAATAATGTGGATTGGGCACTTTCCCGAGATCGTTTTTGGGGAACACCGCTCAATATTTGGATTTGTGACCACTGTGAACATCAAACTTCCATCGGTTCCATTGCCGAATTAAAAGAAAAAGGCAGGTTAAAAAGCGGAAAAGATGTTCCTGCCGATATTGAATTGCACAAACCTTATGTGGATGAAGTGGTATTAACCTGCCCTCATTGCGGAAACAAAATGCACCGTACCGGCGAAGTTATTGACTGTTGGTTTGACAGCGGTTCCATGCCTTTTGCGCAATGGCATTTTCCTTTTGAGCATAATGATCATTTCTTTACCGATTTGTATCCTGCCGATTTTATTGCGGAAGGAATTGATCAGACCAGAGGCTGGTTCTATTCTCTGCTGGCTATTTCAACTTTGCTGACGGACGATCTTTGTAACGGCAAACCCCAAGCTAGTTATCGTCGTTGTCTGGTTAATGACTTGATTTTGGATAAAAACGGCCAAAAAATGAGCAAAAGCAGGGGCAATTCACTTGATCCCTTGGAATTAATGCGGACTTACGGAGCTGACGCTATCCGTTGGTATCTTTTAGAAGTTAGCCCTCCGTGGTTGCCGACACGCTTCAATGTTGACGAAGTAAAGGAAGTGGTCAGCAAATACATTCTGACTTTGAAGAATGTTTATTCCTTTTTCAGCACCTATGCCAATATAGATAATTTCACGGCAAAAGATTATCCTTTAAGCTGGCAAAAAACTGCCGAAATTGACCGCTGGATTATTTCCCGTCTGCATTCACTCATTAAAAAAATCTCTGATTGGAATGAGCAGTTTGAATTTACCCGCAGTGTCAGAGCTTTGCAGGATTTTGTTATAGACGAGCTTTCCAACTGGTTTGTTCGTCGTTCCAGACGCCGGTTTTGGTCTATGCAAATGACTTCCGATAAAGTGGATGCCTATTTAACTTTGTATCAAGTGCTGTTGGAAGTCTGCAAGCTGATGGCTCCTTTTGCGCCTTATCTTTCGGACGTAATCTATCAAAATCTGACAGGAGAGGAAAGCGTTCATTTAGTCGATTTCCCGCATGCGGAAGAAAGTTGCATCGATTTAACTTTGGAAGAAGAGATGCAAACCGTGATTGACATTGTAGTTTTGGGGCGGGCTGCTCGTAATGAATGTCAGATAAAAGTGCGCCAGCCTTTAACTGCAATGTATCTTCCCGAAAGAGTAAAAACTGTCGCTGAACGGATGTTTGACCTGATCCAAGAAGAAATCAACATCCACGAAATCAAGTATGTAAAAGAGGACGACGGCTTTGTGCAATATGACCTGAAGCCGGATTTCAAGGTCATGGGTCCAAAATACGGTAAACATATGAAAACCATAACTAACCTGCTAACACAATTAAACGGTGCGGAAGTCCTGCATTCTTTCAGTAAACAAGGCTTTTATGAAATCGTAGCAGAAGGAGAAACTTTGCGCCTGACCCCTGAAGATTTGCGAGTTACTATTCGTCCGCGTGAAGGTTATGTCTTCCAAGCCGACAATAATTTGTTTGTAGCTTTGGATATAAATTTAACTCCTGAATTGATTGCGGAAGGATATGCCAGAGAGATAGTTAACAAAATTCAGTTTACTCGCAAAGAGCTTGGCTTTGAAATCATGGACAGAATTAAAGTGCAATGGTTCGCGGACGAGGATATAGCTCTTGCTTTTAATAAGTATGCAGATTATATTAAAAACGAGACACTTACTGATACATTGACAGCTTTGTCAGAAAAAATTCCCGAGATGAAGCAATACGACATCAACGGAAAAGATGTTTGGTTAGCTATCAGTAAAATTGGATCTGAGAAGAGCCAAATCTGAAGGTAGGTAAAATGCCATTTTGCGTTAATTGTGGTGCCAAAATAAGTCCTGAAGCAAAATTTTGCCCGGAATGCGGACATAAAGTTCCGGAAACAAAACCCTCTTCATCTATTCCTCCACAACCGATTCCGCAAACCACACCCAAAAAAGCAAAGCAGGATAAAAGCTTATCTGCTTTAGCTGCAGGTAAAATTTTTAACGGCACCTATAAAATCGAAAAAATCCTGACACGTGATAATGACGGTATAAACTACTTGGTAACTGATGAAAATACCGGAGAAAAACGCGTCTTGAAAATATTCTATTCTTCTTACTTTGATAATGTTTCAACTCTGCTGGAATCCGTGACTCATTTATCTCAACTAGTTAATATTTCCAATCCTTATCTTGCCAAAGTGCTTGAAGTTAATCACACTAATAAACCAGCATATCTTGTTTCTGAATATATAGACGGCATAAAGCTCGCAAAACTCAAAGAGCAAAATCCATCTTGGTTTACTGAAGACAACTGCAGGAAGATAGCTCTCCAACTCATCAATGCTGCCATCACCTTACGTCGGGCTGATTTATCAGTTAAAAATCTATCATTGAATAATATAGTAAAAACCAACGATGATACAGTTAAAATTTTGACTTCCGGAATTAGCTACGAAGCAGTGGATGAGCGAGATGATATCTTCAATTTTGGCCTCCTGCTGGCTAAACTCTTTTCCTCTTCCGCTTTCTATGATAAGCTCTATTCCAAAGATCGCATCCTATCCGCTAAATTCAATTTTATTTCCGGAATCACTGTTGATTTAAATGAACTAATTGCCAAATGCGTCAATAAAAATCCCTCTCAAAGGTTCGCCACTTTTGAGGATCTGGAAGCTGCTTTTAAGAATTTACCGGAAATCGCACCCGATAGAATTTTCCAAAGTGCCGTTCCTGAGTCTATTGATACTGATATAGAAGCAGGTGAAGAAATTGCCATACCTAAACGCGGTCCTGATATTTATTTCTGGCTGATTATTGTCGGCATTGCTGCTTTCGTTTTCCTGATTACGTTCACCAATGTCCTGGATACTATTTTTAATCCTAATAACACGGGTTTCAAATTCACCGGATTTTTAGCTTCAGTTCCTGATAGTATTAATGAAATGGCTCCCTTAATCCAAGACAACTACCGCAATCCTAAAAGTTCGAATATGGCGGGAAAAATTCAACCTAAACCTCTAATTACTCCAAACCGAATTCCACCTTCAGTTAATCCTGAAGTAAATATTCCTCCGGCTCAACCCTTGCTGACAACTCCGCCTCCAACTTCTGATTATACTATCAATCAGCCTAAACCGCAAATCCATAAACCGGCAAATCTTCCCACTACACCTGACGGCATGGTCTATATTTACGGTGACACCTTCGCTTATGGAACGCTGGACAAAAAAGCGCAAGACAACGCTTCTCTCAATGGTTTTTATATTGCTCAGGCGGAAGTTACGCAAGCGGAATGGAATCGTATCATGAAAGCTGCTCCTGTCAGTCTTGCAGGTGATAATTTACCTGTAGAAAACATTTCCTGGTTTGATGCAGTTCAATATTGCAATTTAAGAAGCACCGCAGAAGGCTTAACTCCTTGTTACACACTGCTTGGTATGGGCTCAGCCCGCACTGTTTCTTGCAATTTTAAAGCAAAAGGTTATCGCCTCCCCACTGAAGCGGAATGGGAATATGCTGCCAGAGCTAAATCTTTCACCAAATATAGCGGCTCCAATCAACCTGATGTAGTTGCTTGGTATAAAGATAATGCCCAAGCTCATATTCATCCCGTAAAAAGTAAAGAAGCCAATGCCTTCGGTTTGTATGATATGACAGGAAATGTAGCAGAGTGGTGTTGGGATTGGTATGATGAAAATTATCCCAAAACTATGCCCTATATCAATCCGACAGGACCTCTTTCCGGAAGCAGTAGAGCTATCCGCGGCGGAAATATAAATACAAATTCCGGCAAGGAATTGGAAGTTATTTATCGCGATAAAGGCATTCCTTCAAAAGCCTACCGCTTTGTCGGTTTCAGGGTCGTGAGAGCTAAATAACCTCATCTCAATTTACATTTTCCTTTACAAATTCATTTCTTGTCCCAACGTAGAGATATGGATACGGTTGTTTTAAAAAACGGACGCAGTACTCCCTTTGTCAATCACCACCCATGGCTGTTTTCAGGTGCCATAGCTGAAGTTAAGGGTAATCCGAAACCGGGAGAATGGATAAAAGTTATTGATAATAAAGGACAATTTATTGCTTACGGTCTCTTTAATCCTCATAGTCAAATCAGAGTTCGCTTGTATGCTTTTGAGAAAGACAATCCTCCTGTCGATGATTTCTTCAGGAAGAGGATTAAACAAGCCATAGACTTGCGTTTGAATACACTCCGCTTTGATTTCTTGCCGGACAATGCCTGCCGTTTAATTAATAGTGAAGGCGATAATTTATCAGGTTTGACAGTTGACCGTTATGGAGATTATCTTTGTCTGCAATTCACTTCTTTAGCTCTTTACCGCTATAAAGATCAAATTTGTAAAGCTTTACGGGAATTAGTCCATCCCAAGGGTATGATTTTACGCACTGAAGCTGATATTTTAGCGGAAGAAGGATTACAATTGCAAGATGGCTTGCTGGAAGGTGAAATGCCATCTGAACCGCTTGTCATCAATGAAAATGGCGTCCGCTTCCTCGTTAATTTAGCGACAGGTCAAAAAACCGGCTTCTTTCTTGACCAGCATTCCAATCGTATTCTGCTGGAACAGTTTGCCAAAAATCGCACAGTTCTTGATCTTTGCACTTACACGGGCGGTTTTGCTTTGCATGCTGCCAAAGGAGCTGCCAAACATATAACGGCAGTTGATGTTTCTGCTCCGGCTTTGCTTCTGGCTCGTCAAAATGCAGCTCTAAACGGCTTCTCCAACCTTGATTTTATCAAAGCTGATATGTTCAAATTTTTAGACAACTGCTTAGAAAACGATAAAATATTTGACCTGATTATTCTCGATCCGCCCAAACTCACTCATGCCAAAGGTTCGGTTCAAAATGCCTTAAAGGGTTATCTGCAGCTCAATTCCTCCGCTCTGAAATGTCTCAATCCCGGGGGAATTTTATTCACCTGCTCTTGTTCCGGAAGAATCAGCAGAGAAGATTTTTTATTTATGTTGCACAAGGCTGCTATAAATGCCGATAAGGTTTTACGCATTTTAGAAATTCGAGGTGCGGAAAGAGACCATCCTATCCTATCATCCTGTCCTGAAACCGAATATCTGAAGTGCGTTATCGGTTGTGTGCAATGAAATTTCGTGCTTTTCATACATTATGATGATTTCTTTCTTCTTTAGTTTTTGAATTGTAAAAAATGCTGTCAATAAGTGGCATCCCGTAGGGGAATCGAACCCCTGTTGCCTGACTGAGAATCAGGAGTCCTGGGCCACTAGACGAACGGGACTATTTTTTATGTGAAAATGATGCCTATAATAAAAATGGCGACCCCTAGGGGAATTGAACCCCTCTTGCAAGAATGAAAATCTTGAGTCCTAACCAATAGACGAAGGGGTCGTCTTAAAATGGTGATCCAGGCCAGACTCGAACTGGCGACTCTCTGCTTAAAAGGCAGATACTCTACCACTGAGTTACTGGACCACTCTTTTTCTCAATTTTATCAAACAATTTTCAGCTCCTTTTACTGTCAAGCGAAAATTGCCTCATTAAGCCTGAATTCAAGCTGCTTACCGTTTTTTTTTACCTATCCCCTCCCTCTTTTCTTCCTCTTATGAAGCGAGGGGTTAACGAGGGGTTAACGAAGGGTAAGCCTCCGTTGACCCTCCGTTATATATAAGAAAGAACCCTCTTTCATACATGCTTTTTAGCTCTCTGATCTATGTTAATTGTAAATTATGAAAATATAAAATTGTAGGATGCAGATTAAACAGGCAAAAAAATAACCGAGAGGAAGAGATGGCGGCGACCTACTCTGCCGCAGGGT